>JAFTQW010000055.1 GCA_017462565.1 Ruminococcus sp.
ACTACTACTACTACTACTACTACCACCACATCTACAACTACAACAACATCAACAACTACCTCCTCAATCACTACTACAACAACATCATCAACGACTACTTCCTCAACAACAACTACAACGTCATCAACTACCACTTCTTCATCTACCACTACAACGTCAACAACAACAACAACATCTACTACTACTACTACTACTACATCATCAACTACTTCTACCACAACAACCGCTCCCCCTGATAAAGCTTTCGTCATTCTGGAGCAGCCTGAATCAAGTCAGCTTTATGCCGGAAATTCAGTCAATTTAAACTATTACTATTCAGACAGCAGCGCATTTTCAGGAAATATCTGGTGTGAATCCGATAACTGGAACGTTGCAGGAATTTCAGACAACAAAGTTCTCAATCTCAATTCTGCCGGAACGGCTGTTATAACTGTAAACGCTATGCGCACCGACGGCTCTGTTGCAAAAGCTTCAATAACTATAACCGTTTCCGATAAGCCGACACCCATTGAATATACTCTCGGCGATGTAACAGGCGACAATGTTATCGACGCAATAGACGCTACTCTCGTTCTTCGTGAATATACTGCTATTATATCAAATGGAGCAGGGACATTTGACGAAACCAAGAAGCTTGCGGCAAATGTCAACAAGGACGATGTTATAGACGGTGTCGATGCAACATTGATACTCAGATATTATACGCTTTTCATCTCTTCACCTGCCGGTACTATGCCGGACATCGGAGACTGGATTCAAAACAGTCTAAATTAGCCAACATCTGAGGCAAAACTATCCACTATGATGGGAAAAATCACAAAATAACGTTAAATTTCCGGCTTTTTAAGGTTTACCCCTTGACAAGCCGGTTTTTTTTGGATATAATATTAAAGTGTGCTGATTATATATGCACATATTATATCATTTGAGAAAAGGAGGAAGAATATGCCAACATTTAACCAGCTCGTTCGTAAGGGAAGAAAGGATCTTGAGACAAAGTCTACCGCTCCTGCACTTCAGAAGGGTTACAATGCTAAGAAGAAGGTTCAGATCAACCAGAGCTCACCTCAGAAGAGAGGCGTTTGCACTGCTGTCAGAACTGCTACACCTAAAAAGCCTAACTCAGCTATGAGAAAGATTGCCAGAGTTAAGCTCACAAACGGTTACGAAGTAACTTCTTACATCCCGGGTATCGGTCATAACCTTCAGGAACACAGCGTTGTTCTTATCAGAGGCGGACGTGTTAAGGATCTCCCTGGTGTGCGTTACCACATCATCAGAGGTACTCTTGACGCTCAGGGCGTTGCTAACCGTGCTCAGGCTCGTTCCAAGTACGGCGCTAAGAGACCTAAGCAGAAGTAAGGTCTTCTGTTTCAGCAGGCAGGCTGAACTCAAAACTGCCGCATCATTTAATAAAATAGGCTAACTACTACCGCAGGATAAATGCGGAGATTTATATAGATAATGCTGAAATTTTTCAGCTTCTTAAAAATCCTCTGCATTGGCCCTGACGTGCCGACCGGTGAAGCATTGCCGGATTTGGTCCGCAGTAATCGGTTGGTTCGAGTACCTATGAATTCATGAATCTATGTGAAGGAGGGAAGCGAAATGCCAAGAAGAGGTAATATCGCAAAGCGTGATGTATTACAGGATCCTGTATACAACTCAAAGCTCGTAACACGCCTTATCAATAACATTATGCTTGATGGTAAGAAGGGTGTTGCACAGAAAATAGTTTACGATGCATTTGAAATCGTAGCTGAAAAAACAGGCAAGGACGCTCTTGAAGCATTCGAACAGGCTATGGAAAACGTTATGCCTGAACTCGAAGTAAAGGCTCGTCGTCTCGGCGGCGCTACTTACCAGGTTCCTATGGAGGTAAGACCAGAAAGACGTCAGACTCTCGGTCTCAGATGGATCACAAAGTATTCCAGAGAGAGAAACGAAAAAACTATGAAGGAAAGACTTGCCGGTGAAATCCTCGACGCTATTAACGGCACAGGCGGCGCCTGCAAGAAGCGTGACGATACACACAAGATGGCAGAAGCAAACAAGGCGTTTGCTCACTACCGCTGGTAAGCGTCATTTTAAAGGAGGATTATTATGTCAAGAGATTGTACGCTTGAAAATACAAGAAATATCGGCATAATGGCCCACATCGACGCAGGTAAGACCACAACCACAGAACGTATCCTTTATTACACAGGTGTAAACCATAAGATCGGTGAAACCCATGAGGGAAGCGCTACTATGGACTGGATGGAGCAGGAACAGGAAAGAGGTATCACTATCACTTCCGCTGCTACTACTTGCTACTGGGCAGGCCACAGACTTAATATCATCGATACTCCCGGTCACGTTGACTTTACTGTTGAAGTTGAGCGTTCACTTCGTGTTCTCGACGGCTCTGTAACTGTTCTCTGCGCTAAGGGCGGTGTTGAACCTCAGTCTGAAACAGTTTGGAGACAGGCTGATAACTATAAAGTTCCCCGTATGGCTTATGTAAATAAGATGGATATTATGGGAGCTGACTTCTATCATGTTGTTGACATGATGAAGGACAGACTTAAGTGTAACGCCGTTCCGATTCAGCTTCCTATCGGCGCTGAAGACGAATTCAAGGGAATTATCGACCTTGTTGAAATGAAGGCTTACATTTATTACGACGACCTCGGAAAGGATATCCGTGTTGAGGAGATCCCGGAGGACATGAAGGAAAAGGCTCAGCAGTATCATGACGATATGGTTGAGCACGTTGCCGAACAGGACGAAGATCTTATGATGAAGTATCTCGACGGTGAAGAGCTTACTATCGAAGAGATCAAGGCTTGTATCAGAAAGTCAACTATCGCTAACGAGATGGTTCCTGTTACCTGCGGTACTTCATATAAGAATAAAGGCGTTCAGAAGCTTCTCGATGCTATCATCGACTATATGCCTTCTCCGCTCGATGTTCCGGCTATCAAGGGTGTTAACCCCGATACAGAAGAGGAAGAGGAAAGACCTTCTTCTGATGACGAGCCATTCTCTGCTCTCGCATTCAAGATCGCAACCGATCCTTTCGTTGGAAAGCTTGCTTTCTTCCGTGTCTATTCAGGCGTCGTAAATCAGGGCGATACTGTTCTCAACGCTACTAAGGATAACCGTGAGCGTTTCGGTCGTATCGTTCAGATGCACGCAAACCACAGAAAAGATCTTACAACAGTTTATTCCGGCGATATTGCCGCTGCTGTTGGTCTTAAAAATACAACCACAGGCGACACGCTCTGTGACGAAAAGCATCCTATCATTCTCGAATCCATGGAATTCCCGGAGCCTGTTATCCAGCTCGCTATCGAGCCTAAGACTAAGGCAGGTCAGGAAAAAATGGGTATCGCTCTCGCAAAGCTTGCTGAAGAGGATCCTACTTTCAAGACATGGACAGATGAGGAAACAGGTCAGACTATCATCGCTGGTATGGGTGAGCTTCACCTTGATATCATCGTTGACCGTCTCCTCCGTGAGTTCAAGGTTGAGGCTAACGTAGGCGCACCTCAGGTTGCTTATAAGGAAGCTATCAAGGGCTCTGCTGACGTTGACAAGAAGTACGCTCGTCAGTCCGGCGGTAAGGGACAGTACGGTCACGTTAAGCTCCGTGTTTCACCTAACGAATCCGGCAAGGGCTATGAATTTACAAACGCTATCGTCGGCGGTTCTATTCCTAAGGAATATATACCTGCTGTTGATAAGGGTATCCAAGGCGCAATGAAGTCCGGTATCCTCGCTGGCTACGAAGTTGTTGACGTTAAGGTTGAACTTTACGATGGTTCTTACCACGAGGTTGACTCCTCCGAAATGGCATTCCAGATTGCCGGTTCTATGGCATTTAAGGAAGCTATGGAGAAGGCTAATCCGGTTCTTATGGAGCCTATCATGAAGGTTGCCGTTATCGTTCCTGACGATTATACAGGTACTGTTATCGGCGATCTCAGCTCACGCCGTGGTCAGATCCAGGGACAGGAATCCAGAACAGGTTCTGTTCAGGTTGACGCTCTCGTTCCGCTTTCTGAAATGTTCGGCTATACAAGCGATCTTCGTTCCAACACTCAGGGTCGTGGTCAGTACACTATGGAACCCCACAGCTACCTCGAAGTTCCGAAGAATATCGCTGAAAAGATTATGACTGCCCGCAATAAGGGTAAGGATTGATCAATTTAATTAAAAATCAAGCGCTTTTGGAGAATATTTTTCTCCAAAACACTTGAATTTACCAGAATAATCTGGTATAATATATATACAGATTTCTGAATTTCTTATTTAAGGAGGAATTTTCCAATGGCTAAGGCTAAATTTGAAAGAACTAAACCCCATGTAAACATCGGTACAATCGGCCACGTTGACCACGGTAAGACAACTCTTACTGCTGCTATCACAAAGACTCTCGCTATGAAGGGTCAGGCTCAGTATGAGGCTTACGATATGATCGATAAGGCTCCTGAAGAGAGAGAGCGTGGTATCACAATCAATACTGCTCACGTTGAGTACGAGACAGACGCTCGTCACTATGCTCACGTTGACTGTCCTGGTCACGCTGACTACGTTAAGAACATGATCACCGGTGCTGCTCAGATGGACGGCGCTATCCTCGTTGTTGCTGCTTCTGACGGTCCTATGGCTCAGACAAGAGAGCACATCCTTCTCGCTCGTCAGGTTGGCGTTCCTGCAATCGTTGTATTCATGAACAAGGCTGATCAGGTTGACGATGAAGAGCTTCTTGAGCTCGTTGAGATGGATATCCGTGATCTTCTCTCATCTTACGATTTCCCCGGCGACGATACACCTATCATCAAGGGTTCTGCTCTTGCAGCTCTTAACGCTCCTGATGATCTCAGCGATCCTGCTTACGCTCCTATCCTTGAGCTTATGGAAGCTGTTGACAACTATATCCCAAGCCCTGAAAGAGACGATGCTAAGCCTTTCCTTATGCCTATCGAGGATACTATGACAATTTCCGGTCGTGGTACTGTTGTTACAGGTAGAGTTGAAAGAGGACGTCTTAACGTTAACGAGCCTGTTGAGATCGTCGGACTTTCTGACGAGAAGCTCAACACAGTTGTTACAGGTCTTGAAATGTTCAGAAAGACTCTTGACTTCTGTGAGGCTGGCGATAACGTAGGTGCTCTTCTCCGTGGTATCACAAGAGATCAGGTTGAAAGAGGTCAGGTTCTTTGTAAGCCAGGCTCAATTCACCCACACACAAAGTTCTCCGGACAGGTTTACGTTCTTAAGAAGGAAGAAGGCGGACGTCATACTCCTTTCTTCAACAACTACAGACCTCAGTTCTACTTCAGAACAACTGACGTTACCGGCGTTGTTACACTTCCTGCTGATAAGGAAATGTGTATGCCTGGCGATAACGTTTCTATGGACGTTGAGCTTATCACTCCTATCGCTATCGAAGAAGGACTTCGTTTCGCTATCCGTGAGGGCGGCAGAACAGTAGGTTCAGGCGTTGTTACAAAGATCAACGAATAATTAATATTCATTCAAACGATTTGGGCAGTCAGGTTCTTTTGGGCATGACTGCCTTTTCATTTAGAAAGGATCCAAAATGGAATACATTCTTCAAACCAATAAGCTTTGCAAGAATTACGGAAAACATCATATTCTGAAAGAACTTACCATGAACATTCCAAAAGGCTCGATTTACGGTTTTGTCGGCAGAAACGGCGCCGGAAAAACAACGCTTATCAGAATCGTATGCGGTCTGCACAATCCAAGCTCCGGCAGCTATTCTCTTTATGGAGTAAACAATAAAGACTCCGCAATTCTTGCAGAAAGAAGAAAAACAGGAGCCGTTGTTGAAACTCCGTCGATCTACCCCGATCTCGACGCAAGAGAAAATCTGCGTTTGCAGTATAAAATTCTGGGACTTGCTCAGGATAATATGGAAGATATACTCAAACTGGTCGAGCTTATCGACACCGGAAAGAAAAAAGCTAAGGACTTTTCTCTCGGTATGCGCCAGAGACTTGGAATCGCCTTTTCTCTTATTGGCAATCCGGACTTTCTCGTTCTTGACGAGCCGATCAACGGCCTTGACCCACAGGGTATTGTAGAGATTCGTGAGCTTCTTTTAAAACTGAATCATGAACGTGGAATCACTATTCTCATTTCAAGCCATATCCTTGACGAGCTTTCAAAACTCGCTACGCATTACGGCTTTATTGATAACGGTACACTCATTAAGGAAATGTCGGCGGAAGAACTTCACGACTCATGCCGCCAGTCTATGAAGATCACGGTCAACGATACAAAGATACTGCAAGAGGTTCTTACCGAAAAACAGCTTGAATTCAAAATTCTCTCCGAAACGGAAGCTGTAATTTTCTCCGAAATCGAGATAACTCCGCTTGTTCTTGCCCTCCACGATAAGGACTGCTATGTCGTTACCATGTCCGAATCAAACGAAAGTCTTGAAAATTACTTTATGAAGTTAGTGGGAGGTGTTCACCATGATTGATCTTCTTTCAGCAATTCTGCCTCGTGCATTCAAAACAAAAAGATTCATTTTTTCTATTCTTATAATGATTTCTATTCCCTCATTGATAATGTATGTTGCTGCATCAATGGATGATGATAAATTGCATATGGATTCGTTCCCCTTTTTCATGAATACATCTCTCCCCATGATAATTGCAATTACAGGCGGACTATTTATAAGCAAGGATTATACCGACAATACTATACGCAACAAAATCATTGTCGGACATTCCAGAACAAGCATTTATATGGCTAACTGGATAACTTCTGTAATTATGACGCTTGCACTTTTCGCCGTATATCAGCTCTTTATTTTTGCAGTCGGAGGTTCAATTTTTGGCTTCAGTGATGTATATGAATTAGATTACTTTTTCAAAGAGCTTCTTCTTACATTATGTCCGCTGATAACTTTCACATCTATCACGGTTTTTATCTGCATGACTGTGAAAGGTACAAGCGGAACTGTGCTTTCATTCATGTTCTATTATGTTCTGATGATGTTTGATGCATTTTCTGTTTTCATTACAAATGAAGATCTGCTTCATTTTATATACAATTGTCTTTTAACATCACAGCTTGAAGAGCTTCAAAGTTCCGTTTATGAAGGTATGGCTATGGATTATACAAATTTCACTCTCTATCCAATATCTTCTCTTATTGTAATATTGATCTCAACTATCGGAGGAATCGCTATTTTCCGAAAAACAGACATAAAGTAACAAAAATTCCCTCTCATATGAGAGGGAACTTTTTATACCGGTTTTATCAATAAATTTTTACAAATTTCCCAAAATAAACCACACACTTTTTTCCTCTGTTTCAGAAAAATATCACAGTATGCACATAATCGGCTGATATAATACAAAGCATAGAGAAAAAATAAACATGGAATTGGGCACTATAGAAAGCGAGAAAGCGGTGAATTTATGTCATCAGAATCTTACAAAAAAACTCTGAGTTTCCTTACGGCTGCCGTCACATTTGCTTCAATGACAGTAGGATGCAGCAGTAATGAGTCAGGTTCGTCAAAAGCCGCTGCTTCAGCGGAAACTGAATCCCCTTCCGATGAAACAGCCGAGCAATCGACTTTAAATGCTGACCCAATTTCATATAATAACACATCTGCAAGTGACCTTTTCTCTGAAAGAGATCTTGATCCAAGCTATGATACGGTTACGGCTGAAATAACCTTAAACGGCGATTCTGCAAAAATAAACGGAACAGGAGCTTCTTCGGATGATTCCGTTATCACAATTACGGAAGAGGGAGTTTACCGTTTTACCGGCTCTTTAAGCAACGGTCAAATTATCATAAACGCTGAAAACGCAAAGGTTCAGCTTATTCTTGACAACGCTTCGATAAACTGTAACGATTCTGCTCCGATATACGTTATGAATGCGAAAAAAACTTTCATTACTCTCGCAGACGGAAGCAAAAATTCTGTTACCGACGGCGAATCGTATATTGGACTCGATGAATCCGGCGAGCCTGACGCCGCTATTTTCAGCAAAGACAGCCTTACGATAAACGGAAACGGTTCTCTTGATATCACAGCAAATTATGCAGACGGAATCCACTCAAAAGACGATATCGTTATCACAGGCGGCAATATAAGCGTTACGGCTGCCGCAAACGGTATAAAGGGAAAAGATTATGTTGCTGCTGCCGGAGGAAATATAACGATAAATTCCGGTAAAGACGGCGTTAAATCTACCAACACAACCGATACGTCTCTTGGATTCATATATATTGAAGACGGAGTATTTAATGTAACTTCGTCAGAAGACGGATTTCAGGCTGAAACGGATTTCATTGCCAAGGGCGGAGAGTTTAATATCGTTTCCGGCGGAGGAAGTGTGAATTCAACTAAAGTCCATACCGATGATTTCGGAGGCTTTGGCGGTGGCAAGGAAAATTTTAATGATTTTGATTTCAGACAGTTTGACGGCACACCTCCACAAGGAAACGGCAATACAGTCAGCTCAACAGGAGTCACTCCCCTTGCGTATACTTCCGATTCATCAGAACAAATAAGTACAAAGGGAATAAAAAGCGGAAACGAAGTTATTATATCCGGAGGCGATTTCAATATTGATTCTGCCGATGACGCTCTTCATTCCAATGCAAATCTTACAATATCCGGCGCAGCGCTCTCACTTGATTCGGGTGACGACGGTTTGCACGCTGATTCCACTATAAATATTACAGGCGGAAAAACCACTGTAAATTCCTCTTACGAGGGCATCGAGGGAGCAATTATAAACATCTCCGGCGGAACTGTTGAGGTAAATTCTTCCGACGATGGCTTTAATGCCAGTGACGGAACTTCACAGGGAGCTATGGGAAGTTATTCCGAAGGCGCTGAGATTAATATCAGCGGCGGCATGATCTACATCAATGCTGAGGGCGACGGTCTTGATTCCAATGGAAATATGAGCATAAGCGGCGGAACTGTAATTGTAAACGGTCCTGTAAACGGCGGAAACGGCGCTCTTGACGGAAATTCTGATATAATTGTAACTGGCGGTCTTATAATTGCCGCCGGAAGCTCTCAAATGGCAGAAGCCCCTGCGGAAAGCTCTTCGCAAAATTCAGTTTCCGCAACATTCAGCCAATCTTTCAGTGGAGGAACACTTATAACTCTCGCCGACAGCAGCGGTAATGAAATATTAAGCTTTGCTCCGGCAAAAACATTCCAGAATATTGTTATAAGTTCTTCCGAAATAAAAAAGGATGAAACTTATACTTTCTATACAGGCGGTACTTCGTCGGCTGACGAGACATACGGTCTTTATAAAAAAGGCGGATATAACAACGACGGCGAAGAAAATGAAAGCTTTACTGCCGAAAATGTAACATCTTATATCGGCTCACAGGGTATGACGAGCGGAGGTATGCACGGCGGCGGAAAGCATCCTGATATGCAGGAAGGCTTCGGCGACGGTAATCCCCCTGAAATGCCGGACGGTCTTGAACCTCCTACAGGAAGTGACGGTCAGCCCGAATTTCCGGATAATTTTACACCTCCGGCAGGCAATGACAAACGCCCTGAAATGCCGGACGGCGGATTTAAAGGAGATCGTGATAAACAGACTTCTCCCGATAAAAATTCCGCTGGATAATTAATTTTGCAATCTTCAATTTCATATAAACCACCCAAAAAGGAAGCGGCATTCAGATTCTTTCTGAATGCCGTTTCCCGTATTCAACTTTTAAAGCTGTTTTTTTTTCTGTTTCTTCAATCTTGAGAGATAATCCTTGGTTTCAGCCGCAACAACTCCCGAAAGACCAATAAGCGCTATAACATTCGGTAAAACCATAAGACCGTTAGAAATGTCTGCAAGATTCCATACAGCCTCAACCGTGAGATACGGTCCTATAAATACAGCCGCAACATAAAGCCATCGATATATCATAGCTGCCGATTTCTTTGAACCTGTAAGGTATGAAAGACATCTTTCAGAGTAATAATTCCAGCCAAGAATCGTTGTGAATGCAAAAAAAGTAAGGCACATCATAAGGAGAAATTCTGAAACCTTTTCAGGGAAAGGAAGTCCGTATCTAAAAGCGTCAATAGTTATTGCGACACCCTCAAGCCCTTCCTTTTCGTAGCTTCCTGCCATAACTATCGATAGACCTGTCATTGTACAAACAATTATGGTATCGATAAATGTTCCCGTCATTGTAACGAGTCCCTGTCTTGCCGGTTCGTTTGTTTTAGCGGCGGCCGCAGCTATAGGCGCTGAACCAAGGCCGGCTTCATTGGAAAAAATACCTCTTGCAACGCCGTTTCGCATGGAAAGCATTACTATAGTAATACCGGCTGCTCCTCCGGCTGCCGGTCTTAAACCGAATGCGCTTTTTATAACTGTTGCTACAGCGGCAGGAATTTCTGTAATATGTCCGAAAATGATGATAAAACAGCAAAGAAGATAAATAATTATCATAGCCGGAACGATTATTTCAGAAACTGTAGCGATTCTTTTTATTCCTCCGATAATAATAAGCGCAACAAGAATTGTTACAGCAAGTCCGACAATTATGGTTGTGTAGGTATAGTCTCTGCCGAAAATTTCTATTGTATGAGATTTGTCTGCGTCAAAAAATCCGTTTGCGGCAGATGTTATTCCGTGTATCTGCGTAATCGTCCCGATACCCATAATTCCGGCAAGAAGTCCGAAAACAGCGAACATTTTTGCAAGCCATTTCCATTTGCTGCCAAGTCCGCTTTCTATGTAATAAAAAGGTCCGCCGAGAATATTACCGTTCCTGTCGGTTTTACGATATTTAATGGCAAGAAGTCCCTCTGAATATTTTGTTGCCATACCGAAAAATGCGGCTATCTCCATCCAGAAAAGCGCTCCCGGACCTCCAGCAGCGATAGCAGTTGCAACTCCGACAATATTTCCCGTACCGATAGTAGCCGAAAGAGCTGTGCAAAGCGCAGCGAAGCTTGAAACTTCCCCCTGACCGCTGTCCTCGCCTTTGAACATGAATTTCAGAGCTGTTCCGAGTTTACGTATCTGAATGCAGCCTACTCTTACTGTAAGTATTATTCCGCAGCCGAGTATCAGTACAATAAGTGGGATTCCCCACACAAGTCCGTCTATCCTGCTTATTATCTCGTTGAATTTTTCCATTTATCCACCTCATATTCAAACTAATCACATAATTATACCACTGCGTACAATTTTTGTCAAGCTTATCACAACATCAAAATGCCTGAGCACACAGAAAGTTTTTTTCACGGTGACAGCATTAACTTTTTATTAGGTGGATTTTGTTTCTTGAATTCCTGCGAAAGAGCATTCAATCATTGGCGACAGCCATAATTATTTCAAATACCAATGGTATTTGAAATAATTAATACCGGATTTCCAAAGGTTTGAATAATCCTTTTGGCAGGGGGTACGGGGGACAGCGTCCACCGCTTAAGTTGTTGGCATTATTAAGGGGACAGCATCCCCTTTATAATAATGGTAACACGGAAATCAATTTTCAAAATTGCAGCAATTATGCATGAGTTTTATTGATTTCCGTGTAATAGTAACACGGCAACAGCATTTACATTTTATCAGAAAAGTGGTAAAATAGAAGAATGAAGATAGAAAGATTAACAGAACGGCTTTCCGAACTAACAGATCCGAGGAGGACGAGATACGGAAATATCCGACATAAGCTTGAAGATAT
>JAFTQW010000056.1 GCA_017462565.1 Ruminococcus sp.
TCAGCAAGCTGACATCTCCCTACACTGTAGGGAGTCACCCTTAAACTCCTGCCAAATGGATATCATCCCTTTGGAAACCCACAATTAAATTATTACAAATACCCCATAAAGGGGTATTTGTAATAATTTAGGAGGAATGCCAAAAAGTAGATACATCGTTCAGCAGGAAATTAAAGAAACAAAGTCCACTGGATAAACATAAAAAAGTAAATGCTAATGCCCTGAAGTCTTTTCTGTACGACATTGACAATTATTAAAAAAAGTATTATAATAGGAAAGAAAAATTAATTGTCAATAAGAAAGCAGATGATGAGGGAATATGAATTACAAAACCCGTATGAAAATAGATAAACTTAAAGCTGTTCTTGTGTGGATATGGTTTATAATATTGTGTCTTCTGCATCTGCTTTGGCTGCTAATGAAGTTGAGCGATGGTTCTGCATTTTTCGTGTTTATAATTATATTATTGTGGTGGATTCCGTTTGTATTATCATTGACGATAGATATTGGAATTGATAATAAGCGAAAAAAGCGTAAAGAAGAGGAAAGATTGAAATATTGTGCGGAATATGTAAAGCCTCTTCTTATGAAATCGGAAATGTTCGGCGAGCTTAAATTTGACCACGATACTAAAACTTCTGAACTTGAACTCACGGAAATCAATCTTCCTCCTATCGGAGACAGCAAAATTGAAGAAGTCATGGTATATGAATATAGTGGGAAAGATAATGTTGTAATCAAAGCTCTTGAAATGATTTACAATCGTATCAATGAAATTTTGGATTTTATCGTGGAATATGTTAAGGAAACGTATGACGATGAGGGTATAACTGATGAAAACGGCGAGCCTATTACCAAGGAATTTATACGGAATTCAGTCGGAATCGACTATATTGAGATTTTTATTGAAAATGATTCGGCTGATATAACTCTTATGGGAGGAGTTTCAGTTGATTTTCATGAGCATATCGCCGAGCATGGAATAACTGTTAGTATTGACGGTAAAACCGGAAATATCGACTTCTGATTTTAATGAAAAAGAATGAGCTGTACCTTATTAAAACGGTACAGCTCATTCTTTTCTGATTTGTCCCTTTGTTGCCTGACGGCGCTTATTGTGCAGATATAGTACCGTTCTGAACAAGGAATTTATAGGAATTTTTTAAGCTTATCAATTAAATTATGATTAGTAAGTCCGAAATCCAATGCTTTATAGCACCAGGCTGCTCTTGCAATCTGATATTTCCGGAATATGGAATTGATCGTTTTATACCAAGCGACAGTGCTTTCTTCATCGGCGAGATTTATCACACCGTATTCTCCGCAGTAAAGCGGAACGTTTCTTTCTTCGGCAATTTTGGCTGCTTCCGAGAATAAGCAGTCAAAAAATTCTTCTCCGACCGTTTCAACATTGGCATCAGAAACAAGATCGACTGCTTCAATACCAATTCGTTTCTGTTCCGAAGCATATTCATGAATTGTTGACGGATATTTCAGTCTGAAATTTTCAGGCATATTTTTAACCCAGTATGCTCCCTGATGAGTAAATATTAAAGGTTCATAGCAGTGAAAATTGTAAACGATTTTGTCATCTGACGGCATTTTCAGATCTTTAAGAGCTTTAATGCAGTTATTTTCATATCCGCCGATAAGGATATATGTTTCCGGAGCGATCGCTCTTATGCGATGAACGCACTTTTCGGAGATTTCATTCCATATATCGCAGTATTTACGGTCGGTTACTTCGTTTAAAAGCTCAAATGAAACACGATCATGATACTTTCCGAAACGCTCTGCAAGTTCTTCCCATAGACGGAGGAAACGCTCCTGCAATGATTCAGATTCAAAGAATCCGCTTTCAGATTCTCCCTCGTCAAAAGAGAATCCGCAGGTTTTATGCAGATCTAAAACCATGTTCAGACTGTATTTTTCGCACCAATTAATGGATTTTTGAATATACGTAATTCCGTCTTCAAGAATATCGCCGTTTTCGTTTTCGATAAGCTCATAGTCAATCGGAATTCTTACGTGATCTATGCCCCATGAAGTAATTTCAGCGAAATCGCTTTCGCAAATAAAATCATCATAATGTTTTTTCGTATGTTCGCATTGCGAGAACCAACCTCCAAGGTTGATTCCCTTTTCATAGCCAGTGAAAATTCTCATAAAATTACCTCTGATTATTGTTTATTGTATGTTACCCACTGATAACGTGCTGTGAGAGGAGTGTTTCCGTTGAAAGGCTTGAGCCAGTCGTCTACTCCTATACCAGGCCATGCGTTCATCATGATTCTTCCGGCAGTAGATGGAATATTATCAGATGCAGTATATACTGCCTTACCGTCAACATACCATGTTATATGGTCGGGCTGCCAATCGAATCCGTAGGTATGGAAGCCTTCTGATGCGTCGAAACCGAGATCATACATATATTCGTGATTTCCGACTCCGTTTGTATAGTAATTGAACTGAACCTTTGTTGTGTCCTTGCCAAGAACTTCGATGTCGATCTCGTCCCATGGATTATCTTCCGAAGGACCTGTATAGGTGAAGAACGAAGAAACGACGCCGTCATTCTTTATAGCCTGCATAGATGTTTCATAATATCCATAGTGGTATGTATCTGCCGTTCTGTATTCTGCTCCGGAGTAATTGTATTTGCCGGAGTGATCTTTGTCGATAGTAAGATTGAGAACTCCGCCGTCAAACGATGTGTTTTGTTTATACCACCCACAGTCAAAGCAGCTTCCGTTAGTCCAGCCGTCAGATGCGAAGAACACAGGTGTTTCACCTTTTCTGAAATCGGCGATAACAGAAGCGTTCTGATTCATAGCAGTACCGTAGTCCTTTATTTCTCCGCTTACAGGAGGATCAATGGGCTGTTCTTCTTTAGGAAAAGCTTTTATTGTTCCAAGAACAAACTGCTGAATAAGAACTGTATCGGCAACAGAATACTTTCCGTCCTGATTAACGTCCGCTGCTTTTGCAGCAGTTGTATCATCAAATCCGCTGTTAATAAGTCCCTTTCTTGCAAGAACTATGTCGAAGCTGTCAATAGATCCGTCTGAATTTATATCTCCGAGAATGAAATCCGGACTGACAATATCTTCATTGCTTGTAAGTGAAACGAGATAGGTGAGGGGAGAGTTCCAGTAAATTGTGATTTCATTGGTTGAATAGCTTTCAGCATTGTCAACATAACGTTTTGCGGCAGGAAGATCCTGACAATATGCCTTAGCAGCGCTGTCTTCAAGATTCTGGTTTACACCGCCTACAAGCATTCCCTTCATAGCCTTTCCGGCAGCCATGGACGGTCTGTGGTGAGGATTTTCAGGAGAAACAGTTCCGTAGCCTGTAAAGAAGCATTCTCCGACAGGATTTGTTCCAAGAAGATAGTTGAGCTGAGCGTTTGCGGCGTCAAGATAACTTGAATCGCCGGTAACTTTATAAGCAGCGCCGAGTATGATTCCGGCATTAGCAACTGTCATGTTGCTGCCCCAGTCGAACTTTGTAAGCGCAACTCCGTAAGGAGAGCTTGAGGAAATTCTGACAAAGCTGTCTGCCTGTGAAATAATAGTATCTCTGGCATTTGTATAAATGGCAGAATCCTTACTAATATTTTTAGCGGTAAGAATAGCCAGATTGCCGTAATCGCCTACGGTAGACCAATCGAGACCCTTTAGGACGAACATTTCGCTTAAAGCAGTTTCGTATTTACTGTTTCCGGTTGCTCGATAGAGCTGAGCTGCTGCCCAATAGCGTTCATCTCTGTCGGAGGTGTCTCCGTAATCTCCTGTGGTAATATCTTCCGGATTTTTGAATATCATGTTGGGATTTGCTTCAAGGAAGCTCCATGCTCTTTCGGCACGTTCAAGGCAGTTATTGGCAAAACTTGCGTCTATATCTTTATAGAATTCATAAGCAAGAGCCATTGAAGCGCAGAAGTCAGCAGTTGCCGTTGTTGAAACAGGAGTGACAATGAGCGCAGCAGTTTCCTTTTCCGGAGAAACATATCCAGGGAAATTTTCACAAGTGACTTTATGGTAAACAGCGCCGTCGTCACGCTGCATTTTCATCATCCATTCAAGTTCATAACGTGCTTCATCAAGAATATCAGGAGTACCGTTTCCGCTTTCAGGAATGCCGATGTTGTCCCCGTAAAGCTCGGGATTTGCCTCATAAGCGTAAAGCAGATCGGCAATAGTTTTAGCGGCAGGAACAATGTATCTGCCGTAATCTCCTGCATCGTGCCAGCCGCCGGAAACGTCGATAGTATCGTTTGTACCGTAAACTGTCGCCATACCTGTGTGGCAGGCAGGATGTCCGAAATCGCTGTCTGTTACGGCTTCTCCGCATCGCTGTAAATAGAGCATTCTTACGCTGTCGTTAAGGAGATTGGAGTAAACGCTGTCGGAAATTTCAAATGTATAGGAGTTATCCAGATTGCCGCAGGTTATATAATATTTTCCGGGCTGTGTAACGGAAGAAAAATCCCCTGTTTTATTTGTTTCTCCGGCAGATGTATTATTGACGCTGCCGGAAAGATCTCCTGTGTAAACGACCTGATTTGTATCTGCGTTTACGACCGAGAATTTATTCTCATTGTCTGCATTTCGGAAAACGGCAGTCTTTTTGCTGTCGCATTTGTATCCTACCTGATTTGTTATAATAGGCGCTTCATATGGTCTTGTTGCGGAATAATCGACCTTACTGTCGTCAACGAGTTCAAGTGAAACATTGTCAATATAGATTTTATGCTCCGGAAGAACGCCCTCATATTTTTCCTGAATACCGCAGTTGAAAACGAGTTTAGACATAATATCTGTTTCAGCGTCCATAGTAAATTCGTAATCAACAGTCTGGGGAGTAGAAGTAAGGTTAAGACCTTTCCATGTATAAGCCTGATATGTTCCGCCGTTCTGCTGGATCATTGCTTCAATATATCTGTCTGTAGTGGAAGAAATATCGTATTTGATGCGATATACGCCGTTTTGATAAAGCGGAATGATGTCATAGAAAACCTGAACGGCATAATTTACTTTGCCGACATTGCTTACCGTAAGGGCAAGGCGTCCGTTTTCGGTTCCTAACGAGCAGACTCCGCCGCTTTCTTTATATGTTCCCCATCCGGATGTTCCGGAATCAAAGGTTGAATTGCTGATAATGTTTGAGGCTGCTGAAACTACAGCAGGTACAGCAGGCAGAGCCGATGCCATTACAGTACAGGCGGCAATTGCCGCTGCAAGTTTTCTGAATTTTTTTGATTTCATAATTATAACCCTCTCAATAATATTTTGTATGCAATCCGTGCTAAAACTGCATACAATTCCGTTTATTACAATACTAATAATACATAATTATTACTGAAAAGTATACAATTTTTATGACAAAAATGGTAAAATTATGACATTTATAAAAGAAACAGACCACTCTATCCGGCGGTCTGCATAATTGAGATATTATATTGTTTTTTATATGTTTTCGGAGTTGTTCCCGTATGTTTTTTGAATATTTTTATAAAGTAGCTTTGAGAACTGAATCCAAGCAGATTGCTTATTTCAGTATCAGTGTATTCAGTATAGAGCAGGAGAGAGGCAGCTTCTTCAATTTTGAGTTTATTCACATATTCTCCAAAAGCAATTCCGGTTTCTTTTTTAAAGAGTCTTGATAGATAAGATGAGCTTATTTTAAGGTGTTCTGCGGTTTCTTCAAGGAAAATACGGTTGTGAAGGTGGCATATTATATAGTCTATGGCACGTACTATTTGCTTCGAGTAAACTCCGCTGAGCTTCATCTGACGCATTTTATTGGTGTATCCCTCGATCATTTCAACATGGACTGCACGAATTTCGCTTTCTGTCCGGCATTTATCGGTTTTCATGATGTAAAAATCACTTAGACTATATGATTCTTCAGGAGTCATGCCGCCATTGATGCAGTATCTTGCGATCATCGCCGCAAGAACGACCATATGATATTTCAGATTACGCAGGAAATCCTCGCTTAATATTCCGCATCCCTCGCAGAAAAGCGGTTTCATAAACACTTTTACAAGTTCCATATTTCCTGAGCAGATACTTTCGTAAAATGCAACTTCACGGTCGAAAGAAGCGTGTTCAAAATTATCTTCACGCTTTGAAAATAAATGCTCCGCAATTTTTCGTTCCGTATCAAAATCTACCATATTACAAGACACCATTTATTTCCACATCAATATAGTCGTGGAAAACTTTATAAATTTCGGGATAATTTTTTTTTGTTCGTATTGGTTTAAGTTCTGAATCGGTAAAACAATGCGAAGAATGACCTTCCGAACAAAGGCTGCCGTCAGAACATTTTACAATGCGGTAATCAAGCTCGAGAGTTGTTCCGTTGAATTTGGTTATTTTAGGATAAACTGCGAATCTGTCGCCGAACCGGAGCGGAGATTTGTAACGGCATTCAACAGAAAGAACCGGCATCATTAATCCGGAAGCTTCAATATTCTCAAATGGCATTCCTGCTTTATTGAGAAAATCAATACGTGTTTCCTCGAAAATTCTTATATAATTTGAATGATGTACAATACCCATTTTATCCGTTTCATAATAGTAAACATCTCGTTCATATGGAGTTATTTTATTCATATTTTCACATTCCTTTTTAATTTATAAGTATTTTTATTATAGCATATTTTTTGCTCTTTTTCAAGAGTCAATGCTTGAAAAATTAAAACCCGCCTTTGCGTTTTTTGCAAAGACAGGTTTTAAAATCATGCTTTAACTGTTTCGACAGCTTTTTTCCTTAATTTAATGTCTTTTCTGAATAAGAGCTTGAAAATTGTTCTTACCAACGGTTGAATGAAAAATAATTGACTGAAAAATGCAAACGGAAAGTTAAAGCATACAAGCTTTACCCAGTTTGCGAGAAGTGTGAAAACAGAAAATCCCATGTAATACGGATAATAAAGCCATGCTGCAATAAAGCTCATGACCGGACACATGATTCCGACTGTTGCGCATATGATTGCAGTTTCAAAAATAACCGGATGCGTATTCCGTATATCGAATGTTTTGCAGGCAAGCTTGAAAGATGCCGGACTTCCAATGAAAATTTCAAGCAAGTAGGCAAAAACAAACTCTACAAGCACGATTGTCCATATCGGAACCATCTTTCCGCAAAGCATAACTCCTCCCTGTGAGTTTATGGCTGAAATAACGCTTGATTGTCCTGTTACGTTCATAAGCGTATTTCCGTTAACTACGTAAAGACTGTAGAATACATATCCATGCACTGTAATGATGACAGTCAGAAGTGCAAAGATACATCTTTGAAATTGGTTTCTTGGCATAAAAATTACTCCTTTTTTGACAAACAAAAAACACGTTATACCATTAATAGCAATCTGAATACTTAGTGTACCGTAATCAGATTTACATACCAAAAGGTAAAACGTGTGTCGTTCGTCTTTATTTTTATTTACTCGTTTATTATAGCATAAAATCGAAGAAATGTCCAGCACATTATATGAAGTTTTTCATTTGATGTGCTTTTTTCTTTGATTTTATGGGACTTTCTGAAACCCTTTCAAAATCATATAATTGACTTCTACCAGAAATTTCTACCAAATTTTCTACCAAAATCGCTCTTTTTTCAAATTTTCTATTTCGTCCTCGGCATTGTCACATTATATTATATAATCAGACCGCTGCGGCTTGTGACGTGTCCGCATGGGTGTCGTTCTTTTTTATGCCACGTTTTTTTGGTGCAGGCTTGTTCGTTGTCTTATCACTTACAGATTTTGTGTCCATAGACTTTGGCGTTGCCGACTTCTTTTCAGACTCGTCAGATGAATCTTCCTTCTTGCTGTCAAGAACTCTTGCAATCGTTTCCGCAGAAATGACCTTTGCATTGTATTCCAAATGACTATAAAGATTAGCCGTGATAGAATAGTTTGAATGCCCAAGCCACTCCTGAATCGCCTTCATCGGAATATCATTTGCAAGCAAAAGACTGGCACAACTGTGACGGAGATCATGGAAACGAAGCAGTTTCAGACCATTCTTCTTGATAACATAATGGAAGTCGTGTGTCACCGTATTCGGACTGATGAGCCTGCCGAACGGATCACAGCACACAAATCCCTCGAATTCGGTATCATAATCTTTTCCTCCGAGTTTTTTATAATGCTTATCCATTTTACGCTTTTCAAGAAGCATCTCCTCAATGTGCGGAATCAGCGGAAGTGTTCTTCTTGTAGAGTTGGTTTTCAGCCTTGTCTCCACATAAAGCTTCGCATTTCCGTTTTCGTCATAATCGCTTATTACCTTACGCTCGATAGAAATTGTTTTCTTCTTGAAGTCGATAGAATCCCACTTCAATCCGAGTACCTCGCATCTTCTCAAAGCCGTCTGAACGAGATTATGTCGGTCATAGATAAACATATTGAATTAGTAAACGATGAATAGGAGGTTACACCTTTGACCGTTGATACAAAAGAGGTAGTTACTACGATAGCCTATATGATAGGTGTTAGAAAATCAGCGTTGGAGAGCAGTTATCCCGAATGTACGGAAACGCTCGAAAAACTCTACACTGATAAAGAAGCTACCGTGATACGATATTTATGCAAGCTGCGAACCGTTCTCATGCAGAAATTCAAAAGAACGGATATCGCTATACGTTTTGAATTGAAAAATCTCAATTCTCTTGATTGGTATGATCATGATAATATCAGACAGCTTGAAAAATGGGGATTTGAGATCATTCATGTAAATTACCGTGCCGAGAAATACATGCAGGACTTCACACGGCTCATCAATGAAAACATTGACAAATGCTCCCGATTATTTTACGATTGGATCAATTGGGAATACATAAGGGATCTGTTCTTTGTGCCGAAATACAATAACCCGAATGTTATGCGGAACGAGTTCACAAAGTATATGTCAAACATTGAGAATTATCCATTTCAGCAGTATATTCATTGGCAGCCTGCGGAGCTGGGGAGCATTTTATATTCAGACCGGAAGTTTCTGAAAATCATCTACGCTCAGCATGATGATATCTTCACCGACTACACCAAATACCGTGATGCTGCCGATGAAACAAAGGATAATATATACAATTTTATCGACAGCTCCACAAAAACAGCGATTGCAGTTGATTGTGAAAACTCCGATGTATTCAAGCTGTTCAGCGTTCTGAAGGGATTGAATCAGGACGAGCTATCAAAAATTGAGAAAATTACGCTGTATGACGATAGCAATACCACAAGCGGCTGGGACTGGCTTTCACAGTTCACGCATATTCCTGTTGAACATATTGAAATTGAACGTGTGACCAATCGCAAATCACTTGTTGATGTACGAATGACAGCAAGTGTTGTCGCAGATTTTTACCGTGACGGCATTACATCGTTTATAATTGTATCAAGCGATTCCGATTTCTGGGGACTGATCGAGAGCCTGCCGAATGCTAACTTCCTCGTTATGTATGAATATGAGAAGTGCGGAACGGCGATCAAGTCTGCCCTCACACAGCATGGCATTTATTATTGCGCCATTGACGATTTCTGCACCGCAGGCACA
>JAFTQW010000057.1 GCA_017462565.1 Ruminococcus sp.
CGAAAATTGGCTCTCTCGCTTCTAAATCAAGCAAAATACGGTCGCCTGAGTAAAAGTAAAATGAGGTTCAAAGCTGCTCTTAATCCCGATGTCCTTTTACGTATTCTTCTTTCTCGTAAAAAGTAAATGCTGTTGCCGTGCGAAAACGACAAGGATGCTCTGCGCTGGTGTGTGGCAAAGCCTGACAAGCGCAAGAGCCGAAAGATGACCTGCCCTGATTTCACAAAACAACTGTACGATTTGATGGGTTGTGATCCGAAATGCCGTTATAAGATACTGGGGTATAAGGTTGACTTTGATGGTGAGACCTATTATGCCTTTGATCTGGTAGTAACAGAGATCTTCCATGAGAAACCGAAGAAAGGCGAAGTTGTCACTGAGCCTTTGGATACCAGAAAAGGATATTATTCCGAGGATATAGCTAGCACATTCGGTGTTCCATTAGAGGAACATAGGAAGCAGACACAGATAACTGCAGAAAAGGGATATATCAATGTGGCTACGCTCACAGGTGACAAGGGACCTGTGGAGATTGAGGAGAAACAACTGCCTTTGGAGACAGCTTCTGCTCTAACCACGCTTGCATCAATACCTGACCAAAGTGCCGATGCACTGCCAACGGGCGAAGTGCGTCCTGATGAGGAGGGAGTTACTGATGAAACAGATAGTATGGAATCACAGTGACCCCGGCATCAGCTTTGCTGCACCTTCCGGCAGAATCACTATATTCAAAACAACTCTGAAAGCTCTGGGCTATCCGCCGTATTTTCGTTTTTTGCTTGATACAGATCATAAGCAGTTCGGGATCGAATGCTGCGGCTATGAGTCGGACGGTTCTCATCAGTTACCGGAGAAGATGACACGGGAACATTACGACATCAAAAGTATGGACATGGTCAAGTTTATATTTCAGACCTGCGGATGGGATATAAAGTCCACATACCGCATCAAGGGGATAGCTGTGCCTGATCGCAGGATGGTCGTGTTTGACTTGACGACTGCACTGAAAGTTGCTGAGATTCGGCGGGGTGAGTAGCAGCCAATATTACAGCTTTATTATACCACACAGCGGATATTATTTCAAGATTTCGCCCTTTGATATTTTGAGCGCATGGGGTGGCAGAAGCTGAACGAGGACGATACATATTAGAAAGTTATAATGGGATAATGTTCAAAACTGAATAGCAATTATGAAGCAGCCCACTGGGTAAGCCTCCAAGTTATGATGGATTTCGTAAGAAGGAGAGCTACCTGGTGTGCTGCTGTTTTACTATGTGAGCATGAATGATGCTCTGTTTGAACATTATCCCCTCGGTATCGGCATCAGTAACGTTAGAAGATGATTTATAAGCTCTTGGTTTCCACACGTGCGGTCCTTCGACCGCAAAGAAGACTACTATATCTTGGAGGTTTGATGAAGAAAAGATGCTGAAGAAAACATGAGAGCAACCGTTTTCGGCTACTACGTTCCTGATCCTGAGAGATTTGGTGTAGTTGAGTTTGATGAAAATGGACAGGCTATTTCAATTGAGGAAAGAAGAATAAAACAATCATTTTACGGATATGAAGAGTGCAGCCGGGGCAAATGTCCCCGGCTGTTTCGTTTTGCGGTAAACCTTTGTGTGGTGGGGAACGTAGTTTATTTTACGCTTACGAATATTTGAAATTATACAATATACAATAAATATTTGCCGGGTAGCGAAGAAATAATACTTTCCATCCTGCCTGGTATTTATAATATCCAGTTAAAAACAGAATTTTAAAAACGCATCCCAATATCATTGACTTTTCGTTCTATCTGTAGTATAATAAAATCATACAATCAAAGCAAGAATTCAATTTAAAACAGAATCAGGAGCAAACAAATATGAAAAAACTATCTATAGACAAACTTGTGGAAACAATCCACACTCTCCGCAAGGAGAAAGGACTCACTCAGGCACAGCTTGCCGATGCTACAGGTATCAATCGTGCCATGATCGGACGTATTGAAAACAAGGACTATATCCCTACAGTGGAGCAGATGCAGACACTGGGAGAAGTACTCGGCTTTGAAGTGGTTGATATGTTCGTGTGTGATGAAACATCAGATACTCACACAACCGTTGCCAAGTCCTACAATATCGCAGTGGCCGGCACAGGCTACGTTGGACTTTCTCTTGCAACACTTCTCGCACGGCACAACCACGTTACAGCTGTAGACATCGTTGCCGAAAAGGTCGAGATGATCAACAACAAAAAGTCACCCATTCAAGACGACTACATCGAAAAATACCTTGCCGAAAAGGAACTTGACCTGACTGCAACTCTGGACGGAGAATCTGCATACAAAGACGCTGACTTCGTTATCATTGCAGCTCCGACAAACTACGACAGCAAGAAGAATTTCTTCGATACATCTGCTGTGGAAGCAGTCATTGAACTTGTTCTGAAAGTTAATCCCAATGCACTGATGATTATCAAGTCCACCATTCCGGTAGGCTACACTGCATCGGTAAGAGAGAAGTATCACACGAAAAACATCATTTTCAGCCCTGAGTTCTTACGTGAATCAAAGGCTCTCTATGACAACCTTTATCCGTCAAGAATTATCGTATCCTGTGATGAGTATTCCAGAGAAAAGGCTGAAATTTTCGCAAAACTTCTCCAGCAGGGTGCAATCAAGGAAAATATTGACACTCTGTTCATGGGATTCACCGAAGCAGAGGCAGTCAAGCTCTTTGCCAATACCTATCTTGCACTCCGAGTTTCCTATTTCAATGAACTTGACACTTATGCTGAATCAAAGGGTCTGAACACACAGGAAATCATCAACGGCGTATGCCTTGACCCTCGTATTGGTACGCACTACAACAACCCAAGCTTTGGCTATGGCGGTTACTGCCTGCCCAAAGACACAAAGCAGCTCCTTGCAAATTTTGAGAATGTTCCGCAGAATATGATGTCAGCTATCGTTGAATCTAATCGTACACGAAAAGATTTCATTGCAGACCGTGTGCTTGAAATTGCCGGAGCCTATGAAGCAAACAGCTCCTGGTCCGCTGAAAAGGAAAAAGAAGTCGTCATTGGCGTATACCGTCTGACCATGAAATCAAATTCCGATAACTTCCGTCAGAGTTCCATTCAGGGCGTTATGAAGCGTGTCAAGGCTAAGGGTGCTACTGTCGTGATTTATGAGCCGACACTTCCGGCAGGTTCCACATTCTATGGAAGCCGTGTTATTGGTGATCTGAAAGAATTCAAGACTGTTTCTCAGGCAATCATCGCCAACCGTTATGATTCCTGCCTTGATGATGTTCAGGAAAAGGTGTATACAAGAGATATTTTCAAGAGAGATTAAAGGGGGGAAGCACAATGCAGAAAATAGACCTGACAGGCAAAACGGTACTTGTAACAGGTGCGGCAGGATTTATCGGAAACAATCTTGTATTAGAACTTCTTCGTACGGTAGAGCCTATTAATATCATTGGAATTGACATCATGTCCGACTATAATCCGGTTGAAATGAAGGAATGGCGACTGGAACAGATAGAAACGGAAGCGGCAAATCATCCTTCATCTTCCTGGACTTTCATAAAAGGCGATATTGCTGATTCCTATTTGATTCGTGATGTATTTGAAAAGTACAATCCAGCTGTAGTGGTTAATCTTGCTGCACAGGCTGGCGTTCGTTACAGCATTACAAATCCGGATACATATATCCAGTCTAATCTGATTGGATTCTATAACATTCTGGAAGCCTGCCGCCATTCCTATGATAACGAAGAAACAGGCGTAGAGCATCTTGTTTATGCATCCAGTTCTTCTGTTTATGGCAGCAACAAGAAAGTTCCATACAGCACAGATGATAAAGTGGACAACCCTGTTTCCCTTTATGCAGCAACAAAAAAGAGCAACGAACTTTTAGCTCATGCTTACAGTAAACTTTACAATATCCCATCAACGGGTCTGAGATTTTTCACCGTATACGGACCGGCAGGACGTACTGACATGGCATATTTCGGCTTTACAAACAAGCTGATGAAGGATGAGAAGATTCAGATTTTCAACTACGGAAACTGCAAGCGTGATTTTACTTATGTTGATGATATTGTTGAGGGAGTCAAGCGTATCATGCAGGGGGCACCTGAAAAGAAGAACGGTGAGGACGGTTTGCCGATTCCGCCGTATGCTGTGTATAACATCGGCAACAACAATCCTGAGAATCTGATGGACTTTGTTCAGATTTTGCAAGAGGAACTTATCCGTGCCAAAGTTCTGCCGGAGGATTATGACTTTGAAGCACACAAGGAACTTGTACCCATGCAGCCAGGTGATGTGCCTGTGACCTATGCAGATACAAGTGCGTTAGAGCATGATTTCGGATTCAAACCAAGTACAAGTCTCCGCACAGGGCTCAGAAAATTTGCTGAGTGGTATAAGGTGTTTTACAAAGTTTAATAAAGTCCCATAGTAAGGACTGCATTTTGGAGAAATTTTCGTTTCCGTTACATTTCCGTTATTCCCGTGAAAACCTATGGATTGATACTGTAAGATGTAGATCTGTAATTTATAAAAATGACGTGTTTTAGGCATTTGTTGCAACTTTTTGAAAGAAGTAGATCAGCATTGGCAACACTCATAACCCGAGGATAGCGTAACGATAGTGAAAAAATGTGATATTAATTTTGTCAAATTAACCTGTCCACATAGAAAATTATGTGCAGATTTTCTATGTGGACAGAAGATTACACACATAACATTATCATCAAACCTTAGTTAACACACCTTTATCCATCTCACAAACGGTATCGCAAAGAATCTCAATATCCTCTGTCGAATGAGAAGCAATAAGTATAGTTTTTCCCTGAGCTTTTAGGTTTAACAAATATTCACGCATATCCGCAACACCGTTTTTATCAAGCCCATTCATAGGCTCATCAAGAATAAGAATATCCGGATTCTCCATAATAGCCTGAGCAAGTCCCAGGCGCTGCCTCATGCCGAGGGAATACTTTTTTACATGACGTTTCAAATCAGGGTCAAGACCGACCTGATTCATTGCAGATTTAATTTGTTCTTTACTGATTTTCTTATTTAAATCAGCAAGCAGTTTCAGATTTTTGTAGCCGGAGTAATATGGAATAAATCCAGGCGTTTCGATTATAATACCCACTGAATCGGGAAAGTCACAGTCCTTTCCGATACGCTTTTCATTGGCGATTATCTCGCCATCTGTAGGCTTTATAAATCCGCAGATGCACTTCATCAGCATGGTTTTTCCGCTGCCGTTTCTGCCGATAAGACCGTGGATTTTTCCTTTCTCAAATGAAATATTTATCTTTTTCAAAATCTCAGTTTTCTTAATGGTAAGATTGAGATTTGTAATTTCAATAATGTTATCCATGCCTTCCTCCTTATTCATTATCGTCAATATTCAGGAAATTCGTATGCTTTACCCTTATCAGACTTAATGTAAGCAGGGCAAGAATAAGTATTCCGAAATATATAAATGAAGCTTTCAATTCCATTATCGGCTCTTTCATATATTTTGTATAGTGAAGATGTATCATAGTGTGAGCCATTGGAAAATACCACATTCCTGATGAACCAACTATTCCCAGTGCGCTTCCCACCGCAATAACGCTGATAGAAACAGGAACTCCGATCTTGCGTAGATTAAGAACATGAAACAAAAGCAATATCATTGCAAGAGTCAGCATATACAGGAAATTAAGAAAAAAAGATGTTATTGCCGCCTGATACGGAGCGATCTGATTGTATAATTCCTCTTTTATGAGAGATGCGGCAAATGAATAAGCTCTTTCGGGATTGTAAACGCCGTATTTTGTAATTACCAGACTCCATCCATTTGCGGTAAAAGCGTTCATGCAGTTTGGGATCAGTGACGCTATAAGAATTATCGCAGTAAATGCAAAGGCTGAGAGTGTGAAAAAGATAAACTGTCCGAGTACCCATTCCCTTTTGTTGACACGGTGCAGAACAAAAAGGCTGTTTCTGTCAAGACGTGGATAGTCAGATATAAGAAAAATATAAACAGCCGGCGTTACAAGACATAACACTCTCGAATTTAAAACCGCTATAAAAGGCTCGATAAAATTCAACGGACTGTTCATTTCACGGCTTATCTCCATGAGAGGCGTTACAGCAAAGCTCCAAACGAAAACTATCATTGCCGCAACAACTATCATTCGTGAATTTATTATCCATTTATAAAAATCAATACAGGCGATCCGCCACGTTCTTGAAATTAAAAATTTACTGTCCATAGTCGCGCCTCCTGTTCATAATAATGGTAAAGCCAACAAGTGCAGCAACGGCTAATACAGCGTGATATATTATGATATCAGCATTCACATCAAATAATACTTCTTTAATATAACTGGGGTAGAGAAAGGACATTTTAAAAACCATATCCCATTTGCCATGGGCATTGAAAATATCCTGAACTTTCGAGACCGATGTATAATAAAAATGCATAAAAATGAACGGGAAACAGCATATCATATACTTATTCTTGATAAACGCCGAGAGGAAAAATGCCGGGAGAACAGAAATCATACCATATACGCCCATTCCTATGTACATTTTTATCAGCTCAAGAGCAGATAAGCCCTCATTAGAAAACGAAAAGCATACGGCGACGCTATACAGCATAAATCCAGCCATTACGGCTGTTCCGCCGCTTAAAACTGCGGAGATGAATTTGGAAATGCAATATTTATATTTTCCGCTTCTTGTGATTACGAATCTCATATTTCCGCCCAGTCTTTCTGCACAGAAGCCTGTGACAAAGGGCAGAGATGAAAGTACCGGAATAAATAAGGTAAGATAGGGACTTACAGATGCATGAAGCATCGGGAAACTTGTGAATGAAGAAAACACAGACCTGCTTTTATTCGCCATGATCTCAAAAACCGAATACTCTTTCCCTGTCAAGCTGTCGGTATAAACAGACGACGTAAAGCACAGCAGGCAGGTGATAACTATGCAAAGTATAAATCCATAGCTGAAAATAGTTTTTTTCAATTCAACAGCAATGCTGTTAATTATTTTTTTCACATTAACCACCAAGCTCTTGTTTTACGATATCTAAGTTATATTTGAGCTCTCCTGTCACCATATCAATATAAATGTATTTCCTTGTATCGCCGTAAGTGTTTGTTTCGCCATCTACAAGGAAATCTTCAGGCGGAACATCTATTATAAATTCCCATACTGGACATGAGTTATAGCCGCTTACAAAAAGATTTCCCTCATCGTCAGTCTCATAAACGGGATTAAGCGTATACATGATGTCAATGTCTGAAATTGTTACATCTCTGAAATCTGTAAATGTGTTTGCACAGAAATCCAATGCGCTTTCAAGGGATATACATTCGTTTATTTTTTCTTCTGCTTTGGGAATGAGTATTCCGCTGCCTGTTGTAAACGAATCAATTGAATTAACACTGAGCATCTGTATGGAAATACCATACTTGCTATATGCCATATTACCTGTAACTTCTCCGTCTATACGTTCCGCCTCCATTGTATAACTATCGAGTGATACTCCATTATATAGAGCTTCAACCAAAAACTGATAAAAATAATTACCTTCGTATTCTCTTACAATAACCGTTTTTACCTGATAATCATAATACGGAGCGAGAGGTTTATAATTAGTTTCAAACCAATTGTTGATATATTCGACCGCATCTGCAACAGAACATTTTCCGTCCTTAAGCTGATATTCATCACTTAAATCATCCCTGCGATCGGGGTGGTATATCTTTACATTTGGTTCACTATATGAAAATGAAATATCGAATGCGTCAGGTTTTAGCATAGCGAACATACCGTCATTACGACCAGCGAAATATTTCTTTTCAGTATCGCTCCAATAATAGTACAGTGCATCAAAAGCTTCATCGTTACATTTTTCCGGAAGTTCTGATTTCGTAAAGAAAAGAGCCTTGGCATCATCAATTCTGTCAGAAAAATCTGATATATTTTGAAAAGACATTATATTTATCTCTGGCGGTTGAACAAAATTTATCTTATCTGAAACAGCAAATTGCCCGTAATCCTTATCAAGTGCTTCTTTTGCTTCCGCAGATAAATTTTCAACTTTAATGTAGTTAAAATCGAAATCATCGGATGCATTGCTTTTGGAATAATGGTAATTGTTCATATCGACTTTTACTTCATCGGGGACGGAAGCGCAGCCTGTGAGCATGAGTATTAGTGCAGTTGAAAATATTATTTTTTTCATGTAATTACCTCCATTGTTATTAATGTGTTAACACAAATGCGAAATCAATAACTCCGAGATATTCAAGAGTTATTGAAACGCATAAATGTGTTATTCCGAAAGTGATTACACGAATTATCAGCCGCTTACTGATACATTGGCTCTGATATTTCCACTGATATTTCGAACACTAGCTGATGCAATTACATCTGCGCCGGGAATTATGCCGCTTTTAGATACAGAACCTCCAGATGGCTCAATCCTAGCGGAGCTTTTGACGTCGGCAACAGAAATATATGCAAAAATGTATGTATACTTATCTGTACGAGTAAAGTTTGAAACAGTGATTGTCGATGTAGATTTATCTGCATAGTAATTCCATATTTGAGATGTTTTTCCAGCGTTACTGGGTGCACCGGCATCTCTTATAAAATATACAGAATCCGAATATGCACTTGCACTCATTCCAACCATCCCAACAGCGAGAGAAGCGACAGCCATAACAGCAGCGAGAGATCTTTTAAATATTTTTTTCATAATAAATAACCTCCTAAATTTTAAAATTTGCATTGTTATAATAATATTGTATTAATCTATGAATTAGGAATAAAACTGACCGTAATATAAATTATATTTTTTATTTCTTAACAAATAAATTACAATAAAATTATAACATTAGATTATTAGTTTGTCAATAGTTTTGTTGTTGAATGATTTTTATAATATTCTTAATTTAACTGGTACAGAATTAACAGTAAGCGGAGAGATTATCCCAAAATTAAAAAATAATCCCTATATAATATAGTGATTTTAGAAGCTCAAAAAGACGAAACTTTTTAATATTTTTTATTTTAACGATTTTTAGTTAATCATTCATGTTGGAAATGCACTGCTCAAGCATTTCATTTTTCAGCGTGGTCAGCTTCAATTGCTGCTGAGCTTCATAGTGAGTTGTAAGTTTAAAAGCTCCGAAGAAAATAACTATTATCAGAATCAGCATCATGAAAAAGAACAATGTTGAAACATAGGAATTTACAGATTCGTTCTGAATATCAATAAAAGTAACGGTTACAGTCAGTACAAGCATTACCGCTGTGATGGCGAATAAAATGATAAAATACTTCTTTTGTATCGCTCCTTTTTTGGCAAGCAGTTTGTTAAGAATGACTGTCAGAAACATCAGGAATATTTTTGAAGCTGCCAGTGCAACAAGGCGGTATAGCGACATTTCTTCATAAATATCAGCGGTTGGAATGTGGAACGCATAGGACAGCGTACTGACTATGATTCCATCCGTCATTGCAATCAGAAGCAAATAGATCAACGACCAAACAGCCGCTTTGATTTTATGTTCAGGATATAGAAAGATTTGCATTAAAGCGATTGAAACAAATCCGACAATAGCTGTTATTGGAGAATATAACTCTACGTGATTAGTTATCAGAATAAAAACGGCAGCAATTATTGAGGCAAATACACGGCGATATAATTTTTGATTAAGATTTGTTTTTTCAATAAAAGTTGAACAGAAGATTGTGCTGAGAAAAAACTCTGCAAACGTTGCTCCGTATTCGGCTATCCAATATATTCTGCTCATAGCAGTTCACCCCATATATTCAGGGTCTGCTGTTTCACTTCACTGAATTTTCGTCTGCTGACAAGAAGCCGTTCGTCATTTTTGAGGATCAGCAGACAGTTCTGCATATTTTTCACATAATCTGTGTTTACAACGCAGCTCCGATGTATCATTATAAAACTCTCTTTATTTATAAGCTGATGCAATTCGGCGATGGATCGTCTTGCATGAATACAGTCGCCGTTTTTCAGATAGATGTATGTCTTATGTTTTTCTGCCTCAAAGTACATTATCTCTGAAATCATGACGGCTTAACGAACTTTACATTACAGATGAGTTGTATGCAACGACCTTTCAGTTTGAAATAATAGAAAGATTATAAAAATAATAGCAGGAGGATAAAAATTATGAATTCAAAGGAATTGAAAAATATCCGCATAGGAAGCGCAGATATTTACGTTATGAAATGGACAGGAACTGTGCCGGAAAACAGCGAAATCGAAAAGGACGATAATATGATCGGACGTACAAAAAACGGTGCAACGTTCAATTATTCAGCAGAATGGGTTACTGCCGAATCTGATGACGGAAAAGCAAGAAGAAGCAAGCTGAAAGCAGAAACCGCTTCGCTCAACTATGGGAATATTACTCCGAACAGTGAGACAATAGAGACTCTTATAGCTACAGCACGCAGAGGAGAGATAGAAAATGGGCGATACATCATAACAGAACAAGATCAGTGAAATTTAATTATCCGGAATCGGATGGAGCAATGGAAAATCTGAGCCGAGACAGTATGGCTTACTGGGAGACGGTGAGCGTTCCAAAAGTGACTTATAAGGTACAGATAGCAAGCTTGAAAAATGATCCACGCTATGCAGAATTTATTGAACTGCAAAATTATAATTACGGTGATTCAGGAACGATCTACTGTCCGGAACTTGATATAAACACAAAGCAGAAAATAATTGAAGTTGAAAAAGACAAAGTGACAGGGGATGTTATCAGCATGACCCTCGGCAATGTGAGAGAATCGATCATAAGACCGAAATATATGGGAAGTACGATAAGTTCCGGAAATACAGCCGGAGACAAACAGCTTCAGGCTATGCAGGACAAACTCTCACAGCTTGAATTTGAAGTTAATATTCCATATCCGATAGCGACGATCGGCGGAGAATATCTGACCATATCGGTTGGGGAATACTTACAGTACAAAGGAGAATGACTATGGCAGCACCAAAACCATATGACACAGGATTGACTGGAGAGCAAATCGGAGAGGCATTCAGAAGAGCACTGAATGACATGACCGACGAACAAATCACTGCACTGCTTGCCGGAAAAGTAGATAAGCAGGATGGCAGCGGACTGATTACGGACGAAGAGAGGGAGAAGCTTGCCGTCCTCGAAAACTACAATGACAGCGAGGTAAAATCGCAAACTGCCCTGAACCGCAGTACATTGGGATATCAGAGGAAGAATCTGCTGAAAAATGCGGC
>JAFTQW010000058.1 GCA_017462565.1 Ruminococcus sp.
CAGTCCCGTGTAAAGGCAAAGCAGGATTCCCATATTGGTTTTACTTTGATTGTGCATAAGATGATACTCAAGTTTTATCCGTTCAGTTCTTTCAAAAACAGACTGCTCACCGCACCCTTTATCTATTCTGGGCAGCCTGATATTTTCAGTTGGATCGGCAAATCCGTACTCATTGTGAGCGTAGCCGAACACCGCTTTTAATACTATGATCACATCTCTGACGGTTTTGGGTGAAAGACCGCCTCCGCCGTCTTTTCTTCCCGACACAAGCAGCTCTGATATAAATTTATTCAGCATTTGCTTGGTCAGAGCAGTGCAGCGAATTCCGCCAAACTCAGGATAAATGTGATTGCTGAGCAAGCGGCGGTAGCTGGAATAGCTTGCATTCTTAACCGTCAGTTTTTTCTCGGCAAGCCACTGCTCTGAAACTTCCTTGACAGTCATTTTGACTTTTGTTTTTTCCGGATTGATTCCACCTGAACGAACCTCTGCCATTTTTTCCTTGACTTCCGCAAGACTGTGACCGTAAAGATAACGGTATTTAAGCTTGCCGTTTTCATTGTATCCAACGGAAACACGCCCCTCGAACCGACCGTCCTTGCGCTTATAAATATTACTTCCTCTTTTAGCCATAAATATTCCTCCGTTCCGACTAATTTAATGACGGCTTAAAATTTCATTTGCACCTATTTTTTCTTGAATTTTATGTGAATTTTTTTGATTTCTGTTTACATTTATAAGAAAATATGATATAATAATATAAAATTCAACAAAAATAATGGTGAAAAACCTTTCGCATAGTTGCTGATTATGCGAAAATGAAAGACGCATATCCCATAAATATGCGCCTTTTTAATAATTTAATAATTTTGTTCCTGAGCAATTGACTGCTCATCAAAAAATGGAGTACAGTTTTTACTACTGTACTCCATGCGATTATTTTATTTCTATTCTTTTGGTCTGCGGCTGTTCCTTTTCTTTTTTAGGTAAGGTCAGCTTTAATATTCCATTTGTGTATTCTGCGTCAATAGCGCTTTCATTAATATTTGAAATATCAAAGCTCCTGCAATAAGAACCGTAGCTTCTTTCTCTGCGTATATATTCTCCGCTGTTGTTTCTCTCATCGTTTTCAGACTTACGTTCTGCACACAAAGTAAGCGTGTTTCCGTGAATATCTATTTTGATATCGTTCTTGTCAAAGCCGGGCATTTCACATTCAAGAAGATATTTATCTCCTTCATCTCTTATGTCGGTTCGACAATGACTTACATTTCCAAATCCTTTGAAAAAATCCTTCTCAAAATCTCTGAAAGGATTCCAGATATCGTTTCTTTCATATGGTGTTAATCCAAACATAATAAATTCCTCCTTTTCTTTATTATTGTATTTTTTTAATTTATTATTCGTTACAAAGAGCCTTCTAACTTTGATTCGCAAAAGATTACCATTACCTTACGAGTTTTTCAAATAGGGTATATATCAAATTGTTTTGGAAAACCTATTTATATCAATTATTTAGGAGAAGTAAGAATGAAACGTGACGAACTGATCAAACAGGTAAAAGAAAAATATGCAAGTATAGCTTCTGCTGAAAGTCAGCAGCATTTTCACGATACAACAATCGGAATCACATCGGAAGCTTATTATGAAAAACTGCTTCAGTCTGTAATCAATGAGATTTCAAACGGAACTTTCGATAATGTACGCTCTGCCGACGAGGTGATCAATAAGGTTGCCGCCGATAAATCAATACTTTCCGATTGGCAGTAAGCAAAAAAGGAGTGCTTAAACGCACTCCTAAATTTTATTTATCATTTCCGCATTTATGACGGTTGCCAGATTGCTTTTTATTATTTCTGCTCTCGCCGTCCGAAGCACTTTCAGCCATTGTATGACCGCCTTTTGCTTTCATCTTTCTGACCTCTTTGGGATCAAGCTGTGAATCCTTTGCCATTTTATCAACTCCAATCTGTAATTAGTATATGTGTCTTTTCAAGTAATATTATCAACACATTCCTCCGGCGACTTATCCTCCCTGAGTCCTTTAAACACAGGCTGCCGCATACCGCCGCTTTCAGTTTTCATCATATACTTGACTGTACATACAAGTTCGGGTTTTACCCATACAACATTTTCATTGCCTTTCGGAATTTCAGAAAACGGACAGTTTGTTCTGTCAAGAGATTTTATCCTTTGGAACGGCTCGCCGCCCACTCCAAGAGTAACATGACCCTTGTAAACAAGCTGACCATTACTGTACTGCCCGAGGATAATGCTGTTCATACTGTTTTCTTTCGGAACATAGCCTAAAACTACGAAATCATCGTCTTGCAAATATTTGATTTTGATCCAGTCTTTTGTCCGCTTATCAAAGTAATACTTGCTGTCCCTATGCTTTGCAACTATACCCTCAAGCTCCTTCTGCTTAGCAAGGTTATAGAATGCAATTCCGTTTTTTTCAATAAATCTCGATACTGCAAATCTGCTATCCTCTGATTTTACCGCTTTCTGCAGAAGTTCTTTTCTTTCAATCAGCGGCAAGTCCGTTACCTGTCTGTCCTCAAAATACAGAATATCAAACGCAGTAAAACAGGCAGGATATTTCTTCGCAGCCATATCTATTTTGACGGGATTGCTCATCATGCTTCTTTTTTGAATCACAAAAAAATCTGGTTTGCCGTCCTTGATAACAGCAAGCTCTCCGTCCAAAATACAGCGGACATTGACGTTCTTATGAATTTCCGTAAGCTCCGGTACTTTCGGCAGCATTAATATATTCCGCTTATTTTTCAGAATAGTTTTCTCACTGTCAAGGTATGCGATACAGCGTTCGCCGTCAAGCTTTAGCTCGAAGATATATTCGTCGCCGTCAAAGGGTTGTCCCTCTGTACCGATAAGCATAGGCTTGATATTTTTTGTTTCCCAGATATCAGCCATTTTTTATGCCTGCCTGCGCAAGACTCTGCTTGAGAGCCTCCATAATATCGATGACATTGACCTGAACATCAGGAGAAGATATCGTAACGTCTTTTCCTGAGATTTTCTGCTCGATAATCTCACGCAGCTTAACTTGATATTCGTCCTTGTACAGGCTTGGCTCGAAGTCCTTTACCATTGTGTTTATCAGAGTTTTCGCCATAGTCAGCTCCGCCTCGTTTACTTCGGGATGCGCAGGCTCTTTAGGCGCTTGCTTGACCTCGTCTGCAAAAAACATGGTCTCGATTAAAATACCGTCGTCAGTAGGAATAAGAGTCAACAATTTTTCCTTTGTTCCCATAACAGTTTTGGCGATTGCGACCTTGTTTTCATCTTTCATGGCTTTTCTGAGAAGCTCGAACGCTTTATCGCCTCCGGCTTCGGGAACGGCATGGTATGTTTTATCATAATAAATAGGACGAATTGAATTCAGATCCGTGAAATGCAGAATATGAATTGTCTTGTCCTTTTCGGACTTGGCTTTTTCAAAATCCTCATCTGTCATGATTACGAACTTATCCTTGTCGTACTCAAAGCCCTTTACGATATCCTTTGAAGAGATTTCCTTTCCGCAGGATGCGCAGACTTTTTTATATTTAACCCTGCTGCCATCCTCTCGGCAAAGCTGATTGAAGTGTATATCGTTATCCTGCGTCGCCGTATACAGTCCGACAGGAATGTGAACTAAACCGAATGAAATTGCGCCTCTGTGCGATACTGCCATTGTAAACGCCTCCTTTTCGTTAGTATATCCGTTTCATAACAAGAAATACTAAAACGTTATTTGTTTTATAACTCACAACAGTAGATAGCTGTTTAATACGACTGTCCAAGATTCTGCTCATTTTTGATACCAAGCGATTGTTTCTTTTCCTGAATCACTCTCCGAAGTTTGCTGTCAATCATTTTTCTGCCTGATTGAAACTTGTGATGATAGTCGTCCTCGATGCATCTGCTGAGATTTATAAACAAACTGAATATGGTATTTGCAAGCATTTCATTTTCAAACTTTTCCTGATCATCCAGAATATTTTGAGCATATTCGTTTCCTTGCTCTGCGGATAAATACAGATACTGTATAGCTTTTTCTTTGTCTTTTTCTAAATCTTCTGCTCCGAAAAAATAAAGCCTGCCAAGCTGATAATTTGCCCACATATTTTTATCTGCAGATTTTTCAAAGTATGAAATAGCCTTTTGGATATCATATTTTTCCTTTTGCAGATACAGCTTACCAAGTGCATACTGCGTGAACTCGTTATCTTCAGCAGACAACAGATACTTTTCTGCCTTATCCAAATCCTGATTTACAATTTCGCCCTTGAGATACAAAGTTCCCAGTTTGTAACAGGAAAAGGCATCACCACTGTCAGCAAATTCAGTCAACAGGGGAATGCCTTTATCAATATTCTGTTCAAAATTTTTACCACTGATATATTCAAAAGCCAACAGTCGTTTGGCATATTGATTTCCAAGTTCAGCGGACTTCTCAAAATATTCGGCAGCTTTCTGATTATCAACCGGAGTACCTAATCCTTTGAAATACATCATGCCGATCTGATACTGCAAGTACGGTTTTATTTTCTTAGCTTTTGGCTCAATTTGAATAAATCCCTGCAAGGCATTCTTATAAAATTCAAATGATTTTTCATTGTCTTTCAAACTCGATTTTTTAATAGAATACAACTTTCCCAAATCATAAAGTGCAAGCACGTTATTGGATTCCGACAGCAATAAATTCTTCGCTTTTTTGTAATCATCAGGCGTCGATTCACTCCTCAAAATCAAATTGTGAGCTTCTTTATATGAATCGCTCCACTTGATGTATAATTTATTTTGAGTAGAATCCTCAACGCTGTTATCAACAGTTTCATTGCCCACATCCTCATCAATTGGCAGAGGAATATCCATATCAGGTTCGGGCATTTCTACTTCTATCTCAGGCGCTTGAAAATCCATTTGCAGTACAGTCTGAATGATCATATTTTTAACGGACTTAAACTCCTTGTTGTCAACAAGTAATGGGAAATTAACTTTTGCGGACGAATAAACGTCATGCTTTTGCTGTTCCATTTCGCACCAGAGATCGTACATCTTTTTCACTGATTCATTATCAGCAAGCCTTGTAAAAATCTCATCGACAGTTTTCTTTACATCCGATTTTAAATATCCATATACTTTTTTACCCTTTGATTCCGCAAGCTGATCGTGCAGCTTTGAAACAAGATTCATAAGCTCCGGATCGAAGTTATTGTCCTGAGAAATCTTTTCCGCAAGACCTTTCATCAACTGCTCCGACTCTTTTTTCAGCAGATTACGCAAGTCGGTCTGCTGCTCGTAGATATGATGCAGCTCATCTGAATAGATATCATTTGCAAATCCGCTGCGAATTTTTTCAATGCCATGATTAGTTAAAAATCCTTCACGCTCCTCGGTAGAGTATACGATAATATGCACATGGGGATTGGTTTTCTTATCATGAAAAGCAGCGTACCATTTTAAATTTGTCAAATTTATTTTTGAGTTTTTAGCTATTTTCGGTATCTGTCTTTTCACAAGTTCTCGCCATGCAGTAAGATTATCATACCCCATCTTCTGAGCATCGTCCCTGCGTAGAGAAACAACGTGAGTCCACACGTTACCGCCATGATCAGCAACTTCTTTTGCGACCCTTTCAAGATCAATCGGTTCATCTTTTTCATTAAAAAGTCCATGCGAACCCAACTTCACAGAACCGGGACGGTTAGCAAGATAGCCGACATAATTTCTTCGATTTGTAAGCCGATCCATATTTCTGTCGATGACTTCAGAGATAAGCGCTGAACCGTTTTTGAAGTTAGGTTTTTTCACATAATCTTCGTACTCAAATAACTCCTTGCTGTCAGGAAAATCGTTGAGCAGAGACAAAATAAGCTCCTGCTGATTTTTTGTAGCAGGAGCGTTCTCATCAATATTTTTCACCGCCACTGACCCTTCACGAGTTGCGACGTACTTTACATAATTCGCAAGATTTTTCTTTGAACCGCTTTTCAGATAACGGCTCGTTACAATAATTTTCGGCACATGATCACCTCAAAGATAATTTCCAGTAATAACGCCTATTGGATTCGGGAAAGTCAGTCATTATACCATGTTCCGGATCATAAAATATTCCATCATAAAAAAGCGACCAGTGCCAGCATCTTGGCGTTTCAAGACTAAGAAGACACATTTTCGGAAGCTCATTTCTATCAATAACAAGATACCTTTCGTCAGATATATTCATCCCAAATTCTCTGAGTGTAATTTTCATTTCTTTCAATGTAGTTTCTCTTTCATTGCCAAGATATTCAATAATTTCATCGACATTTTTATTAAGCGCCATCGCAAGTACAGCTTGTCCGCATTGTAGATCCGTTGGTTCATGTATATATCTGATTTTCATTTACAACACCTCTTTTTTAATAACATTTTATCACATACTTGCGTAGAAGTAAAGTCTGTGATAAAACACCTCGGCTTCTATTCTCTTTGATACTCCACGGCATCTTCATAGTCGATGATACCATTAATTTTTCTAACCTCTGTCACACACATGGCATGAAGACTTTTCAGCGTTTCTTCATCCACATCGTTCATCGCCGCAGTCATGTGGGACAGCTTTCCAAGTTCAACTGCGACTTTAAAAATCAGACGAGCGAGCCGTTGTTCCGTACCCTTTATCTGTGCCTTGACCGTTTCGGTTATCATCGGCGAAATATAATTTATATTTTCTTCTTCGCTGAGATAACCAAGATAAAACTTTATAGCATTTTCAATAAACTCGCTTGGCGATTTGCAGTTATCCGCTTTGAAATTCTGATTGATTTTTTCCTCCGTGGACGGATAAATCCACAGGGGAATCCGTATTTTTGTTTCCTTGCTCAACTCTGCCAACTCCTTCTTACACGCACCTGAAATACGCCTAAATTACGCCCTGAAAGCGTAAAAGGTGTACTCAAATTACGAAAAAATATTTTTACAGCCACCCGGAACGATTGATTTAAAATCGTCCAAAGGCTTGAAAAGCGGTCGGCTTTGCCGTCCGCTGTGAACGTCGGGTTCACCCGACTTTAACTAGCAATATATTCTCTCTGCCCATTTTCCCCTCAACCCTGCCCGAATTACACTGAATCCACCCATTTTCAAACTCTGTGACAAACGCCCCGAATTTGCCCTCGGAAGCTCTCAGGGTAAACTTACCCCACCCATGCTGCGAAAACGCCACACGAGGGCACACGGTGCGAACTGTGGGCAGTTACTGCTCAGATTGATTTTCATTTTCCGCAGGAGCAATGCTTTTCATCTTTTTCAGAGGCTTCTTAGCCGCCGTCAACTCTATAAATTCACGGACATTGGACGGCACATATTTCTGATATAACTGCTCTGAAAACTTTTCAAATTCCTCTGTTAACTTCATATTTTTCTGCCCCAGATACATTTCCAGAGCTGCTAATTTTTCCGCTTCCACACTTACAGTAACCGATTTTTTCATAAGCTTAACCCTCCCATTTCCGGTTCAAAATTTTCTTCCATATCTTCTTCAAAATCCTCGTCAAGCTGCTGCTCAGGCTGAACAGTCAGCTCAGAATACAGCTCCTGCCCTCTGCCGGAGATCGCTCCGTAGGAGGTAACTTCGCCGCCTGTCTGCGCTAAGAGCCTGTTCAGTATCTTTTTAAAATAATACGAATAAAAGCAATAGTAACCATTTGAAAAGAGTTTTGCAAATTACGTTCACAGTTTTTCCAAAGACGGCGACATTTATCAAGCCAGCCAAAAGAACGTTCCACAATCCAGCGTTTAGGAAGAACGACAAATGTGTGCAGTTCATTTCGTTTAACGACCTCAACTTCGGCATTTGAAATTGCTTTGACAGCATCAGCAAAATTCTCACCAGTGTAGCCGCCATCAACGAGAACTTTCTTAATGTTTGATAAATAATCTGTATTTTCACAGTAATAATCAACCATATCAATTGCTCCGTTACGGTCAGTTACATTTGCAGCAGTAAGCATAATTGCGTGAGGTAATCCAAGAACATCAACGCCGATATGAAGCTTTATTCCAGACTTTTTTTGCCTGCATCATAGCCTTTGACCTCAGCCGTATCAGCATTCTGAATCGTTTTGGAATCAACGATTATCATTGTTGTTTTTTCTTCACGCCTGTTTTCCTTGCGTTCTACTTCAATCAATTTATGCAGGATTTTATCAAGAATACTGATTCCGTTTTCATCTTCTTCTGCCCAGATATCATAATGATACCTTACCGTTGTCCATTTAGGGAAATCATGCGGTATTGCACGCCATGTACAGCCCTCTTTCAGTAAATAGAGTACTGCACAAAATATGTCATATAAATCATATGTTGACGGATGTGTTGTTTTTCGTACACTTTTTAAATTTTCTTTTATGATTTCAAATTGTTTTCTACTAATGTCACTTGGATACTCTTTCCTCATCCCTTGGCTCGCTTTCGTGGTTTTACTTTATTATATTTTACCACTTTTTCTTTCTTTTGAAAAGATACTGAACAGGCTCTAAAATCTTCAAGCTGAAGTCGTACAGATCCATACTTTCAAGCACAGAATTATCGAAATTGGTTGGCAGATTTCTTGACAGATAAGCTCTGCCAAACTCGTTATGATCCTGAACAGATTGGTCAAATTGGTACTCGTTAAGATCCCTAATACAATAAAACGCTTCATAAATTTCGTGCTTGTTCTCCGCCTCCATGACTGCCTTCAGCTTGACAAAATCAGTCTTTGACAGCTCCGACAGCTTCTGAGCAAGGTAATTCAATTCATCGATCAATTTCATATCACTGAAATATTCTTCGGTAATCATCGGCAATGACGATTGAAAATCCAGACAAATTCCATTGTAAACTTCAGA
>JAFTQW010000059.1 GCA_017462565.1 Ruminococcus sp.
CAGTCCCGTGTAAAGGCAAAGCAGGATTCCCATATTGGTTTTACTTTGATTGTGCATAAGATGATACTCAAGTTTTATCCGTTCAGTTCTTTCAAAAACAGACTGCTCACCGCACCCTTTATCTATTCTGGGCAGCCTGATTTTTTCAGTTGGATCGGCAAATCCGTACTCATTGTGAGCGTAGCCGAACACCGCTTTTAATACTATGATCACATCTCTGACGGTTTTGGGTGAAAGACCGCCTCCGCCGTCCTTTCTGCCAGAAACAAGCAGCTCCGACATGAATTTATTCAGCATTTGCTTTGTCAGAGCAGTACATCGAATGCCGCCAAGAGCGGGATAAATATGGTTGCTGAGCAAACGGCGGTAGCTGGAATAACTTGCAGTCTTAACCGTCAGTTTTTTCTCGGCAAGCCACTGCTCCGAAATTTCCTTGACAGTCATTTTGACTTTTGTTTTTTCCGGATTGATTCCACCTGAGCGAACCTCTGACATTTTTTCTTTGACTTCCGCAAGACTTTTGCCGTAAACATAGCGGTACTTCAGCTTGCCGTTTTCATTGTATCCAACGGAAACACGCCCCTCGAACCGACCGTCTTTGCGTTTATAAATATTGCTTCCTCTTTTAGCCATAAAATATTCCTCCGTTCCGACTGATTTAATGACGGCTTAAAATTTCATTTTTACATATTTTTTCTTGAAATTTATGTGAATTTTTTTGATTTCTGTTTACATTTGCAAGAAAATATGATATAATAATATAAAATTCAACAAAAATAATGGTGAAAAACCTTTCGCATAGTTGCTGATTATGCGAAAATGAAAGGCGCATATCCCGTAAATATGCGCCTTTTTAATAATTTAATAACTTTGTTCCTGAACGTTTGACTGCTCATTTTTGATACCAAGCGACTGCTTCTTCTCCTGAATTACTCTTCGCAGCTTACTGTCGATCATTTTTCTCCCTGATTGAAAATTTTTATGATAATCATCTTCGATACATCTGCTAAGATTTACAAACAGGCTGAATACGGTATTTGCAAGCATCTCATTTTCAAACTTTTCTTGATTGTCCAGAATATTTTGAGCATATTCGCTGCCTTGCTCTGCGGATAAATTCAAGAACCCCATAGCCTTTTCCTTATCTTTTTTCAAGCCATCAATGCCGAAAAAGTAGAGTTTGCCAAGCTGATAGCTTGCATGCATATTTTTATCTGCGGATTTTTCAAAGTATGAAATAGCCTTTTGGATATCATATTTTTCCTTTTGCAGATACAACTTACCAAGAGCATACTGCGTGAACCCATTATCTTTCGCAGACATCAGATACTTTTCTGCCTTATCCAAATCTTGATTTATAATTTTGCCTTTGAGATACAGATTTCCAAGCTTGTAACAAGCAAAATCATCACCGCTGTCAGCACATTCGGTCAACAGGGCAATGCCTTTATCAATATTCTGTTCAAAATTTTTGCCGCTGATATATTCGCAAGCCAACAGTCGCTTTGCATACTGATTTCCAAGTTCTGCGGACTTTCCAAAATATTCAGCAGCTTTCTGATTATCAATCGGAGTACCCACTCCCTTGAAGTACATCATGCCGATCTTATACTGCAAGTAATGTTTTATTTTTTTAGCTCTCGGCTCAATTTGAATAAATCCCTGCAAGGCATTCTTATAAAATTCAAAGAATTTTTTATCATCTTTTAAATCTGATTTTTCCATAGAATACAGCTTACCCAAATCATAAAAAACAAGCACGTTATTCGATTCCGATAGCAATAATTTCTCCGATTTTTTGTAATCATCAGGCGTCGATTCATTGCTGAAAATCAACTTGTGAGCCTCTTTATACGAATCGCTCCACTTGATGTATAACTTATTCTGAGGAGAACTTTCAACGCCATCAGTTAGCGTTTCATCAATTACTTCTTCCTCAATTTGTAGGGGAATATCCATATCAGGTTCGGGCATTTCCACTTCTATATCAGGCACTTGAAGGTTCATTTGCAAAACGGTCTGAACGATCATATTTTTAATCGACCTGAACTCCTTATTGGCAACGAGCGATGGGAAATCAACCTTTGCAGATGAGTAAACGTCGTGCTTTTGCTGTTCCATCTCACACCAGAGAGCGTACATCTTTTTGACCGACTCGTTATACGCAAGCCTTGCAAAAATTTCATCAACGGTTTTCTTAACATCCGATTTCAAATATCCGTACACTTTTTTACCTTTTGAATCTGCAAGCTGATCATGCAGCTTTGCAATCAGATTCATAAGTTCCACATCAAAATTATTACTCTGAGAAATCTTTTCCGCAAGGCTTTTCATCAACTGCTCCGACTCTTTTTTCAAAAGATTACGCAAGTCTGTTTGCTGCTCGTAGAGGTGTAAAAGTTCGTCTGCATAGATGTCATTTGCGAATCCGCTGCGTATTTTTTCAATGCCATGATTCGTTAAAAATCCCTCACGATCATCTTCTGAATAAACAATAATGTGAACGTGAGGATTTGTTTTCTTATCATGGAAAGCAGCATACCATTTTAAATTTGCCATGTTTATTTTTGAGTTTTTGGCTATATTCGGAATCTGCCTTATAACCAGATCACGCCATGATTTCAGATTATCATAACCCATTTTCTGAGCGTTGTCCCTGCGGAGAGAAACAACGTGCGTCCACACGTTACCGCCGTGATCAGAAATTTCTTTTGCAACTTTTTCAAGATTTATCGGCTCGTCTTTTTCATTAAAAAGTCCATGCGAACCAAACTTGACAGAACCGGGACGGTTCGCAAGATAGCCGACATAATTTTTACGGTTAGTAAGTCTGTCCATATTTCTGTCGATGACCTCGGAGATGAGAGCAGAACCGTTTTTGAAGTTAGGTTTTTTCACATAATCTTCGTACTCAAATAATTCTTTGCTGTCGGGAAAATCGTTGAGCAGAGACAAAATAAGCTCCTGCTGATTTTTTGTAGCAGGAGCGTTCTCGTCAATATTTTTCACCGTCACCGATCCCTCACGAGTAGCGATGTACTTCACATAATTAGCAAGATTTTTCTTTGAGCCGCTTTTCAGATAGCGGCTCGTAACAATAATTTTGGGCATCTACTACTCCTTCTGATACTCCACAGCGTCCTCGTAATCTATTATGCCATTGATTTTTCTGACCTCCGTAACACACATGGCATGAAGACTTTTCAGCGTTTCTTCATCAACGTCGTTCATCGCAGCAGTCATGTGAGACAGCTTTCCAAGTTCAACTGCGACTTTAAAAATCAGACGAGCCAACCTCTGCTCTGTACCTTTTATTTGCGCCTTGACCGTTTCGGTTATCATCGGCGAAATATAATTTATATTTTCTTCTTCGCTGAGATAACCAAGATAAAACTTTATAGCATTCTCAATAAACTCGCTTGGCGATTTGCAGTTATCTGCTCTGAAATTCTGATTGATTTTTTCTTCTGTGGATGGATAAATCCACAGGGGAATCCGTATTTTTGTTTCTTTGCTCATATTTGCCAACTCCTCGCTTACACGCACCTGAAATACGCCTGAATTACGCCCTGAAAGCGTAAAAGGTGTACTCAAATTGCGAAAAAATATTTTTACAGCCACCCAGTACGATTTGCATAAAATCGTCCAAAGGCTTGAAAAGCGGTCGGCTTTGCCGTCCGCTGTGAGCGTCGGGTTCACCCGACTTTAACTTGCAATATATTCTCTCTGCCCATTTTCCCCTCAACCCTGCCCGAATTCCACTGAATCCAGCTGTTTTCAAACTCTGCGACAAACGCCCCGAATTTGCCCTCAGAAGCTCTCAGGGTAAACTTACCCCACCCATGCCACGAAAACGCCACACAAGGGCACACGGCGCGAACTGTGGGCAGTTACTGCTCAGATTGATTTTCATTTTCCGCAGGAGCAATGCTTTTCATCTTTTTCGGAGGCTTCTTAGCTGCCGTCAACTCTATAAACTCACGGACGTTGGACGGCACATACTTCTGATATAGCTGTTCCGAAAATTTTTCAAGTTCTCCTGATAACTTCATATTTTTCTGCCCAAGATACATTTCCAGAGCCGACAATTTCTCAGCATCAATGCTTACTGTAACTGACTTTTTCATTTAAAACATCCCCATTTCCGGTTCAAAATTTTCTTCCATATCTTCTTCAAAATCCTCGTCAAGCTGCTGCTCAGGCTGAACAGTCAGCGCGGAATAAAGCTCCTGACCTTTGCCGGAGATCGCTCCATAGGAAGTAACTTCGCCATGATTATGGCTCAGAATTCCTTGTCCGAAATCAAACAGATCCATATTTTCAAGCATGGAAATATTAAAATTTGCAGGCAGATTTCTTGACAGATATGCCCTACCAAACTCGCTTTGATCGGAAACATTTATGTCAAATTCATACTCGTTAAGATCCCTAATACAATAAAACGCTTCATAAATTTCGTGCTTGTTCTCCGCTTCCATAACTGCCTTCAGCTTGATAAAATCAGTCTTTGACAGCTCCGACAGCTTCTGAGCAAGGTAATTCAATTCATCGATCAATTTCATATCACTGAAATATTCTTCGGTAATCATCGGCAATGACGATTGAAAATCCAGACAAATTCCATTGTAAACTTCAGA
>JAFTQW010000060.1 GCA_017462565.1 Ruminococcus sp.
CGAAAATTGGCTCTCTCGCTTCTAAATCAAGCAAAATACGGTCGCCTGAGTAAAAGTAAAATGAGGTTCAAAGCTGCTCTTAATCCCGATGTCCTTTTACGTATTCTTCTTTCTCGTAAAAAGTAAATGCTGTTGCCGTGGCTTTTTACGGCAGCAGCATTTACTTTTTCTAAGAAGACGCTGTCTCCTTGACAATGCCAACAACTTAATAGATTTTGTACCTTGAACTTCTGTCAAGGAGTATTCAATTTTTGGCGATAGCCATAATTATTTCAAATACCATAGGTATTTGAAATAATTAATATTGGGTTTCCAAAGAGTTGTATAACACTTTGGCAGGGGTACGGGGACAGCGTCCCCGATTAAGTTATTGGCATTGATCCCCTTGAACTCCTGCCAAAGGGATATCCGCCTAACAGGCGTCCGTCCCCTCTATCGGCAAGCCGACATCTCCCCACATTGCGAGGAGTCACCCTTCGGAAACCCGGTATTAATTATTTTCATTACCTCGTAAATAGGTAATGAAAATAATTAGAGCAGAATGCCCGGACGGAAATAACTCCGTTCAGCAATAAATTTAAAGGAGCAATGTTCCCTTGATAAATTATGATAAATTATGCTGTTAATTTTGTAAACCATGAGCGATGTGTTCTGATATCTTTTATCGGAAGTAATATCATGGTCAAGTGCAGCGTCACGCTGCTCACTTGATAAACATAATCAAAAATAAATGCTGTTGCCATGATGCATGATAATGAATCCCAGCTTCTGCTATGAATATTCGTTCAACTTCAGAAAATGATAATACTGTATAATAAAGTCATAATGGAGGAATTTTATGAGAAATCTGGAGATCAAAAAAATTATCGGCAGGGAAATTCTCGATTCCAGAGGAAATCCGACTGTTGAAGCGGAAGTTTATCTTGCAGACGGAACTTCTGCAAGAGGTACTGCCCCAAGCGGCGCTTCGACCGGTGAATATGAAGCTCTTGAGCTTCGTGACGGCGACAAAAACCGCTATCTCGGCAAAGGAGTTCAAAAAGCTGTATCCAACATAAACAAAGATATCAACAACGTTCTCGCAGGTATGAACGCATCTGATATTTACGCCGTTGACAAAGCCATGATAGAAGCGGACGGCTCGGATGACAAATCAAATTTCGGTGCAAATGCCATTCTTGCCGCTTCTATATCTGTTTCAAGAGCGGCGGCAGTATCACTTGGAATGCCGCTTTACAGATTTCTCGGCGGCATTCAGGGAACTGTTCTTCCCGTTCCCATGATGAATATTCTCAACGGCGGCGCTCACGCTTCAAATAACGTTGATACGCAGGAATTCATGATAATGCCTGTCGGAGCGCCTACGTTCAAAGAGGCGCTGAGATGGTGCGCTGAAGTTTTCCACTGTCTTGCAAAAATTCTCCGAAAAAGAGGATTGGCTGCATCTGTTGGAGATGAGGGCGGATTTGCTCCCGATCTTTCAAGCGATGAGGAAACGATCGAAACTATTCTCGATTCAATCGCATCTGCCGGTTACGAACCATGCAAAGACTTTATGATCGCTATTGACGCAGCTTCGTCCGAATGGAAGGACAGAGACAAAGGCATCGGTTTCTATAAACAGCCGAAATCCGGAAAAACATTCACTTCTGATGAACTTATTTCACATTGGGAAGCTCTTGCTTCAAAATATCCGATAATTTCTATTGAAGACGGTCTTGACGAAGAGGATTGGAGCGGCTGGCAGAAAATGACCGATAAACTGGGCAAAAAAATCCAGCTTGTCGGCGACGATCTTTTTGTAACAAATACAAAGAGACTTTCTAAGGGAATCACTCTTGGAGCCGGAAATTCTATCCTTATAAAGCTTAATCAGATAGGTTCTGTTTCAGAAACTATCGAGGCAGTCAAGCTTGCTCATAAATCCGGATATACTGCAATATCTTCCCACCGCTCAGGAGAAACTGCCGATACGACGATTGCCGATCTGGCAGTTGCGCTTAACACCTGCCAGATAAAAACCGGAGCCCCAAGCAGATCAGAGCGTGTGGCAAAGTATAATCAGCTTCTGAGGATTGAAGAAGAGCTTGGAAATGCGGCCGTATATCCGGGAATTGCCGCTTTTAATGTAAAAAGGAGCTGATAACAGCTCCTTTCAGTCTGTCGAAAAAGTAATTTTTGACTAATAATGGGATTCCAAAGGGACAATGTCCCTTTGGCAGAGTCCAGAGACAGCGCCTCTGGTGGGGTGTGGGGCAAAGCCCTGCATACAGCCTTCGGGCGCTCCGCAAAGAGTGAATTTCAAAACAGTCCAGTGGACTGTTTTGAAAGAGGGAACGCCCTGTAAGAGAGGGCGTTCCCTTAGTTTTTCTA
>JAFTQW010000061.1 GCA_017462565.1 Ruminococcus sp.
AAGTATTCAATCTTTGGCGATAGCCATAATTATTTCAAATACCAATGGTATTTGAAATAATTAATACTGGGTTTCCAAAGGGTTGAATAACCCTTTGGCAGGGGTACGGGGACGGCGTCCCCGCTTAAGTTGTTGGCATTGGTCCCCTTGAACCCCTGCCAAAGGGTGAATCCACCCTTTGGAATCCCGATATTAATTCATCTGTATCCTCGTAAAGAGGAGACAGATGAATTAGGGCAGAATGCCCATAGAGTGCAGTCATTTTTGAAAAAGGATAAAGAGAACAGAACCTCTTGAAGAGGACTTATTCAAAAGCAAAAAACTGCGCTCTGTAACCAATATCTGCCGATCAGCATAATATACAGAAAAATGCTGTGAGGTGGTATAATGCAGAAATTTATTATAAACGGCGGGAAAAGACTGAGGGGTGAACTTTCTCTGCAAGGAAGCAAAAACAGCGCATTGCCTATTATGGCTGCGTCGCTTCTTTGCAGGGGGGAATGCATTCTTCGCAACTGCCCTAAACTTACGGATGTTTATTCAGCTGCGAGAATTCTTAACTGCGTTGGATGCAGGTGCAATTTTTCTGAAAATACAGCGGTGATAGATTCTTCGGTAATAAGCGAAACAGCGATTTCGGAAGAACTTATGCGTGAGATGCGGTCGTCCATTATTTTTATGGGAGCTATGCTCGGAAGCGCAGGCGAATGTACCGTTAGTATTCCGGGAGGATGCGAGCTTGGTCCTCGCCCCATTGATATGCACCTTGCCGCAATGCGTAAAATGGGTGTTGATATTAAAGAAGGAAACGGCAGAATAATTTGCAGGGCGGCTTCCGGAAAAGCTCATGGAGCAAAGATTTCCCTTTCATTTCCGTCTGTCGGCGCAACGGAAAATATTATTCTCTGCGCTGTTACATCCGATGGCGAAACTATCATAAACAACGCCGCAAGAGAACCGGAAATCTGCGATTTATGCGGCTTTCTTCGTTCTTGCGGAGCGGAGATTTCCGGAGACGGCGAGAGCAGAATCATTATAAAAGGCAAAGAAAAACTTCATGGATGCGAATACTCTATTATGCCCGACAGAATCGTTGCGGCAACTTATCTTTCAATGATCGCCGCATCGGGAGGAGAACTTATACTTAGAAACGCCTGCGTTCCCGAAACAGAGCCGTTTATCTCGGTTCTTGAGCAGACGGGATGCAGTATTTATACGGGAGAAAACAAAATTTTTCTCCGAAGCGGAGCAAGACTGAAAGCTATAAAGGACAGGATAAGAACTATGCCTCATCCAGGTTTTCCGACTGATGCGCAGTCTGTTCTTATGGCGGCCCTTTTAACGGCGGACGGCACAAGCGTTTTCGAGGAAAATATCTTCGATTGCCGTTATCGTCATGTTGACGCTTTTATTAAAATGGGAGCTGACATTCAGGTTCTCGGCAAGGTTGCGGTCATAAAGGGAGTATCATCGCTTTACGGAGCATCGGTTGAAGCAACCGATCTTCGGGGCGGAGCGGCAATGGCGGTTGCGGCGCTTGCAGCAGACGGAGAAACGGAAATTTCTAAAATCTCTCACATAGACAGAGGATACGAAAAATTTGAGGACGCTGTCAGAGCACTCGGCGGAGATATACGCAGAGTCTGACGGCTGATATGGAGAAAATATGAAAGATGTTGAGAAAACAAATGTCGAAAGAAATAATAGCCGTAAACGTATAAGAAGACGGCGAAGATGGAATAATTTGTATGGACTTGCGGTAATTCTGCTCGTTCTTACGGTCGGATTAACGATTTGCTGTACATTTCTTTTCAATATAAGCGAGATTCGGGTTTCAGGAGAATCTGATATTTATTCGGCAGAGGAAATAGTGTCTGCTTCCGGAATAAACCAAGGCGATAACCTTCTGAGACTCGATTCCGAAGAATGTGAAAAGATGATTTTGGACAAGCTTTTGTATGTTGAAACGGCTGAGATATCAAAAAAATATCCGTCATCTATCGATATCAAGGTAACAAGATGTGTTCCGGCGTTTAATATTTGTTATGACGGCGGTTCGCTTCTTGTCAGCAGGAAAGGAAAAATTCTTGAGGATAACGGAAATGGAAATATAACTAACGGTTTGCCTGTTATTCAAGGATTAGAGCCGTCTGACCTTATGCCGGGAAAGAATATACAATCCGGAAATGAACATAAAAATGAAGCTTTTCAGGCGTTTGTGAAAAGCTTTGATTCAGAAGGAGAAAATGAGATAACAGCTATTGATCTGACAGATGAGTTCAGCATAATTGTTAGTTACAAGAATGGCATAATTTTCAAAATGGGCGGCTGGAATGATATTGAATATAAGCTTGATCTTGCAGCAAGCGTTATGGAGGATGAATCGGTTAAGGGAAAAAAAGGGTATCTTACCATGATCGGAACAAATCAGTGCAGCTTCAGAACTTCTGATTCTCCTGCAAGCGTTCCGGGAAATATTGAACCCTCAAAGTCAGATAAAACTGATGAAAACAGCAGCGATGAATCCAATCCGGAGCAGGAAGCTATGTTCAGTGAATATAACAACCAGAATAATCCGGATTCTGCTGAATCAACCTCTGAACCTGACACTTCAGCCTCGGACGATTATTATTCTGACGATTACAGCGATTGGGATAACGGCTATGATGCCAATGATTATGGCTACGATAACAGTTATGACTACGGATATGATGAAAATTATGATTGGAATGACTATGGCGGCGATTATTCGGATGACTATAGCTATTAAATCTATAATACGATTTGTATAAAATGTCATGAATCGTAATAGCAGTATTGTTCAATATGCCGAAATTTGAAAAAATAGAATTATAACTTGCAAAAAAGAAGATATTATGATAAAATATAAAGTGTAATTATAGTGTGTAATTAGCTTTAGTTAAAATACAGGATAGTTCAATAGGAGGAGTTAATAATGTCAGATTTTAATTACGAAGAAGCACTCGAGCCGGATGTTAATATTAAGGTCATCGGCGTAGGCGGAGGCGGCGGAAATGCCGTAAACTGCATGGTGGATTCGGGTGTTAGTAATATAGAATATATTGCAATCAATACAGATGCTAAGGCTCTTAATAAATCAAAGGCAACAACAAGAATTCCGATCGGCGCTAAGCTTACAAAGGGCAGAGGCGCTGGCAATAAGCCGGAGATTGGTCAGAAAAGTGCAGAGGAGAACCGTGACGAGATCGAAACGCATCTCAAGGGTGCTGATATGATCTTTATTACTGCCGGTATGGGAGGCGGTACGGGTACGGGAGCTGCTCCTGTTGTCGCTAAGATAGCTAAGGAAATGGATATCCTTACTGTTGCCGTTGTAACAAAGCCGTTCCTTTTTGAAAGAGAACAGAAAATGGCTCAGGCTGAAAAAGGTATCGCAGAGCTTAAAAAGTATGTGGACTCGCTTATAGTTATCCCTAACGAAAGACTTCTTGTCGGACTTGATAAACCGCTTACAATGATGCAGTCTTTTGCACTTTCAGACGATGTTCTCAAAACAGGTGTAAAGAGCATTTCTGATCTTATCGTTGAGGAAGGCTACATAAACCTTGATTTTGCTGATGTTTCAACAATTATGAAGGGCGCCGGATACGCTCATATGGCTATCGGTCACGGTTCAGGCAAGGATAAGGCAAGGGATGCCGCAACTGCTGTTATCTCAAGCCCGCTGCTTGAAACTTCAATTTCCGGAGCAAAAAGACTTCTCATCAATATCGCTATGTCAGAAGATATTTTGTCTTCCGATGTTGATGCGGCTACTAAGATGATCACTGATACTGCTGCTGACGGCGTTGAATTTATCTTTGGTACTGCATTCAAGGAAGATATGCAGGATGAGATGATGATCACTGTTATAGCTGCCGGCTTTGAAGATGAGTCAGATTCGTCTGCTGATTCGGCTTCTGATGCTTCAGATGATGTGATTCAGATAGATAATCCTCTTATCGACGGACTTGGACTCGGTGACAGCGCTCCTAAGGCGCCTGCTTCAACTCCTGATTATGACCTTGATGACATCTTTAAGATGCTGGGCAACTGATTAAATTTTTTAAGCGGTTTCTCTTTTGAAGAAACCGCTTTTAATTTTTTACAGGTATATGAATCTGAAAAATAATTATCATAATATACAAATAGTATCTTTTAAATTGCATTTACGAATGATATATACTCAAAGTTGATTTTGGCAGAGCTTATATATTAAAATGCACTAAAAAATATATGAAATTTCTACATATTAATAGTTGAAATTATGTATTGAATGTGTTATAATTAATTGTAAGGTATATTTCCTTTAATTATTATTACCTCGGCTTACCGTAGGGGATTGGAGTTTGCAATGGATGAACCAACAATATTAAGAGAAACTAAAATCGGTCAAAAAGGATTTGTCAAAGAAGATGTTATGACATATCTTGATGAGCTTAACTCTAAGATCGTTTCCCTTGAGGGAGAACTTAAATCAGCTAAAGTAACCGGTCCTGCCGATCCTCAGGAGCTGACAAAATACCGCAATCAGGTTGATAGTCTTCAGGAAAAGCTGAATGCTTCAAATAACGCTTTGAGAAGCTCTAAAAAGGAAATTGAGGAGCTTAAAAAGCAGCATGAAGACGATCAGAAGCTTATTTCACAGCTTAAAGCCGGCGGATCAGGTGCTGTTGCAGCTGCCGCTCAGTCTAATGCTCAGACAACTGCCGCTCTTGAAGCTGCGAGAAGAGAAATAGATAAACTTAAAGCTCAGCTTAAAGATGCCGAATCTAAGGCTTCTTCTGCTCCGGCCGCTCAGCCGAATGCCCAGCAGAATTCTCAGACAGCCGCTGCTCTTGAAGCTGCAAAGAAGGAAATTGACAGGCTTCGTTCTCAGCTTAAAAATGCTGAACAGAAACCGGCTGCTGCTCCGGCTGTAAATAACGCAGGCAAGGAAGAGCTCGAAAAGACTAAGCAGGAACTTGCTAAAATTAAGTCAGAGCTGGAAGCTAAGTCTAAGGAAATTTCCCAAAAGACCAGCGAGGTTGACAAGCTGACTAAGGATAATGCGGCGGCAATTGCACAGAAGGACGCAGCACTTGCACAAAAAGATGCTGAAATCATTAAACTGAACAGCGAGATCACTACGCTTAAGGAAAGTGCGTCTGATCCGACGGCACAAATGGGAATACTCTTTGCCGAAGCTCAGAAAACCGTAAATTCATTGAAAGCACAGGCAAAAATCGACGCTGATAAGGCTACGGCAGAAGCACAGGAAAAGGCTGAAAAGATTCTCAGTGAAGCCAATGAAACAGCCGAAAAGACTATTGCCAATGCTAATGCAACGGCTGAAACGTGCATAAAGGAAGCTAACGATCAGGCAAAGGCAACTGTTGAAGATGCAAATAATCATGCAGATAAGGTTAACCTGATGTCAACTACAGTCCGCACAATGCTCCTTAATGAGATTGAAAGCGTTAATACGAAGTTTAATGATATTACTTCTGTTCTTAACCGTCTTACAAGTCAGGCGGGAGATCGTATGAGCGAAGCACAGCTTATTATCGGCGAGGCACGTAAGGCTGTCAGCAAAAACGAGTCTGAAGACGTTAAGAAAATGGAGGCTCCAAAGGCTGATTTTAAGGCTTCTGAAGCACCAAGAGCTGCTATGTCCGATTTTGGAACTTCGTCACAGAAAATGGCCTCAAAGTCCTCTGATCCGTTCGCTGAAATTGGTTCGGCAGAATCTTACCAGAAGAAGAATTCGGGATATAATAATACAGTAAATTCACATAATAAAAATAGTGCTCCTTCTCAGCCGGAACAGTCTAAACAGCCGCAGCCGGCTAAGAAGAACAATTTCAGCTTCGATATGGCTGAGCTTTTGAAGGCAGCTGAGGAAGAAGCTGCAAAGAATCCAGAAGCATAAAATGAATCAGGCGTCGTTGATCCGATTTTTCTCGGATCAACTGACTTGCCTATACTCTTTACAAAATGATTATGTTGGCAAAATGACGTTTGTACAGCACAATTCGGAATGTTGGTGGATATCTTGTTCGATTTGGACTTCAATTTGAATGAATTTTGCAGTAAAACGGATGAAGAATTGGTTAAACTCGCACGAAATAATAAAAGTGCGGCCGCCGTTCTTTTGTCCCGCTACTCCAGACTTATTTCTATTAAATCGGAAATTTATGCATATACAAATACCGACAGTGAAGATCTGCGTCAGGAAGGACTTTTAGCTCTTCTTAAGGCAATTGCTTCTTTTGAATCTGAAAGAGGGGTTAAGTTTTCAACCTTTGCTGAAGTCTGCATTGTAAATCGTATGCGCACTGTTTCAGCAGGTAATTCAAAAAAATCTTTCAGATCGGAAAATATTGATGATATAATCGAAGCAGATGAGCTGTCTGTTGATGAAACTCCGGAAAGTATTTATTTGTATAAAGAGTTTATAACTGAATTGTCAAGCGGAATCCAGTCCGCTTTATCTCCAACTGAATTAAAGGTATTTAACCTTTGTATGAAAGGATTAAGTTACCGATTTATAGCCGAAAAACTTGGCGTTTCAGAGAAAACAGTTGATAACGCAGTTCAGCGTGCCCGTAAAAAAATCCGTGCACTGATTTCCAAATTGAACATGACCGTGTAGCTTAAATCAAGAGCGTTGTTTTACAAAGATGTAGGTGTAAGTCCAACCGTGGTCCAAATATTTTAAGCGAGGTATTAAAAATGTACGAAGACAAGACATTAGTTTGCAAAGAGTGTGGAAACGAGTTCATTTTCTCCGCTGGCGAACAGGAATTTTACGCAGAAAAAGGCTTTGTAAACGAGCCGCAGAGATGTAAGGCTTGCCGTGATGCAAGAAAAAATGCTGGCAGAGCAGAAAGAGTTATGTATACTGCTGTATGTGCTTCATGCGGCGGCGAAGCTAAGGTTCCTTTTGAGCCAAAGGAAGGCAGAGCTGTTTATTGCAGTGAGTGCTTTGCAAAAATGAACGAAGCTTAATTTGTCGATAAATCCATTCAGCACAGCTTTTTCCTGGCTGTGCTTGGATTTTATTCGTATAAATGTCAAAAATTGAAAGGATGTATTGCTATGCAGATCACAAAAGAAACAATCATCGGAGATATTCTTGACGCTGATTTCAACGTTGCGCCTTTTTTCCTTGATATGGGTATGCATTGTCTTGGATGCCCTGCTTCAAGAGGTGAATCGATTGAGGAGGCCTGTGCCGTTCATGGAACAGATCCGGATGCTCTCGTTGAAAAGCTCAACGCTTATTTTTCTTCTAAGTAATGCGATTTTCAGCGTGCTGTATAAAACGGCACGCTTTTATTTTTTAGTGAATGAGGTACAGAAATGCTTGATAAAAGATTGAAAGCCTGCGCAGAATTGGTTTCGGGGAAGGGAATTGCCGTTGATGTTGGTACGGATCATGCCTATCTGGCAGCGGATTTGATTCTAAGCGGCAAATGCAGTAAGGTTATTGCTTCGGATGTTAAGGAAGGACCTCTTGAATCCGCTCGAAAAACCGTTGAGAAGTATGAAATTTTAGATAAAGTGGACTTGATTTTGTCGAATGGATTGGAGAAGATTCCATATGAAAATGTTTCCGATGTTGTAATAGCCGGAATGGGCGGCGAGACAATTGCTGAAATTATTGCAAATGTCGATTGTGACAAATATGAAAAAATTCGCTGGATCTTGCAGCCAATGACAAAAATCGAATATCTCCGCAAGAAATTATATGATTTTGATCTTAAAATTGTTTCCGAAAAAGTTGTTGAGGACGGAGATAAACTTTATGTTGTGATCTGTGCCGAATATAATAAGGATTGGCGGTATCTTACGGAGTATGAATCCATTGCAGGTTTTTTTGATGAATCTGAATCGTTTGCACAGAAGTATCGTCGGAAACAGTTGGAACGTCTTGAAAAAAAGTATATTGCTCTCGAAAATGCTGGCAAGCTAAATGATGCGGTACACATTAATTCACTGATTTATAAATTGAAAAATGGTACAGAAATAGTCGGTATTAATGAGATTTATTCATATCTTGATGAACTTTATCCGTTTAACTTACAGGAAAAGTGGGATAATTCCGGACTTCTTGTCGAAAATTATTATATGGAATGCAGCAAGGTTCTTTTGACTTTGGACATAAGCTATGAGGTGATATGTGAGGCGTCATGCAAGGGAACAGATCTGATTATTTCGCATCATCCCGTTATTTTCAATCCAATTAAAAGGCTCACACCGAGAAATCCCGTTTATAGTCTCGCTGAAAAAAATATTGCGGCAATTTGTATGCATACCAACCTTGATATTGCTCAAAATGGTACTAATGGAGTAATTCTGAAAATGCTTTCCGAGAAATTCAGTTTTGCAAAAGAACCTGAACCATTTGAAGAAATTGGCGGCGGACATAATCTCGGCTGGATAGTTGAGCTTGATGAAAAGACTTTTTCGGACAATATTGCTATTAAGTTAAAACAAATTTTTGACTGTGAATATGTTCGTGCATCAAGAATTGCAAGGAAAAAAATTTCCCGCATTGCATTTTGTTCCGGTTCGGGAGGTTCAATGCTTGAGTTTGCGAAACAGAAAAACTGCGACGCTTTGATTACCGGTGATGTGAAACACGATGTCTGGGTAGATGCAAACGCAAACGACATTGTCGTGTTTGATTGCGGTCACTTTCATACGGAAAATCCTGTTTTATGGGAACTGCGCCGTGCTCTTGAAGAGAGATTCCCACAGCTTGATGTGGAAATTTCAGAGCGCTCGCTTGATCCGGTTATTTACTTCTGAGGTGAGAACATGAGTATTTTAACTTGTCCTGTTTGCGGAAAACAGCTGAAACTCATGGAAAAAAGCTATATTTGTGAAAAAAATCACTGTTTTGATATTGCCAAAAGCGGCTATGTGAATCTTTTGCTATCTAAACATACCGGGAAAACCGTTCACGGAGATAATAAACTTATGCTTCAGGCAAGACGTGATTTTTTGGAAAGAGATTATTATGCTCCGTTGAAAGATGCGCTTTGCGATGCTGTTAAAAGAAATTTTAACGGTGGAGTGATTCTCGATGCCGGATGCGGCGAGGGTTATTATACTGCTGCGATTTGTGATGAACTTCAAACTGCCGGAGTTTCGACGGAAATATATGGAATTGACGTTTCAAAAATCGCTGTTGAAATGGCTGCAAAACGAAAAAAAGAAATCGCTTTTGCAACCGCCAGCGTATTTCATATTCCGATTGAGAATAAATCCTGTAATATAATTGTAACTCTTTTTGCACCATATTGCGGTGAAGAATTCAAGCGTATTCTTTCTGAAAACGGAGTTATGATCATGGCAATTCCCTCTGAGGAACATCTCTGGGAGCTGAAACAAGCTGTTTATGATACTCCGTATAAAAATGAGGTTCGACCGTATGAACTTGACGGCTTTCGCTTGCTTCAAAAAAAGAGGATACGACGTAAAATCTCGCTTGAATCCAATGAGGATATACAGTCGCTTTTTTCAATGACTCCGTATTATTATCGTACAGGAAAAGAACAGCGTGAGCGGCTTAATGCTCTTGAAAAACTCGAAACAACAACGGATTTTGAGCTTCTTATATATATTAATGATTAATTAAATTAGCAAAGGAATGATTTTATGGCTCTTGACGGAGCATTTCTCTATGCAGTGAAAAATGAACTTACACCGCTTATCGGAAGCAGAGTTGAAAAAATTCATCAGCCTTCCCGTGAGGAAATAATTATTTCTCTTCGCACAAAGCAAGGAGGAAAAAAGCTCTATATATCGGCAAACGCAGGAAGTGCCAGAATTCATATCACAGAAAAGAACGTTGATAATCCGCAAACTCCGCCTATGTTTTGTATGCTTCTTCGCAAGCATCTTGGCAGCGGAAAATTAATCGGGATTCGGCAAGACGGACTCGAAAGAATTCTTTTTCTTGATTTTGAATGTGTAAACGAACTTGGCGACGTTGTTACAGTCACTCTCGCCTGTGAAATTATGGGGAGATGTTCCAACCTTATTATAATTAATCACGAAGGCAAGGTCATCGACAGCATAAAGCGTGTTGATGAAGATATGTCACGAGAACGAATCGTTCTTCCCGGAATGAGGTACACTCTTCCGCCAAGAAATGATCGTCTGAACTTTTTGAAAGCTGAACCGGCGGAGATTATTTCGACTCTGGAAAATACTCCTCCGGCAGAACTCTCTAAGGCTCTGATACGAATTTTTGAAGGAATATCGCCGATTTTGGCACGTGAGTGGACTTTTTTCGCCGGAAGGGGAGTTTATATCAACAGTGATAAGATCGAGCCGAATCAGCTTGAGAGACTGCTCTTCGCTATTAAACGAACTCGTGAACAGCTCGAAAAGGGAGAATGCTTTTTCAGCGTTGTAAAGGACAAAGAGGGACAGCTCAGGGACTTCTCATTTATACGGCTTACACAGTTCGGAACTTTGATGTATACTAAGGAATTGTCCAGCGCTTCAGAGCTTCTTGACTATTTTTACTTTGAGCGTGACCGTGCCGCAAGAACGAAACAGCGTGCCAATGATCTTTTCAAGCTGCTTGTCAACCTTACCGAGAGAACTTCACGCCGAATTGCCGCTCAGCGTGAGGAGCTTGCCGAGTGCGCCGACAAGGATTATTATAAGCTCTGCGGCGACTTGATTTCCGCAAATATGTATCGGATTCAAAAAGGTGATTCTCTTCTGATTGCTGAGAATTTTTACGATGAATCCTGTCCCGAGATAGAAATTAAACTTGATGTAAGAAAAACTCCGTTACAGAACGCTCAGAAATACTACGGAGAGTATAAAAAATCAGTTACAGCAGAAGAGAAACTCGCCGTTCAGATAGAGAAAGGCGAAGAAGAACTGCAATATCTTGACAGTGTTTTTGATTCTCTTACAAGAGCCGTTTCCGAAAATGATATAATTCAGCTTCGCCTTGAACTTCGTGAGCAAGGGTATATAAAATCAGGCAGCAGCAAGGTGAAACCTCCGAAAGCTTTGCCTCCGATTGAATATAAATCAAGTGACGGATTTACTGTTCTTGTTGGAAGAAACAATCATCAGAATGATCAGCTTTCCCTTAAATTTGCTGAAAAATCGGATATATGGCTTCATACTCAAAGTATTACCGGTTCTCATGTTCTTATCCTTACAGACGGTGAAACACCTCCGGACAGAACGATTGAAGAAGCGGCTGTGATTGCTGCTGTCAACAGCAGGGGACGTAATTCAACGCTCGTTCCGGTTGATTATTGCCTTGCAAAATTCGTTAAAAAACCATCCGGAGCAAAACCCGGAAAGGTAATATTCACTAACTATCAGACCGCTTTCGTTAAGCCGGATGCTGAACTCGAACAACAACTGAGGGTATAATTTATGGCTGTTAAACTTACTGAAAAATTCTTTCACAGAGACGCTCTTGAAGTTGCTCCGGAACTTGTGGGGAAGATTATAGTCCACAGACTTGACGATGCTACATTGATTCGTGAACGTATTGCCGAAACCGAGGCTTACCGTGGCGAGGAGGATAAAGGCTGTCACGCTTCTAAAGGCAGAACAAAGCGAACGGAGCTGCTTTACGGTGAAAGCGGTGTGATATACGTTTATCTTTGCTACGGAATGCATTGGCTTATGAACGTTATAACCGGCGATATAGACCAGCCGCAGGGAGTTTTGCTGCGCTGCGGCGAGATTCATAATGGTCCGGGGAAGCTGACGAAATATCTGAAAATTGACGGAAGCTTCAACGGCGGAACATTCTGCGGAAACGATGTCTGGATCGAGGACGATGGCTATAAACCGGAAATAATCACAGCTCCGAGAGTTGGAATCGACTATGCAGGAGATTACTGGAAAAATATAGAATGGCGATTTATCGACAACAGGAAGTGATTTTGTGAACATACGCAGTATCGGATTCAATTCAGTATACGATAGTGGATATCAGGTTTGCCGAAAACCAGAAAAAGGCGAATTTACGCTGATTCTTCTTAAAAGCAGGGCAAATCTGTGTTTAAAAGGAGTAAATGTAAAAGCTCCGTCTGATACTGCTATTCTGTTTGATGACAGCGAAATTTTGCAATATTCTGCGGATGACGGTTTTTTTGTATGCGACTGGATATGTTTTGATGCGGATGGCGACAAAGAGTTTTTCGATTCACTTGAGCTTGAAATGAATGTTCCGATACGTTTCCTCGATATTGAATTTATGAGCGGTATTATACGCAATATAGCCTCGGAATATTATTCGCTTACCTCGAGGAGAGTGAAAATGCTTGATTCGCTTCTGAAAACTCTGCTTATTAAATTTGGCGAAACGGGCGATCACAGCGATTCCGCTCAGCAAACCGCAGAGCCGCATTACAGCGCTCTTATCGAACTTCGGGCAAAGATATACCGCAACCCTCAGCTTAAATGGAATGTTGATACGATGTCTGCGGACGTGAATATGTCGAGGTCGTACTTTCAGCATATTTATCGTGAGATGTTCGGAGTTTCGTGCATTTCCGATGTTATAAGCGGCAAGATTGAAAAGGCAAAAGAGATTTTAAGTGAAACTTCCTGCACTGTTTCACAGGTTGCTTCAATGTGCGGTTACGATAATGAGGAGCATTTTATGCGGCAGTTTAAAAAAATCGTGGGAGTTACTCCTACAAAATACAGGAAGAATGCATAGGGGTGAGAAAATGACCGAATATCTTAAAGAATACATGAAAACAGTTCAGCAAAAGCTTGAAAGATGCCGTAATTCAGAGGAACTTGAAGAAATTTTTTTGGAGCATAAGGACAAGATTGCGTTTATGCAGCATGAAAGAATCGTTCATTTTCTCGTAACTATGATGTTTGCAATAGTACTCGCAGTTTTTATGACGGCGATGCTCCTTACTGAAAATCTGATGATGCTGATTCTCGTTACGATAATTATCGTGCTTCTTGGGTTTTATATAAAGCACTATTATTTTCTTGAAAATACTGTTCAGAAGATGTATAAAGTATATGATGAAATACTTGTGAAACGGAGGAAAACTGATGACGAAAAAAGAAATAGCTAAGCTTGCCTGTGAAGAGCTTGAAAAAATTTATCCCGATATAGACTGCACTCTTACATATGAAAAGCCGTATGAGCTGATGTTTGCCGCAAGACTCGCCGCACAATGTACTGATGCGAGAGTAAATGTTGTTACAAAAACTTTGTTTAAAAAATATCCTACCCTTGAAGCTTTTGCGGACGCCGATCTTGAGGAGCTTGAACAGGATGTCAAACCATGCGGCTTCTATCATACAAAGGCTAAGAGCATTAAAGAAATGGCAGGACAGCTTATCAATAATTTCGGGGGAGAAGTTCCTCAGACTATGGAGGAGCTTTTAACGCTTTCCGGAATCGGCAGAAAAACGGCAAATCTCATGCTTGGAGACGTTTTCGGCAAGCCTGCGATAGTAACCGATACTCATTGCATAAGAATCACCGGCAGGCTTGGTCTTACTGATAATAAAGAACCGGCAAAGGTGGAAAAAGATCTTATAAAGCTTATTCCGCCTGAAATATCTTCACATTTCTGTCATCAGACGGTTCAGTTCGGACGTGATATCTGTCGTGCAAGAAGTCCGAAGTGCGGTGAATGTTCGCTCAGCTATTTTTGCAGATACTTTAAAAATAATAATTAATTGAGGTGACGTTATGATAAAAAGGTTAAGAAAAGCTGCTGCGTCTGCTCTTGCTCTGACACTTGCTTTTTCGAGTTTTGGGGGAATGACGGTTTATGCCGATGTTACGCCTAATCCTGTTATAAGCAGGAACTGTCCGGCGTATTCGGAATCAAATCCTGCAACGGCTTCGGCTGGAAATGACGAGCATTATTTTTCATTCTGGTTTGGTCAGTCGCCGGATTATCTCGCTTACGATCTTTCGCAGGTCCCTGAAAATGAACGAAAACAGGTTCTTGCCGTCTGGTACAACACCAGTTCATACGACAGCATAGGAAACTATATTTCACGCAATATGGAGCCTTCCGATTATACCATAGAGGTCAATTCAGCTCCCGGAGGAGATTTTCCCGAAAATGGCTGGGAGACAGTATGTACCGTTGAGGGAAATACTCTTAGCTCAAGACAGCATCTTGTTAACATGGAGGGTTACAACTGGATACGCATTAACATCTCGAAAGCTGACGGAGAAGCAGGAAAACAGGCAAGCATCAATTTTGATATACATAATGCGTCTGACGGAGTTTTCGACAGTTGGATCTTTTTCGGAGATTCCATAACAGCCGGAGGAATGAATAATTGCTACGGAACAGGTTTTGCCACATATGTGAACCGCATTGACGAACGTTATTTTCCTGTTCAGGAAAATGGCGGTATCGGGGGTATAACGTCTACAGACGGACGAAATAACATCGACCGCTGGCTTGAAAGTTATGCCGGAAAATACGTCAGCATTGCTTACGGCACAAACGATGCATGGGGAAACCAGACGGGTGCGGAACGGTATTATGAAAATACAAAGTACATGATAGACGCTGTTCTTGCTCTTGGAAAAATTCCGGTGCTTCCGAAGATTCCTTATGCGGCTGAAAGCGGAGTAAATACTTATCTGGATGAATACAATAATGAGATAGACAGACTTTATGAGGAATACGGCGATAAACTTGTAAAGGGTCCTGACTTTTATGGAATAATCAAAGAAAATCCCGATTACCTCAGCGGAGACGGAGTTCATCCAAGCTCAGAGGGCTATGAGGAAATGCGCCGTATCTGGGCGGAAACTATGTATGAAAATGTTTACAAAAACGATAATATCGGTGAAGAAATTTGTTACGGCGACGTAAATATTGACGGTGAAGTAGATATGTCCGACGCTGTTCTTATAATGCAGTCTTTGTCAAATCCTGATAAATATGGAATAAACGGAACAGATGAAACTCATATTACAATGCAGGGATTGAAAAATGGTGATGTAAGCGGGAATGGCGACGGAATTACCAATAATGACGCTCTTGCCATTCAGAAATACAAACTGAATCTTATAGATAGTCTGCCGGAATAGACACAAGTTGAAGAAAACTATTGACTAATCCTGAATTATAGTTTATTATATAAGAGATGTGATGAACAGGGAGGAATGATTTAAATAAGAAAGCATATAATTAAAATCAGCAGGGCTTTTTCGCTTGCTGCTGCTGCGGCTTTTATCGGAGCTGCGGTTTCCGGCTGCGGTAAAGGAAAAGAAGATGCCTTGAAAAATGACGAATATGAATGGAGCAATGTCGCTATCGGCGGAGGAGGATATATTACAGGTATCGTCTACAGTCCGGCGGAAGAAGGTCTTGCTTATGTCCGTACAGATATCGGCGGAGCTTATCGGTTCGATAAGGAGAAAGACAGATGGATGGCTATAACCGATAATTTCGGAGCAGATGAATGGAATCTGATCGGGATCGAAAGCATTGCTGCCGATCCTGTGGAGCCAAATCGTGTTTATGCTGCCTGCGGAACTTATATGGGCAGTGACGGAGCGCTTATCGCTTCGGATGACTACGGTGAAACGTGGAAACGATTCGACCTGAACTTCGGCTGCGGAGGCAATAATTCCGGCAGAGGAACAGGCGAGCGGATAATGGTTGATCCGGTGAACAATAATAATGTATATTTTGGCTCTCGTGCAAACGGCTTGTGGAAGTCGGAGGATTATGGTCAGAACTGGAGCAGAATAGAATCGTTTCCCGTTAATGGCGATTATAGTCAGGAGGGCAATAATATCGGAATAATGTGGATACATTTTGATCCCTCTAACAACGATATCTATGCCGGAGCAGCAATGACGAATGGCGAATGTATTTATAAATCGTCTGATAACGGCGTTTCTTGGGAAACTCTTCCTGCATTGGATGCCGGAATGTACCCCTTGCAGGCTGAAATTTCTTCTAATGGAACGATGTATATCGCCTGTTCGGATAACTGCGGACCGAATTTAAGTCCTGCGGACGGAGCAGTTTATGCTCTCGATCTGAAAACCCAGACCTACAGAGATATTACTCCTGCGCTTGATGACGGAAGATACGGCGGATTCGGCGGAATTACACTCGATTACAGCGACGACGACACCATTATTGTGACTTCGCTCGGCTTCTGGGATGACAGAGGTCATAATATCTACCGCTCAACTGACGGAGGCGAAAGCTGGAACGCTCTTTATACAAAAACCGAAAAAAATTATGTTATGGATGTTTCTGAAGCACAGTGGCTTCAATGGGGAAGAGAAGAGGCTTCTACAGGCTGGTGGACGTCTGCTGTTGCTATAGATCCGTTTAATTCGGATATCGTAAGCTACGGTACGGGAGCAACTCTTTATTCGACTGTGAATATGACCGATCTTGGAAGCGAAACTCCGGTTACAATAAAATTTGACGCTTACGGCATAGAGGAAACAGCGGTTTACGATATGATTTCTCCCCCAACAGACGGAACTTCGCCGCAGCTTTACTCAATTATGGGCGATTTGACCGGATTTTCACATCTTGATGTTGAAAAAGCTCCGGATGATAATCACTTCTTCAAAAACGGTGATGCAAAATCAGTCGACTGCGCATGGCAGAACGGAAATTACGCTGTTTATACCAGCGATAATGTGAGAAGTCAGCTTAATTATACTACCGACGGAGGCAAAAGCTGGAAATCCATAACAAGACTTCCAGCAAAATCAAAGGGCGGAAGCGCAGTTATGTCGGCAGACGGAAGCACTATAGTCTGGAAGCCGGATGGTCTCACCGGAAAACCCTATGTTACGCCTGATTTTGGTGAAACATGGTATGAATGTGCCGGACTTTCATATGGTGCAAAAGTTATTGCAGACCGTGTAAATCCGAAGATGTTCTATGCGATATGCGAAGGTTCTTTCTATGTTTCTGACAATGGAGGAACAAAATTTGAGAAGACAGATTCGACTCTCACTGACAATGCCGAAATAACGGCTGTTGGCGATAAAGAGGGACATATCTGGGCTGCGAACGGTTCGTATATAATGTATACGGAAAATGCCGGGGAAAGCTGGAATGTTCTGAAAAATATAAACGCAAAAGCCCTTGGTTTCGGTGCGCCGAAAGAAGAAGGCGGATATATGACAATTTACGTTATGGGAAATGATGATGTGAGCGGAAACGATAATCCAAGCGGCGACGGAATCTACCGTTCGACCGATAAGGGAAAAAACTGGCAGAGAATAAATGACGATCAGCATCTTTTCGGAAATCTGACATATTCCATTACGGGCGACAGCGAGATCTACGGAAGAGTTTACTTTGCAACAAACGGCAGAGGAATAGTTATGGGAGACATTAAAGATTAAATGCATAAACTTAAAAGAATTGTCTGTATTTTAACAGGCGGAATTTTGACCGGAATTGCCGGTATCGCTTCATGCTATTATTCATCGGCAATGGTGAACAGTGAAAAATATCCTGTTTTCGGAGTAGACGTATCAAACTATCAGGGAGACATAGATTGGAATGTTCTTGAAGAACAGGGCGTTCGGTTTGCTTTTATAAAAGCAACCGAGGGAAGCGGTCATGTTGACGAATCCGTAAGACAGAATCTTGAAAGGGCTTCCGAGACTGATATAAAGCTGTCGGCGTATCATTTTTTCAGTTTTGACAGTGCAGGAGAAACTCAGGCAGCGAATTTTATCTCTGCTGTTCCGGCGGATGAAATTGATATGCCTCCGGTAGTAGATATAGAATATTATGCTGATAAGCGGAAAAATAAGCCGTCAAAAGAGGAAGCGGAGAATATTCTTCGGCCTCTTCTTTCAAAGCTGGAAGAATATTACGGCGAAAAACCGATAATTTATACAACTCTTCCGGTTTACCGCCGATATGTAAAAGAAAACTTCAGCGATTATCCGCTTTGGATAAGAAGCGTGAATTTCGAGCCTGATCTTATCGACTGGAAATTCTGGCAGTATTGCGACAGCGGCGAGCTTGAAGGATATAACGGCGATGAAAAATGTATAGATTTCAATGTCTATAACGGAACGGAAGAAGAGTTCCTTAATGAATTTTCATCAGAGCAGGAGGAAGAATAATGCAGCCATTGTTATTAAAACCGCCGATAAAAGATTATATCTGGGGCGGAACAAAATTAAGAGAACAATTCGGCAAGGAGAGCAATCTTGAAAAACTCGCTGAAAGCTGGGAGCTATCCTGTCATAAAGACGGAAAAAGCGTTATATCCGGCGGAGAATTTGACGGTATGACCCTTGAGGATTTCCTGAAAAAACATCCCGAAGCGATAAGACAAAGCTGTAAGGAATATACGGATTTCCCGATACTTATAAAGCTTATCGACGCAAGGGACAATCTCTCGGTTCAGGTTCATCCGGATAACGATTATGCCCGTAAATTCGAGGGCGATAACGGTAAAACTGAAATGTGGTATATCGTTGACTGCGATGAGGATTCAGAGCTTATTTACGGCTTTAAAGAGAATATTTCCAAAGAAGAATTCAAAACGGCGATCGAGAAAAATACTCTTCTTGAAAAAGTGAACCGTGTTAAGGTTCATAAGGGAGATGTATTTTTCATTGAACCGGGTACGCTTCACGCTATCGGAAAGGGAATTCTTATTGCCGAAATTCAGCAGAGTTCAAACGTAACATACCGTGTTTACGATTACGGTCGTGTCGGCGCTGACGGAAAACCAAGAGATCTACACATTGAAAAAGCTCTCGATGTGACTAAGCTTGAATCGCCGTCTGTAAAATACGGTCAGCCGGAAAAAATTGAATTGCCGGATGCAGAATGCTTTGAGCTTTGCAGCTGCGAGTATTTTGAGACGGCAAGATACGATATTTTTACTTGTTTTTCAATAGACTGTACGGATGCGTTTTGTCATGTTCTGGTTATTGACGGCGAGGCTGAGATTTCCGGAATATTTTTGAAAAAAGGCTCAAGCGTATTTGTTCCGGCAGGAACGGATGCGATTAATATAAAAGGCAAATGCAGTATAATTTTAACAACAATTTAAGGAGGATTTTAAAATGAAATATTATGTTGGAATTGATCTTGGAGGTACAAACATTGTAGCCGGAGTCGTTGACGAGGAATACAACATCATCGCAAAGGCAAGCACAAAAACAAACTGCCCTCGCCCTGAAAAGGAAATTGCCGATGATATGGCAAAAATGGCTTTACAGGCAGTCAAGAACGCTAACCTTGATATCAGCGATATCGAGTGGATCGGAATCGGAACTCCCGGAATCGCAAACAGCACTACAGGTATCATTGAAAGAGCAAATAATCTCGGTTTTGAAAATACGCCTATGGTGAAGTATATCAGCGAATCTATCGACAAGCCTGTTTTCATTGAAAACGACGCTAATGCCGCAGCTTACGGCGAATACGTTGCAGGCGCTGCTAAAGGAGCTAAAAACGCAGTCTGCATTACTCTCGGAACAGGCGTCGGCGGAGGAATCATCGTTGACGGAAAGATTTATGCCGGTTCTAATTTTGCAGGAGCTGAGATCGGTCATACTGTTATCGAGGTGGACGGAGCACAGTGTTCATGCGGAAGAAAAGGCTGCTTCGAGGCTTATTCGTCTGCAACAGGACTTATCAGAATGTCTAAGGAAGCCATGGCTCAGTTTCCTGACAGCATCATGAACAAAATGGCTGAGGAAAAGGGCAAGGTTACGGCAAGAACCTCATTCGACGCTATGAGAGCAGGGGACAAGCCTGCTAAGGATGTTGTCGACAAATACATAAAATATCTTGCTGCCGGAATTACAAATACTATCAACATCTTCCAGCCTGACGTTCTCTGCATAGGCGGAGGAGTTTGCAACGAGGGCGATCCGCTTCTTCTCCCAGTAAAGGCTCTTGTTGAAAAAGAGGACTTCGCAAGCAATTCCGCAAAGCGTACAGAGATCGTTATTGCTAAGCTTGGAAACGATGCAGGAATCATCGGAGCTGCTTTCCTCGGAAGAGCAAATCAGTAAGCGAGCGAACACGATTTCACTTATATTCATCAGCTATATTGCACATTTTATCGCATGATATTTTGTGCATATAGCTGATTTTTTTCTTCTCTTGCAGCGATTTCCACTTTTCATGACACTTTATTTATGAATCGATTCAAAAGGAGGGATTTTTGATGGATGATTTCTCCGCTGATGTAAAACTTGCGCAGGAAGGCAGCAGCGAAGCTTTTTCAAGGCTATACGCCTTGGTTTATAAAGATATGTATCATATTGCTCTTTATAGTTTAAGAAATGCTCATGATGCCAGTGATGCGGTAAGCGAAACAGTTCTGGATGCATTTTGTTCTATAAAAAAGCTGCGTGACCCGAGTTGCTTTAAAAGCTGGATAATGCGGATTCTTTCGGCAAAAATCAAAAGAATGCAGAGTGGATATTTCAAAGAAATGGACGAACTGAAGGACGACAGCGGTATCAGCAATTTCGATTTTGATTCTGTTGATTTAAGGGAATCAATTGAAAGACTCGACAGCGCTTCAAGGCTTATACTTTCATTGTCGGTGCTTGAAGGCTATTCCAGTGCGGAAATATCAAAAATATGCGATATAAAGGCAAGTACGGTACGATCAAGATTATCAAGGATAAAAAATGCGTTAAGAATTGAGCTTACTCCGGAAATTTAAGAGAGGGGAATCTATATGAACGACAATGATAAAAAATTAAGGGAACTGCTCACGGAAGAGCCTGTTCCGCAGGAGCTTGAACCGGAAAATATCAAGAAAATGCTGGATGAAAAAGTTCCGGCGAGAAAAAGAAATAAAATAAAGCGCAGCATGGCTTTAAGGATTACTGCCGGAGCGGCTGCGTGTGCGGTTGTAGGAACAACGGCTGTGCATTTTGCAGGACAAAGAAATGTTATAAATAAAAACAAATCAGTTATTAACAGTGAATATGAAAAGGTGACTAATTCTGTTAAGGACGTTGCTGACGGAGAAAAATATGAACTTAAAACCCAAGCTCCTTATATGAGCGGAGCATCCGATTACAGCGAGGTCTATAAGCTTTTCAAAGATTCAACAAAGGATCCGGTTGTTTTCACGGAAGAAACTGTGGATGCTGCATTGGGCGGCGAGGAATTTTACGATGAAGCAGAATCAGTCGATAACAGTATTAAAGGTGAAACGCCGACAGAAGTTCAGGATGACGCAGAACTGACCGACGCTCCCGTTTTTTCTGAAAATGAAGACGACGATGATTATTCCGAAACCTATAATCAGGAAGAGGGCGTTCTTGAAGCAGATATCGTTAAAACCGACGGAAAATGTATCTATTATATCTATAATAATTATAACTACGGAAATTATAATGAAGACGGTATTTATGAAAATTATTCGAGAGAGATTCCGCTTATGAATGTCACCGCAGTTGATAACGGAACATTTACATCTTCGGAAAAAATTGATCTCCGGGTTGACGCAGACAGCTATTTTGGCGGCGGGTTTGACGCATCGTACTGCTATGTTCAGGATATGTATGTCTATAACGATATGCTTCTTGTCGTTGGAAGTATATCTGCGGAAAAATGGGTATATTTTGATGAAAACAGCAAAAGAACCGATGATGTAGATATGGACGGCGATTATTTTCCGGATTGTCTTAGTAAGGAAGCCGTTTTCGTTTCAGTTTACACAACGGGAGAATCTCCTCAGCTTCTCGACACATATTATCAGGAAGGCAGTTACGAAGATGTAAGAATTTCTCCGGATGGATATATGTATCTTATTTCGGACTATTTTACTCAAAGTACCAATGTTGTTGAAAATGAAAACGAGCTTGAAAATTACGTTCCGACTTGCGGAATAAATGATAAGGTTTCGTATATTCCGGCAGAGGACATTCTTCTTCCGGCTGAATCGGAAAATAAAAGCGACAGACTAAGTTATACCGTTATCGGAAGTCTTGACCTTAACACTTCCGGAGAGATAACGGCAGTCGATTCAAAGGCTCTCGCAGGTTATACGGGACAGATTTACTGCTCGCAGGATAATCTTTATACAAACACCTATTCTCCGTATGAAAGAAATGATGAAGAGAGTCTCAAGACTGAAAAAACCAATATAACACGAATCGCGATCAACGCCGGAACGATAACTCCTGCCGCATCCGGAACTATCGATGGAACTGTTAAGGATCAGTTCTCAATGAGCGAATACAACGGCTATTTCAGAGTAGCTGCACATAGACAGTATTATTATTACAAATTCGTACCGTATGACAATTACGAAATCAACGAAGACGACGATGCTATTGATTCTTGGGGAGATGTTCTTTACGGAGACTGGAAAGGTGATGAATTCGGCAGGTATTATTTTAATACGTCTAAAATCGACAACTGCGTTTACGTTCTCGATCTTGATATGAATATTGTAGGCGAATCGGAAGCTTTCGGTCAGGGTGAAAGCATAAAATCCGCAAGTTTCAGCGGTGATATCTCATACGTTGTAACATATGAGCAGACCGATCCTCTTTTTGCAATAGACCTCAGCGACCCGACAGCTCCGGCAATAATGGACGAATTCAAGATCCTGGGTTATAGCACATATATGCAGCAATGGAACGACGGACAATTGCTCGGATTCGGCATTGCAGCCGATGAGGACGGTATTGAACGTGGAATAAAGCTTACAATGTTTGATAATTCTGATCCGTATAATTTACAGGCTATCGACACATTTGAGCTTATCAGAGGTGAAGAGCAGTATATCGGCTCAGACGCAGTGTGGGATAGAAAAGCATTGCTTATTGCTCCGGAGAAAAATCTTATCGGATTCCCGTTATACCGTTATAATTATGGCGAAGAAGATTGGAATATGTCTGAACAATATGCTTATATGTTCTTCTCGTTTGAGGACGGTAAGTTTGTATACCGAGGTGAGTTTGTCAACAATCTCGTTGATTATAATACAGATATATACAACTTCACAAGAGCTGTCTATATCGGGGATTACGTTTATATCATCTCCGGCAGTAATTTTATAGCCGTAGATATAAACACTATGGAAAAAACAGATGAAGTTTTCTTTGATTAAAATGAAGAAAGGAACTGCTTTATGCAGTTCCTTTTTCAATGTATTTGTTTATGTCTGATGAGATGTAATGCAAGTGATTTTTATATAGGGCAACAGCGCTTACTTTTTTATGTTTATCAAGCGGACTTTGATTCTTTAAATCCCTGCTGAACGATGTATTTCCGTCTGGGCAACCTGCCCTAATTATTTTCATTACCTCTTTACGAGGTAATGAAAATAATTAATACCGGGTTTCCAAAGGGTGACTCCCCACAGTGTGGGGAGATGTCGGCTTGCTGACAGAGGGGACGGGCGCCTGTTAGGCGGGTATCCCTTTGGCAGGGGTACGGGGACAGAGTCCCCGCTTAAGTTGTTGACATTGTTAAGGGGACAGCGTCCCCTTTATAACTAACAGAAAAAATAAATGCTGTTGCCATAGAAAAATTATGAAAAGTACTTGATAATTATTAAGAAATCATATATAATTGAAATGTATAGCGTATTTCAGAACCTGTTTACATATAAATTATGTGTGTGATTTCATATGCTGACAGATTCTTAACATTAAAAGGAGAATATGATGAATAAACTTAACGGAATAAGGCTTAAACACCGTAAAAATACGGAAAACAGCCATACAGAGGTTTTCCCGATTCCAAAAAAAGTGAAGATCCCAATGTCGATGACTATGGGCGCACCTTGTACACCGCTTGTGAAAATCGGGGATGAAGTTAAAGTAGGGCAAAAAATCGGGGACTCTGAAGCTGCATTCAGCGCTCCGATACATTCGGGAGTTTCAGGAAAGGTCACGGCGATAAGCGACTACCGGACTGCTATGGGAGCTGTCTGTAAAGCTCTGGAGATAGAAACGGACGGCTTGCAGACGCTTTCTGAGGATATCAGACCTCCGGAAATTTCTGATAAGGAAAGCTTTATAAAGGCGGTTCGTGAAAGCGGAGTCTGCGGACTTGGCGGAGCAGGATTCCCGACGCATATCAAGCTCAATCCGAAAACTCCTATCGACACGCTGATAATCAACGGTGCAGAGTGCGAACCGTACATAACTGCGGATTATCGTGAAATGATAGAGAATTCCGACGATGTTATCGGTGGAATCAAGCTGGTAAAAACGCAGCTCGGAATAAAAAATGCAAAGCTCGCAATTGAAGCCAATAAGCCGGAGGCTATAAAAAAGTTCACTGAAATGGCAGATAATGATGATACTATCGACATTATCACTTTGCCGTCAAGCTATCCCCAGGGCGCAGAAAAGGTAATCATTTATAATTCGACCGGCAGAATCGTTAAAGAAGGAGAGCTGCCTTCGGACGAGGGAGTTATAGTTCTGAATGTTTCAACAGTTGCGTTTATTTACCGTTACGTCAAAACAGGTATGCCGCTTGTTTCAAGGAGATTGACAATAGACGGAAATGCGGTAAAAGAGCCTAAAAACGTAAGCACTGTTATAGGAACTTCTTTCCGTGAGCTTCTTGAATTCTGCAAAACAGATCTTGATTCCCTGAAAAAAGTAGTTGCCGGAGGTCCTATGATGGGAATGAGCGTTCCCGATATAGATATGCCTGTTGTAAAAACATCCAACGCTTTGCTTGCTTTTGACAGCTACGACAACAGAAGCACATCTGCCTGTATCAGATGCGGAAGATGCGTCAGAGTCTGTCCGCTGGGACTTATGCCTGCCGATATTGACAAAGCCTATAAAATTAAGAATATTGAAGAGCTTAAAACGCTGAAGGTAACTCTTTGCATGAACTGCGGAAGCTGTACATATGTATGTCCGGCAAACAGAAAGCTTGCGGAAACAAATCAGCTTGCAAAAGCTCTTATACCAAGAAAGTGAGAGGGCGGATAATATGAATAAATTGATCGTTTCGCCGTCGCCGCACGACGATAATTATGTAAAAACCTCAAAAATAATGCTCAATGTTATTATAGCTCTGATTCCGGCATTATGCGTCGGATGCTATTTCTTCGGCTGGAGAGTTATTTCACTTACGTCAGTATGCGTTGCGAGCTGCATGATCTTTGAGTATCTCTGCCGCAGGATAATGAAACGCAGCAACACGATAACCGATCTTTCTGCTGTTGTTACCGGAGTTATCCTCGCTATGAATCTTCCTGTAACTCTTCCGTACTGGATGGCTGTTATAGGTTGTTTTGTAGCGATAGTAGTTGTTAAACAGCTTTTCGGCGGATTGGGACAAAACTTCGCAAATCCTGCTATAACAGCAAGAATAGTTCTTATGGTTTCGTTTCCGTCAGCTATGACCCACTGGATAAAGCCTCTTGAATATCAGTATGACGCAGTTTCTTCTGCAACTCCGCTTGCTCTTGAAAGCTCCGGAGCAGATTCGCTTCCGTCGTATCTCGATTTACTTTTGGGAAAAGTCGGCGGATGTCTCGGCGAGACCTGCGCTCTTGCTCTGCTTGCCGGAGGTCTTTATCTTGCCGCAAGAAAAATAATCTCGCTTGCAGCTCCGATCTCGTTCATCGGAAGTCTTGCGCTTCTTACGGCTGTTTCCGGCGGAGATCCGATTTATCATATACTTGCCGGAGGAGTTTTTCTCGGAGCATTTTTCATGGCGACCGATTATGCCACAACTCCTATAACGACAAAAGGTAAGATCGTATTCGGTCTTGGATGCGGAATCATAACGTTTGTTATCCGCCGTTTCGGTTCTTATCCGGAGGGTGTATCGTTCTCGATCCTCATTATGAACGTTCTTACTCCGTATATCGAACAGCTTACAAGAACTAAGGTGTTTGGGGCAAAGGAGGCTGTTAAAAATGAAGGATAAGATAAAACCAACTCTCGTTTTAACAATAATCTGCGTTATTGCATCGCTGCTCCTTGTTCTTGCATACGAAAGCACAAAGGATAAAATTGCCGAGCAGAAAGAGATAAAGTTCAACAGCAGCGTTGAATCGCTGTTCGGAAAGTGTGAAAGCAGACTTCTTGACGATAATTTCGGAAACGATGACATTATGGCTATTGCAGTCACAAATGATGGAAAAACTGCCATTCAGGTGTGTGTGGACGGCTATTCCAAAGACGGCATCAACGTTCTTATCGGCATTGATGAAAACGGAGCATTATCCGGAATTGAATTTGTCTCTCTCGGAGAAACTCCAGGTCTTGGTTCTAAGGTAAGGGATGAAGCTTCGTTCCGCAAGCAGTTTATCGGAATAACGGAAGCTCCCGAAAGCTTTGATGCAATAAGCGGTGCGACATTCTCTTCAAAGGGTATGAAGAAAGCCGTAGATACGGCAATGAACGTTTATAATGAAAATAAGGAGGCGATTCTCGGTGGCTGAAAATAAAAAATCATTGGGAAGCGAAATAACCAAGGGAATCATTAAAGAGAACCCTACTCTTGTAATGCTTCTCGGAATGTGTCCGACGCTTGCCGTTACAACTCAGGCGAGCAACGGCATAGGAATGGGACTTGCAACTACATTTGTACTTCTCGGCTCGAATATTGTAATATCGGCTTTAAGAAAAGTCATTCCCGATAAAGTAAGAATTCCGGCATTTATTGTAATTATCGCAAGCTTTGTAACGCTTATCGGCTTTCTTCTTGAGGGATTCATGCCCGATCTTTATGATAGTCTCGGAATTTACCTTACGCTTATTACAGTAAACTGCATTATTTTCGGACGTGCAGAAATGTTTGCAAGCAAAAACGGAATAGCCGCTTCCGCCTGCGACGCAATAGGTATGGGTGCAGGATTTACTCTGGCGCTTTTCATCATGGGTTCGATTCGTGAGATATTGGGCGCAGGACAGTGGTTCGGTATGGATATTCCGGTTCTTCACGATAACCCGATGCTGCTGTTTATTATGCCGGCAGGAGGATTTTTCACTCTCGGAGTTATCATTGCTCTTGTAAATAAAATTGCAAAAAGAAAACCGCCGCAGGAGCTTGGATGTCATGGCTGTCCTAATGCGGAAGCTTGCGGAAAGGCAGGTGGCTGTCAGTGAAATCCTTAATGATAATACTTTTATCGGCTATGCTGACGGATAACTTTGTTTTAGCAAAATTTATGGGAATCTGTCCGTTCCTTGGCGTTTCAAAAAAGCTGGACAGCGCTTCAGGCATGGGACTTGCAGTTACATTCGTAATGATATGCGCAACGATAGTTACATATCCTATTCATCACGGAATTCTTGTGCCGAATGGATTGGAATATTTTGATACGGTCGTTTTTATTCTTGTAATTGCGCTTTTTGTACAGCTTGTGGAAACAATGCTGAAAAAGTGTGTACCCTCGCTTTACAGCTCTCTTGGAGTTTATCTGCCGCTTATCACTACAAACTGCGCAGTTCTCGGCGTAACTGTTCTGAATATTGACAACAGCTATTCATTTTTGCAGTCGATAGTCAATGCTCTCGGCGGAGGTCTTGGATTTATGCTGGCGCTTGTGATTTTTTCCGGCGTTCGTAAAAAAATGGAATATGCAGATATTCCCGAAACATTCAAAGGCGTTCCGGCAACGCTTATTGCAGCTTCGATAGTTTCCGTAAGCTTTATGGGCTTTTCCGGATTATTCAGCTAAGGAGGTGGAGCGGATATGACATATTTGATCCCTGCGCTCATTGTCGGCATTTGCGGAATGCTGGCAGGAATTCTGCTGACTGTTGCCGCAAAGGTTTTTCACGTTGAGGTTGACGAAAGAATTGAGAAAATCGGCGAGGCTTTACCTCAGGCAAATTGCGGAGCCTGCGGATATGCCGGATGTGCAGATTATGCTGCCGCTATTGTGAATAATGGCGCAGCAACAAATCTCTGCCGTCCGGGAGGAGCGGACGCTGCCGGAAAAATCGCTGAAATTCTCGGAACTGCCGCTGCCGACGTTGTTCCTATGGTTGCCGTTGTTCACTGTAACGGAGACTGCAATGCGACCCGGACTGCGTTTGAATTCAGCGGTGTTCAATCGTGCAAGGCAGTTAAACGTTTTTACGGAGGAAACGGAGTCTGCAAATTCGGATGTATCGGCTTAGGCGACTGTGCAGCCGTCTGCGATCATGACGCTGTTACAATTATCAACGGCGTTGCAAAAATTATTCCGTCGCTTTGCGGAGCCTGCGGACAGTGTGCTGCGGCGTGTCCTAACGGTCTTATATCCATAAAGCCGATGGCAAAGCATATTGACGTTCTCTGTTCTTCGGCTGCTAATGGAAAAGAGACAAAGCTGAGCTGTAAAAACGGCTGTATCGGCTGTAAGATCTGTGAGAAGAAATGTCCCTCCGGAGCAATTACTGTTGAGAATTTCCACGCTTCTATAGACTATGATAAGTGTACAAACTGCGGAGTTTGTATGCAGGCTTGTCCGGTTAAGGTTATTCACAACTGCAATAAAACGAATATATGACAATAGCTTGTTCATACTAATCCCCAAAATAACAATAGATAAACTTGCGGCATAAATTCTACCATGCTGCGTCGAGCATCCTCGACAGGTGACTCTCCACGGTGTGGGGAGATGTCACGAAGTGACAGAGGGGACGGCTCGTTCGAGCAGCCTGTCTTGCGGTGCTCTCCTTGTCTGATGAAATTTCTGCTCGCAATTTTATCTATCAACATTTCGGGGATTAGTATCACATACCATACATCATATGTGAACAAGCTATATAAACTTTTTAATAAAATGAAAAGCTGTCCGGAAAAAATCCGAACAGCTTTTCATTTTGCGCAGATTTATTGCTGCCATTTATTTGCAGCAAATTCCAAACATCTCGCAGAGCATTTTCCAAATGTTATTGCAGCACATAATTGAAACCTCCTATTTTTATTTGCAAAGATTTATTGCTGTCATTTATTTGCAGCAAATTCCGAACATCTCGCAGAGCATCTTCCAAATGTTATTGCAGCACATGATCGAAGCCTCCTATTAAGTATTGTTCCTTTGAACTGTCGTCCCTTTTGGAACAATTATATTATAGCATAGCTTATTCGTTAAATCAATGCAAAAATAATGGCAAAATATTTTCCAATTATTTAAGAGGAGTTACATTGTTGAAAACGGAGTAAAATTTTATGGGAATATGCTTATCAATGTGACATTTTCCGAAGTACCACTTTTTATAATCGCAGGTTTTGATAATGTCCTCGAAAAAAGCGTGAACTTCAAGACGCTGAAGTACGTCAACGTTCAGGCAGTCTTTAAGCGATGCAGGAGGTTCGTGAGTTATAATATAATCGACTTTATTATCATTCAGCTCAAGATTATGAATTGCTTCACGAATCTCATCATGAGTCGGACGCTCTCTCTGCCACCAGTTTTCGCTGTCGCTGCGGAAATCATAATCCTGACTATGACCTCCTCCGAATGTGAAAATTTTTTTATCTTCTATATTATAAACCTGACCTCGCATGAGGTGAATGATGTTTCCCGAAATTATCCTTGCTTTTCCGCCATGCCATTCAGTAACGGGAAAATTTTCAAGAATGTCGAAATTTTCGTGGCAGCCATCTACAAAGGCTACGGTATAATTTTTTGAAGCGAGTTTTTTCAGATCATTTTTTTCTTTTCTTGATCCATTCCAGAAAAAACCGAAATCTCCGCATATAATAAGCGTGTCTCCACGCTTGATTTTTTTGAATTCAGGCTGTTTGAATCGGCTTATATCGCCGTGAGTGTCTCCGGTTACGAAAATCAATTTTATTACCTCCATGATGTTCTTTTCTTTTATTTTATCACATTAGGCTGTAAAGGTAAAGGCTTTTTGCAGTAAATTTGCAAAGCAAATATATTTTTACATATGTTGTTTTTCATTTGCCGACAACTATTTCCCCTAAAGCTGACTTAATAGAATGTGAATTATGATTTAATTATAATAAGATACTGATAATTGATTGATAATTTTAAAAAATAGTTGAAAACTACAAATTAATTGAGATAACAGGCATTTACTTTTTTATGTTTATCAAGTGGATTTTGTTTCTTTAATTTCCTGCTGAACAGTGTATTTTCTTTTGAGTATTCTTTCTAAATGGATTATATCCCTTTGGCAGGGATTAAAGGGGACAGCGTCCCTTTTATGATTAACATAAAAGCAAATTCTGCTGCCGTGGACTTTTATACAATATATCTTGACAAATGAAATGTAATTTAGTATAATATACTTGGAGTAGAATTATCATTTATTGCTATAAAGCCACGCTGCGGAATTGTTTTGTATTAATACCGCTGCGTATCTGCACGGCTTTTACATATAATAAAAAAGGAGAGTTTGATAATGAGTAGAAAACTGAAAAAAACTGTTTCACTTGCTGCCGCTGCGGCAATGGCAGCCGTTCAGTGCGGTTCATCCGGACTTTTCGGAGTAATCGCAGCAGGTGAAACTTCATCAGCTTCAACAAGTTTCCCTTATACTATTGAGGGTGAAAATCTTGAGGGAGCAACTTTATGGACTTCTATTTATGAAAATCAGATCCCCGGATATTCAGGAGAGGGATTTGCTTATCTTACAGGAAATGCTCTTAGCTTTAAAGTGACAGTTCCGGAAGACGGTATGTATAAAGTTTCTGCCAAAATTGCGCAGATTCTTGATAAAGAGGGAAGCGGCAGAATGGAAACGATAGCTGTAAACGGTTCGGAATACAGCAAAACTGTACCATATACGCCTGAATGGATTGATTTTGATTTCGGAGTTGTACGTCTCAAAGCTGGAGAAAATACTATTGAATTTCTTAATAAATATGGTTATATAGCAATTGATACTGTAACTGTATCCGTTGCTGAAAAGAAAGATTATTCAATTGCTACAGATGAACTTTGTGACTCGAAAGCTACTCCTGAAGCAAAAGCTCTTATGAAATATCTCAAGAGCGTTTATGGCAAGCATACGATTGCTGGTCAGCAGGAAATCTATGGGGGCGGTCATAAGGATAATTACGAATGGGAGAATGAATTTCTTGAAGAACTGACAGGAAAAATTCCGGCAATAAGAGGTTTGGATTTTATGAACTATAATCCTCTTTACGGCTGGGATGACGGTTCGACTGAGCGTGGTATTGCATGGGTCAAGGAAAGAAATGGAATCCTTACAGCTTCATGGCATATAAACATTCCGATAGATTTTGATAATTATCAGATTGGCGATACGCTTGATTGGAAAGAATGCACCTATAAAAACTATCAGGCTTCAGGAAGTACATTCAATACTGAAAATGTATTAAAAGAAGGTACAAAAGAACGTGAATATTTTGAGCTTGCTATGGAAGATCTTGCTGAACAGCTTAAAAAGCTTCAGGATGAGAATATTCCGATCATTTTCCGTCCTCTTCACGAAGCACAGGGCAACGAGGGACATTACGGCGACGGTACATCATGGTTCTGGTGGGGAGACAGAGGTGCAGAAGTTTATAAGGAACTCTGGAAGCTTCTTTACACAACTCTGACCGAGAAATATGATCTTCACAATATTATCTGGGAATTTAACAGCTATGATTATTCAAATTCTCATACATGGTATCCCGGAGACGAATATGTCGATATAGTGGCATACGATAAGTATAATGTTGAAAACGAAAGAGGAGACGGAAAGAGCAGCGGTCCGAATCTTTTGGCTATTTCAGGCAAATTTGATTATCTGTTTAATCTGACCAATGGCAAAAAAATGGTAGCAATGGCTGAAAATGATACCGTTCCTGCTATGGATAATATGATTATTGAAGATGCTAACTGGCTCTATTTCTGCCCTTGGTACGACGGCGGAGAAGATGGTGGTACTGCTTTCCTCAGTGAAGCTTATCAAGATTATGATGAGCTGAAAAAAATGTATCAAAGCGAATACTGCATTACTCTTGACGAGCTTCCGGCTGATCTTTACAAAAGCGGTTCAAGTGAGGAGTATCTTGCCGGTGATGCAAACTGCGACGGCGAAATAGATATGTCGGATGCTGTCCTTGTAATGCAGTCCCTCTCAAATCCTGATAAATACGGTCTGGGCGGAACTGATAAAACTGCTATTACTGAACAGGGAATCAAAAACGCCGATGTTTCCGGAAACGGCGACGGAATTACTAATAACGACGCACTGGCTATTCAGAAATATAAACTTGAAATTATAGACAGTCTGCCGGAGGTTTAAGTTTAGTTAAAAAATAAGATGCAGATTACTGCCGGATTTATTCCGGCAGTTTTTTGTTAAGTTGTAAGATAAATATTGACAAATTATTAATGATATTGTATAATAAATTTGATGAAATTGTTCTTTGAAAGGAGAATATGAAATGGCGAATTTATTACTTAAAAAATCCCTTGCAGCGGTTGCTGCTTCAGTTATTGCATTTATACCGCTTTACAGGACTGCTCCTGAAAAATCTGTAAACGGTGCGGAACCCGATGCATATCATGATGACTGGCTGCACGTTAACGATAATGCAGAAATTGTCGATATGTATGGGAATCCTGTTTGGCTTACAGGATGTAACTGGTTTGGTTACAATGTTACAACACAGGTTTTCGATGGCGTATGGTCACGAAATATGCATGAAATGCTCAACGAAATAGCAGATCATGGTTTCAATTTTCTTCGTGTTCCGATGTCGACTCAGATTCTGCTCCAGTGGAAAAATAACGAGCCGGATCCTTATATGGTAAAGATAAACGAGTGGAAAAACCCCGAGCTTACTGTTGAGGGAATTGAAGGCGGAACTCCGAAATACAGCTTCGATATATGGAATCAGGCTGTTGAATGGTGCAGAGAGAACGGAATCAAGATCATGATAGATATTCACTGTGCAACAACGGCTTCAAACGGTCATCAGCTTCCTTTGTGGTATGATGATAATTACAGTACTGAGGATTGGCTTGAGGCTCTTTCATGGGTTGCCGATTACTATAAGGATGACGATACCATTCTTGCTATCGACCTAAAAAACGAACCTCATGGAAAAAAAGATGAGGGTGATTTCGCAAAGTGGGATGATTCGACTGACCTGAATAACTGGAAATATGCTGCAGAGCGTGGTGCGGAAGCCGTTCTTGAAAAAAATCCCAACCTTCTTATAATGGTTGAGGGAATTGAAGTATATCCGAAATTTGAAGAAGGTGCAGACTGGAATTCGATTGGAAGCGATTATTCAAAGCCTCCCTATCCCTACAGCAATTATCACGGAACATGGTGGGGGGGAAATTTCAGGGGAGTAAAGGATTATCCGATAGATCTCGGAGAATATCAGAGCCAGCTTGTTTACTCTCCGCACGATTACGGTCCGCTTGTTTACGATCAGACATGGTTTTATGGCGGATTCAGTCAAGATACGCTTATGAAGGATGTCTGGCACGATAACTGGTTTTTTATCATTGAGGATAAGACAGCTCCGCTTCTTATGGGCGAGTGGGGAGGATTTATGGATGACGAGCATGATGCCGACAGACGAAACAGAGTGTGGCTTACGGCTCTTCGTGACCTTATGATAGAAAATCATATCCACCATACTTTCTGGTGCTTTAATGAAAACTCAAGTGATACAGGAGGTCTTATTGCCGGTGGAACAAACTGGGCAGAATGGGACTTGGAGAAGTATGATTTCGTTGAAAAAGCTCTCTGGCAGGATGAAAACGGAAAATTTATCAGCCTTGATCACAAGATCAAGCTCGGACAGAGCGGAAATGGAATCTCGCTTTCCGATTATTATTCAGGAAATCCAATACCGCCCGATTCAACGCAATCCGGAACAGGTTCTGATGATGATCTTGCTTACGGCGATGCGAACTGCGACGGCGAAATTGATATGTCGGACGCCGTTCTTATAATGCAGTCTCTTTCAAATCCCGATAAATACGGTCTGGGAGGAACATCTGAAACTGCCATTACAGAAAAGGGCTTAAAGAATGCCGATGTTTCCGGAAACGGCGACGGAATTACTAATAACGATGCTCTTGCGATACAGAAATATAAGCTGAATCTTATAAGTAGTCTGCCTGAAACTCAGGGATAAGCTTAGTCTGTATTAATTATACAGGGCAACAGTATTTACTTTTTTATGTTTATCAAGTTGACTTTGTTTCTTTAATTTCTTGCTGAACAGTATATTTCCTTTTGGGCATTCTTCATAAATTATTACAAATACCCCTTTACGGGGTATTTGTAATAATTCAATTGTGGGTTCCCAAAGGGTGATTCCCCACAGTGTGGGTAAATGTCACGAAGTGACAAAGGGGACGGGCGACCGTTGGGAGCAGCGTCCCCTTGATAAATAACATCAAAAGTAAATGTAGTCGCCGTGATAAATTATAATTTTTGGCTTTACATATTCCGGTAAATATGTTATAATTATAGAAATACATATTTTGGAGGCAATATGATTACAGTAAGCAATGTCAGCGTTCAGTTCGGAGGAACAACTCTTTTTAAAAATGTAAATTTAAAATTCACAAATGGAAACTGTTACGGTGTTATCGGAGCAAATGGAGCGGGAAAATCTACGTTTCTGCGTGTTTTGTGCGGAGAGCTTGAACCGGCTTCAGGCGAAGTCGCAATGCCCAAGGAAGAGCGCCTGAGCGTTCTCAAGCAGGATCATTTCGCTTACGATCAGCACACGGTTCTTGATACGGTTATAATGGGAAATGCCCGTCTTTATGAAATTATGCAGGAGAAAGAAGCTCTTTATGCAAAAGAGGATTTTTCCGAAGAGGACGGCGTTAAGGCTTCCGAGCTTGAGGGTGAATTTGCCGAACTTAACGGCTGGGAAGCTGAATCCGATGCTTCAAAGCTTATTCAGGGACTGGGTCTTTCCGAAGACATACTTTATTCGCAGATGTCCTCTCTTTCGGGCAACGAAAAGGTGAAGGTTCTTCTTGCGCAGGCTCTTTTTGGAAATCCGGATATTATTCTTCTCGATGAGCCGACTAACCACCTCGATATTGATGCAGTAAAATGGCTGGAGGATTTCCTTTCGGAATATTTCGGAACGGTAATAGTTGTTTCTCACGACCGTCATTTTCTTAATAATGTCTGCACTCATATCGTTGATATCGACTACAATAAAATCAAAATGTATGTCGGAAACTATGAATTCTGGTACGAATCAAGTCAGCTTATTCAGCGTATGATAAAACAGCAGAACAAGAAAAACGAGGAAAAAATCAAGGAACTTAAAGATTTTATCGCAAGATTTTCGGCAAATAAATCCAAGTCCAATCAGGCAACTTCAAGACGTAAGCTTATTGAAAAGCTCACAGTTGAGGAGCTTCCTGCTTCAAGCAGAAGATATCCGTTTATCGGTTTCGATATGGACAGGGAGCTTGGCAAGGATATCCTTCAGGTTGAAGGTCTTACTAAAACTGTCGACGGAGTTAAGCTTCTTAATAACGTAAGCTTTACTCTCGGAAGAACGGATAAAGTTGCATTTATCGGCGAAAGCGAACAGGCGATAACTATGCTTTTCAAAATTCTGAACGAGGAGGAAAAACCTGATTCCGGAACGTTTAAATGGGGAGTTTCAGTAACATCTTCATATATGCCGGTTGATAACTCTGAGTATTTCAACGGCTGCGAGCTTTCTATCCTTGATTGGATACGTCAGTATTCCGTTAAAGACGAAACCGAAACGTATCTGCGTGGATTTCTCGGAAGAATGCTTTTCTCCGGAGACGACGTGTATAAGCCTGTAAATGTGCTTTCGGGAGGAGAAAAGGTTCGCTGTATGTTTTCAAGAATGATGCTGTTCGGCTCGAATGTTCTCATGCTCGACCGACCGACAAATCATCTTGATCTTGAAAGTATTACCGCTGTTAACAACAGTCTTGTGAATTTCAAGGGTGTCGTTCTGCTTGCTTCCCACGACCATGAAATACTCCGGACTACGGCAAACCGTATTATTGAAATAACTCCCGACGGATGTATAGACAGACAGGGAACATACGAAGAATTTATTGAGTTTAAGAAAAATAATAATTAAGGAGAAAAATTATGCAGTGTAAATATTGCGGACAAGAGATGAAAGCTGGCGCACAGTTCTGCCCTAACTGCGGAGCCAATAATGCTGACAATATAAGTTCATCAACCGATACGGGAGCTTTCGACGGCGGAATTACGATAAATGATTTTGACGGCAAGAAAAAGAAAAGAGTCAATCTGCTTACTGTGATTGCAGTTGTACTTGTGATTGTTATTGTAGCTGTAGTAAGATTCAGCAATCTTGACGCATACCGTGTTAAAGGCGGTCATCCGAATCTTTATCCGAATACAACATGGGAAGACGCTCTGAAAGACGTATGCAAAAAGTCGAAATGGAAGTCTTATAAAGAGGACGGCGACCGATATGTTAAATATACAGGAGTTGTAAAAAGTGACGGCGATAAGCTTGAGATCATTTTCAAGATAAAAGACGATGAATTTTCGGTTGAGTCAATTGAAAAAGACGGAGATGAAGTCAACATAATAAGCACAGTGAGGGACATATTCTCAGGAGATTTATAAAATATAATTCCCCGATTCTCATGAATCGGGGTTTCTTTTATACAAGTAATAATAAAAATTTTTTTCATAATATGAAAATTCACTTTCCGCAACGAAGGTGTAATTGGAGAACGACGGTTTATTTCCGTCAGAACTTCGTGCAACGATATAGTCCGGAATACCGTTTTCAACGTAATATTGCTGACTTGAAAGCATCGCTTCGAGTCCGGTGTTATTGCGGCAGAAATATTTGAATTCGGGAACTATACCTGAAGCAAGATAAAATCCTCCGTCGAGAAAATCATAGTTGAGAAGAGTGGGGTTTTCGGTCCGATTGATGATCTCTGCAAACTGATACTGCGGAAGATCTTTTTTTTCGTATTTCATAAGGTAAACATTCGGACAAAGCAGAAAACAGTTTCCAACACATACAGAAAATGCTGTTGCTGAGCAGATAACGGACGGCAGCTTTATTCTTTTTATCTTATTTTCGGAAAATGAAATTATAAAAGCTGCTGAAACAGGAACAAATGCCGCTAAAATAAGAGGATAGTACCGGTAGCTTAGGTGACCTGCAAATACAAACAGAAAAGCGGTCAGCAGAGTAATAACAGTATAAGTCAGGTTAGTTCGATTTTTTTGAATCGCCGCAGTTACGATTCCGATTGCGATCGCAGCGAATCCCAATGGCATGAAAGAATAGGTGAAAACGAATCCATTTTTGAGGTTTTCAAATAAAGAGGATTTTTTTTCCGTACCGCTGTAAACAAAGAGATTATCATAAAAGTAAACTTCAAAAAGGCTCTGGAGCGAATTGTTTGCCGCAAAGAATATGATTATCGGAATTGAAACTGCTCCTACACCGAGAATTATCATCGAACACATTCTTACGAGTTTGAACATATTTTTTCTGTAGAAAAAAACTGCGATTAGAAAAAATCCTGCGTAAAATCCAAGCAGAGTGAATTTTGTCCACAAAATTATGCCGGAGAGGATTCCGATAAAAAACGAATCACGGTCGGATAATTCATTCTTTGTGCAAAATACTTTTAGTCCGATAAGGTATGAACAAAGTATCAGAGGCATACAAAATTCTTCGGCACTGTCACCATGGCAGAATGCCTTTGAAGCATAAATAGCAGCGGCAGTCAGCGGAATTGCCCAGATATGACGTGATTTGCACTTAAACAGCAGTACCTTGTATGAAAGGTAAAGAAACCATGAACAGAAAGCTGCTTCTATAAGAAAAACACCAAAAAAAGAATCGTCTGAAACAATCGCCGCAAGAGCGTGGAGCAGATAGACTACAGGTCCTTTATGTTCAAAAAGATCACGGTATGGCATCGCTCCGTTAAGCATTGCACGTCCGACGGTCATATAACAGTTAGCGTCAGTCCAGTCGTTTATCGGGTAGAGGGGCGATGATTTAGAGCATATCAGAATTGTCGTAAATGCGGTAATAAAGATAAAAATAAATTCCGTACAATGGATTTTTGTAGGTTTATCTGGCATTTTTCTACTCCTTTAAAAAAATCTTTACAATAAAATGAAAATGTGATATAATAAAGGCAACGCCGCACAAAGATTGTGCGTCAGATGCGCCGTCAGATTTTTTGTCAGCTTGCATAAAAATTTCGTAGGCATACTGACGTATGTCAAGAAATTTTTGTGTAAGATGACGGAAAATATGTACCCCAAGGGCACTTCCTTCGGGCGCAACAGATGACGTACAAAACTGTCAGGTGTGCTTTGTGCGGTGTTGCCTAAAGTTGTTTCTAAATTATATCAATTCAGGAGGAATTTTCAATGAGCAAAATCAGAATTGGAATTGCAGGCTACGGCAATCTTGGAAAAGGCGTTGAGCTTGCAATAAGACAAAATGACGATATGGAGCTTGCAGGAATCTTCACAAGACGTGAACCTTCAACCGTAAAACCGATGACAGCAGGGGCAAAGGTTTATAAACTTGACGACGCCGAAAAAATGCAGGGCGATATTGACGTTATGATAATCTGCGGAGGAAGCGCTACCGATCTTCCGGAGCAGACTCCGGCGCTTGCAAAATATTTTAACGTTATCGACAGCTTCGATACTCATGCAAGAATTCCTGAGCATTTCGCAAACGTTGATAAAGCCGCAAAGGAGAGCGGTCATCTGGCGCTTATTTCTCTTGGCTGGGATCCGGGACTTTTCTCCCTCAACAGACTTTATGCCGAGTCGATTCTTCCGAACGGAAAGAGCTATACATTCTGGGGCAAGGGTGTAAGTCAGGGACATTCCGACGCTATAAGACGTGTTGAAGGCGTTAAGAGAGGCATTCAGTATACCGTTCCGATCAAATCGGCTATGGAAGCAGTCCGCAGCGGAAGTCAGCCGGAGCTTACAACTCGTCAGAAGCATTTAAGAGAGTGCTACGTTGTTGCAGAAGAGGGCGCAGATCTCGCTAAGATCGAAGAAACTATCAAAGGTATGAAAAATTATTTTGACGAATATGATACGACAGTTAATTTCATTACTGAAGAAGAGTTTGACGCTGTTCACAATAAGATGCCCCACGGTGGATTTGTTATGAGAAGCGGCTTCACGGGCGACGGTGAAAAAACTCATCAGATGATCGAGTATTCGCTCAAGCTTGAGTCGAATCCGGAATTCACAGCAAGCGTGCTTATCTGCTATGCAAGAGCTTTGAGCAGACTTAAAGCAGAGGGTGCAACAGGCTGTAAAACTGCATTTGATATTGCTCCCGCATATCTTTCAAAACTTAGCGGAGAGGAACTCAGAGCCTCCATGCTTTAAGAACATCAAGCTGACTTACCAAAGTAAGTCAGCTTTTATATATAGGCGTTTTTCTTCAGAAGAGCCGTAACCGTTCTTCCGATAATGGCGAGGTAATTTATATCCGAAACCGCCCATTTTTTAAATCTGCCGATATAGCAGAAAGAAATCATGCCCTTGATAAGGCTGTCCTCAGTCATGAGATATTGAACTGCTCCTCCGATATTCTGCTCAGTCAGCTTGGCAAAAGCGGAGTCATCACGTCCTTCAAGCTCGTTAACATTGTCAATAACGAAAATACCGTCACCGGAAAATCTCTCTGTATAGCGGTTTTCAAAAAGATAAGAAGCGTTTTTGGATTGAGCGTTTCCGCAGCTTAAAATAAGATTCATATCGTTTCCGGCAAAAACGCATATATCGTCGATAGCAAACTGAGTGCGGATCTGCTCCAAAAGAACAGAAATATCGGGGATTCTTCCAAGAACAAGGCTTTCGGCAAGTTGTCCCACAAAGCCGAGTTTTTCGGTTGCGTTATCTTTTCCGCCGAGAAAAACGATTTTGTTTTCAATATCCTTTTCAACTGGACCATGCTTTTCTATATCGTAGATAACATATCGGTTCTGACCTTTTTGCTGGGCGATATACAGGGCTTTATCCGCCTGCATGAAAAGTTCATTGTAGTCGGAGCTGTCGACAGGATAAGTTGAAGCGCCCATAGAACAGGTAAGACGGAAATTTTCAAATCTGTCGGCGAAAGCAAACTCGGTGTTAGTCCGTATCGCACGGAGAATACCACGAAGATCCTCTTCATCACGTGTGTCTTCAAGGACGATGAGAAAACCGCTTCCGCTGATTCTTCCGGCAAGACCTCTCGTATTGATCTCGGTTTTAATGATTCCGGCGATGGTATAAATGACTTCGTCGCCGAAAAGATGACCGTAACTGCTGTTTATTTCAGCAAAATTGTCAATATCAACAATGATAAGATTTACGTTATACGAGGGTTTTTCAGCAAGAATTCTCATGGCAAAAGAGGTTATGGCACGTTTGTTGAGCAGTCCGGAGAGAGAATCTTTATTTGCCTCGAGAGCAAGATTTATATCCTTGCTTTTCTGACGTGAGCTTACAACGGAAACGATTCCGTTTACCTTTTTATGTTCAGGATCGTCATAACGGGTTATGCCTCTGAAAAGGCAGAATTCTCTTGTTCGTCCTCCTGTCAGAACAGAAGATTCAAGTTCGTAATCGAATCGATAAACTCCGTTTTTTATGTCACGGCACAGGCTATTGAAAGTCTCAATATATCGTGGGGGGATGAATCCGGAATTTATGGCTTCTTTGCGCCAATTTTCAAGCTCTTCATCTACGAGTATGATCTCACGGAAGCAATCGAACATATAAATCCGAATTTTTTTCGTATCGAAGCTGTATTCAAATGCAAGATCGCTTATAAGACTGAGAATGTGCCGGTATTCCGAGATTTTTCGCTCACGTATCAAAGAAAGCTTTTCAAGTGAGAAAATATCGCTGAAAGTGATTCCAAAAAGCGGTTCTTGCTCCTGAGTATGTGAAATTTTTCTTACAGAAGCGAGAACATAGCGTGAATATCCGTTTAATCCTTTCATACGGATAACGGTACGGCGAATTTCTCCGTTATCGACATTTTCGATGCATTCAAGGATATTTGGATAATCCTCGTCACAGATAGTGCGCCTTATGGAGTATGTAACATCGTTGCCGAAATAGCTGAAAAAATACTCGTCTGCGCTTTGCGTATGCAAGCTTTTATCGACGACCACTCTTCCTATAAGATATAATTTTTCATTTAGAAATTCAAAAGAGCTATTCATTGATAAACCTCCTTTCTATGATAATAAGTTCATGATCAATTATAACATGATAACAGAATAAGGTCAAGGGTAAAATAATTGCTGAATTTACTAAAAATTAACATTCTTTTTCGCAGCTTCATCACAATTATGTTATATAATTGTATGTAATTATATCTATGGTAAGGAGGATTGTGCCGTTAAATAATATCGGCAGGGGAATATGGATAAACAGGAAATAAAAAGAGGAGTTTTTGTCGCTGCTCTTGCAGTTGCCGTCTGCGTCATAGTTCAGAATTTTTCATATGTTCAGGGATTAGTAGGAATAGCGCTTAAAGCTCTTGAACCGCTTTTTATCGGATGTATAATGGCTTATATTTTTAATATAATAATGAACTTTTTTGAAAAGCATTATTTTCCGAAAAAGAACAATAAATTTATAAGCAGCTCACGAAGACCGCTTTGTCTGCTTTTTTCGTTTGCTATAACTATAGCTATAATCGTTCTTATATTAAATATTATAATTCCGGAGATAATAAATGCGATAAAGCTTATGTATTCAGTAATCCCTCCGCTTTTTGTAAAATTCAGAGACTGGGCAATGGTCAAGCTTGAAGAATATCCCGATATTCAGAAGGAAATTAACAATATTGAACTTGATACGGCTTCTATAGCTGAAAAGGTCACGGATCACGCTTTCGGACTTTTTAACTCGGTAATATCTCTTATAGGAACTATTACAGCGACTGTTACAAATCTTATTCTTGGAATAATTTTTGCAATATATCTTCTTCTTCGCAAGGATAAGCTTAAGGAAGATCTTAATCGTTTTCAGAACCTCTTTATAAGTGAAAAGATAAATAAAAAAATAAACAGATTCTTTTCAGTTGCTCATGAAACGTTTACAAACTTTTTTATCGGTCAGTTTATAGAAGCGATCATTATCGGCTCGCTTACATTTTTAGGCGCTTCAATTCTCCGCCTTCCATATGCGGCGATGACTGGAACTATCGTTGGAGTAACCGCCCTTATACCGATAGTCGGAGCTTTTGGCGGAGCTGCTCTTAGCGCATTCATTATTTGTACAGAAAGTCCGAAACAGGCGCTTATATTCCTGATTTTCCTTATAATTCTACAGCAGTTTGAAGGCAATATAATTTATCCGAAGGTTGTTGGTTCTTCAATAGGGCTTCCGGGAATATGGGTTCTCGCCGCAGTAACTCTTGGCGGAGGTCTTTGCGGAATAATGGGAATGATGCTTGGCGTTCCTCTTGCCGCAACACTTTATAAGCTTTATTTTGAAACTATCGAACAGAAAGAGGGAAGGCTTCTTCCTGAATCTGACAGTAAAAAAATTGAAAAGCCCGATTCTTCACCTGCAAAGCAGATGAAGATAAGCAAAAATAAATAAAATCTCTTATTTGAACAAATTATGCAAACAAATTTCAATGATTTTATAAACAGTTTTTCGGCGGAAATGATAAATACCTGTATTTTGTATTTCTAAAAATTAACGATTAAGTAATTTGTAATATTTTCAAACTGCATAACAGCTTTTGATATGTTTGCTCAATGATTTTTTACATTTGATTTTGAAATTTAAGATTGACAAAGTTGAATCAATGTGTTACAATAACAACCGTAAATTTAATTTAAGAAGGAGTCCTGAAAAAAATGATTAAAACTTGGCCGCAGGAATGGGAAGGCTTCAAAGAAGGACGTTGGAGCAATACTTCTGTAAATGTCCGAGATTTTATTAAGAAAAATTACACACCTTATGACGGCGATGAAAGCTTCCTCGTTGGTCCTACAGATGCTACTAAAAAGCTCTGGGATCAGATTATGGATCTCTCTCGTCAGGAAAGAGAAGCCGGCGGCGTTCTTGATATGGATACAAAAATCGTTTCTACTATCACATCTCATGGTGCCGGTTATCTTAACAAAGATTTGGAACAGATCGTTGGACTTCAGACAGATAAGCCTTTCAAGCGTTCACTTCAGCCTTTCGGCGGAATCAGAATGGCTCAGAATGCCTGCACACAGAATGGCTATGAGGTTGATCCTGAAATAGTAAAAATTTTCACTAAATATAGAAAAACTCACAATCAGGGCGTTTTCGACGCTTACACACCTGAAATGCGTATGGCTCGTAAGTCTGCTATTATCACAGGTCTTCCGGACGCTTACGGAAGAGGACGTATCATAGGCGACTATAGAAGAGTTGCTCTTTACGGCATCGATATGCTTATTGAAGATAAGAAGCATCAGATCGAAACTTCGCTTGTTCGTATGACTTCAAAGAACATCCGTCTCCGTGAAGAACTTGCTGAACAGGTTCGTGCTCTTGAAGAACTTAAGGAGCTTGGACATATTTACGGCTTCGATATTTCAAAGCCTGCCGCAACAGCCAAGGAAGCTGTACAGTGGCTCTATTTCGGCTACCTCGCTGCTGTTAAGGAGCAGAACGGCGCTGCTATGTCTCTTGGACGTACATCAACTTTCCTTGATATTTACATTCAGCGTGATATGGATAAGGGTATTCTTACTGAAGAACAGGCTCAGGAGCTTATCGATCACTTTATCATGAAGCTTCGTATCGTTAAGTTCGCAAGAACTCCTGAATATAACGAACTCTTCTCAGGCGACCCGACATGGATCACAGAATCTATCGGCGGCGTTGACGTAGACGGTCATCACCTTGTTACAAAGAACAGCTTCCGTTATCTCCACACTCTTGAAAATCTCGGAACTGCTCCGGAGCCGAACATGACAATTCTCTGGTCACAGAAGCTCCCAAGAAAGTTCAAGGAATACTGCGCAAAGATGTCCATCAAGACATCGTCTATCCAGTATGAGAACGATGATATGATGCGTGTTACTCACGGTGACGATTACGCTATCGCCTGCTGCGTATCTTCAATGAGAGTCGGCAAGGAAATGCAGTTCTTCGGTGCAAGAGCAAACCTCGCTAAGTGTCTCCTTTACGCTATAAACGGCGGTGTTGACGAAAGAATGAAGGTTCAGGTCGGTCCTAAGTACAGACCTGTTGAGGGCGATTACCTTGACTTTGACGATGTTTGGGAAAAATATGACGCCATGATGGAATGGCTTGCCGGACTTTATGTTAATACACTTAATGTTATTCACTATATGCATGATAAGTACTGCTATGAAAAGCTCCAGATGGCTCTTCATGACAGAGATGTAAAGCGTTATTTCGCAACAGGTATCGCAGGACTTTCTGTTGTTGCAGACTCGCTTTCTGCTATCAAATATGCTAAGGTTAAGTGCATCCGTGATGAAAACGGCATTGTAACTGATTACGAGGTTGAGGGTGACTTCCCGAAATACGGCAACAATGATGACCGTGTTGACCAGATCGCTGTTACAGTTGTCCGCAAGTTTATGGAGAAGATCAAGAAGCACCATACATACCGTGACGGTGTTCCCACAATGTCTATTCTTACTATTACTTCAAACGTTGTTTATGGTAAGAAGACAGGCAACACTCCTGACGGAAGAAGAATGGGAGTTCCGCTTGCTCCCGGAGCAAATCCGATGCACGGAAGAGATACTCACGGCGCAGTTGCTTCACTTGCTTCTGTTGCAAAGCTTCCTTTCAGACACGCACAGGACGGTATTTCAAATACATTCTCAATCGTTCCAAATGCTCTCGGCAAGGATATGGATGTGTTTATGGGCGAAGTTGATCTTGATCAGCTCAGAGGAGAAAAATAATGCTTGAATCCAATGTTTTCGGAAAGGCTCAGAATCCGGATGAACTCGTCGATCTGATCGACAGTCTTATGTCGGATGGAACGGGTCATGTTAATATATTTTCAAACGACGACAGCGACAGCCTGAAGGTTGAAACCTTGAATAGTACTGACTGCGGTATAAAGGGCGCTTGCTGTCAGCCAACAGAAGACGCAATTGACGAGGACGAGGATTAATTTTAACAGGAGGATATCATTATGGATAATCAGAAACAGGTTGACAATCTTATTGAACTTCTTGACGGATACGTTGAAAAAGGCGGACATCACCTTAATGTAAACGTTTTCACAAGAGAAACACTTCTTGACGCTCAGGCTCACCCGGAAAAATATCCGCAGCTTACTGTAAGAGTATCAGGTTATGCAGTAAACTTTGTAAAGCTTACAAAAGAACAGCAGGATGACGTTATTTCAAGAACGTTCCACGCTACACTCTAATTAACAAAATGCCGGACTGTTTAACCAGTCCGGTTTTTTATTTAAATCGGAATAATATTTGATTAACCTGATTATAATGTTGTATAGAGTAAAATTTTATTTGTCATTTTCTACATATTTGGGGTTAGAAAGAGCTAACTTTGATACGCCTTGTACAAAAATAATAAGAGAAGAATGAAAGTGATTGACTTTTTCTATTAATTAGTGTATAATAACATATAGTTAGTGATACCTAACCTAATAATATGAATTATTTCCAAGGAGGATAAATCTATGCCGCTGACATTTGCAAACGCTGGCGAAGAGCACACGATCCTGAAAATTGGCGGAACGCCGGAGGTGAAAAAGCATCTCGAAAATCTTGGTTTCGTTGCAGGAGGTACTGTAACTATCGTTAACACGATCGACGGAAATTTAATTGTTAACGTCAAGGAAACAAGAGTTGCTATAAGCCGTGAAATGGCTATGAAAATTATGGTTTAAGGAGAAGATGAAATGAATCTTAAAGAAGCAAAAATCGGCGATACAGTCAAGGTTAAAAAGCTTATCGGCGAGGGCGCTGTAAAACGCCGTATTATGGATATGGGAATTACAAAGGGAATAGAGGTTACTGTTCGTAAAGTCGCTCCGCTTGGCGATCCTATCGAGGTTACGGTAAGAGGATATGAGCTTTCGCTCCGTAAGGCTGATGCGGAAATGATCGAAGTTGAGAAAGTATAATATTTCAGGTGATTGGCGCTGGGAACAGCTCCAATTTACCCTATATTATGAATGTATGCTCACATATTTAATTGAAGGAGAGGTTTAAAATGAGTATAAGAATCGCACTTGCGGGTAATCCGAACTGCGGTAAAACAACACTTTTTAACGCTTTGACCGGCTCTAATCAGTTCGTTGGAAACTGGCCCGGTGTAACCGTTGAAAAGAAAGAGGGAAAGCTTAAAAAACACGATGGTATTGTAATTACCGATCTTCCCGGAATATATTCGCTTTCTCCGTATACGCTTGAAGAGGTTGTTGCAAGAAATTATCTTATTGGCGAGCGTCCGGACGCTATTCTGAATATCATCGACGGCACAAATCTTGAACGAAATCTCTATCTCACAACTCAGTTGACTGAAATTGGAATTCCCGTTGTTCTTGCGGTCAATATGATGGATATTGTAAGAAAAAACGGAGATAAAATCAATCTTGATGAGCTTTCAAAAGCAGTCGGATGCAAGGCCGTTGAGATCTCGGCTCTTAAAGGAGAGGGAATCTCCGAAGCGGCTGAAGCTGCGATAAATGCTGCAAAATCCGGAAAGACTATTCCGCAGCATACATTTTCCGGTCCTGTTGAACACGCTCTGGCACATATTGAAGAGGCTGCGCTACATAATATGTCTGAAGAGATGCAGCGCTGGTATGCTATAAAAATTTTTGAGCGTGATGAAAAAGCTCTTGAAAAACTGAATCTTTCTGAAAATGTTATGAAGCATATGGAACAGGATATTCAGGCTGTTGAAAAAGAAATGGACGATGACGCTGAATCAATCATAACAAACGAGCGCTATGAATACATTTCAAAAATTATAGGAAAATGCCTTAAAAAGAAAAATAAAGGAGGCCTTTCAACATCGGATAAGATTGATAAGATCGTTACTAATCGCTGGCTCGGACTTCCTATTTTTGCTGTAATAATGTTTCTTGTTTACTATATTTCTATGGTAACGGTGGGAACTGCTGCAACGGATTGGGCTAACGACGGCTTGTTCGGCGACGGATTCCACCTTTTGGGAATCGGTTCGAGTGAAACTGCTGAAAATGAGGAGAAGTACGGTGATACAAATGCGATCATAGAAGGCTTCCTTGCTCAGGCAGAATCCGACGGATACAACATTGATGCCGCTTCGGCTGCTATTGATACGGAAACAGACGATTTCAGCGCAGAAATTGCTGAAACGGAATTGAATGCTCTTGCTGCAAATTATGCCGACAGCAGCTTTGAGTTTGAGTATGATATTGAGGATGAAGAAACTCTTGAAGTTTCGACGGAAACAGCTTCTATCAGTGATTTAAACGATTCTATTGTACTCTTTAAGGAGTATGAGGGCGGAGTTGATCCAGCGAATTATGGAATCTGGGTTCCGGGAATTCCGGTTCTTATTGAAAAGCTGCTCGGCAATAACTGTCCTGATTGGCTTCACGGTCTTATCATAGACGGTATTGTAGGCGGTGTGGGTGCAGTTCTCGGATTTGTTCCGCAAATGCTTGTTCTTTTCCTGCTTCTTGCTTTCATCGAGGCCTGCGGCTATATGTCAAGAGTTGCTTTTGTTCTCGACAGAATATTCCGTCGTTTTGGTCTTTCCGGTAAATCGTTTATCCCGATCCTTATAGGAACAGGATGTGGCGTTCCAGGTATCATGGCTTCAAGAACTATCGAAAATGAACGTGACCGCCGCATGACTATCATGACAACAACTTTCATTCCCTGCGGAGCTAAAACTCCCTTCATTGCAATGATTGCCGGAGCAATTTTCGGTGGTTCGGCGTGGGTTGCAGTTTCGGCTTATTTCCTCGGAATGGCAGCTATAATCATTTCAGGAATCATCCTTAAAAAGACAAAAATGTTTGCCGGCGATCCTGCACCGTTTGTTATGGAACTTCCGGCTTATCATATGCCGACAGCAGGAAATGTTCTTCGTTCTATGTGGGAGCGTGGCTGGGCGTTTATCAAAAAGGCAGGAACGATTATTCTTCTCTCAACGATAGTAGTATGGTTCTTAACTTTCTTTGGAACAGTTGACGGTTCATTCAGAATGCTTGCAGAAGACGAACTGGATAACAGCGTTCTTGCAACTATCGGTAAAGGCATCGCATGGCTCTTCGTACCTCTCGGCTGGGGCAACTGGCAGGCTGCCGTTGCATCTGTTACAGGTCTTGTTGCAAAGGAAAACATTGTCGGAACAATGGGAGTACTTTTCGGTGCAGGAGAGACATCGGTTTACGCAGCACTTGCAGAACAGTTTACAGCAGTTGCAGGATATTCGTTCCTCGCATTCAATCTCCTTTGTGCGCCTTGCTTTGCTGCAATCGGAGCTATCAGACGTGAGATGAACAGTCCAAAGTGGACATGGTTTGCAATTGCATATCAGTGTGGATTTGCATATATAGTTGCATTCGTTATCAATCAGCTTGGAACATTGTTCTCAGGCGATGCAAACGGATTGGGGATAGTTGGAGCAGTTCTTTCATTCGCAATTATAGCATTGGCAATTTATCTCATATTTAAGCCTTATAAGGAATCTGTAAAGCTTACTAAAAGGGTTAAGGATTCAAAGTAAAGGAGAATTGATATGCAGTCCTGGATAATAGCGCTTATTATACTCACAGTGGTTGTTGCGCTCATAATTTACAGTCTTATTAGAGATAAAAAGCAGGGGAAATCCTCTTGCAGTCATGGATGCAGCAATTGCGCAATGTATGGACAATGCCATCAAAGCAAAAAATAAATTTTAAAGATTGTTCATGTTCAAACAGAGGACGAATTATTCGCCCTCCACGGCAACAGCATTTACTTTTTCTGTTAGTTATAAAGGGGACGCTGTCCCCTTAAACCCCTGCCAAAGGGACGTACAGTCCCTTTGGAAACCCAGTATTAATTATTTTCATTTAGCGAGAAATTCAATATACAAAATCCGCTTAATAAACAATAACAAAAGGTAAATGCTGTTACTATTGTTTCGCGCATAAATATTATTGAAAAAATATACCGGATATGATATAATAATAATGTATTCTGATGAAACAAGGTGATCATATGAAATGTTATATGTGCGGAACAGAGTTTAGCGGAAAATACTGTACCAATTGCGGTGCGATAGCTAAGGATGAACAATCTGATTACAGCAATAAGCCTGTAGTTCTGATTTCGCCTTTCCAAAAAAACAGAGCATCTTCGGAAAATTATAATAATTATAGTAATGTTAATTCTTCTTCAGGAATAAAAAAACGTTCTATTGCGGTGTGTATTCTTCTCACAGTCATAACGTGTGGAATATACGGGATATATTGGTTTGTCAAACTGAATGATGAGGTTAATTATCTTAGCTCAGTTCAAGTTCCGGTATCCGGAGGAACGGCTTTGTTCTTAACTATCATAACGTGCGGAATTTACGGTTTATTCTGGATGTATAATCAAGGGGAAAAGCTTGAAACAGCTCGTATGCAGCGAAATATGCCAGCTGGAAACCTTGCAGTTCTTTATCTGATTCTTGCAGTTCTGAGCTTTGGTATAATTTCATATGCGCTTATGCAGTATGAAATAAACTCAATGGTTTAAGTATATGAAAGTACGAATGAAAAGAACGCTTTTAATATTGAAAATCGGTGCTTTGGGGATTATATACTGCATATTCGTAATGCTTACAGGATTTTCAATTTCATGTCCGATAAGAGCTTTTACAGGGGGACGCATTAAGTGTCCGTCTTGCGGTATATCGAGAATGTGCATTAGTATGGTGAAACTGGAGTTTCATGATGCTTTCAGATATAATCCTGCAATATTTTTACTTATCCCTATCTGGACGCTATGCATTGGATTATGGATTTTTGAAAAAGGCGGGCGTTTTATCAAAATAATTGAAATAATATCAATAATTATTCTTATCGGCTTTGGAATTGTCAGAAATATTGTCTGAATAAAAATACTGCTGCACTTTAGTGCAGCAGTATTTTTATTCGTTAACCGGAAGCTCGCTTATAAGATTAAGCTTGAATCTCTGAACTGCAAGAGCGTCCTGATTTGTTATGCCGTCTCCGGAATTGCAGCAGTCTGCGTTTTTCATACCTGATTCGGTAATATGCGTAGGATCTGAACCATTAAATCCGTATTTATCCGGATTGGAGAGTGACTGCATAATGAGGACAGCGTCCGACATATCAATTTCACCGTCGCAGTTTGAATCTCCGTAAACGATCTTATCAATAGGATCTGTTGTAGGCTGAGTAGTAGGAGGATCGGGATTAGTAACATCAGAACCGCCAAGACCGTCGGCATAAGTTCCGTCCGGTTCGTAGCCGTAATAAAGCTTGCCGTTCACATAAACAGGAACATATGGTGTAATGATTCCTTTTGCAGTACCGTTGCTGTCTGTAACAGAACCGCCTTCAAGAAGCTCCTTATTTGAAAAATCATTTGAAGCGTCCCAGCCGCTGCCATAGTCAGGATATACTAAAGCAAGAAGTATCTCGCATTGCTGCATACCCTCGGAAACGGGGAGAACAGCTCTTCCGTCAGGGAGATTGACTTCAATATAATAAATGTTTCCGTCATACTGAATGGGTTTTGAAATTTCAGCGCTCTTTATTCCCTTAGAAGCATACATTTCAGACTGGTCACGGTCGCAGCGGATAACAACGTCTTCCGGTTTATAGCCTGCGGAAATAATCTCGCTGAGATCCATATAGTAGCGGAAAGAGATATTATCCTGAACCCTTGCAGGCCATGCAGAGTGGTTGGTTATTTTAAAGCTGAGCGTCATTCCGCTTGCATCGCTTCCTTTGGTCATGGTTTCAACGTAGAATTCAGGACCATCATGTTTTTCAGCAGGCGGGAATGAAGGATCGGTTTTTCCGCCGTATTTGTCGATCATTTTACAGAGAATAGCAGTAAATCCTGCATTGTAGTCGGTAGCAACTTCGTTGTTGATATAGTTGTTTCTGTCGTCCTCATAGCTGCCGTTCTGAGACGGTCCTCCGACAAGAGCACCATAGAGAACGTGTCTGTTCTGTTCAGGCATATAAATATCGTTTTTCCACGAAGCATGAGCCGTTCTGTGGTGAGCGTTGTGTGCAGGCTTATCGCCGTAGCCGACAACATAGCTCTGATTTGACGGATTATCGCCAAGAACGTAGTTTATCTGATTTTCGTAAAATTTCTCATAAGCGGAAGTATCCTTATCGGAAAGAACCGTATCACAAGCAACTGCGGCAATAAAAGCGGCAGTCTGAGCGTATCTTGCACAGCCCCAGCTATCGGCATAACCAAGGATTCCGTCAACTTTTTGAATCTGATTTGTCCAGTAATTGACGTGCTTTTCAACACGGCTGATATAGAAGCTGTCATTTGTGTTGATAGCGTAGAGAAGCATACCTCCCTGCATAGTATCGTCCCAGCAGTGTCCCCATGTATATTTAAGCTCATCAGAGCCTAATTCTCTGCCGAGATTCGGGATATAGCTTGTAGCCTTATCAAGATAGGCGCTGTCGTTTGTTGCAATATAAAGCCAGTTTGCGGCATAGAAAAGCTCGTCGTAGAAGTGGCTGGAGCGATAGAATCCCGAAGCGTTGCTGTCGTTATAAACCGAGTCGCTTCGTGAAGCATCAGCAAGTTCAAAAATATGCTCGGCGTGTTCGAGATATTCCTTGCGTTTTGATTCGTCTATCCTGCCGTCAAGAGCACAGTATCCGGCAGCAAGTGCGGCAGCCATATCTCCGAAAACTGCCGAACATCCCTCGGAAGCTTTATACGTCTGACGAGCCGCTTCATAGGAAGTTCCGCTGTCGCTCATTCCGTATTCATAAAGTTCAACAGGACCCCACCATGTATGGTCAATAGTACCGTTTCCGACTTGAAATACTATCTCATCACCAAGATCACAGTCTGTGAAGTAGTCAAGGACAAATTCAAGATTATTCACATAATTGGTCATTTCTCCGCATTTCTCCACGCCGTCGGGATACTGATAAAGTCCCCACGCAAGCACTGAAGCAGTGTAAGACATGGGAAGGTTGAATTTAACATGATCTCCTGCATCGTACCATCCGCCCTTTATTTCGTCGATCATGGTCGAATCGCTTCTCCATTCAACACGGTTCCATTCAGGAAGCGGACCTGCCTGCTGACATTCGTAGAAATAGAGCGATTTCTGAAGAGCTTCGGCATAATTCGGAGTTTCAGAAGCTGCCATAACATTCTTTACGGAATCGACTGCCGGAAGCGTACTGATTGAAACTGCAATTAGTGCGGCTGAAACGATTCCACTTGTAATTTTTTTTAGCATAGTAAAAATCTCCTCTCAATTTTATTAAAAAATTCATTTCATTTTATACAGGCGTACCATAGCTATACGATTTAATTATGACATAAAAAAGCCGATTTGTCAAGGGAAAATGAGAACTTGTCCACGGCAACAGCATTTACATTTTATCAGAAAAGTGGTAAAATAGAAGAATGAAGATAGAAAGATTAACAGAACGGCTTTCCGAACTAACAGATCCGAGGAGGACGAGATACGGAAATATCCGACATAAGCTTGAAGATA
>JAFTQW010000062.1 GCA_017462565.1 Ruminococcus sp.
AAGCACCTCCTGAGCCAATTCATCATATTCCTGACCTAACTTGTGACCTGTGAGACAAAGCGGTGTGCCGTTCTCGGAGCTTTTCGCCGCTTCAATGGACTTGCTGATGCTTGTCCTGAACAGCATTTCGCCGTACTTTTCCTTGAGGGTTTCTATCGCCGTTCTGCTGACCTTTGTGCGGTCAACCATAGTCGGCAGCACTCCGATGAGGTTCAGCTTTGGGTTGGTATTTGCCTTGACGAGCTGTGTGAGGGCTTCAAGGGACTGCAAGCCGTCCATACTGAACTTCTGTGTCTGCACGGGTATCAGCACTCTGTCCGCAGCGGTAAGAACATTGATAAGGAGCGTTCCGAGGGACGGCAGGCAGTCGATCAGCACGAAGTCATACGCTCCGACCACATCTTCCGTAAGTATCCTGCGGAGAATATGCTCCTTTGAGATCATCGTGACCATGAGCGTTTCCGCATTGGCGAGGTTGATGTCGGCGGGAATGTAGTCCACTCCTGCGGTTTCGCTGTGACGGATCGCTCTCTGAGCTGTCTCGGCGGTCACGGGATTTCCTGCGTAGAATGACATGATAAGCTGTGTCATGGTCGGGTTGCCGTCCGGCTCGTATTTCAGGTATTCGGAGAGGTTTGCCTGCGGATCGAAGTCCACAAGCAGAACCTTCTTTCCGTGGTTCAGAGCAAGGCAAGCTCCGAGGTTGTATGCGGTGGTGGACTTGCCGACTCCGCCTTTCTGATTGCTGATTGCAATGATAGTAGTTTCCATTTTCCTATCCTCCTTGTGATTATTGCTCAGAACAGCGGATCGTCCTCTGTTCCTGCGTAGGGGTTATCGTAGCCGCTGTCAGACGGTGCGGTGTTCTCACGCTTCTTACCGCCGTTGAAGTGGATTTCCTCAACTTTGACCTCAGTGGAAGAACGCTTCTGACCGTCCTTTTCAAAGCGGTTGATGTGGACTGCTCCGACGAGTGTGACCATATCGCCCTTGCCGAACCAATCAAAGATCACGTCAGCGTTGCGGTTCCAGGCGGTGCATTGAAAGAAGTCAGTTTCGGGATTCTCCTCGTCCTTACGCTTTGGACGTTCGCAGGCAATGGTGAACTTGCAAAGCCTGTTTTCACCTTTGGTCTGAATTTCGGGATCAGCAGTCATTCTGCCTGCGACTAAGAATTTGTTTAACATAGGATTTACCTTCCTTTCGTGGTTTGTGGGTTTCCGTGTTCCTGTTGCACTTTCATTATATTATACAATATCCCTATTGTCAAGTATAATTTTGAGAAGTTTTTGAATTTCGGCAATGCGCAGCAAATTATCTGATTTCCCCAGTGCAGCTTCACTATATTTTCGATTATACTTGACATATCCCCACTAATGTGATAGAATATCTGTAATAACCGATCAAGGGGTGATCTGATGTATAAGCACACTTGCCAGATCTGCGGAATGGAGTTTGAGTCTCCGTCAAGCAGAGCGAAATACTGTATCTACTGCCGTGACAAGGCTCAGGTCATGCGGAACAGGGCATATAAGGAGAAGAAGCAAGCCGGAGAAGCTGTTGCGATCGGCAGCGAGCAGATATGCTCTATCTGCGGAAAGCCTTATAAGGTGACGGCAGGCTCTCAGAAGTATTGTAAGGAGTGCCAGCAGAAGCAGGCTCGTTCCAAGAAAATATCCTCAAACGCTCAGTATGCCAAAGCAAATTACAAAACGCTGAAGCTGTATGTGTCTGCCAAGGAGCGTGATGCGATCAAGGCTTATGCAGAGTCTCAGGGTATGAGCGTGAATAAGCTGTTGCTCACGGCGTTGGAAGAATACAAGGCTAATCATGGAGAGAAATGATATGGCAAAATATGCTTTGAAATATATGTATGATTGGGGCAGCGGTATCTGCTTATGGAGTGTAAATGATGCTGCCCGTGAGAAATATGATTATCCAATCGAGCTTGATAGTTTACCTCTTTCTGACAATTTGAAAAATGAGCTTGAGTATCTTATCAATAAACATGATGAAGCATTGGATTGGGAGTATCCTCCGAATCCGCTTCTGTGGTAAGAACAAGAGCAAGCCGACTTTATTGAAAGAGCAAAACAAGCATATTATCGGATTGTCATGGAACTTGGTGATGATTATGAATTAGAACTACGGGAAAAATGGCTCTTGTAATCACTCCAAATCCCCATTCTTTTTACGCTTGCGGTCTTGCTGCTGTTCATTGCGTTCCTGACGGAGAAACTCCTCAATGGTACGCTGTGCGTCGGCAAGGTCACGTGCCCGCTTGTCCGCTTCACGAAACTGCTGATCCTTCAATGAACGCTCTTGTATAAGGGCGTTTATTTTTTTGTCCAGGCTCTCCACGGTCGGGATATGACCGGAGGGATAAAGCTCCAATACCTTAGTGCGGATTTGCCCGTACTCGGTAAGCTCTGCGCTGTGTTCCTTTCGGTACTTCTTCGCAGCACTTCCGCTGAGGGCTTTCAGCTCCTCGACGTACACTTTCAGCTTGCGGTATTTCCGCAGGACTTTCAGCTTCACCTGCAAGTCCTCGATCTTCGTTTTCATGTCGTTTAGCTCGGAGAGAAGTCCTCGGCTGTGTGCGTATTCCGATATTGCCGCCTGCCGTATCTCATCAGGCTCAACACCGTACTCAGCTATCACATTCTTTGCGATACTGGCGAGCTTCATATTGCCACGGTCGATAGCGTCCTGAACGAACTTGTTCGGTGGCTTCTTTGTGATAACTCTGACCTTTGTCCTCGGCGTGTAGATCATAACTCCGTGATACTGAGCGATGCGGTCTTTGATCTGCCGTGTTTCATAGTACCAGCCGAGTGTTCGGGCGCGAGTCATCTTGGCTCTCGGATTGCGTTCTTTCTGCTCCGAAAGCATAAATTTCAGGTCGATCTTGTGGTCTGGATTGTACTCAACAAGCACACCATATTCGGCGCATTTCCTGATAAAATCATCGAAGTCCTCGCTTGCTTTCACAACCTGATCTATCGTGTATTTCAGCTTGGCTTTCCACGATAGCCTTTGACGGTTCATATCCCACTCCCAATGGCTCTTGCCCTTCGTTCTTTCGGGGTGTTCGATAACATCCAGATGATGCCGTTTGCATACTTCGTCCGACAGGTCAATAAGCTTCTTCCACGCACGTTCCTTGACCTTGCCCTGATTCATATTGGTCTCGAAAGTTCTGCCGTTTTTTCGGTTCACATTATTGAAGATAACGTGCAGATGTGTATGGTCGGTATCGGTATGGATTGCGAGAAAGTATTGGTATTCGCCCTTGAGGAATTTTTCGCAAAGTTCCTTGCCTACTTCCAAAGCTCTTTCAGGCGTGATCTCACCAGGCTTAAAGCTCTGAATAAAGTGCTGAGAGAGGACAGTATTCAAGCCCGTTCCTCCTGCACGGACTGCTTCAAAATCTCTGCTTGCCTGTGCAGGATCAGAGCTGCACCCGTATGTGAAGATCAGTCTGCCGCCGTCTGTTTTTTCAGGGTTGGCGATATAGGCTAACGCTTTAACCTCAGTAGTTTTGATTGCAAAGAGTTTAGTAATTGCCAAATCTTATCCTGCCCCTCCTTGATGTTCACGATGTCTTCGGTATACAATTTGTTCGTGCTGTTCGCTCTCACGGCTATCTGATTGATGTTGTTGGAAATACTTCCGACAAGCCTGTAAATCTTATCAAACTTCTCCTCATCAAAATTGACTATATATCCCTCAAAGATCATAGCCCTGATAAACTCGCTCCGTGACCTCAGACCGCTGTTGCGAAACTTGCGCTCGATAGCTTCGTATTCTGCTTCGGTGAGGCGTATCTGCATATACCGATTATGCGGTTCGATCTCTGCTATTTTTCTCATCTCCTTTTGTTCGGGGTTCAAGGGGTGTCCCTCTTGCAAGCATTGTATCGGAACATTAAATTTCTGAGAAATTGTAATGCGGAGATACCGAGCTTGCTGGGTTTGAATCACGCCCTCCGTGCGTGATTTCAATTTGAGCCTTTGGCTCTGCAAAGTTTCCTCTCTCCGTCAGAGAAATTGGAGCTTTGCAACTTCGGCTGCAATACCCCCTCACTTATATACCGCCAAATTTGAGAAATCGGGAAAGAAATCCGCAAATGTTCATGAAAAGTTTACAGTTAAATTTGCTGATGATACAACATTCCGAATAATATACCGTTTTTTTTCGAACTTGATTGATACTCATGCATAATTATGGTAAAATAGTAATAGTAGGCTGTGTCCGGATCGCTATCTGACAGAAGAATATATTTCATTTAGGGGCGATGCGTGAACGGGATAAGTAAAATGCAAAAATCCCTGTTCTGAACTCCGTTTCAGAACAGGGTTTTCAGCTTTTTCAGGAGGGAAAATAAAATGGATCATGAAAGAATTATATACATCTACGATTATCTGTCACGGTACACGGACGAGAACCACTATGTATCAATCAGCCAGATACAAGAACACCTCGCCAATGTCTGCAATCTGACCAGAGTGAAGAACGTAACGATTCGCCGTGACCTTGACAGGCTGACTGCTATGGGAAATCATATCGTAAAGCATAACCGTGAACATAACACGGCATACTATGCTTTAATTGACAAGAGTTTCTCATTCAATGAAATACGTTTCATCGTTGATTCGATCTCGATAAACAAATTCCTGACAGCATTTCAGAAGAAAACACTGATAAAGAAATTTGAGGGTATGTGTTCCGATGCAGAGATCAGGCAGCTCATCAGCCGTATCGTTCTGAATGAACGTTGTCCCTCGACACTCGATCTCTTGGAAAACTTGGATAAGATTCATAGATTGATCGGTGAACGGCAGAAAATAGATTTTGAATACGGCAAGTATGACGAAACAACGAAACAGATAGCTTATTACTATAAGAAACGGGAAATGCTCCCTGTGAGCGTGATCTACTTCCATGAGCGATTCTATCTTAAATGCCTCAATGAGAAGGACAGGAAATGGCGTATATATAGAGTTGACCGAATGAAGAATATCCTCGGTGGCGAAGTGTCTTATGTTCGGCTGCCACCGGAGGACAATTATGAGGGGTTCGTAACGGATATGTTTGCTCCTGAATACTTCACCGTAGTCACACTGCGGGTAAAGAAGTATCTGCTCGATGAAATGAGGGAAAATTTTGGAGATTACGCTTCGATTTTTCACGATGAAGATTCTGACTATGTTCGTATCCGTGTACGGGTAGGTATCAACCGCAAATTTTATCTGTGGCTTATGCAGTATGGTGACGGTGTGGAGCTTGTTTCGCCTGTAAAAGAACGAGCTGAGTATTTGGAAGAAGTCCGTAAAATGCTAAGAGCTTATCCTGAATTTGCTTAGTAACAGCTTTTTGACGGCTCTTTCTGCAACTCACAAGCAACTCTTGTGCAATCCCATAATTAATGATCTGACGGTAAGCTGTCATTGTTCTCGGATAAACAGGTTTTGAATAGCTTTGAGCGAATCGGAGCATAATGAAAGGCAGTCGGCAGCAATGTCGGTTGTTTTCTTTCTGCCAATTGACCTTTCCGTTCCGTTGTGGTATAATTAACCTATAATCTGCTTTGCTTGGGAGTGATACGATATGGCAGTCTACATAGTCTTTGACGTTGAAACGCCCAATCGTGCAAATGACCGTATGAGTGCGATAGGCATTTCTGCAATCAAGGATAATAAGATCGTGGCGAACTACTTTTCTCTTGTTGATCCCGAAACACACTTCGACTACTTCAACACTAAGCTCACCGGAATAGATGCGGATAAGGTCAAGGGCGCTCCGAATTTTGCAGAGCTATGGAAGAAGATTGAGCCTATCATGAGCAAGGGTATCCTGGTTGCACATAATGCTGTGTTCGATATGAGCGTTCTTCGTGCCTGTCTGCGTGATTACGGTATCTCTTGGAAACCGACGGCAAAATACCTTTGTACGGTCCGGATCGGCAGGCGTGTTCTGCCTGATATGAAGCATAACCTAAACGTGATGTGCGATCACTACGGTATTGCTCTCGATCATCATCAGGCAGACAGTGATAGTCATGCCTGTGCGGAGATACTGCTGAGATATATCGAAAGCGGTATTGACGTGAGAGAATATGTGAAAGAATACAAACTATAAATCATCAATTATCAGAGCTGTTGCGATAAAGCAATGGCTCTTTTCTTTTCAGAAGTACAAATTCTGTCTATCTTAAATGATATAATAAAAAATGAAAGTTTGTTTCCAGAAAGCCAAATTTTGTACAACTGGTTTCATATAATGGAAGCAGACAAGCATACAACTCGATACTTTTGTGATGTCATTGAACAGTTCCATACAAGACTTGATCGGTAATCCATTACGGTCTTTAGGGGGTGATAGCTGTGTACTGGACGATGATAATAGATCACGGTCTGCATTGATTGCCTTGCGGATTTGTTTGTGCTGATACAGAAGTTGAGTGTGTTATGCTGTAAACTCTCGGCATAAAGGGCGGTCTGAGCAGATCAGGCCGCCCTTTTTTTTACTCATAATGTGATAGGAAAATGAAATTTTGGTGAAAAGTTGCCGCACTATAATTTTGCACAAAGAGTAATTTTTCAACATGGGACTGAGGTTTGAATGAGTTAGGTGGAAATGTTGAATCGGTAGTGCATTATCGAAAAGTGCAGGAAAATGGGGCTTTTATAAAAATCGGGTGTTCCCGAACGGGAACGCTGAGAAGTTGCTTTTTACGCTGTAATGGTTCATAATAATATAGAACGCATCGGCGCGTTGCTCCAACGGTGAACCTTACTGCGCAGGAGGGTTACTCGATCACTGTATGGAAACTGAATATGAAACGATCGAATGGACGAGTAATGTTTGATTGTCGGACGGGTATATTCCGAATGACAGGCTTACTATGTTCATTTGCTGATTTCCGTCTGACAGAAAGGACGGAACCGGTATTATGAATGATTTACATACTCCTCAGATTTCATTATTCAGCGAACATGAGGAGCCGCAAAGCTACGAAGTTTACGTTTACGGGACTGATGATCTCAATGAGCAGAACAAGGACAGCTTCTGCGTGGCATTATGTCGGTATTTAGACGAGATCAATATAAGCCAGAAAACGCTTGCAAGACTGACGGGAATTGCTCCATCTACGCTCTCACGGTATCTTTCGGGTAAAAGGAAGATGCAGTATGATTACCTCTGTGCGGTCTGTATAGCAATCAGACTTCACCCTTTCAGGCAGCGTTACTTGTTTTCGCTCCTGCTGTATGCGATGCCATGTGACCAGGATTACAGAAAAGCAGATAAGAATATCATCAGGGCTTATCTTGACGGCTGTGCATTCGATAAACGTTTTACGCTTACAGCCTGCAATGAACAGTTGAAGGCAATCCATACCAAACCTCTTACAAACCTGACCTCTGCTAAGGAGGACAGTGAGTAATGGGAAGATTTATGTATGTCCACTTTGGCGATGATGTTCCCCGTAACATCGAGAAAGAGTACAACAAGCTCTTGCGAAAAGAACGATACATTGAGGAGCTGGATGCAAAAAACGGAAAGATCTATCCCGATTTTGACGATGTTCTATCTTCGAATCCCGATCCTGCGAGTATTCCCATAAGCGATGAAGAAGAAAAGGAGCAGATCAGGCACCGGAACAGGCTTGATTATCTGCCTGATGCCTTAGAACTGCTGAAATCGGATTTTCCTGAAGGGTATGAGCTTATACGGGACTACTTTCTGAGAGAGGATAAGGTGACGATGTGGTATCTCGTTGAGAAATACGGTTTATCAATTGATATGGTGCGTTACCGAATCAAGATTGCAAAGCAGAAGCTCAAGGAGTATATCATCTTGCACGAAAACGAATAAAGAAATATGTGCAGAACGCTGATTTTTTCTTTTTGGAGAAATAAACATGGGAAAAACCTTCCCGATTTTGCAAAATCCTCGGTTGATATATAGAGGGGTTCATACCACTGATGGCTGAAAAGGGTACGGATCACTCGCTGACATATCCTATCCTCCGTGATGAGGGGCGGTACGGTTCTTCCATTTGCCGCACCGTCCCATACTTTCAACTATGCTTTCATGTTAATTTCTTTTATTTTTCTGTCAACAGCAGAGATGCTGTTGGGAGTGTACGTCCTTCGGAGCGTACATTGCCAAAGGCATCTCACACATTCCTCTTAGTTTTGTTTGACGGCTGATATGCTGTCGGGAGCTTCCTCTCGATTTGAGGAGAAGCTGCCAACAGTACATCAAATATCAGGCATAAAAATAACTGACAACGATGCACTTAGTATCTTGACAATAGAATATGGAACATCTACGCTTTTTCAGTTTCTTTTCTTCTGACAGGAAGGAGGTTATGTCCTATGGATTCAATACCGCTTGAAGTTGTATATAAGAATATGTATAGCGAATATCCTGAGATACTGGAAGTAAAGGACTTATGTGAAATTCTCGGCTATGGAAAGAAAAAGGTTTATCAGCTTATCAAGGAAGGACAACTCAAAAAAATTCCTTGTGGTAGAACAATCAAGGTCGCAAAAGCTACGATTATAGATTTCGTTCTGCAATGCGCACAAAAATAACTGGTAGAAATGTCCCTTGTGTCAAATTTTGTAGAAGTGGTAGGAAAACGCTTGCAAATGACTTTGTATCGCGCTACAATATAGTTATGAGGTCAATAGCGCAGACCACCGCTTTCGACATAAGGAGGATAATATAATGAAAGCAAGTCTGCCTTTTAAGTACATTATTGCCGAAAAGAAGGGCAAAAACTATGTTGTCTTTGATTTCAAGGACGATAGTGGCAAGCGTAAGAGAAAATGGGTTACAACCGATTTGCCTGTTGACTGTTCTTATAAAGCACTGACAGCAAAGGTGAACGTAATAGTAGCAAAGTTCTATGAGGAGTTTCTCACAGGCAGCTTAACAAAAGTCAAGGAAACCCCAAAGGAAAAGACAGAACTCAGCGAGGAGGTTCTCAGTGATGATGCTGTATGCAAGACAAGTTTTGAGTTCACAGCATTTCTTGACTACTGGCTTGAAACAATCAGACCGACAATCGCACGAACCTCTTATGAAAGCTACAATCGCTATATCACCAGGATCAAAAACTATTTTGACGAGCGTTATCCGCATCTTCTTCTTGGCAACCTGACAGCTTTACAGCTTCAGCAGTTCTATAACGATAAGTTCAACAGCGGTCTTTCGGGCAATTCGGTAAAGCATTACCATGCCAATATCCACAAAGCACTAAAATATGCTGTAAAAATGGATATGCTCGATGTAAACGTCGCAGATAAGGTTGAACTGCCGAAAATCCAGAAGTTTGAAGCCAATTTCTACAACAAGGACGAGTTGGAACAGCTCTTTGAAGTATTCAAGGGCGATAGACTTGAACTTGTGGTACATATTGCAGCCTACTACGGACTTCGCAAGAGCGAGATTATTGGTTTGAAGTGGGATTCCGTCAACTTTGAGGAAAAGAAACTCACGGTTCGCCGTAAGGTTTCCAGCACTTATGGCGGCGGCAAAGAAATGATTTTTGTCGAAAATCAGCTTAAAACTGAGTCCAGTGTAAGAACTTTTCCCTTGATTCCTCATATTGAGCAGATGCTAATAGAACGCAAAAACCTTGAAGAATACTACTCGAAGCTCCTCGGTAAAGACTTTGACAGGGAATATGACGGCTTTGTGTGCCGTGACAACTTCGGTAAGCTGATTACGCCAAACTTTGTAACTACTCACTTCAAGTACATCATTAAGAAAAATAAGCTCAAACACATTCGATTCCATGATCTTCGTCATTCATGTGCCAGTCTGTTGCTGGCAAACGGAGTATCCATGAAGGCGATCCAGGAGTGGCTTGGACATTCAACATTTAATGTTACAGCCAATTTTTATAGTCACCTCGACTTTCATTCCAAAGTGGAGTCTGCGGAGACTATCGCCAAAGTGTTGGGTGGAGACAGTACAGATACGGAACAGGCTATCCATGATAAAGGTTCAGAGGACGAAAAAAATCGCAAGTCCTCAACCTGAGAACCTGCGATAATAGTGTGCCGATCGTCTACCCATTCTACCACGGCGGCATTATAAAAAAAGTAAAAAAGTTAATCAGGTCAACTTGACACGGGGGATAAAAATCTTTTGTGCTAAGACCAAAAATGAAAGTGAAATTGAAAAAAGCAGCGATTTTGGTAGAAAATTTGGTAGAAATCCGGTAGAAAAACGCTCATTCACAAGAAACTTTTCTACCAAATTAGTCAGAAAATAAGAAAAGAATGCCGTAAAATCGACATTCTTTCGATGGTGCCGCTAACCGGACTTGAACCGGTACGCTGTTGCCAGCGAGGGATTTTAAGTCCCTTGTGTCTGCCTATTCCACCACAGCGGCAGTTATTAACTTTTAATATTATATCACATTAATATAAAAATGTCAAGAATTATTCAGGTATTTTTTCAAGTTATTTTTAAGGCAATACCGCACAATTATTGTCGTGCAGATGCGCAGTCAGATTTTTCGTCAGATTGCATAAAAACGACGCAGGCATACTGGCGTATGTCAAGGAGTTTTTGTGTGATATGGCGGAAAATCTGCAAGCAGATGTGCGGCAAAGGCGTTAGCCGCTAATTGTGCGGTGTTGCCTTAAATCCGATAATTGACAAGCAAATCAATGCATGATATAATGTAAAACAGGGTACTGGATAAAACGATAGGCGGTTCTAATCTTCCCTCGGGAACGGGGATGAGCTGAAATGACCATAATGGAATTACTAAGAGCCTGTTTAGTATCTCGCTGCGCACGTCTTTTTGGCAAACTTTGCCGATGCCTGCGTTGAAAAAGCTCACCATACGTCAGTATGCCTTCGCTTTTTCGCCTTGTCCTCGGCAAACTCATGCTCAAAAAGCCGCACATACCGAGATACTAAACAGGCTCTAACATTACTTATGCTTGTAGTTGCGATTATAAATCTCAGCAATAACAAAAAGAAATAACCGCCCCACTACCACATAGGACGGTTGTTTCAACAATAACTTTCATATGGGTGAAAACCGCTTATCGCAGTACCCTCTTTTATTTATATTATAACACATAAAATTGTATGTGTCAAGCGTCAAATTCTATTGTATATCACGTTTTTCAGTTATTTTTTATATCCGGTAATTGACATTAATTAACTGCCATGATATAATAAAATGTATGATAGGATAAATATCCTGCATATAATATGTTAAATAAAAATATATACATGGAGATAATGAATTTGAACAAAACAGTTAACGGCATCAAAATAAATTACGAACAAAAAGGAAGCGGAGACCTTATCGTTCTGCTTCACGGATGGGGAAGCAATATAAAGCTTTTTGCCAATCTCATAGACCTGCTTTCGCAGAAATATACGGTAGTTGCAATGGATATGCCCGGATTCGGTGAAAGTGAAGAACCGCCCTCAGCCTGGTGCGTGGACGATTATGTGGACTTCGTGATCGACTTCCTCAAAGATTACGATAACAAGGAAATAATGTTTCTCGGTCACTCGTTCGGCGGACGTGTCATAATCAAGCTCAACAGCAGAAAAGGCCTGCCTTTTGACATTTCAAAGGTAATTCTTGTGGACAGCGCAGGAATTCTTCCTCCAAAAAGCAACAAAAAAAGCTGGAGAACTCGCTATTATAAAATGGGAAAAGCGTTTCTTTCAACAAAACTGGTTCAGAAAATAGCCCCGGACGCTCTTGAGAATTTCCGCAAAAAAATGGGAAGCGCCGACTATGCCGCAGCTTCTCCGCTTATGAGACAGGTTCTTGTCAAGGTCGTAAACGAAGATTTAGAGCCGCTTCTCCCGAATATAAAATGTCCCGCTCTTCTTGTCTGGGGAGTGAACGATACGGCAACTCCTCTTTCAGACGGCGAAAAAATGGAGAAGCTTATCCCCGATGCAGGACTTGTCAAGCTTGAAAATGCCGGACATTATTCGTTCCTCGAACAGCAGTATACCTTCAACCGTGTAATGTGTTCGTTTATGAAGATTGGAGACTGATTTATGAATATTGCTTTATTCTGCATTTATACGGCAGCCGCTCTTGCCGGAATAATCTTTTTCTCGCTGAGAGAATTTCATATGCTCCAGCTTAACGGTTATAAAACTCCGGAACATTCCCGGTGGATGAAGAAAAATTACAAACGATATATCTTTCCTCTCGTCCTTTTCGTATTGCAGTTCCTTATGCTTATCACCGGAGCGACTCTTCCTATGCTTATAGGATTTACAGCCTTTAACCTCTGTTTTCCTATTATAAACAAGCCGGGGAAAAAGTTCAAAAAGCCTCTTAAATATACGGCAAGAGTCAAGAGAATGCTCGTAACATTCTGGATTCTCGAAGCTCTGATTATCGGCGGAAGCTCGTTCATATCGCATGGAAAATTCAATTCGCCGTGGCTTTATATCCTCATCGGTTCCGGACTTTATTTCACTCCGATTCTCGTACCGCTTTCAAACCTTATCAACAAGCCGATCGAAAAAGCGATACAGAAATGGTACATCAACGACGCTAAGAGAATTTTAAGCGAAATGCCTGATCTCCACAAGGTCGGAATCACGGGCAGCTACGGCAAGACCAGTATGAAATTCTATCTCAGCGAACTTCTCGGCTCGCAGTTTGAAACGCTGAAAACTCCCGAAAGCTTCAATACTCCGATGGGAGTTACAATCACGATAAGACAGCATCTCAAGCCGACTCATGAGTATTTCATCTGCGAAATGGGAGCAAGACGTGTTCATGAGATAAAGGAACTCTGCGATATCGCTCATCCCCACGACGGCATCATAACTTCCGTCGGACCGCAGCATCTTGAAACTTTCAACTCGATTGAAAACGTTGTAAACACTAAATTCGAGCTTGCAGACTGCGTTCAGGCAGCCGGCGGAAAAATTTACCTTAACGGCGACAACGAGCTTATACGCAAGAAAGCTCCGCAGTATAAAAATGCGATTCTTTACGGACTTCAGGAGGGCAACGATTACCGTGCCTCCGACATATCGGTTTCCGACAGAGGAACTGAATTCACCGTAACTGCTCCGAACGGCGACAGCCTGCGTTTCTCCATGAAGCTCCTCGGAGAGCATAACGTTCAGAACGTTCTCGGAGCTATTGCATATTGCCACGGACTTGGCATTTCTCTCGAAAAACTCGCCCTTCCCGTTAAGCGAATCGCCGCTGTTCCGCATAGATTGCAGCTTCTTGACAAGGGCGGCGACCTCACTTATATCGACGACGCTTACAACTCAAATCCAAGCGGTTGCCGTGCGGCTCTGAACGTTCTTGGACTTTTCGACGCCTGCCGTATTCTTGTAACTCCGGGAATGGTCGAGCTTGGCGCAAAGCAGGAAGAGTTGAACTACGAATTCGGCAAAGAGGCGGCAGAAGCCTGCGATTATATCGTCCTCGTAGGCAAAGCTCAGACAGTTCCTATTTATAACGGAATCAAGGATGCAGGCTACAACATGAGTCAGGTTTACGTTGCAGACGGTCTTAACGAAGCTCTTGCAAAGGTTCAGGAATACAAAACCGACAAAAAGAAAATAGTCCTTCTCGAAAACGATTTACCGGACAATTATTAAAGTGATTTCTAATAATGGGTTTCCAAAGGCAGCGTGACGCTGCACCCGATCACGATGTTACCTCTGATAAAAGATAAAAAAACACATCGCTCGTGGTTTACCGTAATAAAGGGTTTCCAAAGGGTTGAATAACCCTTTGGTCAGGTCAAGGGCAGAAAGCCCTTGTGGGGTATCGGGGCAAAGCCCCGTAAAAGACAGCGTGGAGAAAAAAGCAGAATCAAAATTTGCAATATTGTTAAAATTAACGTACACCCGATCCACGCTGTCCCGAACCAGCGAGAGAGCGAAGCGTATCGAGCGGACGGATTATATAAATCATCCCCTGTGAGCGCAGAGCGAACACGCTCTATATAAACAGTAAGCAATTAAATAGATAAAGGAGAAAATTTCAATGAAGATCAATCTTGCAGTACTTTTCGGCGGAAGAAGCGTCGAACATGAAGTTTCAGTAATCTCGGCTGTTCAGGCTATGGCAAGCATGAACAAGGAAAAATATAACATCATCCCGGTTTATATGACCAAGGAAAGCGAATTTTTCACGGGTGAAAAGCTCTTCGATATCAATTCCTACAAGGATATTCCAGCTCTGCTTAAAGAGTGTACGGAATGCGTTTTCGTAAGAAGCGAGGGCAAGGTTCAGCTTATCCGCCAGAAAATGAAAAAATTCGGTTCTAATCTTATTTCCGAAGTAGATATCGCATTTCCGATAGTCCATGGCACAAACGTTGAGGACGGCGCTTTGCAGGGATACCTCCAGACTCTCGACCTCCCTTATGTCGGATGCGACGTTCTCGCTTCCGCTGTGGGAATGGATAAATTCGTCATGAAGATACTTCTCAAGGACGCCGGATTCCCCGTTCTTGACTGCTGCCGCTTTTCTTCTTTCGACCTCGATAAGATCGACGATCTTGTAAATCAGGTTGAAGCAAAATTCAGCTATCCAGTCATCGTAAAGCCGATAAACCTCGGTTCGAGCGTCGGAATTTCCAAAGCCTCCGACAGAAACGGTCTTATCAAGTCTATCGAGGAAGCATTCGAGTTCGCTGACAGAATTCTTGTCGAGCCAGCCGTTGTTCAGCTGAAAGAAATAAACTGCTCCGTAGTCGGCGACAGCGAGTCCGCAGAAGCTTCAGTCTGTGAAGAACCTGTTCAGCAGGACGAAATTCTCAGCTATAAAGACAAATACGTCGGCGGAGGAAAGTCCGGCGGAAGCAAGGGCATGGCTACTCTTAAAAGAAAAATTCCTGCCGAAATTACTCCCGAACAGGAAGAATTTGTCCGCAAAACAGCCGTTGACGCATTCCGCTATCTCGGATGCAACGGCGTTACACGTATCGACTTCATGCTCGATAAGGCAACGGACAAAATTTACATAAATGAAATAAATACTATCCCCGGTTCTCTCGCATTTTACCTCTGGGAACCAAAGGGAGTTAAATATTCAGAGCTTCTTGAACGCATGATACAGCTTGCTCTGAAACGTCACAGACAGGGAGAAAAAATCAATTACACCTTTGAAACAAATATCCTCTCTATGGGAGGAAGCTTCGGTTCAAAAGGCAGCAAGCGGTAAGGAGGATAAAATGACCGAAAAAGAAAAACAGCAGGCAGGCGAGCTTTATAACGGCAACGACAGCGAACTCGTTTCCGACCGCATAAACGCCAAAAAGCTCTGCATGGAATATAACGCTTCGCCCTATAACGACTTCCAGAAAAAAGAACGTCTCCTCGACAGACTCCTCGCTCTCAGAGGCGAAAACACATGGATAGAAGCAAATTTCTTCTGCGATTACGGCTATAACATCATTATCGGCGACAATTTTTACGCAAACCACAACTGCGTTATTCTCGACTGCGCAGAAGTCGTTTTCGGGGACAACGTCTTTATAGGACCTAACTGCGGCTTCTATACAGCAGGTCATCCGCTTGATTACAAAACAAGAAATTCCGGTCTTGAATACGCAAAGCCTATCAAAGTCGGAAGCAATGTCTGGATAGGCGGAAACGTCTGCGTAATGCCCGGCGTTACGATAGGCGACAACGTTGTTATCGGCGGCGGAAGCGTTGTCGTTCACGATATACCGTCAGGATTTGTGGCTGTCGGGAATCCATGCAAGCCGATTCGTCCTATCGAAGAAAAGGACAGGAAGTAAGGGTTTGTTCTCATATATTTTACAGGCAGGAGGATGCAACGATGAATACTCTGCACTTCAAATATGCAGTTGAAATCGAAAAAACACGCTCTATAACCCAAGCGGCTCAAAATCTTTATATGGCTCAGCCAAATCTGAGCAAGGCCATCAAAGAGCTTGAAAATACCCTCGGTATAACTATTTTTCGCCGTACCTCCAAAGGAGTTATCCCGACCGATCAGGGACTTAAATTTCTGGAATTTGCAAAGAAGATACTTATACAGTTAGACAATATGGAGTCTATATACGCTCCCAACAAGGAACAAAACCGCAAGCTAAGGATCTCTGTTCCAAGAGCCGGATATATCTCTAAAGCTTTTTCAGAATATATTGCCGAAATGGCGTTTTGTGACGATATGGAAATATATTTCTGCGAAACAAATTCAATGAGAACTATCGAGCACATTCGTGAGCATGGATACGATTTCGGGATCATACGATATAATACGGCGCATGAAAAATATTTTACAGATTTTCTCGCTGAAAAGAATCTCGACGCCAAGCCTCTCTGGGAATATGAAATGCTCGCTGTAATGTCAGCGGAGCATCCTCTTGCCGATGCGGAAAGCCTTGATTACGCAGAACTCTCTTCCCAGTATACCGAACTTTGTCAGGGGGACGATTCCGTTCCGTATGTTCCCGGAGCGGTAGAAAAGCTTTTTTCCGAAAACCGTCCGGCAGACGTTCCCGTAAAAAGAGTTTGTATGTTTGATCGTGGAAGCGCACTCGACTTCCTTTTGACTGTTCCGCAGGCTTTCATGCTCGATTCGCCCGTTCCGGCAAGCCTATGCGGAAAATACGGTCTTATACAGAGAAAATGCGATTTCAGGGACAACAATTTTAAGGATATGATCATTTATTCCTCGGGTCATAAACTTACAGAAAAGGAACTTCAGCTTATAAATAAACTTTATGAAGTGAGAAATGAAGTTGCTTTTGCGGAATATATGTAATTTCCGGTATATAATATTTTATATAACTTTATCCTGATTTTATATGGTAGGAGGTGTTTTTTTAGGAACATCTTCTTTTTTTGCCTTAAATCCTTTTATAGTTTTAAAACTATAATATAAAGAATGGAATATTATTATTCTTGTGTTATATTTGAAGAAAAAATTAAAATATGATATAATTAATGTATATATACACTGCCGATTCCGCAGTAAAAACCTGTTCAGTATCTTTTAAGCGCTTGTTCTTATACTCAATTTCTAATGTATATGACAAAATCTGCTGAAAAGACATCGGACAAGTTTCTGGTCAATGGCGACTTACTGCCGGACAGGTTCTAAATCTATTATGAAGAAGGTATGGACATATGTTTGAAATAATTGAGAAAAAAAGTCTTAACCCTACCGTTACTTTAATGAAGATAAACGCTCCCAAGGTTGCCGCAAAGGCAGAACCGGGTCAGTTTATCATTCTCAGAACAGACAGCGAGGGCGAGCGTATTCCGCTTACTATCGCCGATTTCGACCGCAGCGAGGGTTCTGTTACCATCATTTTCCAGATAGTCGGCGCTACAACGGAAAAACTTAATCATCTTAACGAGGGCGAGTGTCTCCATGATTTTGTAGGTCCTCTCGGAAAAGCTACCGAAACAGAGGGGCTTTCAAAGGTTGCGGTTGTCGGCGGAGGAGTCGGCTGCGCTATCGCTTACCCGGTTGCAAAAAAGCTCCATTCGCTCGGAGTCGAGGTTCACTCTATCGTCGGCTTCAGAAATAAGGATCTCGTTATACTTGAGGACGAGTTTAAAGCCGCTTCATCAAAATTCGTGCTTATGTCCGACGACGGCTCCGCCGGAGAAAAGGGACTTGTTACCGACGCTCTTAAAAAGCTTATCGAAAGCGGCGAAAAATACGACCGTGTTATCACTATCGGTCCGCTTATCATGATGAAATTCGTATGCGGACTTACAAAACAGTACGGTATTCCTACAGTCGCTTCCATGAATCCCATTATGATCGACGGAACAGGAATGTGCGGCGGATGCCGTTTAACGGTCGGCGGACAGACCAAATTCGCCTGTGTTGACGGCCCTGAATTTGACGGTCACCTTATTGATTTCGACGAGGCTATGGCAAGAGGAGCTATGTATAAGGACTTTGAGCGCAGGCAGCACGAAGAAACCTGCAATCTTTTCAAACAGGAGGTAAAGTAAAATGCCTAATATGTCGCTTGTAAAAAATGAAATGCCGGTTCAGGAACCGGACGTAAGAAATAAAAACTTCAAGGAGGTTGCCCTCGGCTATACCGAGGAACAGGCTATTGACGAAGCTAAGCGCTGTCTCAGCTGCAAAAACAAGCCCTGCTCGACAGGATGTCCCGTACAGATAGACATTCCCGAATTTATTTCCAAGGTTGCAGAGGGAAATTTTGAAGAGGCTTACAAGGTCATCACAAGAGCAAGCTCGCTTCCTGCTGTCTGCGGAAGAGTATGTCCTCAGGAAACTCAGTGCGAAAGCAAGTGCGTAAGAGGAATCAAGGGCGAGCCTGTCGCAATCGGCAGACTGGAAAGATTCGTTGCCGACTGGCACAACGCCCAGCCTGAAAGCAAGGTTGAAAAACCAGCTTCAAACGGTCATAAAGCGGCTGTTATCGGTTCAGGACCTTCCGGTCTTGCCTGTGCAGGCGATCTTGCTAAAAAAGGCTACGACGTTACCGTTTTCGAGGCTCTTCACGTTGCCGGAGGAGTTCTCTCATACGGAATCCCTGAATTCAGACTTCCCAAAACTATCGTTCAGAAAGAAATCGAAGGCCTTAAAGCTCTCGGCGTAAAGGTTGAAACAAATACGGTTGTCGGCAAGACCGTTTCCGTAGACGAGCTTATGAAACAGGAGGGCTTTGAATCGGTATTTATCGGCTCCGGCGCAGGACTTCCGAGATTTATGAATATTCCCGGAGAAAACCTCAACGGAGTTTATTCCGCAAACGAATTCCTCACAAGAATTAATCTTATGAAAGCTTACAAAGACGGCAGTTCCACTCCGATAAAAGCCGGAACAAAGGCTGTTGTAGTCGGCGGCGGAAACGTTGCTATGGACGCTGCACGCTGTGCAAAAAGACTCGGCGCAGAGGTTTATATCGTTTACAGACGTACCGAAAATGAGCTTCCTGCAAGAGCTGAAGAAGTTGAACACGCTAAGGAAGAGGGCATCATTTTCAAGTTCCTCACTAATCCGACCGAGATCACTTCAACCGAAAACGGCTGGGTAAAGAGCGTTGTCTGTCAGCAGATGGAGCTTTCCGAGCCTGACGCTTCCGGCAGAGCAAAGCCTGTTCCGATTCCGGACGCTTTCATCGAAATTGAAGCGGACTGCGTTATCATGTCGATCGGAACATCACCGAATCCGCTTATCAAATCTACTACGGAAGGACTTGAAACTCAGAAATGGGGCGGAATCATCGCCGATGACAACGGTCTTACATCCAAAAAGGGCGTTTATGCAGGCGGCGACGCTGTAACAGGCGCTGCTACTGTAATCCTCGCTATGGGCGCAGGCAAAAAGGCCGCTGCCGCTATGGATGAATATATGCAGAATAAATAATCTTTGATTAATATTTATAAAGGGGACTCTGTCCCCTTTTACCCCTGCCAAAGGATTATTAACCCTTTGGGAACCCACAATTAATAACCCCCAATACCTCGTAAAGAGGTATTGGGGGTTATTAGGGTAAGATACTCTAATAGCTGATAATTCTTTAGTAGAAACAAAAGAATAAAATCCCCGTTATATATCTATAAAAGATGATCCATACAATATAATTAATTTTTATTTTAACTCTTGATTTGGTTACTATAATATGTTATAATATAGTTACAATATTTTTCTGAAAGAAGGTTCTTTATGGATATTAAAGGCAAAATCGGCGAGATCACTGACAAGGTAAAAAATGATAAGGATTTCACAAACAACCTTAAAAATGATCCTATCAAAGCTGTAGAGGGAATCACAGGAATCGACCTTCCCGATGATAAGATCAACAAAGCAGTTGATACGGCTAAAGATAAGCTCGGTGACGTGATCGACAAGATAAAAAAGTAAAGCTAACAAGTGCAAAGAGGCGCTTTCCGCAAGAAGGCGTCTCTTCTTATAATCTCAACCGACGAAAGGAGAAAAAATGAAAAAATTTTTTGAATCAGTAAAACCGTTCAATATCATAATGCTTACTGTCGCCGGAATGATAAACGCTTTCGGGATAACGCTCTTCCTTATGCCGGTAAAGCTTTACGACAGCGGAATTTCAGGAACCTCCATGCTTCTTGCACAAGTAACTCCACAGTGGCTTTCACTTTCGATTTTCCTCATTCTGCTGAACGTTCCGCTTTTTCTCTACGGACTAAAAAAACAAGGCAAAACGTTCACATTCTATGCAATTTATACCGTTATGATCTACTCGCTAACATCCTGGCTTATAACCGATATTCTTTCGGTCGATGTGAGCCTTGCTTCTCCCCTCGCCGGAACAGATCTGCTGCTTTGCGCTCTCTTCGGAGGAGTTATCTCCGGAACAGGAAGCGGCCTTGCTATACGTTTCGGCGGAGCTATGGACGGAATTGAAGTTATGGCGGTCATTTTTGCAAAACGACTCGGTCTGACGGTCGGTTCATTCGTCATGATATATAATATTATTCTGTATGTTGTCTGCGGAATCGTGATAAACAGCTGGATTCTTCCGCTTTATTCAATAGTTACATACTATGCCGCATTAAAAACAATCGACTTTATCGTGGACGGTTTACAGCGTTCAAAAGCCGCAATGATAATCACATCCAAACCGGATAAAATCTGCAAACAGCTTATGGATGAATTTAACTGCGGAGTTACCATCATTGACGCTAAAGGCGGCTTTTCCGGAACAGACAGAAGTGCGCTGTATTTCGTTGTAAACCGCTTTCAGGTAATGAGGATGAAGAATATTGTCCAGAAAATCGACCCTCTCGCATATATCACTTTGAGCGAAGTCGCAGATATTTTCTCCGCCAACCACAGTAAATAATAAGCGACGCTGTCCCCTTAAACCCCTGCCAAAGGGGAGTACATCCCCTTTGGAAACCCGATATTATAGTAAATCATGAGCGATGTGTTTTTCTGCCTTCTATGGGTAGTAACTCCGTGATTGGGTGCAGCGTCACGCTGCCCTTTGGAAACCCAGTATTAATTATTTCAAATACCGTTGGTATTTGAAATAATTATGGCTGTCGCCAATGATTTAATACTATTTAACGGAATTTAAAGGTGCAGCATCTCTTAAGTTGTTGGCATTGTTAAGGGGAAAGCGTCACATTTATAATTAACATAAAACGTAAATGCTGCAACCGGAAAAACTGCAATCGTTCCCTTGATTTAATTTGAATTTTATGGTATAATATTAGCAATACCCTTTTAAACAGGAGGATTTTTATGCTGAATGCGGATTTAAAGGAGTTTGAATTTACCTCTTCATTCGATGAACTGGTGATCTCTGCCGTTATTGCCATTCCGATTGGAAATGTATGCGGCGTTGTTCAGATCGTTCACGGCTTGAACGAGCATAAGGAACGTTATTATCCTTTTATGGACTATCTCGCTGAAGAAGGCTTTATTACCGTCATCCACGATTGCAGAGGTCACGGAAAAAGTATCTGTACTCCGGATGACCTCGGATTTATGTTCAGAAACGGCGGAGACGGTTTTGTAAGCGACATTGCTCAGCTTAATAAAATTATAAGAGAAACCTATCCCCGGCTTCCTATTTTTATGACAGCACAGGGAATGGGTTCTGTCGGCGCAAGATGCTATATAAAAGAACACGATGACTGCTTAAACGGACTTGTTCTGCTCGGAACGCCGTGTTACAGCAGATTTTCGCCTATTACACGATGCATTCACGGGGTTTCATCAAAAAAACCGGGCAGCCGTTTCAGAAGCGAAAAAATTTACGATACTATCGGCAATACTCTTGGAAAAAGCTTTGAACAGTCTGAAAATTCATGGCGGTGCAGCGATCCGGAGGTTGTTGCGGAATTCAATAATGACCCTCTTTGCAATTTCAAGGCAACTCTTAACGCATATGAGGAAATGCTCGGTCTTATACGCCGTGCATATTCGTCAGGCGGCTGGGAGCTTAAAAATCCGTCGCTTCCGGTAAGATTTGTTTCAGGCAAGGACGATCCATGCTTTATTTCTGAAAAGAAGTTTTTCTCCGCAGTTTTTTCACTTGAGAAAATTGGCTATGAAAGCATTTCTCACAGACTTTTTGAAGGTATGCGCCATGATATTCTCAACGAAAAAAACAGCATAAACGTCTGGAAAGATATAGCGAAAACGCTTTTTTCGTGGATAGACCGCTATAACGATTCCGCCGCAGAGCTTCTTGAAGAAGCTCCCGAAGAAACAGCGTCTGACGAAGAAAATATATGACAAATTGAAAGGATATATAAAATGGATATCAATAAAACAATCGCAAAAGAATTCGGATTAAGACAGGAACAGGTCGATAATACGATAGAGCTTATTGACGACGGAAAAACTATACCGTTTATCGCCCGTTACCGTAAAGAGCTTACAGGCTCGCTTGACGATCAGGTTCTTCGTGAGCTTAACGACAGACTTACTTATCTCCGCAATCTTGAAAAGCGTAAGGAGGAGATCACAAATTCCATTACCGAGCAAGAGAAAATGACTCCGGAAATAGAGGCTGCTATCAGCGCCGCCGTGACTCTTGTGGAGGTCGAGGATATTTACCGTCCGTTCAAGCCGAAGAGAAAAACCCGTGCAAGCGTTGCAAGAGAAGCCGGACTTGAACCGCTTGCTGTTCTCATCATGGCGCAGGATAACTCCACTGAGCCTGAAAAAGAAGCAGAAGCGTTTGTGAACGAGGAAAAGAACGTTCCCAGCGTTGAATCGGCTATTCAGGGAGCTATGGATATTATTGCCGAGGATATCTCCGATGACGCAGACATAAGAAAGAAGCTCCGCAGTCTGGCGAATGAAAAGGGCGAGATAGCTTCAAAAGCGTCCGATCCCGAGGTCGAAAGCGTTTACACCAATTATTACGATTATTCCGAGCCTGTTTCAAAAATTGCAAATCATCGTGTTCTTGCTCTCGACAGAGGTGAGAAAGAGAATTTCCTCAAAGTTTCGATAAGTCTGGATGAAGCTGCCGCAACGGGAATAATCCTCGAAAAATACATCAAAAACAACAATTCCTGCGGCGAGCTTGTCCGTACAGCCGCCGAGGACAGCTATAAAAGACTCATTTTCCCGTCTATCGAACGTGAAATACGTTCCGAAATGACTGCCAATGCCGCTGAGGAGTCTATCAAGGTATTTGCCTCGAATCTCCGTCAGCTTCTTCTCCAGTCGCCTTTGAAAAACAGCGTTATCCTCGGACTCGATCCCGGCTACAGAACCGGATGCAAGGTCGCAGTTATCGACTCTACGGGAAAGGTTCTCGATACAAACATCGTCTACTGTACTCCCGGACCGAAAACCAATATAGAGGCTTCTAAAAGAATTATCCGTTCGCTCATAGAAAAGCATAACGTTACGACGATTTCAATCGGAAACGGTACGGCTTCCCGTGAAACGGAATCGTTTGTTGCGGAACTTCTCAAAGAAATTCCGCAGAAAGTCAGCTATATGGTCGTAAGCGAAGCCGGAGCTTCCGTTTATTCAGCGTCAAAGCTTGCCGCCGAGGAATTTCCGGATTACGATGTTTCTCTCAGAAGTGCAGTTTCGATCGCACGCCGCTTGCAGGATCCTCTTGCGGAGCTTGTTAAGATAGATCCGAAAGCTATCGGAGTCGGACAGTATCAGCACGATATGCCGCAGGCTCGTATGAGCGACGCTCTTTCCGGAGTGGTCGAGGACTGCGTAAACTCGGTCGGAGTTGACCTTAATACGGCTTCGCATTCGCTGCTTTCCTATATTGCCGGAATCAATTCGGCTGTAGCGAAAAATATCGTGACATACCGTGAGGAAAACGGTAAATTTACCGACAGAAAAGAACTCCTTAAAGTTCCGAAGCTTGGTAAAAAAGCCTTTGAACAGTGCGCCGGATTTTTAAGAGTAAGGGACGGAAAGAATCCTCTTGATAACACGGCTGTTCATCCCGAAAGCTATAAGGCTGCGTCTGCACTTTTAAGCGAGTGCGGATTCACTCTTGCAGACATCTCGAACGGCGGGGCGGCCGGCATAAAAGAAAAAGCCGACAGCCTTGGCATTGAAAATATCAGTAATTCCCTTGAAATAGGCGTTCCAACGCTTACAGACATTATCAGCGAGCTTAAAAAGCCGGGACGTGACCTTCGTGACGAGCTTCCTCCTCCGCTGCTCAGAAGCGGAGACGTTATGGAAATTAAGGATCTCAAGCCCGGTATGGAGCTTGTAGGAACAGTCCGCAACATTATTGATTTCGGAGTTTTTGTCGATATCGGAGTACATGAGGACGGTCTTGTTCATATTTCACAGATATGCAACCGATTCATCAAGCACCCTCTTGAAGCTGTTAAAGTAGGAGAAGTTGTAAAGGTTCGTGTGCTTGAAGTCGACGTTAAGCGTAACAGGATTTCTCTCACCATGCGCCTTAACGACGAGGAAGAGAAAAAGCAGTCTCGTCCCAGAAACGAAAAGAAGCGTGAAAACAGAAAGCCAAAGGGATTCGATGCAAGCAAACTTCACAACAGCAGTTTCAGAATCAAGCAGAAATGATCTCAGGGAGACTCTGTCTCCCTGAAACCCTCTGCCAAAAGGATATTATCCCTTTGGAAACCCTGTATTAATAAAATCAAATCCCCATAAAGGGGATTTGATTTTATTAGAGCGAATGCTCTAAGAGGATAAATTCTTGGCAGCAGCAAAGAGAGCAGAAGCTTCTGAATTATTTTGCTAAAACAAAAACTGCCGCATGATTTGCGGCAGCTCATATTTCTATATTTGTAGATTCACGATTGTAAAATTTTGCGTCATCGCCGAAAAATTCCTCTAAAGAGCCGGTTTCGCCTATCAGACGGAGTTTCTGCGGCTTTGTCAGCGACTTTATTTTATACTCCAGCTTTGAAGCGAGACTGCGGTTTTCAGCGCTCCAACAGGCTTCCAGCGATTCGGCTTTGTGGGAACGTGTAAATTTTGCACATTTTGAGCTTTGATTGAAATGCTCGCTCATACGACGGCTTAAATCGGTCGTGATGCCGGTGTATAGCCTGTTTCCGGAGCATTTTATTATATAAATGTAATACATTAAACGATTCTCCGATTCAGAAAGGATAAAACTATGCTTAAAAAAATTTTGGACGGAAGTTCCTGTGCAGAGTGCAAACTGTGCTGTATTTTCGATAAGGACGATATATGGGAAACTCCTGTTTTCACCGACGAGATACGTCAGAAAATCCTGAAGGTAAAACCGGATACGCAATTCATTCCCAAAGGTAGCGGCTATACCTTTTTTGCAGGCGAGCTTAAAGGCGAGGAGCTTTTTTCGTGTCCTGCCCTGACTGAAAACGGCTGTATGCTCGGAGATGATAAACCTTTTGATTGCCGTATATGGCCGTATCGTATCATGGAGGTCGGCGGAAAAAGAGCGATAGCAATCGCCTCCATTTGCAAAGAGCTGTATAACCGACCGCTTTCACAGCTCACAGAATTTCTCAAGGAAGGTCTTGCGGAGACTATTTTCCGCTATGCCGACGCTCATCCGGAAATAGTCAAGCCGTATTACAGCGGCTATCCCGTACTGATGTTTAATAATGAGTTTCCAAAGGGCAGCGTGACGCTGCACCCAATCACGGAGTTACTACCCATAGAAGGCAAAAAAACACATCGCTCATGATTTACTATAATATCGGGTTTCCAAAGGGTGATTCCCCATGGTATGGGGAAATGTCGGCAACGCCGATAAAGGGGCTGGGCAAGAATGTCACGAAGTGACAGAGGGGACGGCTCGTTCGAGCAGTCTGTCTTGCGGTGTTCTCCTTGCCTGATGAAATTTCTGCTCGCAATTTTATATATCAACATTTTGGAGATTAGTATTAATTATAAAGGTGATGTTTTCCCCTTAACAGTGCCAACAATTTAAGAGATGCTGTACCTTTAACTTCCGTTAAATAGTATTAAATCATTGGCGACAGCCATAATTATTTCAAATACCAATGGTATTTGAAATAATTAATACTGGGTTTCCAAAGGGTTGAATAACCCTTTGGCAGGGGGTATGGGGGACAGCGTCCCCCACTTAAATCTTATTATACATTAATTATGCTATAATTGTCAACAATTCTCGGTATGAAAAATTACATCAATAATTTTCACATTACCTCTTCTGCTGTTTCGCATTTCATTCACTATAACGATTTTGTCAACAAATTTCAGCAAAAACAATCGCTTTTCCGAATCAGTAAGCAGCTCCCAGTTTTCCTTAAAGCTTTTGATAATATCCTCCTGCTTGATAACTAATTCTACTTTGCCATCCTGTTTAAGAGCCGAAAGCTCGTCAAGCTGATTCAAGGTTTTGATTTTCTCGGATTCAATATAGTCATTTAACTGAATAAACTGCTCAAAGTTCAGCTTATTTTCCGCATACGAGCTTATAAGCTCCCTTTCCTTGCTCTCAAGATTTTTCAGAAAATAACTAAGTCTTTGCGTCTCTTTATTTTCTTTTGCGGTGTTGATCTCTTTCGTCTGAACTTCGTCCGCTGCGGAAAAATCCTCGATCTGGTCAAGATAATTCAAAAAAGCTCTTTCAGCGTTTTTATGAAGTATATTGCTTGCATTGCAGGTTTTTCGTCTGTATCCGACGCAGCGATAGCCTCCCTTGAACACTTTTTCGCCGTTTTTATTTTTAGAGCTGTCGTTATGCGTTACCAAACCTGCTCCGCATTTTCCGCAGTATAAAATGCCAGAAAAATAATTCTCCTCTTTTGGACGCTTTGTATAGCTCTTTTTAGAAATTCTTCCGATAAGTTCCTGAGCTTCATTATACAATTCTTCGGAAATAATCGGCTCATGATTTCCTTTAACCTCAAAATTACGTTTCTCATCTTTTGTCGCATATCTGACATTGCCTATGTAATTGCAGTTTGTGAGCATATTTTTTACGCTTCTTGCCTGCCAGACTGAATTTTCTTTCGTCGGAATATTTCTTTCATTCAGATTTTTAGCTATTTCAAGAAACGACATTCCCCCGTTTACGAACATTTCAAACACTTCCTTTACAATAACTGCCTCTTTTTTATTAATTTTCTGTACTTTGTCCCCCCTGCACTTGTCGTAACCGTAGCTTGCCGTTCTGGTGCAGAGACTATAGCCCTCTCTCACCTTTCTTTCAAAGCCCAATTTGGTTCTTTCAACTATATTTTCCCGTTCAAATTCGGCAAAAATGCCGATTATTTTTATAAACATTCTTCCTGAAGGCGTTTGCGTATCTATACTTTCACAAAGTGAATTAAATGCGCATCCGTATTCGTTAAACAGATTTATCAGATATATCAAATCTGACGTACTTCTTGTAAGACGGTCTATCTTGAAAACCAGAACATTTTCAATATGTCCGTTTTTTATGTCCTGGATCAGCTCTTTTATCTGCGGACGGCATTCAATATTCTTTCCGCTTATCCCCTCGTCGGAGTAAATCCGATATACAGTCCAATCCTTTATTCTTGCGTAGTCCTTCAATTTCTCCTCCTGCGCCCTAATTGAAAACCCTTCTTTCGCCTGTTCCTCGGTCGATACTCTGACGTAAATTCCGGTTGCCGGCATGATAAATCGCCCCTGTCACTTTTCTTTTGAAAGCAAACCTTTTTTCTTCCTCGGTATTGACGTTTTCAAGAAAAATTTCAGCATCCTTATCTGTAGTTCCTTGGGCAGAACTATCTTTTTCTGTTCATTTTCCATATTTCACCTCCAATATCCTGATAAAATTATATTGCTTTGAAAAATATTCAGAACCTGTATTCATAGGAAATTTGTACGGATTTTCAAGCGTAATTTTGCCGATTTCAGAAAAAAATCCGCAGGAATACTGACGTATTGTAAGGATTTTTGACGCAGTAAGCGGCAAAATCCGCCGAAAAACGTGCAAATTATCCTATGAATACAGATTCTTATACTAATCTACGAAATGTTGATAGATAAAATTGAGAGCAGAAATTTCATCAGGCAAGGAGAGCACCGCAAAACAGGCTGCTCGAACGAGCCGTCCCCTCTGTCACTTCGCGACATCTCCCCACACCGTGGGGAGTCACCTGTCGAGGATGCTCGACGCAGCATGGTAGAATTTATGCCGCAAGTTTATCTATTGTTATTTTGGGGATTAGTATTATTCCGGTTTATTTTGAATCCGGCTATGGCGATATTCTTTCCGCTTTTCACAATTCTGGAGGACGCAGGATATCTTCCGAGAATCGCATTTAATCTCGACCGCTGCTTCCGATGCTGTAACGCCTGCGGAAAGCAATCGATCACAATGGCGATGGGATTCGGCTGTAATGCCTGCGGAGTAACAGGATGCCGTATTATCGACTCTCCCCGTGAACGGCTTATTGCTATCCTGACCAACAGCTTCGTACCATGCAACGGTCGGTTTCCAACTATCATAGCCATAATCACCATGTTTTTTGTCACGGCAGGGAACAGGTTTTCGTCTGTAATATCTGCGGTTCTGCTCCTCGGAGCAATTCTGCTCGGGGTAGCGGCAACGCTTGCTATGTCCAAACTCTTATCGCATACTTTACTTAAAGGAATCCCCTCTTCTTTTACTCTGGAGCTTCCTCCATACCGCCGGCCGCAGTTCGGCAAAGTTTTAGTCCGTTCGATCTTCGACAGAACCATTTTCGTTCTCGGAAGAGCCTGCACTGCCGCTGCTCCATGCGGACTTATAATCTGGCTTCTTGCAAACATAAATGCCGGAGATGCCTCGCTGCTCGCTCATGCATCGGATTTTCTCGATCCTTTCGGACGCTTCATCGGTCTTGACGGAGTTATACTGCTGGGATTTATTCTCGGATTTCCGGCGAACGAGATTGTCGTTCCCATAATACTTATGACCTATCTTGCTCAGGGTAGTCTTATAGAACTGAACGACCCGATGCAGATTCATGCGGTTTTAAGCGCAAACGGCTGGGATCTCACTACAGCCGTCTGCATGATAATTTTCACACTTTTTCATTTTCCCTGCGCCACTACCTGCCTTACGATAAAAAAAGAAACCGGCAGCCTTAAATGGACGGCTGTCAGCTTCATTCTTCCGCTTTTAACGGGAATCTCACTTTGTGCAGCGATAAACGGAATCTCAATGATATTCGCATAAAATAAAAACCTGTAAAAAATTACAGGTTCAAAAAAATAAAATGAATTTAGAGGGGGAATTGGGGGATTTCTTAATCCTTTATCATTATATATCTGCTTTCTTAAAATAATCTTAAAAACATATGAGCAGCATAGATTTTTTCAGCCGATAAAATCAGCCTTTATGATAGAATAGCCATACGGCTCTATTTTAAGGGAATTATCACTGAATTCACCCACATACGGCTGCAAATTCCTAAATCTCGGAAGAAGAGAATCAAGATCGTTCAGAACTACGCTTTCAGCGCTTCTGTTTACAAAAACGATGTAATCTGTCTCGCCTGCTCTTGTAAAGGCAATTATCCTGTCATCAACAACTGCTTTATCGTTCAGCACGAAATAAGTCTGACCGTCCTTCATGTTCGGGATAGATTTTCTCACACGGCTAAGCTCTGTAACGTACCCGATAAGCTCGTGATCCTCATTTCCCCAAGGATAACAACGGCGGTTGAAGGGATCTTTATAGCCCTGAAGTCCGGCTTCGTCGCCGTAATAAATGCTCGGAACTCCGGGCAGGAAAAACTGGAGCGCCATTGCTGCTTTCAGTCTGTTTTTGCCAAGAGCATATTCGCTCTCGGTCAGGTATCTTTCCGCCATCCAATCCTTGCTCTTACCGTCGCAGCTTTCTCCGCCGAGACGATTTATTGCACGCTCGATATCATGAGTAGAAACGAAATTCATCAGAACGTCGATAGTCGGCTTCGGATAATTCTCAACTATCGTCATAACTGAATTAACGAAATGTCTCGGATCGCCGCCCTTGATGAAATTGATTATCGCCTCACGGAAGGGATAATTCATAACGGAATCGAGCTGATCGCCAAGGAGATAACGCCGTTTAACTCCGTAGCTTTCCTTGTTGGAAGCGTCCTCCCAGACCTCACCGATAATGATTTTATCTTCGCCGAAGCCTTTGACAGACTTGCGAAGATTGTTCAGGAACTGGTCGGGAAGCTCGTCGGCAACATCAAGACGGTATCCTGCTGCGCCTTTGCCGAGCCAGTATTGCAGAACTCCGTCCTCTCCACAAATGAAGTCAGTATAATGCTCGTTGTTTTCCCAGACATTCGGAAGAGTACCTATTCCCCACCAAGCCTCGTAGGTATCGGGAAAATTGATGAAAGTGTACCAATCGTAATATTTGCTGTCCTTAGACTGGTATGCGCCTGCTTCGGGATAGCGTCCGAATTTGTTGAAATAAACGCTGTCGGCACCGGTATGAGAGAAAACGCCGTCAAGAATTACGGATATACCGTACTTTTCAGCCTCCCTGCAAAGCTCTTCAAACTCATCGTTAGTACCAAGCAGCGGATCGGCTTTCATATAATCAGCAGTATTGTATCTGTGATTTTCATGGGACTCAAAGATCGGGTTAAGGTAAATGCAGGTCACTCCGAGGTCTTTAAGATACCCGAGCTTCGACTGAATTCCGGCAAAATCTCCTCCGAAATAGTCGTTATTCCATACATGACCGTTTTCATCCGGCTTATAATAAGGAGTACCGTTCCAATCGTCACGGATAACACGCCCATAAGGAATATTTTCGTGAACCTTTCCGCTCTTGCAGAAACGATCGGGGAAAATCTGATACATTACCCCGCCCTTTAGAAAGTCAGGAGTTTCATAAGTATTTTGGTAAACGGTAAGCTGGAAGAGGTCTCCGTTATCAACGCATCCCTCGTGAACATTGATTTTCTTGATGTAATGACGGATCCCTCCCTGAGTATACGAGAAATAGTAGTAGTGAACATCGCTGTATCTTGCGGTATATTCCGCAGAATACGCAATACAGTCATCCTCTTCAGTTATTTCATTCATATTAAGGAAACGTTCTTTGAATCCCGTTCTGAAAAGCACGAGTACAGGCGGAAAATCAAGAACTATATCCTTCGAGAGCCTTATGGTGAAGCGGCAGGTCTCAAATTGCTTTACCGCTCCGAAAATCGATTTATAATTAAGATTCCATGTGTCATAAATCGGTTTCATCAAAATACCTCCAAATAAAATTATTGAAAACCCGCCGCTTCAACAGCAGTATTTACATTTATCTGCGATTATAAGGGGGACGCTGTCCTTATTATTCCTTGCCAAAGAGAAACTTTCTCTTGTGGAATTTCTTCCTAATCTACCGTAATCCCCTAATTGGGGATTACGGTAGATTAATATCGGGTTTCCAAAGGGGATGTACTCCCCTTTGGCAGGGGGCAAGGGGGACAGCGTCCCCCTTACCATAGCAGAAAAAAGTCAATACCGCTGTTCTAACGCCGGTATTTGAAAACAAGTCCCACAGCGGCTAAAATTCCGGCAGCACCGATAATAACTGCTGAAATTGCGGCTGTTGAAACATCGTCGCTTATTGTTATCGAAAAATCCACATTCGAAGGCAGAAATTTCAGAGCGAGTTTTTCAGCCGACAAAAGCCATGCGCCGATTATTGCAAAAACGGCGGACAATTTGAAAAAAATGTTTATCTTAGCATATCTTATAACCGCAAAAACCGCCCATACCAATACAAGAACGCAAGCTGCGGCAACTATTCCCGTAACAAAGCTTTCCCAAACTCCGTATTTAAGCGTTCCATAAGCGACAACCGCCAGTATCATAACGGTATCGGAAGCCATACATATAAGCGACTTATTATTCCCGACAAATCTGCTTATAAAATCACATCGGATAATAAACGGCAGAAAAACGATGCACAGCCCCAGTGTAACGGACAAAAACGCCATAAAAAACCAGTCGCCACCACTGTAAACATTTCCCGAAAGCAGAAGAAGAGTCAGCGAAACGTAAGAGCTTGCCAGCGTAAGTATTCCCCTGTTCTTAGCGGTAAATGTCGGCACATTAAGCAAAGAAGCCGACAGCATCAGCGACGTTAAAAGAATACAAAATTTTGACGTATTATGCTCTTTAAGAATAAAAATTATAAAACACGGTATAATTGCCGATAAATAGCCCAAAGCCAGAATCGCATTATATACTGCAATAAATAATTTATACTTTTTCGCCATTTTCACGATTTTGCGCTGATTTTCATCGTCGCTCGCCGTGCAAAGCTCATGCTCTGTAATATTAAGAGCGCTGCATATCTCGGAGATCATGGTAATATCGGGATATGATATACCTCTCTCCCACTTGCTCACGGCAGATTCAGTAACGTAAAGTCTTTCGGCAAGAACCTTCTGCGATAACCCCGCCTCTTTTCGTTTGGACTGAATAAATTTTCCAAAAGTAATTTTATCCTGCATATTTTTTCACCTCAAATAAATTTGGTACACTGCAATGTTTTCCATAAGCCCATTATAAATAAGGCTGTGCAAAATGTCAACATTTTTCGGTGAAAACAGGGGTGGATTAGCAGTCGAGTCACGTAAATACGTCATTTCTGCAATATCTTATTAACAAAAACATATTGGAAATTTTCTGGCTTTATTTATCTTCTATGTCATTTTAAAGAGAGTGTTGTCCCTTTTATCTGCTGTTAGAAGGTGTTTTAATTCTACAGAACACCTGCCCTTAATTATTACAAATACCCCTTTATGGGGTATTTGTAATAATATAATACTGGGTTTCCAAAGGGTTGAATAACCCTTTGGCAGGGGTAAGGGGTGACTCCCTACAGTGTAGGGAGATGTCAGCTTGCTGACAGAGGGTACGGGCGACCGTTGGGAGCAGCGTCCCCCTTTAAATGACAGAAAAGCAAATACCTTCAGGCAATGCCCGCCTATTTGAACAGTCTGAATTATCTTAAATGCCAGATATTGTCGGCATATTCCGTAACAGCACGGTCTGCGGAGAAGATTCCTGCGCCGGCAATGTTGTTGAGGGACATCTTAGCCCACTTCATCTTGTCGTTGTAGCACTCTGTAACGTACCTCTGAGCGTTCTTATAGCTGTCAAAATCAGCAAGAACCATATATGGGTCACGGTCTTTAAGAGAATTTGCAACGTCATTGAATGTGCATCCGTTGATTCCGTGGTACATACGCTCGATAGCCTCGTGGATAATTCCGTTGTTGTTGTAGTATTCAGTCGGATTATAGCCTCTTTCCTTGAGAGCGTTAACTTCCGGAGTTGTCATACCGAAGATGATGTTGTTGCCCTCTCCGGCAGCCTCGTTGATTTCGATGTTAGCGCCGTCAAGCGTACCGAGAGTTACGGCACCGTTGAGCATAAACTTCATATTTCCAGTACCGGAAGCCTCTGTTCCTGCAAGCGATATCTGTTCGGAAATTTCCGAAGCAGGCATAAGAAGCTCGGAAAGCGTTACACAGTAGTTTTCAAGGAATACGACCTGTAACTTCTGGTTGATTCTTGGATTCTTTCTGATCTCCTCAGAAATAGCCCAGATCATCTTGATGATCTGCTTTGCAAGGTAATATCCCGGAGCTGCCTTAGCGGCAAAAATGTATGTTTTAGGAGTGAAGTCAGCATCGGGATTATTGAGAAGATAAGCATAATCGGAAAGAATATTCATAACGTTAAGGTGCTGTCTCTTGTATTCGTGGAGACGCTTTACCTGAACGTCGAAAATGCTGTTGGTATTAAGAATAATGCCAGCCTTATTCTTAACGTATTTAGCGAAATGCTCTTTATTAGCCTTTTTAACGTCCATAAGCTTCGTAAGAACATTTTCGTCGTTCTCAAACTGTCTGAACTTTTCAAGCTCTGCGCCGTCCTTGATAAATTTAGTTCCGATAGTTTCGCTGAGAAGCTTTGTAAGTCCGGGATTGGACTGATAAAGCCATCTTCTGTAAGCGATGCCGTTGGTAACGTTCTTGAATTTTTCAGGAGTATTCTCGTATTCATCGTGGAATACAGATTCCTTGATTATCTCGGAATGAAGCTTGGAAACGCCGTTTACGCTGTGTGATACGGCAACGCAGAGTGTAGCCATATGGATCATGTTATCCTTGATGATAGACATACGAGTTGTCTTAGCGCTGTCGTAGCCGTTTCTCTCCATAAGAGACTGACAGTAACGGTTGTTGATCTCAACGATGATTGAGAAAATTCTCGGAATAACGTGCTTAACAAGATTTACGTCCCACTTTTCAAGGGCTTCAGCCATAACGGTGTGGTTAGTGTAAGCAAAGGTCTTGACAACGATATCCCATGACTTCTCCCATGTGTAGCCGCAGTCGTCGAGGAGGATTCTCATAAGCTCCGGAATAGCGAGAGTGGGGTGAGTATCGTTGATGTGGATAGCAACCTTTTCAGCGAGATTATCGAGAGTTCCGTAAACGTTCATGTGAGTGTTTACGATATCGCCGACAGCCGCTGCACAGAGGAAATACTGCTGACGGAGACGAAGCGACTTGCCCTCGTTGTGGTTATCGTTAGGGTAAAGGATCTTTGAGATAGCGTTTGCGATAGAGTTCTGAGCAAGAGCGCTTTCGTAGTTGCCCTTATTGAACATATCCATATCGAAGCTCGGAGCCTTAGCCGACCAGAGACGAAGAACGGAAACGCCCTCTCCGCCGTAGCCCGAAACGTACATATCGTAAGGAGTAGCGACAACTGTATTGTAGTTTACATGAGAGATGTAGTGATACTGATTATCCCAGTATTCCTGAAGATCGCCCTCAAAATGAACGTCAATGGAAAGCTCAGGCTTAGGAACGAGCCATACCGAACCGCCGGGAAGCCAGTTATCAGGAAGCTCTGTCTGCCAGCCGTCCTCAAGCTTCTGCTGGAAGATTCCGTATTCATAGCATATGGAATGTCCCATTGCAGGGAAGCCCTGAGTTGCAAGACCATCGAGGTAGCAGGCCGCAAGACGTCCGAGACCGCCGTTTCCAAGACCGGCGTCAGGCTCGTAATCATAAATTTTATCAAGATTGATGTCATACTGTTTGAGCATTGCCTTGACATCGTCGGCAAGCTCTAAATTGTAAAGACTTGTTTTTAAAGAACGTCCCATAAGGAATTCCATAGAGAGATAGTATATCTGCTTTCCGCCGACAGAGTGAGTGTGGTTGATAAAGCTCTGTCTTTTTGCGCCGAGAATCTCCACGATTATTGAGGAAAGAACATGATAAACCTGCTTATCAGAGGCCTCTTCAGGGGAAACGCTGTAGAGAAGCTGCAGCTTTCTCGGGAATTCGTCTTTAATTCTGTCCATGAGTGGATTTACGTTTTTATTTGCCATATAAAATCTCCATTCCGCCGCCTGATGCGGCAACATTACTGTGCGTATATTGTCCTATGCTCTATACAAACGGGCTATCGCCATTTAACACCGGACAAATCTACTAACGGTATTATTTTAATTATACTATGTTTCAGTTTTTTTTGCAACTGTATATTTCAACAAATATTTATCCACTAAATTTACATATTGCGAAAAAACATCAAATTTTCGTTATTTTATGAACAAATCCATCCGCCGTGCATTGTGCATTATGACAGTATAGAGAAAAATTACATTCAAATTTTATTGAATATTAACAAAATAATGCATATCAGTCATATTCCATACATTTTTAAAAAATAAAACATGAAAAACATTTGAAATTTCTCTCAATATGTGGTATAATAAATATAATCTCCTGTAAACAAGCCCTATACGGCTTTAAAACGATCATTGAACAATAGTTTCATCGCCTCTATATTATTTGAAAAAGCTTTTGAGTTATTCATACAGGGGAAAAGTGTAGAATAAAAACAGATCGACAAAATGAAAAGGAATGATTATTTATGGAAAAGAAAAAGAGATTCTCGTTACTTAAAATTCTGATAACAATTATTTGTATTGTTTTCATCATTATTTCGCTTTTGATAAATATTACATTTTCGGGCGGAAAAACTCCGCATTTTTTCGGAAGATATATCTACATCGTCAATGAGGGAGATACCCTTGGCAACAATGTTACAGCCGGAGCGGCGCTTATAGCCAAAGAAATAAAAAACGAATCGGTTTTAGAAAGAGATATCGTCCTCTGCTACCCTGCCGATGCTCCCGATACGCTTAGTCTGCGTAGCATTGCTGAAGTAGTTGAAGAATCAGGAAATTATTATACGGCAGATACCCTCGCAAAATCAGAAGAACCTATCACAAAAGATAAGATCGTCGCTCTCTGTACAGGCTATCCGGAAAGCAAAGAGCTTGGACAGTTCATTAAATTCACAAAGAGCATTAAGGGAATTCTTCTCGAACTTCTGCTCCCCTGCGTAATTCTGGTTATTTTCCTCATAGTTAAGATCGCTTCTTCCAAAAACGCCTCCGAAGACGACGAGGTCGAATACGACTTCTATGAGTACGAAAACAACGGCGGCGATTCCAGAGTAAATTCTCATGCCAAAACCAATTCTCCTCTTTTTGAGAATATTCAGGAAATACAGCCAAGCGATGAGCTTGAACGCAAAAAAATGTCTATAGTTGAAAACTTCAGCCAGAAAAAAGTCAATCCCGATTCTCCTTATCAGAAGGAAAAGGAACGTACAATGCAGTTTAAAGCACAGCGCAGTGCGGAATCTTCTTTTGCCGCAAGAAATGTCGGCGGAACTTCTTCAACTGCTCCTACAGCAGACGCTTTAAGAGAAGAAATGCTACGAAAAACTGCTGAAGCTGAGCGTACAGGTACTTTCTCCATCAAGAGCGCAGGCTCAAAGCAGCCGGCAGAATCGGTTTCCGACATTACAGGTATTCTTCCAAAGGCACAGCTTGCTGAAATGGCAAGAAACGATATCCCGAAAACGACTCCGCTCAGAAGTCAGTCTGCACAGCCGCAGGCAAATAAAGCTCCGAAAAAGAGCAGTTCGCCCGATATTTCCGATATTATCAAGCGTACTGATTCTTCTGCAAGAAAAAAATCCGCCGCAGATATGTCTGTTGACGATCTTCTCAAGCTTATCGAGGATGAGAAGAAGAAATTCTGAGATCTCTATTGCAATATTAAAGGCTGCCGCACGAAAAGTGCAGCAGCCTTTTTTCTGTTTATTGATTATCGTCGGTATTTGTACCGTTTATATTCTCGTCATTATGAAATTCCACACCAAGTTCGTTCAGAAAATCCGCCACGATAAAGCGTGGTCTTTGCTTGACCTCGGCATATATCTTGCCGACATACTCTCCGATTATGCCAAGACAGAAAAGCTGTAAACCGCCGATCAGCCAGATCGAACATATTGTGCTTGACCAGCCAAGCTCGGAAAATCCGGCAAACTTTGCAATAAATGCCCAGATAAACGCCAGGATGCTCATCATCGACATTATAAAGCCAAGACTCGTTATCAGTTTAAGCGGCTTTGTGCTGAAAGAAGTTATTCCATTTATGGCAAATGAAAGCATCTTCCTAAGCGGATATTTGCTTTCTCCGGCAAGCCTTTCACGGCGTTCATAATAAACGCTGCAGCTTTTAAAGCCTATCAGCGGAACCATTCCTCTCAGGAACAGATTCACTTCTTTGAATTCAGAAAGCTCCTGCAAAACACGCCTGCTCATCAGACGGAAATCAGCATGGTTGTAAACAACATCTGCTCCCATCGCTTTCATGAACTTATAAAAGCTCTCGGCAGTAAACTTCTTGAAAAACGTATCGGTTTTTCTTGCACTTCTTACACCGTAAACGACTTGATTCCCCTCATAATATTTCTGCATCATCTCGTCAATAGCGTTAATATCGTCCTGAAGATCGGCGTCCATAGTGATACAGACATCGCATATATCCTTAACGGTCATCAGTCCGGCAAGCACAGCGTTCTGATGACCGCTGTTGTGGGCAAGATTGATTCCGGAAAAAAATTCCGGTTCATCGCAGTGAAGCTTTTCAATAATGCCCCATGTTTCGTCGCATGAACCGTCGTTGACAAAAACTATACGGCTTTGCGGCGAAATGAGACTGCTTTCTATAAGAAAGCGGTACTTTTCTTTAAGCTGTCTTGCAGTTTCAGGAAGAACCTCCTGCTCGTTATAGCAGGGAACTATCATATATAAAATCTCTGGCGGACGCATTTTTCAACCTCTTTTAACAATTCTTTATTAAAGTATATCATATCCCCCGGAATATGTCAACAACTTATGTGGGGGACTCCACGGCAACAGCATTTACTTTTTACGAGAAAGAAGAATACGTAAAAGGACATCGGGATTAAGAGCAGCTTTGAACCTCATTTTACTTTTACTCAGGCGACCGTATTTTGCTTGATTTAGAAGCGAGAGAGCCAATTTTC
>JAFTQW010000063.1 GCA_017462565.1 Ruminococcus sp.
GATGTTCTTTTTAAAGTTTTCATCGTACTGCGGTTGTTTGTTTGTCATTGGTTTTTCCTCCTTGATGATCTTCTCTTTGCCTGTTTACTTCTATTATATCATTTTTCTTTTTTGCTGTCTACTTTTTTAGTATAGCACCATGGGGAAATATATCGCAAGAGTTCACGGCTTCAGGAATATTCTTGCGGATGTGGTTTTGCCAAAGGTGCAGAAAAAAGAGATGAATTTGCTCACGGACGGTCAACAGAAAAATCTATGCAGGTACTTGCTGAATAATCCCTGTAATACGTCGATCTGCGTCTTGCTAAGTTTGTACACGGGACTTCGTGTGGGCGAGGTTTGCGGACTGAAATGGTCTGATATAGACTTTGAAAAAAGTATTCTTACCGTCAGAAGAACCGTCCAGCGCATTCGTACAGGTATTCACGGGACGAAGCTAATTGTGGATTCCCCCAAAAGCAGAACTTCACAGAGGCTGATTCCGATTCCTGCATTTTTAATGAAGATATTGCGGAAATTTAGAAAAAATGACGACTGCTATATTTTGTCGGGTTCGGCTAAAATCACTGAGCCGAGAACCTTGCAGCACAGGTTTAGATCCTTGCTGAAAAAAGCAGCTTTGCCGTCAGTCAACTACCATAGTCTGCGGCATATGTTTGCGACAAATTGTATTCGTGCAGGCTTTGACGTGAAAACTCTATCCGAAATTTTAGGTCACGCTTCCGTTGAAACCACTCTGAACCGCTATGTTCATTCCTCTATGGAGCGAAAAGCTCAGTGTATGAATATGCTGAAAATCGCAGCATAAAAAGTTTATTTGCCGTCAGATTTTCCGTCGGTCGGTTTTGGAAAATTCCCTATATTGCGTGGATTTATAAACACATTGCAGAAATTGCAGAGATTTGCGGCAAACTTAAAAATATTATATCACAAGAGGGCTTAAATTACATAAAATATATTTGTTAAAGAAAGGAAAATACCATGCCTATACCTTTTATTTTAGCCGGAATTGGTGCTATTGCAGCTGCTGCCGGAATTGGCGGTCATATGGAAGCAAAAGATACAAATGAAATGGCTAACAGTATTTCTCGTGATGCTCAAAGATTATATGATAACGCCAAAGACTCTCTTGAAAATGCTCAGGAGAACGCTAAGAGCAGCTTATCAAAACTCGAATGTACTCAGAAGAAAATATCTGAAACATCAATAAAAACATTTATGGATGCTGTATGCCGTATTAAAATCGTAGAAAAAGCAGATGAATTAAATAAAATTTCAAGAGTAAACTTGGATGATAGCTTTATGATAGAGCTAAAAAATCTTCAGGGAGTATATTCCACATCCATATCTACAGGATTAGCAGGTGCAGCTATTGGTTCCGCCATCGCCATTGCAGGAAGCGGAATGCTGCCAATTATTGGCAGTACGCTGTCTTTGGCTGCCGGAGCACTCTCGTTTGGTGGCATAGGTGCTGCTGCAACATTAACAGGTTCTGCATTATCTATGGCTGCATCAGCAACACCATTAGCTGCAATTGCTGCACCAGTTCTTTTGTTTACAGCATTCTCAGCCAATGATAAAGCTGATGAGAATTTAGAAAAGGCTCGTGCTAATTATGCTCAGGCTGAAGCTGCTGCTGCTGAAATGTCCATTTCAGAAACTATGTGCAATGCAATAGTAAAACGCGCTGATATGTTTGATAACCTAATTAATGAGTTGAATGATTATTTTTCACCGATGACCGATCTTTTCGATCAGATCACTTCAAGTAGATGCGACGCATCCAATAAAGAAATGCTGGATCAAAGTGACTTTAACGAAAGTGAATTAAAAATAATTGCGGTTTGTATTTCGATTTTCCAATCGATTCTTTCGATAATAAGAGTACCATTTTTCAATGAAGATGGACAGTTATCAATTGAAGCAGAAAACGCTTATAATGAACATTCCAAAAATCTTCTGACATTTTCTGAATATTCAAGCCCAGATTCTATAGCAACAGCGGCAAAAGAAATGAAGCAAAATGCTGTTTCACTTTTAAACAAAAAAAGCGTGGAATTATTATCGCAGCTAAGCACCCTGAAAGAAGTATCTTATGATAATGAAACCTTAGCAGAAATTGCTAAAGCTGAAAAATTTATCGCAAATATTATGCAGAAAAACCAGTATTCCGCTGATGTAAGTTACAACTTCAATCATGCATCAGCTCAAGAAGCTTTTATGAAAGCATCAGAGCTAAGCTGGGAGATTAATGAAGCAGTTTTAGTTCTGGATTCTATGCATTCGTTAGCAACAGTAAAAATTATGCAGTATAATTCTTTTGCAGAATATTATGCAGAAAAACAAAATATGTGTCTGGCTTTGGAACAGCTAAATATGAAAAGAAATACATTTATAAATGATCATATCAAAAAACTGCTAGTATCCTATCATCTTCTGAATGGATTTTTTCCATCTGAAATAAGAGATTACATAACATCAGATACAGCGCTTTTTAATGAGTATAACGTGGAAACTGCTGCTTTTGATACGATTCGATTCAGTATCATTCCTGAAGATTGTCATTCAGCTAATAAGATCTTTCTTAACATTTATAATTACTGTAATGAAGTACAATCAGCTTCTTCAACATATAAAGCCATATCCGTAATTGCCGAAAAATACAAAGAATTATTTAACTGTGAATCGATAGATATTTTCAAGCAGACATCTGCAACAATTGAACGGTTAATAAATGAAAAAGTGGCTATAATCGGCAAATCAGATCTGACACCTATTAATTTTACAAAAAGTGAAAAAGCATTACTTTCATTTTCATTACAATCTTACTATCATATTAGACATATACTTAGCCTGAAAATTACAGACAATTCAGGCACTGTAATTACTGATACTGACTCAGTTTGCAATGACATAAAAAGAGAATCTGTCGATATAAGGATCAGATATAATGTGCTCTCTAAGATAGATTATTCTCAAACTCCAATCAAAACTCGATTTAACACATTTTATGGAAATATTATTTTCATCGCTGCAATAGCTATTATAGCAATAATTATTCTTTCTATGATTCATAATCTTATTCCTAAAGCTATTATCATAATAGGAATTATGCTTATAATTGCATTTATCTGTGTTGGATTCATAAATATTCGATCCCGAAGCAGATGCTATCTATCATAGAATGGAATAATACAGATATGTTCAAATGCGATAAATGTGGCTTATGTTGCATGAATCTTCGGAGGTCTAAGATTTATTCATATCTTGACCGTGGTGACGGAGTATGTAAATATTACTGTGAAAATACACATCTTTGCAGTATCTACGAAAACAGACCTGAAATATGCAATGTTGATAAGATGTACATCAAATATTTCTCAAACGACTTTAAAATGGACGAGTATTATGAGACGAATTACATTGCTTGCCAAATGCTAAAAGAAAACTTTGTGGGGTGATAATATGTCAGATTTATTTAAAATGCTTCATCAAACAGAAGATGATGATAAGGAAGAGAATATTGCTATAAAAAACATTAATGCCACTTCAGCAGTCAAATCAGCAAACATTTTTGTCAGCAATTCAGACAATTTTAAGCAATTCAATAGAAACCCATATAATCGTAATCCTAAAAACGGATTTAGCTTTGATACAAATGCTAAACAACGTGTAAAAGAAGAAGCCTTTAATAAGGGCGATGTATATGATAGATACACGGGTCAAAAATTAACACTAACTCAAAAAGAAGCTGAAAATCTCTATGGTAGAGATAATATGTCGGCACATGCTGCTGAAGGAGATCATATAGTCCCTGCTAAACGTATTTATGAAGACTATAAAAAATCTTCATGGCATACTGATGAAGATATTAGAGATGTAACTAATAAAGCCTATAATCTTGAACCGATTTCAAGAGAGGTAAACAATGCTAAAAGAGATAGCAAGAATAGAGAGTTTTTACGAGACAAGGAAAAATTAAAAGAAAAGGGAATAGAAATATCTGAAAAAGACAGGATAAAAGGAATAATTCATGGTGACATTACTGAGGCAAGAATAAAAGCAGAACTTACAATCAAAGCAGTCGGACATATAACTGAAACTTTCCATGAATCCGGTAAAGAATCAGTTAGTGCATCATTGCCAATTAGCATGTCTATGTCAGGCATAAGCAATATAATTGCTTACTTGAAAGGAGAAAAAACATCGTGTGAAGCAATTACTGATTCTGTGGTTGATGTTGGAAAATCTGCGGCTACATCTTACGCCATATCAGGAGGATTAACAGTGGTTTCAAGAACTCTTGAAGCTTCTGATAAAGCCTTCGTGCAATCACTTGTAAAAGCTAATGTACCTGCAAAAATTGTTTCAACAGTAATGATGACAGGCAAAACACTCAAACGCTATGCAGTCGGAGAAATAGATACCCAGGAATGTATAATCGAACTTGGTGAAAGTGGTATTACCTGCCTAACTTCCAGTGCAGGTATGGCAGTAGGAACTGGTGTTGGCATGAACATTGCGCTTGCGATCGGACAAACTGTTATACCGATACCAGTAATCGGCGCAGCTATAGGTTCGATGATTGGTGCATCTGTATCTTCTTTTTTATTCAAGGATTTAACTGAGAAACTTCAACAAAAGCAATTCGATCATGAGGAAAGACTTCGTATTATTGAAGAACGCACTGCTGCTGCGAAACAATACAGAAATTTTAATCAGGAACTGCAATCTTATTTTGATAATTATTTTCTGGATTGCCGATTATGTTTTAATACGGCTCTATCTTCGATTTCAAGTGGATTGCAAAGCGGAAATATTAACGAGGTTATAGCAGGAGCTAATCAAATTACAAGAAAAAATGGTGGGAAAATTCTATATGAAAATTTTGATGAATTTTTGATTTTTCTCTCCAATGATAAAACTATTGTATTTTAATTATGAAATGCAATTATAAAATTTACGAAGAAACCTCCGGCGAAATGCCGGAGACTGACGTGCAAATTTCCGAGCAAATTCTGCTCGCACAGATAAAGCAAGCTTATGAACAACCGCAGCGGATAGTTGTCCGACCTAAAATATCAGTATGGAAAGACGTTGTTTTACTTGCGTTAACAACTGCCATGATAGCGGCAGTACTCGTCGCAGTACGTGTATTTACTGATGTTTCCGCTCTTTTATTTGCTGTGGTCTGCGCTCTGTGCGGAACTGTATATCTTGCAATATTCTCGAAAAAACTGCTTATAACGGCAATAAATCTTTACCAGAAATACGCACCCGAATTTGTTCGGTCGTCGTGTCTTTTCGAGCCATGCTGCTCCGAGTATATGAAAATTGCAATTAATAAATACGGAGTCTGCAAAGGCTTTATCAAAGGAATAAAACGCATATTCCGCTGCCGATATCCCAACGGCGGCGTTGATGAACCATAAGGAGGAAAAAATTATGCAGTACAAAACTATTCAGCTTGAACATTGGATCAATCAATCCAGAAAAGAATCGTTTCAAATGGACGCTACATATGAAAAAGTAATCAATGAACAGGCAATGGAGGGCTGGAAATTTCTCGGTATCCATACTCTCCCCGTTAAACGCAGAGCGGGTTGCATCAGTATGTGTTTATTCAGACCTTTCGAGCATTTTCAAATGAATATTCTTTTCTTCTATAAGGAAGACGGAACAGACGAGTACACAGGTCCTGTTTATGAAGAGGCTCAGAAAAAGAATTTCGGCGAAACCATGAAAAATGCAGGAAATGCATTGGCTGGATTCACTCAAAAAGGAATGAACATGGTGAAATCAGGAGATGCGTCAGGCAAAATCGGCGGATTAAAGAATCTGGCAAAATCCAAATTAAACGGCTCCGGTCAGGAATCAACCGACGAATACTCATCTGAAGAATAATTATGTCAGATGAATTGAACTCGGAGGTGATACAATAATGTTTTTTGTTAATCAGGATTACCTTTACGGAAAAAACAAATTTCATGCGGAGAAACCTACTCCGCACAGTTCTTCCAATCAAATGAATTTGCCTAAGAGCGTCGCAGAGCATTCACAGCCGGACGGTGCAGGAGAAGGCATGGAAACTGCCGTTAATGCTGCGAAAGCATTTGTAGGAGCTCACGCTGCTGCTGCAAAATTTGCGGGAGGAGCTGTTTCCAAGCTGTCCAAAAAGGCTGTCGATTACGCAAAATCCGACGATGCAAAGGAAAAAATGAACGCTGCAAAAAATAAGGCGCAGGCTCTTGCGTCGGGAGCCGGTTCGGCATTTGCAGGTCTTAAAGGCAAAGCATCGGCGTTTGCGGCTGAACACAAAAAATTGTCCGATGAGAATGTTCTGGTATCGGATGAATACGATACTGTGGAGAACTATGCAGTTTCATCTGATGAGAATATCCCTGTATCAGATGAATACGATACCGAGGAGAGTTATGCAGTTTCATCCGATGAGAACATTTATCAGAGCTATGAAGAAAACGAGTATTCTGCTCCCGATTTATCGGCAGAACCTATCGGCGAAACTCAAAACCTTACTTATGAGGAAGAAGCCCCCGAATATATTTCGGACACGCCTGAGTACAAACCGGATACGCCGCAATACAGTAATCCGGGATATATAATTCAAAAGCAAAGCATAAGCCCTGTATTCATTATTGTAATTGTCGCTCTTGTGCTTGTTATAGGAATTCTCGGCGCTATGCTGTTTATGTCTAACAAAGATAAAAAAGAAAGTGACTCTGCAAAGAACAGCGTTAGTTCTGATGTTGAACTTTCGGAAAATGAAGCTTCTGAAACTACGGAAAGCACATCGGAAGAGCCTGCTGCAGAAGTGACTACCGAGACGACTACTACAGTTACTACTGCTGAAAAGGCTGCCGAGACTACGACAGTTCCTCAGCATATAGACACAATTGAAGCCACTAAAAAAGCTATGTATGCACACTTTGACGAGCAGCTGCAAATGGAGCAAAACAACGGTTCTTACTTTGACCGTGACGCAAAATATGCTATGTACGATATCAACGGCGACGGCATAGACGAGCTGTTTATATCATATTTAAATTTTGAATCTACCGGTTCGGATTTATACATTTATAAAGACGGCGAATATGTAAAGAGTCACTCTTTCTATTCCGGCGCAGATATATGTCTTTCCGAACACTTGCTGTGTGAAAAAGTATACGGCGGAGGTGAAATGACAAAAATATATGTTATTTCCAATAACAGTATTTTGCAGAAGGATGAGATAAAAGAATTATACGGTACAGATTTCTATCATAATGATTTTGTGATTTCAGAACAGGAATACAATAATCTTATGTCCGAGTATAACGCTATGAACTGGATCAACGTTCCTGATAATTCGGATTATATATCAGGCTTGATAGATATTTCGGCTTATGATAAGCCGAAACAGTCTGTTGAAGTCCATCCATGCAATGAGTTAGGAGTAATAAACACTCATGGTCTGGGTGTTATAGGATTTGCAACATCGTATGTCGTTGACGGTAGCGAAGCCAAAGAAGTTCGCCACAGACTCGGCGACTGGCACGTAAAAGCTGTCAACTGGTGCTACTCTATGGATGTACTTTGGTATGAGCTTTACGATGCCGATGACGGCGAATATTACGGCTGGGTAGATGCTGATTACATTGATTTTTCGCAGGATAACAATAGCAATGATACATATACTCCGCCAAAAGAAGTTAATATTTCGTTAAATAAAAACACACCTATTGAGTTTTCACAATACGATGGGGATACACTTATTTCCACTGTCAGAATAGATAAAGTGGAATATGAAGCAAAATTAAGTTCATATAGTAAATTTAATGATGCCGATGCCGATAAATACTATATTATATTTGATTTTTTATCTTACTAAAACCTATGATAGATATGCCAATGAAGAACGTTATAGCAGTAATCCTGTTTTGTATTTCAATATTAAAGACCTAACGACTGGATCAACCTACTATTCAAAACTTTATGATGATAAAATTGTAATGGATTCAATAAGTACTATTGGACTTAAACGTGAAGGTGATACTTGTATCTATAATTGGAATTCAAAAGATTTGAAATATGAATATAATAATGGTCTGACTTTTGATTCAACACACGAATATATAGTAAACATAATGGATACGGAAGAAATTTATCAATATCAATATTAATATTTTTTGTCTGTAATTAAGACCGGTCATAGCGACCGGTCTTTTTCATAACCTCACGCTTAGTATGATACCTTATTCTCAAAATAGAACCAACTTTTCTATTCCGTGACCTGAGTGATGAAATTGCAGTAAGCGTTCATTTCGTCGAATCCGGTCTGAATCATCTGACCGTTAATATAACTAACAGAGTTGATGATAATATGATAACCTCCACCACATACCACACGATTGTCTGATACATAATTCAAGGCGTTTTGCAGATATGGAAAAATCACGATATACAAACGTCCCAAGCTTGCTCATAAGCTGAGATTTAACATCTCTGAGGTTACAAAAGCGGTCATGGGACATACTCGCATGACCACTCAAAGAAATGAGAAATTCAATTACAACAATCATCCATCCTCTGGCAGTGCCGGAGATACTTCTTTTGCTTTCGCTCATAATGGTGTGCTTTGGAATGATAAGGAACTGCGTAAGGAAAAGCTGATGCCTGATACTCATATTGAAACAGACAGCTACATCGCAGTCCAGCTTCTCGAATCACAGGACAAGCTTGATTTCGATTCGCTGCGGTATATGGCAGAAAATGTGGAGGGAAACTTCACTTTTACAGTCCTTGCCTGACAGCATTTCATCCTGCCATTTTATCTATTATTGTTTTGGGGATTGGTATAATGTATCTGTCGTCTCAGGTTCTATCTTTGATATTGATCTTACAGGTGGTATAATAAACGCTCCTATATCTGTCATTGCAGATTTGGATTTTGATAATAGTTGATATCTACAGGTCGCTCCTTCGGGAGCTATCTGCTCTACCTTCATTATAATACAAATTACAAATAAGGTCAATAAAAAATTATAAAAGGAGGAGAATTATGCTGACTATGGAAAATACCTTCACAGAGTATCCCGATATTGTATCGCCGAAGCAAATGTTGCATATTGGAAGAAACAAGGCGTTTGAGTTTTTAAAAGGCGATATAGGCAATACCGCAGTAGGTAAGCGAGATATGGCAAGAATTGATGTAATCAGCAATACTTACGGAGAGTTAGATTATTTACAAAATGCTGTAGATAATCATTAAGGCAAAAAATGCCCGACCTAAACAGATCGTGCATTTAAATTGCTGATTAAATTTTTTACGGTATTGAAATAATTCTGCATTTCAGCATTTGCAGGGTCAATTTGCAGAGCAAAGGATATTCGTCCAAGCAGGGAGCTAAGATATTCTTTTTCAGATACATCAAGTCCATTTTGCTTTATACTTTCAGTGATGTCGAATTTAGTACAGTAATATATTTCCTGGCGAATCGTTCGGCGCATTTCTCTTGGAATATGCGGTGTTTCATTCACTATTATACCGGTGACTTTCTGCTGCTGAGAGGAACTGACAAAAACGGTCTTTTTCTCATTCAGATCAAAGCCCATACGATACAGCATATGCTTTACTTTTCCTACAAGACGGCTGTTTTTTACCGTCTCTTTACTGCCTGAAAAGGTCATATCATCGCAATAGCGGGTGTAGCTGATTTTTCTCTCACTGCACCACGCTCCCAACCTTTTATCAAAATGTTTCATTACAAGATTAGCAATATACGGTGATGTGGGTGCTCCCTGCGGCAGTCTGCCGTTATGTACGCATAGATTGGTAAGCATTGATGTTACGGGCGCAGACATTCCTAACTGACGCATTATCATAAATACCATATCATCGTCAATATTATCAAAGAAGTGCGATATATCGAGCTTAACAATATACTCTTTTCCAATGTGCGGAGAGGCATTGTCAAGCAGAGATTTTCCTTTGCAGTAAGCAGTTGAAAATTCTGACACATCAAGCTTATAGAGATAATGGTCAAGTATCCTGCGCTGAACCGTTTTCAGAAAGCTGTTCGGCACATTGAGTTTGCGGCTTTTGTGTCCTCGTTTACGGCAGATAATAATAGTATGATAGTTTGTGCATTTGCTTTTTTTCGTTTGTGACGAGGACAGCGGTCATTGCTGAGCATATACAGCTTTTTAACGGGTATATCAATAGTTTCGGAAATTTTTATAACATCAACATCTGCCAATCTTTTCACTCCCCCAAAAAAAGAACAAACTGCCGGCACAAAACATTCAAATGTTTCGGAGCTGAATTTTTATTAACGAAGTTAATTCTGATTCAGTGGAGAAACTTTTGATAATGGATTTATTTCTAAAACACCCATGGCGACTCGCCACAGTAATACGTTGCAGTTACGCATTGCAATTTCGCTGCCGGCAGTTGTTCTTTTATTTATTATATAATATTATGCTCAAAATTTCAATAGATACGAAAATAATTTTTCTGAAAATTTTTTTGTATGCAGATTTGAAGCTGTAAATAATTAATGTTGAAATGTCCGATCATTTCGGTCGGGCGAGTGAGTATTTATATCCTATTATATTACAAAATTCGCTAAATATTATTGCCTTATTTGTAAGAATATGATATTATAATTTTAGTGGGGTGGTTTGTGTGATTCGGATAGCAATTGTAGATGATGAAAAAGAACAAGTAGACTTGATAAAGAATTTGACAGTCAATTTTTGTGAGCAAAAGAATATGGAGTACAAGATCCTGCCATTTTATTGCGGAGAAGATCTGCTGGAATGCAGTATTCCCATAGATATTGCATTTTTGGATGTACAAATGGGTAAAATAGACGGAATAGAAACTGCCCAGCGGCTTCGTACATGGAACAAATGGGTTGCCTTGATTTACGTAACTTCGTATGGGGAATATATTACAAAAGCAATGACAATTCATCCATTCTCATATATTATGAAACCGATTCAACCGGAACAGATCTATAAAGTTCTTGAAGAGTTTCTGGAGTATCAGCGCAGTGTCAAAGCCAAAACAAAAGAATATTTTCAGCTGAACACAAATAATTCCTGTCGTTATCTTGAAATAAATGATATTTATTATTTCTATTATCTGGAGGACAGAACGGTTGAAGTCAGACTTCGGAGGGAAAGTTATAAAATCAAAGACAGCATAACAAATATATATAACATCGTAAATCATCACTGCTTTATTATGCCGACTCCAAGTATCATAGTAAATATACAGCATATCCGTAAGATTGACGGAAAAAATAAAAAACTGATTCTGGAAAATGACGATGAAATTCTGATTTCACGCAGAAAGTACAAGGAAGTATTTGATGCATTGAATCGCTATATGACGAATGGAGAACTATAAATATGACGTATGTTTTAGATTGTATTACATTATTTTTAACCGTTATCCTTTGCATTTATTTACTCTATGACAAATATCCTTTAAGAAAAACGCATATGGTCAGAAGAACTGTAATGGTAATTTCAGGGATTATTGTAAAAGCTCTGATCATGTTTTTAAAGATATCACCGCTGAATTTTATAACCAATTTTTTAATGATCTTTTTAATAATACGTCTGTTATTAAATTGTAATAAATCCTCACTTTTCATTTATGCTTCATTGTTTTCTATGATAACACTATGTTCGGATGCGCTGAGCGTAATTATTGTTTCAGTATTTCATAAAAATACGATATCCGTAACAATGGGAGCAACGTCCCTTGCGTGGAATCACCATTTATGGGATTGGCTTATACAAATTATACTGACCAGAATGGCAAAATTACTGATTCTGAAAAAGGAACATTTCAAAGTAGTCTGGCACGAAATTATATTTTATATTTTTCTGGTTTCATTTGAAGTTGGTATATTCGGCTATTTTTCTCATGTGACGCATAGCAAATCATCAGGATTTTTAATGCTTCTGATTATGGTGGGATTTTTATTTTTAGATCTGTATATCATATATATTTTTAATAAGATATCAAATTTAAGAGAAAAAGAACATCAGACAGAGTTGATGAACCAGCGGGAACAGATGCAGCTGCAGATGTATCATGAACTGCAAAAAATGTATCAGACTACCTGTGAAGCGGCACATGATATCAATCGTCATGTCACTGCATTGAAAACATGGATTTCCGGGGAATCATGTGAAAAAGCTGAACAATATTTATCCGACTTATCCGATACAGCCAGACAGCTGCAGCCAAGGATAAGAAATCAAAACGAAATATTAGAAATCATTTTGAATACAGTTGTCTCAACCTGTGAAAGAGAGCAAATTAAACTTGACATGGACATTGAAGATTTCTCTATGAAATTTATTTCAGATATGGATATTACAACGATATTTTCAAATCTGCTTGACAATGCGGTAGATGCTTGTATGGAAATAGAAGATGCTCCAAGAACAATACAGATTGTATTATGTCAGAAAATGGGACTGATTGCACTGCGAATTACAAATACATTTGTATATACAGGAGCAGAACTTCTGCAGAAAAAGCGCTCCACTAAAAGGAATCACATGGGAATCGGATTATCCAACGTGCAGAAAACCGTAGAAAAATATGAAGGCGTTGTATCAGTAAAGACGAAACGTGAAATATTTCAGGTATCAGTCACCCTGCCAACAGACAGAGCGTAAACATTGGGAATCGGTCAAATGACTGATTTCCTTTTTTAATGACCATTTGACGTAAGAAATTGACCATTTGGCGCAGACCTATTGAAATTCTGAACCTGTAATGATATACTGAAAATGCAAGATGTCTTGAAATCAATGAACAGGAGGTACGTAATGTTCAAAAAAAGAAATGCGAAAAAAGCAATGCTTAAAGGTATGGCTTTCGCTGCAAAAAAGACAGCACAGTTCAATGCGGATAACTTTTGTGCATGGTGGCATTATCAGCCGAAAATGCCTGATGCAGTCAAAAAGATGCATAAATCCTGATGCTGGAACGCCTGTCTGAAAAATTTGCAGGGAAGCTGATCAGCGCCGGAATTATTTCCGAAACAAATGCAGACGTGTATGTGTATGGATTTTTTCAATTGGCTATGATGATTCTGAATATTGTAACAACGATAATTTTGGGAGTCTTGTTTAAACTTCTGATTCCCTGCATTTTACTAAACTTATCCTACATTCCCTTACGAATGAACGCAGGCGGGCATCATGCGGACAGTCCCATGAAATGCTACATAAATTCAGCCATTATGATCGCAGCTCTGCTTGCTGTTATAAAATGGATTCCCATTCATCCTGCTATTTCCGCTGTTCTGCTTGCATTATCGGGGATTGTAATTTGGATTCTGGCTCCTGTCGAAGCAGAAAATAATCCGTGGAACGATACAGAAAAACTGATATATCGCAGACGAAGCATAGTTATACTATTAATTGAAACAATCGCTTTTGTAATATCTTTATTTTTTATGAAAAACTGGATTTCAGAAACAATTATGCTGGGTATTGTTACAGAGAGCTTAATACTGATTATAGGGAGATTTTTTAACTGCAGCAAACGTCAAAAAAATTAATGCCGCCTGGAACATAGTGTTAAGGAAGCACTGATTAAATCCAGTGCTCAGAATGCGCAGTCAGATTTTTTGTCAGATTGTATAGAAATTTCGCAGACAGGCTGTCGCCTGTCAAGAAGTTTCTGTGTACCCCAAGGGGTGCGGGTGTCCGGTGGACACCTCTGCGCAGCAGAAGCACCGACCGAACCGACAGGTGAGATTCACTTCCTTTGGGCGCAGATAACGGAAAATATGCAAGCAATATGTGTGCTGAGCCGTCAGGCGTGATTTATTCAGTGATTCCTTAATAATGATTCCGACAATTGACCTCACACGCTGATTACACTTGTTAAGATAACAGAAATACAGAAAATATATACTAAGGTTTTAAAAATTATTCTTATAGGATTCACTGTACAAAATGTAAAATAACCTTTAATAAAATTTAAAAAATAAATGTGCCGCAATAGATTAACTCTATAGATCTTAGAGCCTGTGTTTATAGGGAAATTGCGCAGATTTTCGAGCATAAATTTGCCGGGAACAAAGCGAAAAAGTGAAAGCATACTGTCCGTATGGTAAACTTTTTCAACGCAGTTGCCGGCAAATTTTGCCGAAAAGACGTGTGATTTATCCTATGAATACAGGCTCTTATTGCGGCATATTTTAATAGCAAAGGTAGCACCGCCAAAGCCGTCATTCGTGCTTTGTATGGTGCTGCCTTTAAATATTTTTATAGATCTTAGGAATAAATCAAATATTTATCCGGAACAATTGGCGGTCAGGAATATTATTCCTCCTCATCACCGCCGCAGATCACATCATAAAGATCTTCCAGCAATGTATTTATGCCGTCTTCGACCTGTTCCATAATATCTTTTTCTTCCTCGAATGCTCCAAGTGCCTTGTCATAGAGGTTCTTTGCCATTTTAAAGACAAGTTCCACCATAGCAATTGTTGCGTCAGCCTGGCCTTCCTGATCTCCAACACAATAATTATAGAAATTGTCAAGCATTTCCGCCCGATAATTTATAGTATCTACAAGACTTTTTGCGCTGTCATAAAGAGCCATTCCTCCGACGAATACAGCAGCCGGTCCGCAGCCGCTTGCAGCAGAAAGAGCACTTGCTGCCGGCATGATCTCACTGCTTATATTATATTCAAGCGTAATATAGAACAACGACTGTGCCGTTGTAAAGAGAGAAGTAAATACTCTGTCAAGATTTACCGGCTTGTTTTTTATACCGTCAATAAGCGCTGTTTCTTCCGTTGAAGAACCACCGTTCAATCCGCCTGAGATTTTGAATACAAAAGAATTGTAATTTTCAAAATCAGCAATAATATAACCTGTTCCATTCCAACTGTTTATTGTTGTGCGCTTATCAGGAATAATAACGCTTAAACCGTCAGCGACACTTGAACGAATCTCGCTTTCTTCAGCCGGTTCAACATCAGTAACAGCAAGCATTTCATCAATATTATCAGCATTTATGCAAATAAGTTCTGCGCCGTCGTTCATGGCTTTATTGAAGATAGATACGGTTGATGCACCTTCGCTGCATAATAACTGTTCCCATAACCAGCCTTCAAAATATGACTCGATATATGAAGCTGAGAACAAGTGCTCATTTCTTGCGTCTGTATCACCTGTTCTGCTTGTGCAGTATGTGTTGTTATAATTAACATCAACTTCAAATCTTCCGGGAAGAATTTCTGTAGTAGCATAGCCGGTAATCGTTTCTTCACGGCTTCCGATATGATAGCATGTAAGAAGCATCTTCGTATCATAGCCAAGTTCGATATTTGAGAAGCCTGCGTCAAGACAACTGTACGTATCACAGTTCATGAAATAATACGTGCCTGCAAATGCAAGATATGAACCAATTTTATCTTCGTCGTAGTAATTCTGATTATTGATTATCTCATCAATGTTTCCGGCTTCTTTCGGATTGGCCGGATCAGAAACATCTATGCCGTTTGCCTCGGCTGCTCCGTAAAGACTTCCATAATACTGGGATTCAGTAACGCCGCCCGTATCATATACCATGGCATATGTGTTTCCGATAGTAAGATCATCCGTCCAAGTGGATTCACGGCCGTTTGTAATAAGCCTTGTTGTAAGACTGCATTTTTCTCCGAGTCTCCATGAATTATTTTTGAAGAAATAATATTCATCTTCGGGTTCAACCATATAATCGCTCAGGGAATTTGCATACTCTCTGTAAGAATATTCAGAAACTATTTCGCCGTCAACGTAGATTGCAGGCAGGAACGCATTGCTGTAAATATCGTTCTTGCTCATGTCAAAAATTGTTCCGCTGCCCTTATTTCCATTGAAGGCAAGAGTCATTCGCTTGTTGTATATATCGCTTATTTTGTATGTTCCCAGGTTTTTGCCTGAAACTCCGTTTGAAATTGCAAACTGTACAGTATCTGAAAGCTGAGCCGGTACAGCATTATATATCTCGACTGAACTGTCAAAAAGGTTATACTGTAAATCAATAGGAAGTCTGTTGAAAGACTGTTGTACTATATTTCTTGAATAAACATACTCTGCTTCTTTCGTGAGCGTTACAGGACCTTCAAACATTTCTTCAAGTGACGTATCACCTGTTTTTCCAGTTACAGCAGGAGCAAGCTTCTTAATACTTGCTATGATATTTCCTGTCTGAGTTCCTTCACTCTGTGCAAGCGCCGCAGCCATATCGACTTCTTTTTCTTCTGCCGGATGCATTTCATCAGCATTAAGCGTTGAACTCTTTATTGAAGTATCAAGATTTGCCCATACTCCCAGATCTTTAAGTTCCTCAGCAGTTTCGCCTGTTTCGCTTGCCGGAACATATACACGAACGAATACTTCGTCCATTTTTACAAATGATGTTCCGTCCTCGAAATTAAGTATATTCGCATTTCTGCCCGAACTTGAGATCATCAGCGATGCATCGTCGAAATTGTCCAAAGCCATAAGTTCAGCAGCCTGCTGACGGCTTATCATAGCCGTACCCTTTGCGTAAACAGCAGGATAACCCATTTCACGGAGAAGTCCGATAAGAAGACTTGCCTGATCGAAATCATTTCCTCGTTTAAGTTCATACGCTCCTATTGCGCCTCTTCTGGAATTTATATATGATTCAAAGTTTATATTGTTATAAACATACTCATATGCCTCTGCAGGCGAACTGAAGCTATGTGCAAGAGCTATAAGTTCATCATTCAGCATTGTTTCAGGAGTCTGCTCCAATGCTTTCTGCATTTCTTCCGTCTGTATCTCGGATTCATAATTGCTTGCCGACTGAATCTCAAATGCCGTTTCGGTAACATATCCGTCGTTATCTTTTCCGACAGCTTTGAAAGAATAGTTACCTGCTGCATCAGGAGTAAATTCAGCATTATAAGTTCCGTCACTGTTCAATATCAGATTATCTGAAATATCCTGATCTCCAAGATAAAGTTCCATAGAATCAAAGGGAGTGCCGTCTGTTGATGATAGTATTATTCTGACATTTTCTCCCGGTGACACAACTGACGGAGCATCTACAGCTATCTTGCGATTGCTGATATTTCTGTAAACCTTTACTACACATTGTGTTTCGGTATAATTTCCTGATTCATCTTCCGCTCTTATTGCCAGTTCAATCTCACCGACAGAATCCGGAATAAATGTATAAGTTCCGGAAACTGCGTTTTCTTCAAGAACCGTTCCGTCCTTTTTGACGGTAACGATAACCTTTCCGCTGTCGTCGGCTGCCTTTACGGTAAGCGTTACTTCATCGCCGACACGGATAATATCGGGAACTATGGATATCTCCTCAAATTCAGGGCATTTTATATCATCAGATGCCGAAATAAAGAACGTAACGACAGCTTCTTCAGAAGCGTTTCCTGCTCCGTCAAATGCCTTGATTTTTACGGTATGATCGCCCGGTTCTATTTCATCAGGCATAATAACCTGATTTGTTTCAAGATCGTAGTTTAACGATCTGCCGTCCATGTTGACATTAACTCTTGTTACGCCGACATTATCAGAAGTTTCACAGCTTATGACAGGTATCTCGCTCTTTGCGTATACTTCCTTATCGGCATTTGCATTTAAGGTCGGAGCGATCGTATCACGGATATTAACATTGTATGATGTTTCATAAACGTTTCCGAAAACGTCTTCTGCCTTAACTGTGATAACGTACTTTCCGGCGTGAGCGTCTTTAATAGTATACTCAAATGAATTATTGCCTGTATCAATTTCCTCGCCGTCTATATTTGCAGTTACTGCAGCAAGCTTATAATTATCGGCAACCTCAACTGAAATCAGTGCGTCATCGCCTGTGTCGTAGCTGTTTTTATCGGGAATAAACTTAATGGATGGTCTTGTCGTATCAGTAACAGAAACTGTCCTTTCAACTGTCTTTTCGTTGCCGGATGTATCCTTTGCAACGGCAACAATAACATATTCGTTTATCTCTGATGTATCAAGAAGGAATCTGTTATTTTCGTCCAGTTCTGTTTTCTTGCCGTTTACGGTAACTTCAACAGAGTCAATTCCGATATTGTCAGACGAATTAACGGTTATATATGCATTCTGATTTTCATATTCATATCTGTTAGATGCTGATATGCTGACATTCGGCAGAACGGTATCTTCAAGCTCAACTTTAAGACGAGCCGTCGATGTTGCGGAATTTCCGCTGGTATCTGCTGCGATAATCTTGAAGTTCACATATTTTATGCCGTTCTTATCAACATTGCTTCCGTCAGATACATAGTGGAATGTGCCGTCTTCAGCAAGTTTTGCCTTTTCATCATCAATAAAGAACTCAATGGTATCTACCGCAACGTCGTCATTTACGCTGACAGTACCGTCTATGAAATCTCCTGCAAGTATTTCAGACTTGCTGAGTTTTATATTGATCGCAGGTCCTCTTGTATCAGCAACACAGTTTACAGTTCTTGAAACCGTTTTCACATTGCCTTCCTGATCTGTTGCTTCTGCCGTGAACTCATATACTCCGGTGGCATCGGGAGTGAATTTGTATAATGTTTCTTTTTCAATAACACCGTCAGATGCTTTCAGATTGACTGCTTCAGAAGTTTCTCCGCCATCTTTCGATACCGTTAAAACCAGAGATTCAAGAGCGGTTTCATTATCGTATGCATTCACTTTGATATCAGTGCTGTTTCCGATTATAACGCTTCCTGTTGTATTCAGATATACATACGGAAGTGCGGCATCTTCATATACGTTAATAGTTAAAGAGCGCTCTGAAACATTTCCTGCGGTATCAGTTGCTTTAAGCACGAAAACGTATTCGCCCGGAGTCTTGCTTTTAAAAGTATAAGTAAGATCTTCACCAAGCTCCACTTTCTCGTCATTGCAGGTAAGAACGATATCCTTTAATTCGTGATTATCCTTTGCAGTAACCGTCAGCAAAACGGGCTTCAGCGGATAAACCGATCTTTTGTCAGCTCCCAGATAAATTTCGGGCGGTGTTAAGTCCATGAATATGGTATGGCTTTCAGTGGTCTTGTTTCCGTACCAGTCGAATGCGTCAACGGTAATGGTTGTTTCAGTAAGGTTGTAATTGGGCAGAGGAATGGTTACACGATTATTTTCGTCAGGCTCTATCAGAGCAATTCTTGGCATTTCGCCAAATGCCCTGTCATTTTTATACAGAGCTCTTACCCATGCGACCTGTTCGGGATTTTCAAAGTTTATGTTGAATGTCAGCGGTTCTTTCCATTGCGTTGCATAATCCGGAATATCCGAAAGAGTCATTTTTACAGATTTGAACTCGTCCTTTTCAACTTCCTGCCATAATGATTCTTCGGGGAGAACGTTTATATTAACATGAACTTCGGTTTTTATATCTCCGGCCGTAACGACTGCACCGATACTCTGTTCGCCGTCATTCCTGAAGATCACCGTTCTTTTAAGAACGCTTTCATCTGCTGCGGTAATATCCTCGCAGTCTCCGAGAATCCATTGTATATCAGAAACATTGTCATATTTTCCATCAATATCCAGCCACAGCGTAACAGGCGATCCTGCCGGTATAGAATGCGCACCTTTTATAGAGACATCTGCGCCCTGTTTCATATCTGAAATTTCAAATTCGTCGGAATAAACGGTAAGATCGTACAATACAGGCGACGCACCGTCATCGGAGGCTTTCATTTCAATTTCAGTTCTGATATATCGTCCTGAAAGCTGTATTTCTTCACCGTTTGAAACACGCTGACTTTCAGTGAAATTCACACCATCATTACTGGTTGAAAGATAAATGTCCACAGCGGAGTTGCCATAATAATCGGCATTCCATTTAACGTATGACCAAGAACAATTTTCAACTTTGCTGTCGAAAACGCTGCTTGTCCATTTTCCCTGTTCAGCGTTATCAGATTTGCCGACGATGATATCATCGAGATAGATAACGCTTCCTGTTCCGTTTGAGTCGTATGAAATAAGCTTTGTATCAGTTGTTATCTGCTCATATCCTGTTGAATTCAGGAAACCTGTTTCAAGTGATATTCCGATATTTTCAGTCTGATTTATTTCAAAAGTGCTGTAATCCCATGAAAGAGTTGCCGAACCGTCAGGGTTATAGACTATGGAATCAGCCGAATTAAGAACAAAACCGTTTTTTATCCATTCAGCATTCTTTACCGTTGTAGTAAATGTAACGTTTCTTGCAGCAAGATTATAGATTGAATCTGCCATATTAAGCAGAAAGGTTTTTACAGTTTCCAGATCGGGACAGAGCTTATATGCTCCGTTTGTTATGATAGCAATATCCTGCATTGTGGAAGTATCTCTGAAATCGTATGAAAAAGGATTGGACTCAAATGAGTATATCTTAGTTCCGTTCTCTTTGGCAAGTTCAGCCATTTCCAATGCAACTGCATCGTCACCTCCGGAGTTCTCGCCGTCTGCAAGTACGAAGATATACTTACCCCGCTTTTCGCTTTCTTCATCAAACATCTGCTCCATAGCGATTTTCATTCCGTTTCCGTAATCGCTTCCGCCGCCAAGAGTGTATGCCTCAATTGCTTTTATCAGTGCTTCCTTATCAGATGTAAGATTTGTATTGAGTCTGTCAAGAGAAGTGATTCCAAGACGGTCGTTCGGACCCATGGATTCAATTATCTGAAGAGCCGATTCCTTAATAGTTTCCCTCATATCGGCGGTAACGCTGCCAGAGTTGTCAATACATAAAACGACGTCATTTCCCGTACTTGTAACAAGCTGTCCGTAGCCCTCTATATTGTAACTGAGATCAAGCTTGTCACCGCCGGAATTCAGAACATTCTTGCTCTGTGAAGCATTTACGGCAATACCGCTTGCGGCATTAAGAGTATATTTTTTATCCGTAGATTTTCCGCTGTTTACAGCATTTGCAAGTTTCAGTTCATCACCGGAACCGGTGACTGAGAACAGCTCGCCATGAGAAAAATCATCTTCTGAAGTGTAATTAACAACAGGGCCTTCCGTAACGATAATTTTCACGCTGTCAGATACTGTTTTATTTTCAAAATTTGCGGAAAGGGTTACGGTATATTCACCGGATTCCGAAAATGAAAGTTCCGGAGTCAGCGTATTCTCTTTTTGTAAATTACAGCTTTCACCATGAGCAGAAGTCACCCTGTAAAGGGTTTCGGCATCCGGATAAGAAACCGAACCATTCAATATAAGGCTTTCATTTTTATGAACATAAACTGTATCGCTCGTGTGCGCACGGCATCTCAGTGAAAAGAAATCCTTGTATTCTACATTAAGATCTGTACCGTTTATCTCAATGCTGTCAGCATATATTGCTCCTGTGAAATTAATATTTTTTGCATTTATTTTCACCTTGCCGTCAGGAGCATAAATGATGCCGCTATAATCAAGATTTGCAGCGTCGATATCAATATCCCCGTTTTCAGACATGATAAATGCCTGTACCAGTTCATCATCACCTGCAATACTCATTTTTATATCGTCTGATGCAGTTATTCTGCCGGTTCCGCTGATAACGGCATGATTTATTGTAAGACTGCCATATGTACGTAAAGAATTTGTTGTAAGATCAATAACTGCATCGCCGATATTTTTGTCGACGCTGAATTCAAAATCATACGGTTCTAAAGTGTTGATATATTCTGTATAATCGGGAAGTTCACATACGCTGCCGTTCTGTGACGAAAGTTCCGGACCGCTTATGGAAATTTTGCTGCTCTCCTGAACGGAATCAAGTTTTTCTCCACTAAAAATTCCGCCGCTGACATTAATATTTTTTTCGTTCAGACGTATATTTTTATGTGCATAAAGAGCTATGCAGTTTTCAGAAATATCTGCTTTTTCGCTTACCTCATCATACGATTCCGCAATAGTTTCAAGAGGAATGTAAACCGCAGTTGTCGTGAAAGCAAGAAATGCTGCAGTAAATTTTGAAATGATTTTATTCATTCTCATCTGTCCTCCTTTTTCTGAATACTATAGCTGACGCAAGCGAGCAAACTCCGAATGCAGCCAGAATATTACAGCTCTTAACGCCTGTTTTCGGAGGACCTGCTGTTATTTTTTCCCCGTCGTAAAGACCATATTTTGTTGAGCATACAACATTTTCGCCGCTTTTCAGCATTTTATTATTCCATGAAACAGCAACGGCATTGTCGTTTATATTTTTTTCCGCAGTGAAATCAAAGCGCATATTGTAAAGATTCTCCCAGTCGGCTGCATCAAAGGAATCAGGCGATTGACCGCCCCCGGAAGTGATTCCGTAAGCTTTTATTCCGCCGTTTTCATCATATATGAACCATTCTTTGGGGATATCGTTTCCTGTAAATGAAGTTTCTGTTGTGTACTCCTGAGTTCCGATAACAATAGGATCGTTTTCTGTTCCGGCAATTGTCGGATCAATTATTGACCGTATGGACACATTTACATTTTCATCAGTCTTGTTTTCAACGATATATTCTATTTTGAGCATATCTTTTTTGTTTGAATTTCCTGTTGAAAATGAAAGTTTCTGAGTTATCTGCGTTCCGTCAAAATCCTGTACTGCAACAACAGATTCATTTCCGTCTTTATGAGCCTTTTCGACAACGCTTCCTTCGCTGAAAAGCTTTACAGAACCGTTTATATCAATCTCGGCAAACGAACTGTAAAACTGCGAATATGTAAGCGTATCTTCAGGATCTCCGCTGTTTTTTTTCAACATATACGAACCGTATCCGGATTCCTCCGTATCATCCTGAACCTGTAAAGAAAGATAATCATTTTTTACATTAGCTCCGAATACCGCAGGCGTTCGCAAAGCAGAAAAAACAGCCGCTGAAAAACAGCATACAGAAACAGCCGCCAGTCCTGCTGAAAGCTTGTTTGAACCTTTATTCATTATATTATCATCCACCCTTCTGAAATCAGAGCCTGTCCGGTATCTCAGAGTCGTCAGTATGTTTTCACTTTTTCGTCCTGGCGACGCCGAATTGAACAGACTTTAAGAATTTTTTCTTGATTTCACAATATTTTCACAATTTTATTATACACTAATCATATATTAATTGCAAGCTTTTTTTGAATAAACCTCCCCGAAATCTGAAAAGTGCTGCGTCAAGCCCTCTCGGAGTGCGTCAGCACGCCATCAAGGTCTTTCCTTGCAACTTCCGCAACTATCTAATTTTTATTTAAGGCAATACCGCACAAAGATTGTGCGGCAGATGCACAGTCAGATTTTAATCTGTCGGTCAGCCCCTCTGTCAGCTTCGCTGACACCTCCCCTGCAAGGGGAGACCACGTCAGATTGCATAAAAATTTTGCAGGCATACTGACGTATGTCAAGGTGACTCCCCACAGTGTGGGTGATTCCCCATAGTATGGGGAAATGTCGGCAACGCCGACAAAGGGGCTGGGCAAGGATGTCCCGAAGGGACAGAGGGGACGGTTCCCAGTTAGGGATTTTTGTGTAAGATGACGGAAAATATGTACCCCAAGGGGTGCGGGTGTCCGGTGGACACCTCTGCGCAGCAGAAGCACCGACCGAACCAACAGGTGAGATTCACTTCCTTCGGGCGCAGCAGATGACGTGCAAAGCCGTCAGGCGTGCTTTGTGCGGTGTTGCCTTATATGAGTATACTGAAGAATCTGTCAATAAAACGGAGATCATGAATCATATAATCAATTTTATGTTATATGGCGCTTTAAGGGAAAAGCCCGAATTAAATGTTTCGATCATTTATCAGAATATTGATAAGTCAGGATTAACATATCTCAACCGTGAATATGTTAAGGAGCTGCTTGACGAGTATCAGTCCAAAGGAACTGTTTCCATATACTGTATAATTTATACTGTTATGGTTATTTGGTATCATAATTTACTAATATTTCTATAAATAGCAAGCCGCTTACGCTCTCATTAATATGTAGTACAAAAAATCAATTTTTATTGAAATTATAAATATAAACTCCTATTATTTCAATTTTGTATATGTATATAATTATTATGAATAATAATTATTCATAATATCAATTGATATTTTTTGCATGTTTATAGCCTCCTCCGATTATTCTGATTCTCCGTATATATATTATTACTTTGATGAAAGCTGTTATCATCAATCAAATTACATGAAAGGAGAATCAAAATGTTCAATAACAGCCGATATCTGACCTGTGGAGTAGACAGCGCAATCCCACTGGAATTACAGCTTTTTCTGTGGGAGTGTGTCGATAGACTGCCTGAGCCAAGAGATCACTTGCAGATCTTTGATCTGAAACCTGTAGGAATTATGCAGGGAATTACGCACCGCTCGGAAGAGCCTGAATATCGCATGGAGTATCTCATTCCGTCGGATGCTCCAATTACAGAAAAGCTGTATATAATTGATGACGGAGACCACTCAACAATGCTGCTTGCAAGCGAATATTAAAGTTATAGCCGCCCTTCGTGGGCGGCTATTTTACGTTATTTACGGAGGTTTTAAAATGAAAGAAAACAAAATAATCTGCTCCCACTGCGGAGTTATAATTGAGAACGAGGACTTCGACACGGTCAACGGCGAGCCAATCTGCCAGGACTGCGCTGACCAATATACCGTTGTTTGCGACAGGTGCGGAGCGACTATCTGGGAAGCTGACGCATACGGCGATGAATATACAAATCTCTGCTGTCATTGCTATGAGAACCACTACACTCGCTGCTCATGCTGTGATGCCCTGCTCCATGAGGACGATGCATACCACTTGAACGGATATGATTATTGCCATGACTGTTACGACGAGGAACATGACAAATGTCGAAACATTCATGATTACAGCTATAAACCGGAACCGATTTTCTACGGCAGCAGCGACCGTTATTTTGGCATAGAACTGGAAATTGATGGAGCAGGCAAGGACGATGATTATGCTGAAAATCTGCTGAATATTGCCAACGATAGTGACGAACATATCTACATCAAGTCCGACGGCAGTCTTGACGACGGCATGGAAATTGTTTCTCACCCGATGACTTTGGATTTTCACAAAGCTTTCTGCTGGGAGGATATTATGCGGAAAGCTATTTCTCTCGGCTATCGTTCGCATCAGACTTCAACTTGCGGACTGCACATTCATGTCAACCGTGACTGCCTTGGGGAAGATCGTGACGATCAGGAGGAAGTTATCAGCCGTATCCTATACTTCGTGGAACATCACTGGAACGAGCTGTTGAAATTCAGCCGCAGGTCGGAGTATTCAATGAATCGCTGGGCGGCAAGATACGGCTATGAAAGCTCACCAAAAGCAATTATGGATAAGGCCAAGAAGTGCGGCAACGGACGATATGCCGCTGTGAATCTCATGAACTATTCAACGATAGAGTTCCGCCTTTTCAGAGGTACGCTCAAGTACAGCACATTTATTGCAACGCTTGAACTGGTAAACGCTATCATTGAAACTGCTCTTTATTACAGCGAAGAGGAACTGCACAAGCTGTCGTGGTCTGAGTTTGTTCGCCGTCTGAAAGAACCGGAGTTGATCCAGTATTTAAAGGAAAGGCAGCTCTACATAAATGACGAATTTATTTCAGAGGAGGATATGTAAAATGGGACTTTTATCGGACTTATTTGATGTTGATCCGGAGACGGAGAAGGACATAAAAAATATTGTAAAAGTGATTGGACTCATCGCTCTGCTGCTTGGCGGAGTCAGTGCAACCGAAACAATACTGGATTTACCATTCAGCGACGATAAGGAGGAATAATTTATGTGTGCATTATTTGGCTGGCTGGACTACAAAGGAATCGTTCCATACAAAACTCTAAAAAACTTACACAGGCACTGGCAAACGCTGCGGAAGAACGAGGAACAGATGCCGCAGGAATCTCGTATATCAAGGACAGAAAAGTTATGATTTACAAACGCCCGAAGCCTGCTCATAAGCTAAGATTTAACATTCCTGACGTCACAAAAGCTGTCATGGGACATACTCGCATGACAACTCAGGGAAATGAGAAATTCAATTATAACAATCATCCATTCTCCGGCACTGCCGGAGATACTTCTTTTGCGTTCGCTCATAATGGAGTGCTCTGGAACGATAAAGAGCTTCGCCATGATAAAAAGCTACCGAATACTCATATTGAGACTGACAGCTATGTGGCAGTTCAGCTTATAGAATCGCAAGGTAAGCTGAATTTCGATAGCTTAAAATATATGGCTGAGACTGTGGAGGGCAACTTCACTTTTACAGTGCTTGATGAAGATAATTCCTTATACATTATAAAAGGGAATAATCCGATGTTCCTGCTCCACTTTGATTCGCTTGGACTGTACATATACGCTTCGACAGAGAGTATCATGAAGAATGCGCTGCAAAAAGTCGGATTATACAAATTCGCCTCCGAAAAGATAGAAGTAGTCGAGGGTGATATTCTGTGTATCGACGAAAACGGCAAAATCAATCGTTCTGAGTTTGAGCCGAAGCTGTATCGTTCAAAATATCTGAACTGGTATGGCGATGATGAACCGTACTACGGCGTTTACGAAGAACTGTTATTAGCATACTGCGGCTGCTACGGAGTGGACAGTTCTGACGTTGAACTTCTCCTTGAATACGGCTACACCTGCGATGAGATTGAAGAAATGCTCATGGATACCGACCTGCTCCGTGAGACCTTGCAGGCGATTAAGTTTGAGGACGGGGAGAGTTTGTATGAGGAGTGCTGTGACAGGGTGTTCTGAAAAGTAGCGAAAAAGCCTGTAGGAGAAATAATAGAACTGGGAATTTTCCAATCGTACTACTACAGACTGTATAAAAGCTTTAGAATCTTGGGAAGTCTTCTACATGAGAGACTTTCCTGATTCATCTCAGAAAAATATCAAAAAAATTTCATAATTACGTTTTTGAAAAAATTCCCTTACAAAACAGAAGAAAAAAGTGGGCTTTTAATGACTTTTCAAGTTGGTTATTTAAAAAAACGTAAACACAGAAAATTTTGAAATTTTTAGATCAAAGAAATAAATTTCAATGTGTGGTGTTCATCGCGTTTTGTTTGTTAGTGAACAGCAAATTTATACGATACGTAATATAAAAGGCTGTCTATATCTCGGATAACTGATGCTCAAACGCATCCACATCATTTAATATCCACAAAAACTCGAATAATTCGTGATCCACATAATCAAGTATCAGCTTTTTCAACGCCGGAGACAAATGCTTCGTGTGTCTGAGTTTATTCAACACCTTTGTGCATTTTTTATTTATCTCAGAATTGATCTGGGTCATATCAATGCATTTGCTAAGTAAACCAAAGGCGCAGTACTTTTTGTTATTTCTAAATGCTGCCATTCCCATATTCATTATAAGAATAGGGTCTTCATCAAAATCCTTTTCGGCTAACTTATTATAACATCTGCTATAATACATCCGATCAAGATAGTATAAGGAAATTGATGGCGTTTGTTTTCGTATATCTGAATTAAGAAAAATAATCAAACTTGGTAATACTCCAATCTTAACTTTATCGAAAGGGATCGCTTTCCATTGAATTATTTGCTTGGTCGTAATCTCAAGGGTAAGATCATCAATTGCAGAATAATTCAGTTTGTTGTCGAATATTTCCTTATAAGATAACGAGGTAAAACCTTTGTTAGCCAGATTTTGCCATATTATATCAGCCAATATACCTCCGCGCGCAGTAAAGCCTGCTCGCATAATACTAATGTATTTATAGTTATCAATAGAACGCACAAGTGAAAATAGTGATTCAGTCAATTGGCGGAGCAGGTTCTCGTCCAAATCATCCGGAATCTTACGAATAAACATATCTGCATAATCCACAAATATTAGCCTATTTTCATTTATGTCTATTCCTATATTTTCAATTTTGAAATCCGGTTGAATATAACCTTTCAACATTAGTTCAGCAGCAAATTCACCAATCATGTAATAATACAGATATTCATTCATTTATCCAATTCTCCTATCAAATAAATATGTATTGTACCATTCTCTTTATTCAATACATCGAATATCAACGTTAAAGTGGACGTCCCTGCATTCAATATGTTATCCAGCTTACTTTGTGACAACCAGTTATTGCACGAAGTTGCAGCCTTGTATTTTATGCCTGCATATTCAAACTCTACGTTTGTCATATAAATCCTGCGTACAATTGCCGACTCTAATGAGCATTTTACTGTAAGTTTATAAAGCTTACCGGTTATAAGCTCTTTATTAGAAATTCCCTTATCCAGATCTGCATATGCACCATATTGCTGTTTTATAACCGAAAGCACATTGTCATACTCATTAGCATTAACTGCCGTACTGCAATAATGTACTTTTCGGAATACATCATGTTTCTTGAAAGGAATATTAACTACATATATGAACAGTTCAGCAAGGGATTCTCCAACGGTTTTATTTTGAAGAGAATTCAAGAGTTCAGTCTTTTTCACTGGGGAAATATCATTATCGTTCTTAATCAATTGCGAGTATTGGTGCAATAAATCATCTAATAAAGGCTCTCTTAAAATAGGAACAACATTCTTTTCAAAATTACTCTGAATTTTCTCTGTTGCTTCAGAACCATTTGTAGCCTTTCGTATTACTTCATGAATATCCTCTTTCTCATTCATTATATTGCTTATTTTCTTTGAACTCAAGTCAATATCGGGCATTTTTTCATCGCATACCGGATCAAATAATAAAATGAAAGCATCTTCCTGAGTGTTTTCTTTATTTAGCACAGGCATCAAGGTTTTAATAAATGAAGATATAGAAAGTTTAGGCATTGTTTGCACCTCCGAAAAAACATGGTAAAATCAGGGAAAATATAGGGGAAATACTTTACAGATAATTTGTGCTAACATAATAATGGAAATAAAATTTTCACATTCAAAAAGGAGGAATTACTTTGTTCAATTCATTTTATTCACCTGATAACTACGGAATTTGTATGCCCAATCTCTGGTCGAGCAGTTCGCCTTTCCAATGTTATCAGCCATATTTGTATGACCAGCTTTGGATAAACAACAGCTGGTATAAACCCAGGAATGTTATTTATAACATTTACGGAGAAAAGGAAAAGACCTTTGAGACTCGCAAGCTAAGAAAAAGTGGAGACGTCTACACAGTTACCGAACGAAATGGGCGTGAGGTGAGGGTTGGAAAAATGAGGCTCAAAGATAAATTTATTGTAGATCAAAAGCCCGACGGAACATTTGATGCCCTATATGTCTTTATTGACTGCGACGGGAATAAAAATCCGATACCCATCTCGATTCCATACAAGGATTTTATCAGGCGCAATATCCAGCCCTATATTCCGTTTTTCCCTCGCAATGAAGACTGCCCTGATCGATATATTGTTTTGGCTTTCTTTCAGGAACTGCTTGATGGTGATGACATTAAATTTCTTCAACTTCCGCAGCATTCCGGCTGGCAGGAAAGCGAAAGAAACAAGACTTCGTTTGCTTCGTCAAAGATAATCATTCCAACCCTTGAAAAATATTATTCAAACGATATCCTCGAACGCAAGCTTATTCACACAGAGAAAAAATTGGCAGAGGCAGCCGAAGCTCTGGCTAAACTCTTGCCTTCTGTATGGGAATATAAATTCTTGCTCTCAGTCCGTATCACAAGTCTTTTACTATATTCTACGGGCTGGCTGGATTAGTACCAGATCAAATGTTCATTGTTGAACCTAAGAGCGAATCAAATGCTAAGGCAGTTATTGCTCTTATAAAGAACAAGAATTTTTCACCGAATGTTTGTCCTCTCATCGACACGAAAACTAATCTTCAAAGGGAACTGAACAGCATCAACGACGGTATAGCACTCTTCCGGGACACATCATATGCAGAAGACCGCAAGAAGCTCGACACTGGACTTAATGTCCTGCTTCACGATTTGCAAAATTGCACAGGAAACGAGATCAGAAGCCGTCACCTCACTGTGATTCTCTCTGATAATCCTGGAAATATATCGTCTGAGTTTCCGACATATTTTATCAGTCTCAGTGATTGTCCGAATATTGACAATATAGATAAGCTGAAACAAGCGGTCGGCGAATTTGATTCTGCACTGATCCATCTACTCACCAATGCTGATGTAAACGAGAACTTGATAACAAATGTTTTAAGTCAGACATCTTATCTGACCAAAACAGAAGTTAATTCAGAATACTGGATGACCTGGCGGCTTATCCAAACAACTGCTAATATTTTGAGAGAATATCGACTAATTAATTCAGATGAATTACGTGAAATCATTCGTTTCCTAAAACGCAATCCTCATGAAGGTATAGATTCTGCTCAAAATATCACCAATGATTTTCGACAGGTAATTTCACAATGTATTAATTCCGGTATAATAGACATAGCGAATCAAAAAAGGTCTCCATATTTTGATTCAAATAAGCCAATGGTAATTCTTGATGACAAGTATATCAACATTTTAGCAGCAACTATTGATACCAGGATTTTACCACGTATGAAAACGACAAAAAAACGCAACAAGCTTTTATCGGCACTGAAATTCTGTGGAAAACTGTACAGCAACAACAATTACAAACGTAACCTTGATGTTGAAACTGCTCCAGGAGTAACGGAAACCGTCAGCGTTTACAGTTTCCCCAAAAATATTCTCACACCCAAATGCATAGAAAAGATAAACGCCATTACATTTGCTGACTATATTATCAAAAATTCTGAGTTTTCGAAAGCATTTATACCAATGGCAACTGTCAGTGGATGTAACGGAGCAGTCGGTGTGGTTATATCCGATTCAACAGACGAAGCTGAGAGTATGTATATTTCCGGTCAGACACGATCAGGAAAGACGCATTTTCTTGTCCAGCAAGCAGTTATAAGAGCTGAATCAGGCAAAAAGATCATAATTTTCGATCAGACAGGTGCATTCTCTCCCGATGAGCTTAGAAAGCATCTTTCACACAAAACAGTTGAAAAATGCTTCTCGCACTGGGATATCAGTAAATATGGCGTTCCTGTTGATCTTATGTCTCTTGAGAACTGTTCATCGCTTCCGGAAAAAAAGAACCGCCTATTCAGCATCCTTTCAGTTGCAGCAAATATCTCCGGTGATATTCAGAGTAAAGTGCTGAAAAAACGTCTTTCAGATATATCCAAAGCAATCAATGTCGGAAGAATACACACTCTGTCAGAGACTCTGGAATTTTTCAATGAAAATGATTCTGAACAGAAAAAAATCAAAGACAGGCTAAAAGAGGTTTTTGACGATCTTGAAGGGTTGAACGCATACGAACAAAATTGGGAAGAATTTCTTGATTCACAGAAGAAGATAGTCATTCTATCAACTTCGGCAGACGGAATCCGAAAGAGCAGCCAACTTATCAATATGCTTTTAGCTGGCTTATATGAATACAAGCAGCACGATCGTGATCCACGCTACACAGTCATTCTTGATGAAATCGAGGATCTTTGCCTGGAGAAAGACGGTCCTATCAGTACTATTCTGAAAAAGGGTGCCAAACATCGTTTATCTATGCTGCTTGCCTCTCAGGAATTTTCTGTTGAAAAGGACAAGCTCGGCAAGATAATAGGTAATTGTGGAACGCTTGTGTTCTTCCGTCCAAAGACCAACAATATATCTGATATTTCAAAACTTACAGGCATTGACAAAGCAACACTTGCAGTTCTGGAACAGGGACAATTCATCTATCACGGTCTTTGCTATAACAAACACGAAGGCAAAAACAAGAACGTCACGCTCACAGGGCGAACGTATCAGTTGAATAAGTGAATTCGGGAATGGCTCCTTATGGAGCCTTCCTGAAAATATTATATTACAATTAACAGAATAAGTCAAGTATACTTGCCAAAAATGGAGGTCAATTATGGTTACAATAGAAAACACATTCAAGGATTATCCCAATATAGTTTCATTTAATCAAATGCGTGAGATGCTTCACATCGGGAGAAATAAGGCTTATACGCTGCTTGAGCAGAAAAAAATTCACTCAATTCGTATCGGGCGTCGTCACAAGATACCCAAGATAAGCATAATCGAGTTTCTGAATCAGGACTCTTACAACAACTGACAATATTCAGAAAGCCGCCTGTTACAGGCGGCTATAAGGAGGAATAATAATGATCAACTATAGCTTGCAGATCAGTGGTGCGTCAGTTTCTATATTACAAAAAGCGACGGCAAACGCAAACAGAAGCAGCTATCCACAGGCATAACAGCTCTTGACACTAAGGGTAATAGGATAAACAAGCGCAAGGCTGAGGAAAAGGCTAAGGAGATAATTGCCCGTTTCGACGGGATTGTAGATAGTGACTTTGCAAACTGGACGCTTGATAAATGCGCTGAGTTTTGTCTCGAACAGAGAAAGACGAAGCTGTCACCAACAACCTACTTTGATTACTGTAACGCATTAAAGGTTCACATCAAGCCATATTTTCAGAATAGAAAACCTATACGGGATCTTAAAGCTCGTGACATTGAAGCTTTTTGTAATATGCTTGTGAGTGAAGGCAAAAGTCCAAAAACTGTACACAAAATGTTAGGTCTTATCGGACCTGCGTTTAGATATGCTGAGAAGAATGATTTCATCATCAAAAATCCAATGAACGTAGTGGACAAGCCTCCTAAAGGACGCTGTGAAACTCAGTACTATACCGCAGAGCAGCTAAATACTCTGGCAAAAGCTGCTAAAGGTTCATATATTGAAACGCCGGTCATACTTGCTATGGTGCTTGGACTCAGGCGTTCTGAGATAATCGGCATCACATGGGATAATGTGGACTTTGAAAACAGACTGATACATATTAAACAAAGCGTCGTTACCGGAGATTCAAGCATACTTCCAAAAGGAACTTATAAGATTATCGGAGAGGTCGGAGGCAGACGTACCCGTGAGATCATACTGAAAACCATGCTGAAAACTGATAGCAGCGTCCGCAGTTTTACTATGAACGACGCTCTGTATAACTACCTGAGAACGCTCAAGGCGAAGCAGGACATAATGCCTCGTGAAACTAAAGCTTATATGGACTTTGTCTGTGTTAACGCCGTCGGTATGCTCATAACCCCTGATACAGTAACAGCTCAGTTCAGGAAGCTCCTTGATAAACACGGCTTGCCGCATATTAAGTTTCATGCACTCAGACATTCGTGTATCAGTCTTCTTGCCAATAACACGGCGTTCACTATGAAGCAGATACAGGACTATGCAGGACATGGGGACTTTCTCACGACTTTTAACGTGTACAGTCACAGCGATGACTCAGCCAAGAAAACGGAAATGGATTATATCACCAGCTGCTTCACTGACCTGTTCGGCAGCAGCGATGAAGAATAAATGACGAGCAGGCGTTCCTATATATGGAGCGCCTGCTTATTTTAATTTGCCGTAACCGAACCGGAATAGTATTTCTGATTCGGACTTGACGGAGTATTGGAAAAAAACATTTTTATACGTCCGTTGTCTATAAGCGGCTGGACGTATTTTTTCATTGCGTAAGTGACGGAGCTGAGCCCTAAATATTCGGCTATCTCCTGACGGGTTCTTGGAGTCTTGCAGAATGCTACTATATCAATATCGCCGTTCTGAGTGCCTTTTTCGTCACCAAGCCTGAAGCAAACTGTAAACTCTCCACGCTCGTTGCGGAATTCAGGAGCCGGCAATCCGTGCTCTTTCAGTTCTCGGCGTATTGTAGGGATACCGGAATATCGGTTTTCTGTAACGTCCAGAACTTCAAGAGCTGTTGCAAGGACAGGATTTCTCGTATCGGGCTGGACCTTGCCAAGCGTATCAAGTGTGAGCCTGCCGTATAGTCCGCCGGGATTTGTTATCTCAAGGCGGTCAGCAAATATGCTCAGCTGAACAGGCATACCTTCCGTATGGATGCTGTAGTCACGGTGTACAAGGGCGTTGAGAAGAGCCTCACGGACTGAGTTGATAGGATAGTCAGTCTTGTCCCTGCGCTTGCCTGTATCTGGATCAATTATTGTTTTTTTGCGGGTATTCTTGCGAACGAACTGTAAGGCTTCATCTACCATATCGGGGATAGTGCCTTCGATACGCTGATTATCTATGAACCGTGAACCGTCGATATCTGTATCGCCCACCTCAGTACCGGGAACTGATACAGCAATGATACCGAGCTGAGGAAAGTAAGCCTGCGGATACAGTCCGAACAGAAACTCAGCGGCAAGGGTGGGCTTGCCCTCTCGCATTACGCTCATAAGTTCCAGTATTTGACTATCTACAAGGCTGCTGAGGTTGGGCTTGTCTGTTTTCAGCAGTTTCAGATATTCCGCCAGTTTATCGCTGCTCAGAGAGGAGACAGCTGCTCTTTCAACAGGTCGGATATCGTCCTGATACTTTTTTCGGTAAGCCTCAAAGCTGTATACTTCATATTCGCTCATGTGCTGATCGGATTCCCCTACACGCACATATGAACCTTTCAGACGTCCCTTGCCCTTGTAGAAGCATGGGCGCTCGGATATATCAATTGGAGGTATTTCAGCTGAAACAACATTCTTACCGTCTATTTCAGCAACGGTAAAGACTGCTCGGACAGGCGGTTCCATCTGCTCGCACTGGTTCATTACGCTTTTCTGAAGCTCCTGAACATCATCAACGCCTGTTACGGCAAATCCTTCGTTTTCGTACAGACCAAACACGATAACGCCACCGTCGTCCTGATTAGAGAAGCTGGATAGAGTATCAAACAGCCTTTCAGTTGCCTGCGTTTTGCTGCGCTTGACCTCAACTGTTTGAAATTCTGCCTGAGCATTTTGAATCTTTTTTACAATATTTTTTAAATCTATCTCATTCATTTTAAATTTCACCGCCTTATATTTCAAATCTTACCATAGAATTTTAAATTTGTCAATAAGATTTTAAATGTTATTGTGTAATTTTAAATCGTATTTTAAATTTGGACAGTGGAGCTTACGAAATCTGAGAAGTTATTTGAAGAATAATATAAGCAGTCCCCGCAATCGCGGGGACATATTTTATATTAGAAAAATCCCATATTAGAAAAAATCTTAGAAAACAAAATAAAAGGCATTCCCAATTGCTTGGAAATGCCTATAAATCTGGGGTGGGAGATGGGATTCGAACCCACGGTCTTCGGGACCACAATCCGACGCTTTAACCAGCTAAGCTACACCCACCATAAATAAATTGGCGCGCCTTGCTGGATTCGAACCAGCGGCTTACTGCTTAGAAGGCAGTTACTCTATCCAGCTGAGTTAAAGGCGCATACATAAGATTAGCAGCCAAAGCTGCTAATAAATGGAGCGGGTGATGGGAATCGAACCCACGTAACCAGCTTGGAAGGCTGGAATTCTACCATTGAACTACACCCGCAATCTTGTGTTTCAACAGTAATTATTATATCATGGTTATAAGCAAATGTCAATAGCAAATTTCAAAAACGTCATTTTGCACAAATTTATTTTTAAATCAAGTGAACAATCGAACAATTGTAACATTAATCATTCTTTTGTTTCCAAAATTCAAAGAAACCGGTCATATTACATCTGAAAAAAATAAATGATGCTCCGTTTTAACTTCATGATATTCTCCATTGAAAATTTAAAATGACGTTTTTGTTATTTTAAAGTCACAGAAAAGTCATTATATATTGGTATGATATAGTTGACCGATTTTAAGGCAAAAATCTCGGATTGAAAAAACAAAAAAACTGCAAAATTTATTGACAATCTATTTTTATAGTATTATAATCAATAATTGAAAAGACTAAGGAAAAACCGCGATTTAATTAAAATAAAAAAATATATAAAAACTTCGTCTTTTTACCTTCTTAAAATCACTTATATATGGAGGATAAAAAATTGTGACATACACATCAAAATTAAATAATAAACTTTTTTAAAGGCGTTGTCAGAACGGCTCATAAAAACACACTTATTATAATAGAACAAAATGAAAGCAGTGATCAGATGAAAAAGAAAAAAAGCAAAAACCAATGCGGAAGACGGCGTGAAAGAATCTTCAGCAATGCCTGCCTTGTTCCGAGCGTTTTGGGAGTTCTTATCTTCTTTCTGATTCCATTCGGAATCGTTATTTATTATTCACTGATAAATAATCCCATAATGAAAGAATATGTCGGCCTTGATAATTATCGGAATCTTTTTGAAAATACTGCATTTAAACAGGCAGCTTCAAATACCGCAGCATTCTCGCTCATTGCAGTTCCTCTCGCAGTAATTCTTTCACTGGGACTTGCTATTCTCCTTGAAAAAAATATCCCCGGAAAAAGTCTCCTGCGAACCTTTTTCCTGAGTCCTCTTATGGTTCCTACTGCGTCTGTTGTACTTGTCTGGCAGGTTCTCTTCCATAATCACGGTACAATAAACCAGATAGTCGAATTTTTCGGCGGAGAACCTATAGACTGGCTTAAATCTTCCAAAGGTCAAATCGTAATCATCATGATGTTTCTATGGAAAAATTTAGGATACAATATGATACTTTTTATGTCGGCTCTTTGCAGTATTCCCAAAGACATCATTGAAGTTGCCGACCTTGAGGGCGCAGGAACTGTTTACAAATTCCTGCATATAAAGCTCCGCTACCTATCGCCTACTATTTTGTTTGTTCTTATTTTATCGCTTATCAATTCATTCAAGATTTTCCGTGAGGTTTATCTGCTCACCGGAAATTATCCCTATGATAAGCTTTATATGCTCCAGCATTTTATGAACAATACATTCAATAATCTCGATTATCAGAAACTTTCGGCGGCAGCTGTTTTATTCTCGCTGGTGATGATAGTGGTCATCGCAGTCCTTCTTATCTCTGAGAGCATTTTCGGAAAGGATGTGGAGAACTGATGACGAAAAAAAGAAAACAGCGTGTATTTAACATTCTCATAACGATTTTTGCGGCAGCGGCGGCAATCAGCTTTCTCCTTCCGACCGTCCTGACTATCGCCAACTCGTTTATGACATCCAATGAAATATCAGCCAACTACGGCTCTATGTTCGGAAATATGTCCGGAAGCGAAAAGGTTTTCATCTCCGACAACGTTAATCTGAAATTCATTCCCGATAAAGTCACTATTGACCAGTATAAAGCGGTTCTCATAACCAATTCCGATTATCTTCTTAAATTCTGGAATTCAGTCATACTTACTGTTCCGATAACGGTTTTCCAGCTTCTTCTTGCCGTTCTTACATCATATGGATTTTCAAGATATCCGGGCAAAATAAAAAATCTGATATTTTTCATTTACATAATCCTCATGCTGATGCCCTATCAGGTAACAATTGTGCCTAACTATCTTGTTCTTGATAAGCTTGGAATGATCGACACGGCTGATCCGGAAAAATCATGGGCAATAGCTGTTAAGCTTCAGGAAATATTCAGCTCAAACACCCTCGCCCGTCTTGCCATAATACTTCCGGCAGTTTTCTCGCCATTCAGCATTTTCCTGCTGACCAAAGTAATGAGACGAATTCCCGTTTCTTATGTTGAGGCGGCAAAGCTTGACGGCGCAGGCGAATTCAAGATACTGACAAAAATTTATCTTCCTATGTGCAAAAGCGCCCTTGTTTCAATAGGAATGCTGGTATTCATTGATTACTGGAATATGGTGGAACAACCGCTTATTCTTATGAAAGATTCATCCCTGCATCCGCTTTCGGTGTTCCTTTCGCAGATAAGCACAAACGAAATAGGACTCGCCTTTGCGGTGGGAGTTGTTTACATGATACCAACAATACTTATGTTCCTGTACGGAGAAGATTACCTTGTTGAAGGAATTACATATTCCGGCGGAATCAAAGGATAAGGAGACGATAACTATGAACGAAAATACAAACATAAAAGAAAACACATCGAAAATCGACGATAAAAAGAAAAAAGACAGCGATGATTATTCTCCGATAAGAAAAAGAGAAATTATAAAAACTCTGATAATCATTTTCCTTGCGGCAATGCTTGTACTCACATTCTTCTCAAATACGATAATGAACCGCTCGCTTTCAGAGATAACGACCGAAACCGCAGTCTCCGGCAAGCTTACGGAACGTGTTCGTGGAAGCGGTATGGTTGAATCAAATCAGTCTTACGAAGTAACCGTTGACGGGAATAAAATTATTGATACTATCAATATAAAATCCGGACAGGAAGTAAAAAAGGACGATGTTCTTTTTACGGTAAAATCTGAGGAAAGCGAAGAGCTTGCCACTGCTGAAACAGAACTTGCAGCCTTGGAGCTTGATTACCAGAAGGCTCTTCTGACCGAGCCTGTCGATTATACCGAACAGAATCAGGCAATCAAAAATGCCCGTGAGGATCTTACTCTTGCAATCGCAAAGCGTGACGAAGCTTACAACAATCAGGCAGTTTCGGAAGAGGCAAAGGCTCAGTATAACAGCGATAAGGCTGAGCTGAGAAGACTGACGTCTGTTCAGGGCAAGCTTACCGCAACTATTGCCGCTATAGATTCAGACGAATACTCTTCGGCAGCTCCGGAATATATCGGAAACCTTTCTTCCCTTTGCAGCAATTATATGAATGCCGACAGCGAATATAAAACCGCTTACGAAATATATTCACAGGCAGTTTCGGAAGGCGCAGCCGAAGGCGTTGTCGCTTCTGCAAAAGCGGATGCCGACGCAAAACAATCCATAAGAGACAATGCTAAAAATGAATATGATTCCGCTAAAAGCAGCATCAGATACGATCTCTCAAATCAGCTCTATGATGCCGAAAATAATATCGAAAGCCTTACTGCAAGCACTGAAGCATATGAATCCTCTATGGACGGTTCTTCTATGAGCTACGAGGACTGCGTTGCCGATGTTCAGGCAAAACAGCGTGCTCTGGACGATCTTATGATCGCTCTTCAAAAAACTCAGAAAACCGATAATATTACCGGACAGATCTCAAATCTCGACCTTGAAGCAAAGAAAAAAGATATAGAAAAACAGAAAAAGAAGGTCGCAAAGCTTAAAGAAACTGCTGCTTCAACCGAGGTTAAGTCCAAATACGACGGCGTTGTAAGCATGATAAACGTTCAGCCTAACGATACTACAACCCCCGACTCTCCGCTTGCCGTTATTGATATCGCCGAAGAGGGATATACCGTTAAGATAAGCGTTGACGCCGAAAAAGCTAAAAAAATCAAAACAGGAGTCAAGGCAGAAGTCGTTAATAACTGGAACGGAAACGTTGAAGCCGTTCTTACAGATATAAAAAATGATACAACTGCCGGCTCGAAAAATCGCTTTCTCATTTTTTCAGTTACGGGCGACGTCGATTCCGGAACTTCTATCGACCTTTCAATTCCATGCGGAAGCGGAAGTTATGATGCTCTCGTTCCCAAAAGCGCAGTTTATCAGGATAAGGACGGCAGCTTCGTTCTTACGGTAGAATCCAAAAGCTCGCCTTTCGGAAACCGCTATTACGCTCGAAGAGTAAACGTTGAGGTCGTTGCCTCGGATGAAGTTTCAAGCGCAGTTCAGGGGGGCATCTCTCAGGGCGATTACGTCATCACAGCCGCCAGCAAGCCTGTTTCCTCCGGCGATCAGGTTCGCATGAAGGACAAATAAGGCGGTGTGCCACTGATGAAAATTAAATTTAAAATAAGATATATCATCATTGCTGCCATAAATCTTCTCGCTGTAATCAGCACAGTCATACTGACCGCCGTCGGAAGCTCAATGGCAAAATCGCAGTCGTATAATTATGCAGCCGAACGCTGGGGCGGCAAAAAGGGAGATTACTCGCAGATCAGCAGCTTCTTTTCAAACGATTCAGGCTTTACAACCGAATCGGTCTCCGCAGTCCGCTCGCAGATTTTAGGCGAACTGAAAAATATCTCGATAACTCCGGAAGAGGGAAAAACTCTCGTTCCGGACGCATACAGCGCTCCGATCGGTTCTGCCACAATACGATGCGATATAAGCGGACGTTCAGAAGCCGAGCTTACCGCAGTTGGCGGAGACTTCTTCGCATTCCGTAATTTTACTCTTCTCGACGGCTCGTTCTTCAGCAAGGACGATATCATGCAGGACGGCGCAGTCATTGACAAAAACCTTGCATGGGCGCTTTACGGCTCGGAGAAAGTTTCCGGAATGAACATTTACATAAACGGCGTTAAATTCTACATCGCAGGAGTTATCGACCTTCCCGGAACGGAAGCCGAAAAGAAAACTGCCGGAAGCTCTCCGAGAGCTTATATCTCTTACGATATGGCGTCTCAGGTAAGCGCAGACGGCAGCGTTTCTCCCGACAATCCCGACGGAGCTGCTGACAGCGGTTTTAAGAGAGTTTCCTGTTATGAATGTATTATCCCTAACCCTGTTGAAAACTTCGCTTACACGACCGTTAAATCCATTCTGAGCGAACCGTATAAGGGCATGGTCAGCATCGTCAGCAACAGCGAACGGTTTGAGCCAAAAAAAAGAGCTAAGGCATTCAAAAAACTATCCGATCTTGCAGTCCGAAAAGACAGCGTTATTTATCCCTACTGGGAGAACGCTTCAAGAGTGGTCGAATTCAAGCTCTCATACATTTACTCAGCAAGAAAATGGCTCTTTGCCGTCCCGATATTGACTGCGCTCTGGCTTGCATTTCTGGGACTAAGATTCCTGCGCCGGAAAAAACAGCATATAAAACATACCGTGGAACGATTCTTTGATAAGGTAAGAATCACCATAAGGCATAAATTACATAAAAATACAAAAACAACCGATTGATCAAGAAAGGAAAAAACTTATGAAAAACAATATGGTCAGCCGAATTACGGCTATCTCCTCATCAGCAGCCATTTTATTGTGCGCCGCTTCATGCGGAAAAAAAGAAAAGGAAGCTCCTAAGGCGAGCGAACTTATCAACAACTCCTATCGCTCTGTTGAAATCGACTGCGATATCAACATGGAAAACGTCGAAAAAATGTCTTATATCGAAGGAGCAGACAAAATCTTTATTTCAGGCTACAATTACGATAATGAAACATATGAAACCACTCCTGTTTTTTGTATCACGGATACTGAATTCAGCAGCGTTCAGGAACTCAATCTCAATATTCCGTCACCTGAAAACGGCTATCTTAACGTTAATACCTCCGTTGCCGACGGAAAGATATACGCTTTTGCAGCAACTACAGATTACGGCGATTTCAAGCTTCCGGATTATAATTCACCTGATTTTGATCCCGAAAAATTCGACTATGAAGCCATGGAAAAGGCAGCAAAAACATCTTATGCGCTCTATTCATTCGACGACTCCGGCAATCAGCTTTCCGTAACTGACATAGATACAAGCGGCATAAGCGAAGAAGACGAAAACGAAAACGGCGGCGTTTATATTGGTAATATGTTCTCATGCGGCAATGACAAATTCATTGTTGAAACAAACGGTATGGATCAGGCATATTACATCATGAATTCCGACGGAACTTTTTCCGGCAAGCTTGAACTGGACGGAATGAACTGGATAAACAGCATCTCCATTGCTGCTGACGGCAATATCGCAGCTATGGGATACGGTGAAAACTCACCGGAGATACGTTACGTAGATCCGTCAACACTTGCTCCGGTCGGAGAATCTGTTCAGCTTGATAACTTCAACGGCTCAAACGTTATGATAAAGGGTACAGGCGACTACAGCGTTTATCTTTCCAGCAGCACTGCTCTTATCGGCCTTAAAGACGGACAGTCTGAAGAAATAGTAAACTGGATAAATTCCGATATAAACGGCGATTATGTAAGCTCTATCATCGCTCTTGAAAACGGAGACTTTCTTGTTTATATCAACGACTGGCAGACAAATGAAAACAGCTTCTGCCGTCTTACCAAAAGAGATACTTCCGAACTTGAAAACACAAAGGTTATAACAATAGCTGTTCTTTATCCCGATCAGGATCTTACGGCAAAAATCACCGAATTCAATAAATCAAGCAGCGAATACCGTTTCAGAATAACAGATTACAGCCAGTATTTTGAATACGACGATGCTTCAGAAAAAACAAAAAATACTCCTGCTAACCAGCTTAAAATGGATATCGTGGCCGGTAAAGAACCTGATATGATATACTGCTCTGATTACTCGCTTATCAGCAGTCTTGCTCCGAAGGGAACATTTACCGACCTTTATCCGCTTATTGATAACGACAGCAGTCTTTCAAGAGAAGATATCATGCCAAATATTCTTAAAGCCTGCGAGATAGACGGAAAGCTCGTTTCACTTTCAAATTCGTTCAGTATTTCAACATGGGGAGCAAAAAAGAAGTATGTTGATAAAGACAACTGGACTTTTGATGAAATGGTCGAGATCTATGACGGTCTTTCATCTAAAATGGACTTTATAGCAAGCGCCTCTAAAGAAAACGTTTTCTCAATGCTTTGCTATAACACTGATTCATTTGTTGACTATAAAAACGGAACGTGCAGCTTCGATTCTCCTGAATTTATCAAATATCTTGAATTCTGCGACCGCTTCCCCAATGAGTCCGAGCTTATAAACTGGGATACAGCTACTGATGAGGAAATGCAGGAATATTGGGGCAACACAGAAAACGCTGCCCGTGATGACAAATGTCTTCTTTCATCGCTCTATTTCAACGATTTCCGGTCTTACGCAAGAACTAAACAGGCAGAATTTGGAGAAGATATAAGCCTTGTCGGAGCTCCTTCTTCAAACGGCAGCGGATCTTCCATTAATCTTAACGCCAACTTTGCAATTCTTGAAAGCTCTCCTTCTAAGGAAGCCTGCTGGAATCTTATCTCCGGTTTCTTCTCGGATGATTATTACTCAAAAAATAGCTGGGAACTCCCTGTTCGTGTCTCAGCATTTGAAAAAATGGCAAACGAAGCAATGTCCCGTCCCTACTGGACAGACGAAAACGGCAAGAAAACTGAGTATGACGACACATACTATGTAGGCGATAAGGAATACGTCATTAAGCCTCTTACTCAGGAAGAAAGAGATTACATCGTCGATTTCATCAAGAACATTTCAACAATCACAAACAGTTACTCGTTAGATATTATACAGATAATAGAGGAAGAATCACAGGCATTTTTCAACGGCGAAAAAACAGCCGAAGAAACCGCAAAAATGATTCAGAACCGTGCTTCTATTTTCGTCAGCGAACAGAGCTGATAACTTAACTTTGAAATCCAGAAAATAAATACAACCTCCTTATGAGGTCCGCCGCATTCACAAAGGATGCGGCGGATTTCTCTTTATCAAGACAATAAAAATGCTCCATACCTTTTTATCGGTATAGAGCATTAGGCAACACTGCACAAAGACTGTCTAACAGCTTTGTGCGGAGTTGTCTTAAAAATTATCCTTTTTTACTCACAGTTCTTCTGACAACCTTTTTAAGCCTTTCACAGGTATCTTTCGGAAATTCGATAATAAATTTTATCGCCTGATCATGAGCCTCGTCGGAGGGGATTTTAAGAAAGCTGTGAAAAAATATATAAACTTCATTAAAGGTCGAAAAAATCTCACGGACAGCCTCTTCGCCCTCCGGTGTAAGAACCACGCTGTTGCAGAAATCCTCGTAAACAAGTCCGTTTTTAGCGAGACACCGAAGCATTTTGCTCACGCTTGGTCTTGAAACCCCAAGATGATGAGATATATTTACACAGCGAACGCATTCGTTTACGTCCGAAAGCTCTTTTATAGCGACAAGATACTTTATCTGTCCGGCGCATTTCTTCATCCTTTTTCCTCCCTGTTAATACAATTACGGCGGTTGTTTACTTTATTTATATGCAGTAAGGGGACTCCGTTCCCGTATCCCCACAAGGACGGATAACCATTTGGAAAATCTATTATTATGGTAAAATGAGCGACGTATTCTTCTATCTTTTATGGGCAGTAATCCCGTGATTGGGTGCAGCGTCACGCTGCCCTTTGGAAAACCGGTATTAATAATTTCAAATCCCAATATGGGATTTGAAATTATTAGGGAAGAATGCCCATAGGATAACTCTCCTCAGCAAGAAGCAACGGAACAAAATTCACCTCATACATATGAACAAAATAAATACGATGTTATTATTTATCAGAATCGATAAGATTCCAGTAGCCCTTTAAATAAACTGCTCCGGATAAAATAGTAAGAGCTGTCGATATCCATATAAGAATCGGGATCACAACGTTATCTACGGCAGATTTTACTCCACAGGCAATATTAAGGTCAAAATCGTGGCACAGGCTGAGCCAGAAAAGCACTCCGACTATAGTAACCATTGTAAACGCAGTTTTAAGCTTTCCCCATATTCCAGCCGCTACAACGACTCCGCTGTCTGCGGCAAGAAGTCTTAAACCGGAAACCATGAATTCTCTTGCACTGATTATGATAAGAGGAATAGCTCCCATTTTTACGTCGTCCAGCTCGACAAAAACAGTCAGGGCGGCTATAACGAGTACTTTATCCGCAAGCGGATCGAGAAATTTTCCGAAATTTGTTACAAGGTTATTTTTTCTTGCAATTTTGCCGTCAAGAGCGTCGGTTATAGAAGCTCCCGCAAATATCACAAGAGATATAAGATAGTGAAACGGCATTTTCAGATATATGAAAAGCAGGAAAAACGGAATTAAAAATACTCTCAGCAGCGTAAGCTTATTTGGAAGATTCATTAACGATCACCTCTCCGATCAAATCATAATCAAGCGCTTCGGTTATTTTAATTTTAACATATTCGCCTATTTCAAGCGGTTTTTCTGATGTAAAAAAGACCTTTCCGTCTATATCCGGCGCATCAATGGCAGTTCTTCCGAACCAGCACTCGCCGAATCTGTCGAATCCCTCAACAACGGCTTCAAGCTCGCAGCCCATCAGCTTTTCATTGTTTTCGGCGCTGATAAGCATCTGCTGTTCCATGATTATATCAGCACGTCTTGCGGCAGTTTCCTCGTCTATCTGATCGGGGAAATCGTATGATTTAGTGCCCTCCTCACGGGAATATGCGAAGCATCCGAGTCTGTCAAAGCGGACACGCTTAACAAATTCCGCAAGTCTTTCAAACTGCTCCTCGGTTTCTCCCGGAAAACCTGTTATAAGAGTGGTTCGCAGAATTATTCCCGGAACTTTTTCTCTTATGTGAGTAAAGAGAGCCTCCAGCTTTTCTTCGTCGCCCCAGCGGTTCATACGGCTTAAAATATCGCCGTCGCAGTGCTGTATCGGAATTTCAAGGTATTTGACCAGCTTCTCTTCGCCTGCAATAGTTTCAAGAAGTTCGTCCGTGATGCGTTCCGGATAGCAGTAGAGCGTTCTTATCCATTTAAGACCGTCTATACGGCAAAGACGCCTAAGAAGCTCCGGCAGCTTCGATTCGCCGTAAATATCCTCGCCATAGCGTGACGTATCCTGTGCGATAACGACAAGTTCAGTCACACCGTTTTCAGCAAGAAATTCAGCTTCTTTTATAAGCTCTTCCATAGGAACACTGCGGAATTTTCCTCTTATCATGGGAATTGCACAGTAAGTACAGCAATTGCTGCATCCCTCGGCGGCTTTAAGATATGTGAAAAACGGCAGCGTTGAGATGATCCTCTCTCCGGTAAGCTCTGCGTCGAGCTTAGGAGCAAAATTCACATACTTTTCTCCGGCAAGAACATGATCGAGAACATCGACAATATCCTTATTATTTCCGATTCCTATAACAGCGTCGGCTTCGGGGAAAAGCTCTGCCGCTTCTTCTTTATATCTCTCGGTAAGGCATCCGGTTATGATAATTTTTTTCAGCGAACCGTCCTCTTTAAGCTTTCCAAGCTCAAGAATAGTTTCGATAGCCTCTTCCTTCGCCGACTGGATAAATCCGCAGGTATTGACTACGGCAACATCGGCAAGTCCCGGCTCGGTAACAAGCTGGTATCCCCTGCTTTTCAGCTTATACAGCATTCTTTCGGAATCAACAAGATTTTTTGAACATCCAAGCGATACCATTCCAACTTTAACAGGCATTTGTCAGTCCTCCAGATAACTTTCAAAATATTCTCTGACCGCACGGTTTATTTCATCAAAACCGTAACCGTATCTTACCAGCGCACTTTTAACCTTTTCAACAGATTTCCGGTCGGTTTTATCGGTAAGAAACCTTGCGTGCTTCGTTTCAAGAAGCGTCATCAGATTTTCGCCGAAAACCTCGGCGTATGGTTCAAGAGCGTCCTCGGCGGTGAATTCGCCTATGCCCTTTCTTATTATTTCACGCTTTGCTCTGCGATAGCCGAACTTTTTAGTTTCAACAAATTTTCTTGCAAGCTTTTCGGCATATCTTTCATCGTCAATAATACCGTTTTTCTCCAATTTATCTGCAACCGCAATACAAAGCGATTCGTTTTTATAATTTGAAACGAGCTTATCGACCATCTCTTTGCGGGAATAGTCTCTGTAATCGAGAAGATACAGCGCACGCTGATATGCTCTTCTGAAATTTGAAGCGTAAATGACCTTTCTAAGCTCATCCCGTTCAAGCTTCATGCCGGAGCGTATGGAAAAATCCGCAATAATATCGGCATGAAGATAGATTTTCCGCTCGTTATCAAGCTCGACCTCATATGTCGAGCCTTTATATTTTGCTACGGAGGTTATTTCCATAAATTATTCGTCCACAGGAGTAAATTCCTCGAAATCCTCTTCAATATCGGCAAGAATATCGCTGGAATCCATAGAATCTCCGTTTTCCTCGGACATTTCGGAAGAGTCTGAATAATCATCTGAAAATTCGCTCTCAGAATTTTTTCCGGATTTCTTGCTCTTCTTCTCCTTTTTGGGAGCGATAGCCTGAAGCTCGTCCTTTCGGGCAAGGATCTGTTCTTCGATCTCCTTCATAAGAGCCTCGTCGTTTTTAAGAACTTCCTTAACGTTATCACGTCCCTGACCAAGCTTCTGGTCTTTGTAGCTGAACCATGAACCGCCTTTTTTCACGATCTCAAGATCAACGGCAAGATCGAGAACCTCTCCGGTTCTTGAAATTCCCTGACCGTACATCATATCAAACTGACATTCCTTAAACGGCGGGGCAACCTTATTCTTAACGACCTTACACTTTGTTGAAGCTCCGATAATTTCATTGCCGGATTTAATTACTTCGCCCTTTCTGACCTCGATTCTTACAGAGGAATAGAATTTAAGCGCTCTTCCGCCGGGAGTCGTTTCTGGATTGCCATACATAACCCCGATCTTCTCACGAATCTGGTTAATAAAGATTGCAACGCAGTTTGATTTTGAAATAGCCGCCGTAAGCTTTCTCATAGCCTGAGACATAAGTCTTGCCAGCTGACCAACGTGAAGATCGCCCATTTCGCCGTCTATTTCGGCTCTTGTGGTCATAGCAGCGATCGAATCGAGAACAATAACGTCAATTGCTCCTGAACGTATAAGAGCCTCGGCAATTTCAAGAGCCTGCTCGCCGCTGTCCGGCTGAGAAACGAGAAGATTTTCTATATTAACCCCCAGAGCCTGAGCATAAACCGGATCGAGAGCGTGTTCAACGTCGATAAAAGCGACTTCGCCGTCCATTTTCTGTGCCTGAGCAATAATAGAAAGTGCAACCGTAGTTTTACCAGAGCTTTCAGGACCGTATATCTCAACGATTCTTCCTCTCGGCACGCCTCCGATTCCAAGAGCCATATCAAGAGTCATCGAGCCTGTCGGAATAGCGTCGACGTTAAGAGTTTTGGATTGTCCGAGACGCATTACCGCTCCTGCACCATATTTTTTTTCAATCTGCTTTAAAGCGCCCTCAAGAGCAGTTTTTTTATCCTCTTTAGTCGTTGCCTGAACTACGGGCGGCTTTTTTGCAAGTTCCTTTTTTCCCATGATCTTTATTCCTCCGTTTAGTATAAATGAATTTATTTTTTACCTGAGATCGTTCTTATGATTCCTGCTGCGTCTTTTTGGAGCGTGATATCTGTAAAACCGTTTTCCGCTAAGATCTCACTGACAGCCGAATGCTGTCCCATGCCGAATTCATACAAAAGATATCCGCTTATTTTAAGCGAATTTTTCCACATTGCCGTAAGCCGGCGATAAAATCCAAGACCGTCATTGCCTCCGAAAAGAGCAAGCTCCGGCTCGAAAGCGACTTCCATTTGAAGTTCCTGCATTTCCTCTCCGGTAAGATAGGGAGGATTGCTTACGATTATGTCGAAATCCAATAGGCTCTGCTGAAGCTTTTCATCAAGAACGTCGCCCTGAATAATCGTTATATCGGCATTGTTAAGTTCTGCATTCTGCTTCAGATACTTAATTGCTTCATCCGATATTTCAGCAGCAAAAACTTCGGCTTCGGGAATTTCTTTTTTCAGCGTGACTGCAATGCATCCGCTGCCGCTGCAAAGGTCTATGATTTTAGGGTATTTGTTTTCTATTTGACGGCAGGCCGCCAAAGTATGTTCCACAAGCGTTTCCGTATCGGGACGTGGAATAAGAACTCCTTTCCCCACCTTGAACGGATAACCATAGAATTCCCATTCGCCGAGAAGATACTGCAAGGGATAGCCCTCGCTTCTTCTGCGGACAAGTTCCATTATCTTGTCGGAAAGCTCCGGCGGAACGTCTTTATTTTTGTCTGTGACGAGAATAGGATTTCTCTCGCCCAGCATATCCTGAAAAATGCAGAGAGTATCAAATCTCGCAGAATCTATATTCTTTTTTTCGAGAATGCTGCGGCACTGCTCAAACAGAGCATATCGGCTTACCAACGGTCCTCCTCCTTATCCTCGGGGATGCAGGGAGTAAGAGCGGCGATAGCAATTTCGATCATGCTGTCGTCAGGCTCACGGGTAGTAAGTCTCTGCATGGCAAGTCCGGGAGCGGAAAGAATTTTCGTAAAAACATTATCGTTATTTCCGGCAAGTCGGATGCATTCGTAGGAAATTCCGACTACAAGCGGAAGAAGTACAAGCGAAGCAACGATTCTCTGCCATGTTACGGTAAACGGAACAAAACACATTACGAAAATACTTATGATAAGAACAATGAAAATAAAGCTTGTTCCGCAGCGTTTATGAAATCTTGTCTGTTTTCTTACGTTTTCAACAGTAAGAGGAAGCTCCGCCTCATGGCAGGCTATTGTTTTATGTTCTGCACCGTGATACATATATTGGCGCCTGATGTCCTTCATGAGTCCTACCAGAGCCATATAAGCCACGAAAATGGCTATCTTTACTACGCCCTCGACAATAGAACGTACAATGCGGTGTTCCGTGATTCCCGGAATAAATCCCGTTAGCCACTTTGGAAGAAACACAAATAGTCCAACCGCCAGAACCAGACCGATAACTACTCCGATATACATAAAAATATCAAATATTCCCGATGAAGAATCCTTTTCACCCTTATCTGATTCAGACCCCGATTTCTCTTTTTCGTCCTCCTCTTCTTCGGGCATCTGCTTTTCGGCAGATTTCATCATATATTTATATCCTTTTACAAGAGATATGACGAAACTACAGCAGCCCCTGATTATAGGTGTTTTTTTATACCATGGAGCGTTTTTGCCGTTATTTTCCTCCCACGTTTCAAGATCAATGCTTCCGTCCGGCAGACGGCAAGCCATAGCTCCCGTATCAGGACCAAGCATCATGATTCCCTCGATAAGAGCCTGTCCTCCGATTTTTGATTTGAATTTTTCACTGCTTTGAGACGTATTGTTTTTACTCATTTTATTCACCTGATTTTTTTTCATTTGCGGGAAGAATTATCGTAACTTTTGTACCCTTGCCTTCTCCCTCGCTGGATATGTTCATTTCTCCGCCGTGCATAGCGATAATTTCGTCCGCAACCGCAAGTCCGATTCCGGAACCTCTTCTTGTATGATTTGCTTTATAGAACTTAGTTTTGACCTTAGAAAGGTCGGATTCCTTTATTCCGCACCCGGTATCGGCAACTGAAACAACGATCTTTCCGTCTGCTTCGTAAGCGTCGATAGTGACCGTATCACCGGCGGACGAATACTTGACAGCATTGTCAATAATGTTTATAAAAACCTGTCTTATGCGGTTTTTATCGCCGAAAACTATCGGAAGCATTTCCGGCTCGTTATAAATTATATTGATATTTTCACTCTTTGCCTTATTGCTGTAAATCAATACAGCGTCGCCAAGCTCGGCGAGAATATCCATATTTGCATTCTGGAGAGTAAAATGACCGTTCTGCATTCGTGAAAAGTCAAGCAGCTCTTCAACCATCTGCGAAAGACGCTCCGTCTCGTTTACAATAACTCCAACGCCCTTTTTCATCGTGTCCGGACTTCCTCCGCCGTCTATCATAAGAGTTTCAGCCCACCCCTTTATTGCGGTCAGCGGAGTTCTCAGCTCATGAGAAACGGAAGAAATAAACTCATTTTTCATAGCCTCGGCATTGGAAAGCTCGTCCGCCATGTGATTTATAGCCGAACAAAGCTCGCCGATTTCATCGTCGCTGGAATTCTGTATTCTTACAGAAAAGTCTCCCATAGCGAATTTTCGTGCGATAGAGCTTATCTGCCTTATCGGATTAACGATAGTTCCGGCAAAATAAAGTCCTGTTGAAATAATAATGACGATAACGACCAGAATTACAACTGAAACGATAATTATATAATTTTTTATCGTATTTTCTATCTCCGTAAGCGAAGTTACCATACGAACCGAGCTGTATTCGCTGTTCATAGACGATATCGGCACGGAAACGGCAAGAATTTTTTCTCCGCTCGGAAGCTTTCCGACGTAAGAGCCTTCGCCGTAGGTCATAGCGTCTTCATAATCGGGCATCAGCATATCTGCGTCGGGCGAAAATCCGGAGGATGTTAAAACGACTCTTCCTTTGGAATTTATCGCCATAAGCTCAATTTTATCCTTTTCGTTAAAGGTTTCCAGCATATTTCTCATTTCTGCCGAAAAATTAGATGCGCTGTCCTGTGAATGAACGCTTAAAACGCTGGTAACGGCGTTTATCTTTGAAACGAGATACTGCTTTGCCGAACTGTAAAAATAGCTCTGAACCGCATAAATAATAGCCATAGCGATAACAAGCAGAGCAAGGATCATAACGCCAAGGTTATTAATTATCCAGCGTTTGGTGATACTTTTTTTCGCCATTACTGCATATCATTCCATTTATAGCCGTAGCCCCATATCGTTATGATATATTTCGGACTTGAAGGCTCTTCCTCGATTTTCATGCGTATTCTTCTTATGTTAACATCAACTATCTTATCGTCTCCGTAATAGCTTTCACCCCATATATGGTTGAGAATGCTTGCACGGTCGAGGGCGGTATTCTTATTGTTCATAAAGAATTCGAGTATCTGGTATTCAACCTGAGTAAGCTCGATTGATTTACCGTTTTTGGTTACGGTTCTGCTCTTTAAATCAAGGACGAACGGTCCGGATTCAATTATAGACTGCTTTTCATTTTTTATAAAACTCATGCAGACTCTTCTGTAGATAGCGTCAACACGGGCGGTAAGCTCAGACGGTGAAAAAGGTTTTGTTATATAGTCGTCTGCGCCTATCATAAGACCGCTTACCTTATCCATTTCCTGTGTTCTTGCGGTCAGCATTATTATACCGATAGTTGAACTTTTCTCACGGATCTTCTTACAAACAGTAAAACCGTCTATACCGGGCATCATGATATCGAGCAGAACGATATCGAAATTGCCGTGTTCCTCCTCAAAAGTCTGCAAAGCAGCTTCACCGCAGTCCACGTCAACAACTTCATAACCGGCACGCTTGAGGTTGATAACGACGAATTCACGGATAGTGCTTTCATCCTCGCAAACAAGAATACGCTTCATAAATCTCAACTCCTTAAAAGGTTTTTGATAATGGGTTTCCAAAGGTTGAATCCACCCTTGAGAATCCCATTATTAATCGTGCTTCGCACGCTTTATTTTATTTTAAAATAGTTTAAAACCAAGTGCGGCATCTCCTGCCGTGATCGAATATCCGTCTCCGTTATCCTTCGGGATATAGGCAAGGTATGCCGAATCTCCCTTGGTTTTCATGAGCATATATCCATTGGAAATCCTGTCCTCTCTTGAAGGAGAATCCTCGGCGCAGTATATACGCATAAGCTCTCTTCCTGTTTCACCGTCAGAATAGAGGCAAAATACGATCTCATCGTTAACGGAATCACGTTTTACAGTGACTTTGTTTCTCCATTTTTCAGGAAAAACAAAAATGTATCCGTCGTTAACGCTGGCATAGGAGGAGCATTTGCGTTCCAATCTGTCCTCGCCGCTTACGAATTTCCACTCGGTTATTTTCATTTGTTCCGTTTCGGGAACATCCTCATATCCGGGAGAAATAGTCTGAACGGGAATTTCAAGAATACCGTCGCCGTCAATATCAAAAGAGCTGTAACCCGTCGGACGAATGGTTGCCAGCGATTCCTCGGGCAGTTTAAACACCTTATTCAGACCGGTGCTGTCCATATAAATAACATCCGTCTGAATAGAACCTGCTCCGGAAACTGCGTCAATATAAAGTCCCTTTCGTTCTCCGCCTATTTCGCCGTAGCCAAGACTGTCGAATTCGGTAAAGCTTCCGCTGAGCTGAGTGCTGTATTTATGATATTTCCCGGCGCTGTCAAGCTTATAGGCTTCGGCAACGGCAGACGCTCCTGTTGCCGAACCGGCAAGAAGCAGGAATTCATTCTCATTGTCATTATCGAGATCGGTAACGTCGATAAATGAATATGATTCGGAAAAGGTTTTCTCAACGCTTCCCTCTTCGGCATTATATGTGAAAATAGAAACGCTCTTTTCGGAACGGTTTATAAGGCTGCTTCCGATAATAAGATTCGTCCGCTCGTTCGAGCCGAGCTTTGAAATCATAACTCTTTCGATTTCCGCTCCGTCCGCAGGAGTATCGCAGACCGAACGCCATTTTCCGTCCTTCTGATCGAGAATATTTATGCGCAGAGTATTTTCCTGTGCGGCAAGACTTGTTTTTTCATAGAAAACCACAGCTTCATCTCCGCCGTCGCCGTCAACATCCTCAATAATAAAAGCGGAGAGGTATTTTCCGGATTTGGGGTATTTAAGACTTATCGAAGTTCCGGCGGCATCAGTAAGCGCACTATATATCTGCTCCTGAACGGCGCTTAGCTTTGGCGGCGCCATAAGATTATCTATACTTGAAGCAAAGTTACAGCCGCTCAGAAGAGCTATTGACAGAAAAACTGCGGCAGATTTCAGAAATTTCATTTTGCCTCCATAACGAAAACTTATCTGGATTTCATGTAAACGATATTAATCTCTGTTTTCTAATTTAACGTATTCACGTTCTTTAGCAATAGCCTTATAAGCCGGACGTATTATCCTGTTGCTTGTTAAGATTTCCTCCATACGATGAGCAGCCCAGCCTGCCATACGTGCAACTGCAAAGAGCGGAGTAAACAGTTCATCCGGTATACCGAGCATTCTGTAAACAAGTCCGGAATACATATCCACATTAGCGCACATAGTTTTAGCGTTGCCCTTGACTTCCTTGAATATCTCAGGAGTAAGTCTTTCAACAGTTTCAAGAAGTCTGAATTCAGCTTCGATCTCCTTGCCCTTAGCAAGCTCAAAAGCCTTTTTCTTGAGGATAAGCGCACGCGGATCTGAAATTGTATAAACAGCGTGACCCATTCCATAGATTAGTCCGGAACCGTCGTTAGTTTCTCTTCTTATAGTTCTGCGCATATAATCGGCAACTTCGCCCTCGTTATCCCAGTGCTTGATATTTGCTTTGAAGTTATCGAGCATATGGATGACCTGAATATTGGCTCCGCCGTGACGAGGTCCTTTAAGCGAGCAGATAGCTGAAGAATAGGCTGAATACGGATCTGTTCCGGAAGAAGTAAGCACACGGCAGGTGAATGTTGAATTGTTTCCTCCTCCGTGCTCAGCCTGAAGCATGAGCAGACAATCAAGCATCTGAGCCTCTTCTCTGGTATATTGTCTGTCGTTTCTGAGCAGAGAAAGTATACACTGAGCCGTATTTTCCTCGTAATTTATAGGATGCATTATCATGCTCTGATTATCGAAAACTCTTCTTTTAACCTGATAGGCGTTAGCCATAATGACCGGAAGCTTTGCAATAAGGCTTATCGCAGTACGCATTTCGCTTTCAAGGCCCTTATTTTCGCATTCGTCATCGTATGAATAAAGAGCAAGAACCGAACGTGCAAGCTTATTCATTATATTTTTTGACGGAGCTTTCAGAATCATATCCTCAACAAATCCGCCGGGAAGATCTCTTTTAAGCGAAAGATATGTATTAAATTTTTTAAGTTCCTTAACATTTGGCAAGCGTCCGAAAAGAAGAAGAAAAACTGTTTCCTCATAGCCGAATCTGTCCTCGGCTTCAACATTTTCAACAAGGTCGTTAATATTGTGACCTCTGTAAATCAGCTGTCCGGGAATAGGTTCTACCTCACCCTCGTTAAGAACATAGCCATGAACGTTGCATATATTGGTAATTCCGGCAACAACACCTGTACCGTCGCTGTTGCGCAAACCTCTTTTAACATGGTATTTTTCGTAAAGCTTCATATCGATTCTGGAATTTTCAGCAACCTCACCGCATAAATCTGTAATATTGGCACCTGAAATAAAAGATGGCATCACAATCACTCTCCTTTGAAAATAGTTACTTTAATTATACACTATTTTTTATTTCATGTCAAATGGAATTCTTGAAATTTCAACGGAATTTCACCAATTATCTCAGGAGGTATTTATGAAACAGTATATTTCTTCAATACTTATTCTTTCAGCAGCAATTGCTGTTATCCCTGCAATTCCGGTATACGTCTCCGGAAAAGCCTATAATCAGGCAGAAATATCTGATACGGACAAAAAAGAAAAAGAGCTTCCAGCCATTCAGGAAAATACTGAACCTGCTGAAACAGCTCCGACTGCGAACGTGGACAAGGTATCGGCTGATTATTCAGGAACTCCTTACAAGGTTCTTGACGTAAGCTCTGGAGAAATTCTCGAGGTTTCTGAAAGGGACTACGTTATAGGAGCAGTCTGTGCGGAAATGCCTGCTTCATTCAGTGAAGAAGCATTGAAGGCTCAGGCAGTTGCCGCTCATACATATGCTCAGAGGCAAAGGCTTCGTGAAAAAGAAAATCCGACAGCCGAGCTTGGCGGTGCGGATTTTTCCAACGACACTTCAAAGTATCAGGGATATTTTACTCAGGAACAGGCAAAACAGTATTTCGGCGAACACTTTGATGAAAGCTATTCCAAAATTTCAGCGGCAGCCGACGAAGTTCTTCCATATATCTTAACATACAATGATGAGCCTATCATCTCGGCGTTTCACTCTATGTCCTCCGGAAAAACCGAAAGCGCCGAAAATGCGTGGGGTGCGGCGGTCGATTATCTTGTTCCGGTTGACAGCAGCTCCGATACCTCCGCTCCGAAATATCTTGAAGAAACCCGCTACAACAGCGATGTTCTGCGAAATAAACTTGAAACGGCTTTTCCGGGAATAACTCTCGGCGAAGACATTTCTTCATGGATAACAGTAAAAGAGGTCTCCGAATCCGGAACGGTTTTAAGCGCTCTTGCCGGAGACAGAACCGTTACAGGAAACGACCTGCGGCTTGCGCTTGCACTCAGAAGTCCCTGTTTTGATGTGCGATACGAGGGCAGCGAAGCCGTTATAACGACCAAAGGATACGGTCACGGAGTCGGAATGAGCCAATACGGCGCAAACGCTATGGCTCAGAACGGAAAAACATGGCAGGAAATCCTTGAACACTATTATCCGGGAGCTGAAATAATTTCAGCGTGCTGAGCATATGACCAATACAGTCATACTAAGCAGGGGAAGCTGTCCTCCGTACCCCTTTGGCAAGGGTACGGGGACAGCGTCCCCGCTTAAGTTATTGGCATTGTTGATGAGACGACGTCCCCCTTAATATTTCAACAATAACCTTTTCAACCGTCTGTTCAGTAACAACAGCCGCAGTAAGCCGGAAAATACCGGTTTCAGCAACCTCACCTGATTCGGGGATATGTTCCAAAACATCGGTTATCCAGCCGCCGACGGAAGTATAATCGGTCTGGACAAGATCTTCATCAAGATCAAGCCTGCTGAGAAAATCGCTCACGCTCATATCTCCGGCAACCTCATACTTATCAGCTGACAGCATTACTATGTTATTTTCGATCTCATCGTCCTCATCGTATATCTCTCCGACAAGCTCCTCGATAATATCCTCGAGGGTAACAATTCCCTTTGTTCCGCCGTACTGATCGGTAACAACGGCAAGGTGAACTTTGGAACGCTGCATTTTCCGCATTGCCTCGCTGATAAGCAGCGTATCTGAAATATGCGGAACCTCCTGAATAATACTCTTTATATCGTTTCCGCCCTCGGAAAGCATCTTGAAAAAGGCTTTGTTCGTTATGATACCTATAATGTCATCAAGACTCTTTTCGTAAACGGGCAGACGGGAATACATTTCCTGACAAAGGGTTTCCTTTATCTCCTCAATAGTCGAACCGATCTCTATCCCCACAACTTTTACTCTTGGTATAAGAATTTCATTAACCGATATCTCATCAAATTCAAGAGCGCTTTTAACAAGTTCGCTCTCCTGCTCCTCAATAACGCCTTGTTCTTCGATCTCGTCGATCATGAATTTCAGTTCGTCCTCGGTAACGCTCGGGGCTTCTTCTCCACCCTTTGATATAACGGAAGAAAGCTTGTTAAGAATATAAACAAACGGCTTAAAAATCGTTACAAGAACCGATAAAGGCGCTGCAAACGCAAGAGCAAGCCTCTCGGCATTTTTTTTTGCATACGATTTCGGCAGAACCTCGCAGAAAACCAGTACCAGAACCGTTATGACAACAGTTGAAACTGCTGCGCCGCTGCTTCCGATAAGATTTATAAAAACAATAGTACTTACCGAAGATGTTGCGATATTCACGATATTATTTCCGATAAGAACAGCCGTCAGAACCTCGTCAAACTTATTCGCCAGCTTCAAAGCCTTTGCAGCCTTTTTGTTTCCCTGTCCGGCGTAATTTTTAAGCCTTAGCTTATTAACGCTTGAATATGCGGTTTCTGTGCTTGAAAAAAGCGCAGAGAAGATCATCATTACAACAACAAGTATAATTTTAAATATGTCTGAATTATCCATAAAAACCTTTCCCAATATATTTATGTAGTTATAGTATGAATTACATTTTACCATATTATCTCAGATAATGCAATAGCGAATAATGCAAATTCAGAAAATATTTTTTGAAAAAACATTGTATTGCTGAAGAAAATATGATATAATAAGTTATCTATGCTAAAGGAGTGATATTAAATGCTTGGTTTTGAAAACCATATCGGCAAAGTTTCCATTTCCGACAATTACCTCACACAAATTGTAAGGCACGCTGTTACAGACTGTTTCGGAGTTTCAGATGTCTGCAACGTTGATGCATTTCATTCCGCAGTTTCCGCTCTTACTTTCGGCAAAGCGTTTAAAAATAAAAAAGGCGTTGTCATCCGCACCGATCGAAATGGCTGTCTTTCAATAGATCTTCATATAAAGGTTTCTTACGGAACTAATATTTCCGCAATTGCCGACAGCATTATCCACAAGGTCACATTCACGGTTGAAGAAGCTGTGGGTATCAAAGTAGCGGATGTCAATGTTTTCATTGACGATATGGTGGGCTAAGACAGCTCGCATAAAACTTTTGTCAGAAATATTACTATACATTTGAATTGGAGGACTTAACTGTGATAAACGGTTCTTTGCTGAGAGACGCTATCATTTCAGCAGCAATTACTATAAACAACAGAAAACGTGAAGTAGATGAGCTTAACGTTTATCCCGTTCCGGACGGCGATACCGGTACAAATATGTCTATGACCATCGGAAATTCAATCGCCGAGCTTAAAAGACTCGATGACCGCACTTCTGCCGCCGACGTCGCTTCGACTGCCGCTTCCGCTTTTTTAAGAGGAGCAAGAGGCAACTCCGGCGTAATTCTTTCACTTATTTTCCGTGGTTTTGCAAAAGGACTTTCAGGCTGTACGGAAGCAGGATGCGAAAATTTCGCCGAAGCTCTCCAGCTTGGGGTTGACGCCGCTTATAAGGCTGTCATGAAGCCGGCGGAGGGCACTATACTCACGGTAGTAAAAGCCGCTGCCGCTAAAGCTAAGGAAGCTGCGCTTTCCACAAACGATGATCTCATTTTCTGGAATGAAGTTTGCAGTGAAGCTGAAGCAGTTCTCGCCAAGACGACCGAAATGCTGCCGCAGCTCAAAAAGGCAGGCGTTGTCGACGCCGGAGGTATGGGACTGGTCATAATTTTCAATGCTATGAAAGAAATTTTTGAGGGCGGAAATATTGCTGTTCCAAACGAGGCGCAATCTCAGAACGATTTCTCCGCCGACTCGTTCAGAACGGCTGTCAGCGAATATGACGACGAAATAAATTATACATATTGTACAGAATTTATGCTCGAAAAGAAAGAAAACTGCCCCGATGTTTTCATGCTTCGTGCATATCTTGAAACTATCGGAGACTGCGTTGTCGTCGTTGACGACGATGATATAATCAAGGTTCACGTTCACACGGACAATCCGGGAAATGCGATTCAGAAAGGACTTGAATTCGGCTGGTTCATCAACGATCCAAGACCTAAGATCGAGAATATGAGAATTCAGCACGAAAATCGTGTCAAGGAAGCCAAAACCGCTGAAGAAGAGGGATTCGCTCCCGCTGAACAAGAGAAGGATTTCGGATTTGTTGCCGTTGCGGCAGGTCACGGACTTGAAGCAATGTTCACAGACCTCGGCGCTGACGTTGTGGTTAAGGGCGGTCAGACAATGAATCCCTCTACCGACGATATTCTCAAAGCCATTATGAAAACTCCGGCAAAAACAGTTTTCGTGCTTCCGAATAACAAAAATATAATCATGGCGGCTGAACAGGCGGTACGTCTTGCCGACAGAAATGTTTGTGTTTTACAAACCAGAACCATTCCTCAGGGAATCACGGCAATGCTCAATTTTGACGAATCACAGAGTCTTTCCGATAACCGTATCAATATGACTAAAGCTTTTGAAAAGGTTTCCACTGGACTTATAACTTTCGCCGCAAGAGATTCTGAATTTGAGGGCAAGCAGATAAAAGAGGGCGAGATTCTTGCTCTTGAAAACGGCAAGCTTGCTTTCACTGAAAAGGACATAAACAAAGCCGCAGTCAAGCTCACTAAAAGACTTGCCAAAGGCGACGCAAGTTACGTTACGCTTATTCACGGCGCTGACGTGACGGAAGAAAATGCCGAACAGCTTCGTGAAACTATTCAATCCAAGCTGAACGATAAAATAGACGTTATGCTCGTAAACGGCGGACAGCCGGTTTACTACTATATAATTTCAGTAGAATAAAAAATGGGACGAACCAATTTGGGTTCGTCCTTTAAAATTTATAGCCGATTTTGCTTCCATATTTGACAACAGTTTCTGTTCCGGAAGCGGAATTACGCAGTATATCGTCATTCAGACGGATTTTATCCTTTTCAAAAAGCAGAACTACGGTCGAGCCGCCGAACTCAAACATTCCTTTTTCCTGTCCACGGCGAAAAGAACCTCTTTCCTGATGATTGCATATTCGTCCGACCATCATAGCTCCGACCTCAACCTGCACTACGTCGCCAAAATTTTCCGTATGAAGAACCGTGAACTCCCTACTGTTTTGCTTATAGATATTATAGCGTTCAAGAGCAATCGGATTGACGGTGTGAAGCACTCCCTGAATGAAAAAATTACGGGACTTTGTACCGTTGTCAATATAGCAGTAACGGTGATAGTCGTCAACTTCAAGCCGGAATATCAGGCAATACCCGTCCGTAAACCGCTTAGCAAGAGACTTGCTGCGGAGCAGATCTTCAATACGATAATGAGAGCCTTTGATGCTGAAAATGCTGTTTTGGTTAATTTTATATGCTGTGAGCTTTGAATCACACGGACTTATCAAAACATTCGGATTCATGTTTACAACTCTGCGCTCACTCTTTATTTTTCTCGTGAAAAACTCGTTATACGAGCGGAATTCAGTTTTTTCATATTCTGACATATCAATATTATTACGGCAGATAAATGGCTTGATACAGGGTATCGACAAGGGCGAATCCATAAATTTGCCGACAATAACCGAAATAGCCGGAGCTGTCAGAATTTTAAGCAAAAATCTTCCGGCAAGCGTTCTGTATAAAAATTTTTGTATTTTGCTTACTTTCATTTCAGCCTCAATTCTTAGGCACTGTATTCAGGCAGAACCAATCGCACCACTGGGGATAATATTTTGCAAAAACATGAACGCCGTCGCTTGTGCAGTCTGCCATAAGATTACCGTTTCCGTCATCAAAAACAGGATTGATATCAATGTAGAAAATCGACTGATTATCTGCAAGAGCAGCGATCATCGAGTTCAGCTCATTGATTCTCTGATTGTTTATTGCATCATTCTGAGCGGCATCCGTTACATGAAGATTCGCCTCCAGAAAGATGATCGAATCCGGTGATTTTGTTCGTATATTCTGAACGAGCGAACGGAAATTATTCATAGTTGAATCGAAATTGTTTCCGACCTCATTAATGCCGAGCATAACATAAATCTTGCCGTAATTATTTGAACTGAGCATATCGGCGAGATTGCCGCTTTCAGCAGAACTGCTTGCATCGCCTGATGTAAGACCGACATCGCAGAAGAAATCAGAATTTCCAAGCGAGCCGTAGTCACGCAGTCCAACCGTTCTTGAGTCTCCTATAAATAGCGCATCGTTAAAATAAGAGTAGTCGCTTGCGACAAAGCCGGTGAAATTTGCAGACGGGTCTGATGACGGTTCAAAAGTTGTGTCCGCTGTAGAATTATCAGCAGAATTTTCCTCAGAATTTACAGTGCTTTCCGAATTATCAGTATTGGAAGATGTATTCTGTTCGCCGCTTGGATTTTCACTTTGAGAAGTATTGTCCATGCCTTTTTTTATGTCGATCTCAACGGTTTTAGAACTGTTTTCCTTTTTCTTTTCGGCGCTTGTATTCCAGATCTGCTTATAAATCATTGGCGAAGCAACGAAGCAGGTCAGAATAAGTATTAAAGAATATGTGCATTGTTTGAATCTATTCATTTTTTGTCCCTTATCTTTGTTTAAATAATTATATATCTGAAGTTTAAAGCGGCAAAGCTGCCTTTAGAATCTGAAGTACATAAATGGGTCGTTCATTCCCTTATACATACAGTAAACTGAAGCCCAGAATATCGTTAGCAGAAGCAGTGCGCAAAACACCGAGCCTTTTATCTTTTTATAGATTATTTCGGGGAGTTTTGTTGAGAAAATTATTCCGGAAATAAAATACTTTTTGTATATATCCCAGTATTTTAAATAATCTCCTTTGAGAACGGAGATACCTTTTTTCCCTGAAAAATCAACCAGTCTTGAAAAATAAGTTCCAAGCTGAGAAAAATCGGTTACAGCGAAAAGAAGCCACGTCAGTGGAATTATCAGAATCATATACGCATGACCGATGATTCTGTGCCGATTCATGAAATTTCCGATATAATTTTTCTCGATCATGAGTATTCCAAACAGAACAAGTCCCCACAAAACGAAATTCCAGCTTGCGCCGTGCCAGAGTCCGGTGAAGAGCCAGACCACAAACGTATTGCGTATCATAGCCGTTTTTCCCTTGCGGTTGCCGCCGAGAGGAATGTATATATAGTCCCTGAACCACGAGCCGAGGGTGATGTGCCATCTCCGCCAGAATTCGGTCATAGTTACAGATGTGTAAGGGTAATTAAAGTTTTTCGGAAGCTCAAATCCCATGATCCTGCCCAGTCCGATAGCCATCAGCGAATAGCCGCAGAAGTCGAAATACAGCTGAAAAGAATACGCAATGATTCCCAGCCATGCGAGCTTTGCGGAAATACTTTCGTAGCCGATCATTGAAATATCGCTCCAAAGACCACTTATCTGGTTTGCCAGAAGGACTTTATAGCCGAGACCTATGGTGAATGTTTTCAGTCCGTCCTCGACCTTTTTTATGCTGTGAGAACGTTTTCTGAGCTGAGCCGCAACGCTTTCATATGTTACGATAGGTCCGGCAATCAGCTGCGGAAACATACTGATATAAGCTCCGTAATTAATGAGATTTCGCTCTGCACGAGTTTTTTTCCAATAAACGTCGATGATATATGAAACATTCTGGAATGTATAGAAGCTGATTCCAATGGGGAGAATAATATCTTTAACGGTAAGATTTCCATGGAAGAGCGCATTCAGATTTTCTGTTCCGAATCCCCAGTATTTGAAAAAAATAAGCCACCAAAAATTAAAAATTATACCGAAAGTAAGCCATAGCCGACTCGTCCGCCGATTGCTTTCTATGAATTGTGCAACAATAAAATTAAACAGCAGCGTCAGCAGGAATAGTGCGATGTATACAAACTTTTTCACTCCAAGGCTGTAGAATATGACACTTCCTACAAATATCACTGCATTCTTATGCTTAGGCGGACTTACCGCATACACAATAAAAAATGCAGGAAGGAATATAAAAATAAATTCCAAGCTGCTAAAAACCATTTTACCACCCTTATTTCATTTTGTTCTACATTTTTATACCTTTTTCAGGCTTTCTATTATTATTTTACAACGTATTTTTATTATTGTCAATAGAGATTTTTATTTGTAGCAATTTGTAACTTTTAGAACTTGTTCTCATAGGATTTGTGCGTAGATTTTCGAGCATAATTTTAATGAGTGCAAGGCAAAAAAGCGAAAGCATACTGTCGTATGGTGAGCTTTTTAACGCAGCAATCGTTAAAATTTGCTGAAAAGATGCGTGCAATATCCTATGAGAACAAGTTCTTAGCAAATTTCAAGTGATAATATAAAAGCAGCACCGTAAAAAAAGAGTGCGGTGCTGCCTTAAAGAGATGGCTGCTAAAATTCCCAGTCGTCGCAAAGCTTGTTTATCGCTTCGGCCAGCTTATTCATATCGGCATTGGCGCATCCGGAAGAATTTTTAACAAGAGCTGAAAGCCTTTCCGAAGCAGTCAGCAGGCGAGAGTAGCTTGCCGAAAGATTAGCTGCATTGCGTTTTTTCTTGGGGATAGGAATGGGTTTTGCATCAACGGTTATCTCACCGGAAATCATATCGAATTCCGCTCCGCTGAAAGGAGCGTAGGCAGAAACATTCAATTCCGATTCAAGCCGATTTACAAGAGCGTTTGCAGAATCATCTTCACCATGATTGACAAAGAACATTTTTACTCCCTGTATAGCTTTCGCCCAGTCTATAAGACCGTTCGAGTCTGCATGACCGCTTATTCCGGGAAGCTGTGTTATTTCAGCGCAGACGCTTATTGCCTCGCCGAAAATGCGAACTCTTTTTGCTCCTTCGATAAGACTTCTTCCAAGAGTATTTCCTGCCTGATACCCTACAAAGAGTATAATATTTTCGCTCTTCCAAAGGTTATGTTTAAGGTGATGTTTGATTCTTCCGGCATCGCACATTCCACTTGCCGAAATAATAACTTTTGGTCTTGAATCGCTGTTTATAGCTCTTGAATCATCGCTTGTTACAGTCCGGATAAGTCCCTCGAAGGCAAGCGGATTTATGCCCGATCTTACGTATGCAAGAGCCTCTTCGTCATAACAGCTTTCACGGTTGTCAATAAAAATATCAGTTGCCTCGTTAGCAAGCGGGCTGTCCACATAAACCGGAAAATCATCATGACCGATCAAAAGCTTCTGTTCCTTTATTTTCCTCAGAAAATAGAGCATTTCCTGAGTTCTGCCCACAGCGAACGACGGGATTATAACGCTTCCCCCTCGATCGAATGCACGCTGTAAAACTTTGGCAAGAGCCGTGACGTAATCTGTCGGCTTTTCGTGGAGCCTGTTGCCGTAGGTTGATTCAATAACTGCATAATCGGCAGAATCAATAAACTGCGGATCACGTATAAGGGGCTGATCCAAATTGCCTATATCTCCGGAAAAGACTATTTTTCGGGAAATTTCCTCTTCACACATCTCGATGATAACGCTTGAAGAACCGAGAAGATGTCCTGCATCACGGAATGATACATTGATGCTTGGGCATAGTTCAAACGAAGCGTCATAATGATGCGGAACGAAAAGCTCGATTGCTCCGAGAGCGTCATCCATAGTATACAGCGGAGTATACTCCTCCTCGCCTTTACGACGGGCTTTACGGCTGCGCCATTCGGCTTCAAATTCCTGAATATGAGCGCTGTCACGGAGCATAACGCTGCATAAATTAGATGTAGCTTCGGTAGCATGGATCTCTCCCTTAAAACCGCCTGCAAAAAGCAGTGGGAGCAGTCCGGAATGATCAATATGGGCGTGTGTCAAAAGGACAAAATCTATATTCGACGGAGATACCGGTATGCGGACATTTTCATACATATCCTCTCCCTGCTGCATTCCGAAATCAACAAGAATTCTTTTGCCGCAGGCCTCAATATAAGTACAGCTTCCGGTTACTTCATGCGTTGCGCCGATAAATGTTAGTTTCATAATGACCTCCTAAAGTAAAAAGAGTACAGGCAACACCGCACAAAGCACGCCTGACGGCTTTGCACGTCATCTGCTTACATATTTTCCGTCATATCACACAAATTCTCCTTGCAATACGATAGTATTGCTGCGTCAAATTTATGCAATCTGACAAAAAATCTGACTACGCATCTGCCGCACAATCTTTGTGCGGTGTTGCCTACAAAGCGATATTTCGTTTATACTATTATAACATATATCAACATTTTTGTCTACGTTATTTTGTAAAATTTCACAAGTTTTTTCTTTCTTTTTCGCCCGATATTAGGCTTGACATATGTACCGCTGCTGTGATATAATAATAAGATAAAATGGAAAAATTATGCACGTTTGAAGGAGTTTCAAATGAACACTATAAAAGAACTTTATGCTTATCGGCAAATGATTTTCAGTCTTGTAAAAAAAGACCTGCGGGGACGCTATAAAGGCTCGGTTCTCGGTTTTTTATGGACGTTTATCAACCCGCTTCTCCAGCTTGTCGTCTATACCGTGGTCTTTTCATTCATACTTAAATCTAATATCGAGCGGTATTATCTTTATCTTTTCGTTGCGCTGATACCTTGGATTTTCTTCTCATCGTCACTGACAGTCGGAGCGTCCTCAGTCGTGGCGCAGAAGGATCTGATAAAAAAGATCTATTTTCCGAGAATGGTCATTCCAATCTCATATGTCACAAGCTGCTTTGTCAATATGCTTCTTTGCTTCATTGTTATCTTTGCTGTAATCATATGCACGGGAGCGGGATTTAATTTTGCTGCGCTTCTGACACTTCCGATAATCATGATAGTAGAATATATCCTCGCATTGGGAATGGCTCTGCTTGCATCCGCAGTCACCGTTTATTTCAGGGATTTAGAGCATATTCTCGGTATTATTTCAATGATGTGGATGTATATGACTCCCATTATGTACGATAAATCTATCGTTCCGGAGCGTCTGCTGCCTGTTTTCAATCTCAATCCGATGACTCACGTTATCGAATGCTACCGAACCGTTCTTTACAACAAAGCTATGCCCGATCTTTCAACATTGCTTTTTGCAGCCGGTTTAGGAATATTTTTCCTGATTTTCGGCAGCTTTGTATTCAATAAACTTCAACGTCACTTTGTGGAGGAATTGTAAATGCCGCAGAATGAAATCGCTATTGATGTAAATAATATTACTAAAAGCTTCAAGGTCTTTCTGGATAAAGGCTCGCAGCTTAAAGAGCGTCTGCTCTTCCGGAAAAGAAACCGCTATGAGGAGCGAAAGGTACTCCGTGGGATAAGTTTTCAGGTCAGAAAGGGCGAAGCAATAGGTCTTATCGGACATAACGGCTGCGGAAAAAGCACCACGCTCAAGCTCCTCACGAGAATCATGTATCCCGACTCCGGAACGATTACCATGAACGGCAGAGTTTCAAGTCTTATTGAACTTGGCGCAGGCTTTCACCCCGATATGAGCGGACGTGAAAATATTTACACGAACGCCGCAATCTTTGGTCTTACCAAACATGAGATAGATGCAAGATTAGATAAGATAGTCGAATTTTCCGAGCTTGAGGATTTTATAGACAATCCCGTCCGGACTTACTCCTCAGGAATGTATATGCGTCTGGCTTTCTCGGTTGCTATAAATGTTGACGCAGATATTCTGCTGATAGATGAGATTCTGGCAGTCGGCGACGCCAATTTTCAGGCGAAATGCTTCAATAAACTGCGTGAAATAAAGTCTAAGGGAACAACGATCGTTATCGTTTCGCACTCTCTCGGTCAGATAGAACAAATCTGCGACCGTTCCGTCTGGATTCATGAGGGTCTTATCAAGGCTGAGGGAGATCCCAAAGAGATCGACCTTGAATACCTCGATTTTATGGGAAGAAAAATGCAGGAAAACGCCAAAAAAGAGCTTTCGGAAAAGGAAAACTCCGGTGAACAGACTCCCGAAAGCAGCGCTCCCACCGAAAACGATACAAACAGTTCCGCTGCGAAAAACCGCTGGGGAAACGGCAAAGCGAGAATTGAAAGAATACGTTCCTATTCTTCCGACGGCAGCGAACAGAAGATTTTCCAAACCGGTGAGAGCATTCTATTCAAACTTGATTATACTGTAAAAGAGAGTGTGGAGGACGCTGTTTTCGGCATAGGTATTTTCAATCGTGACGGCGTTCAGTGTTACGGTACGAACACGAGAATCGACCAGATAAAGCCGTTTTTGCTCGATAAGAGCGGTTCTGTCGAGATAACGCTTGATGATGTTATGCTGCTTGCTGGCGAATATATCCTTGATTTTGCTATCGAAAGCGGCGACGGTATTCCCGTTGATTACTACAGAGGTGCGTTTGAGATTCAGATGATCTCAAATCTGGGCGATGTAGGTATAGCTCGGATAGACCATAAATGGAAGCTGAAATAAAAGTTTGGAGTGATAGCTTTTGAGCAATATAATGCAATTTTTACAAAATATCAGATCGCAGAACGGTTTTAAGGCAAAGCTGCGGAATCGTTTGTTTTCTTCAATGATCCATGGGTTTGAAGCCATTGAAGCCGACATCAGCTCGATAAATTCTCAGCAGGAAGAGATAATGAAAAGACTGGAAAGCTTGCAGTCACGTTTTGATACAGTTGAAATCAAATCTTCCGATTGTATTGGCACAGTTTCGGCGCTGAGAAGCGATCTTGAAAACATCGGAGTTAATCTCCGCAACAATAATTCCGCTATAGACAGGCTTTCCGCCGACAGCGAGTTCATTAAATTGAAAATTTCCGGAATGGAAAAAAGTCTCCGCAGCAACGCTTCGCCTGTAATGTCTGCTCCTCAGAGCGGACAGGCTCAGTCTGTTTCGCAGGCAGACGTTAACGCTCCGCAGGAAAGCGATTACGAAAGCATAGATTACTTTGATTTCGAGAATCATTTCCGTGGTTCTATCGAGAGTATCAAAAAGGCTCAGGAATTCTATCTGCCCTATTTTAAAAACAGCAAGAAAGTTATAGATATTGGCTGCGGACGTGGAGAATTCCTCTCGCTTATGAAGGATAACGGAATTGACGCCTGCGGTGTCGATATTTATGAGCCGTATGTCGATTACTGCAATATGAAGGGACTTTCCGCAGTTTGCGGCGACGGTTCGGAGTTCCTTTCAAGGCAGGACGAGGTTGACGGCATTTTCGTCGGACAAGTTGTTGAGCATCTTAAAACTCACGAAATTATCAGGCTGTGCAATACCGCCTATGAGAAGCTTTCCGAGGGCGGAATTATCGTTATAGAAACGCCGAATCCGACTTCGCTTGCTATCTATACCAATGCTTTTTACATCGATCCGTCGCACATTAAGCCGGTTCATCCGCTTACTATGAGATATTACCTCGAAAAAGCCGGATTCCGGAAGATAGATGTCATTTTTACTGAAAACAGCCGCCCGCAGTTTGAAATTCCGGAACTGAAAATTTCCGGCGGAGAAGATACAGAAGAATTCAACAAGGCTATGAAAAAGGTTTCAGAACTTCTCTACGGCAGTCAGGATTATGCTGTTATTGCCTGTAAATAGCCTTTGAAAGGACATAAAAATGGAAAACAACAACATTAATATCGAAGAAATCATGGCACAGATAAAGCGTGAGATAAAGGAGAAAAATTTCTCCTCGGATATGCTCAGCTTCGAGGATGTTCCTTATAAAAAGCCGGTTCAGGTAAGCCGCAGCGGAAACGCTTCTCTTGATGATGCGGACGAGGCTCTCGCTTACATGAATGCTCACTACTACGTTCAGCCTTACAAGCCGATTGCAGGCAATCCGATCAAAGTTTTCATTAAAAAGGTTATCAGAAAGCTTACTAAATTTTATGTTGAACCTGTGGTTTTTGAGCAGAACGAATTCAATGCAAACACAGTCAGCGTTCTTAATACTCTGCGCAATACAGCCGAAAATCAGCCGTCGAGTGAAACTGATGCGCTTGCCGGAAAGCTTGAAACTCTTGAACTTGCGCAAAAAGAACTTCTCATCAGAATTGAGACTCTCGAAAAGGAAAACTCCTCGCTCAAAGAGGCGATCGCCGCAGGAAAGCAGGTTTCGGAATGAGGATTATCCAGATTCTTCCCACGCTCTCATTCGGGGACGCTATCGGCAACGACACGATCGCTCTCAAGGGAGCAATCGCCGACATGGGATTCGATTCCGAGATCTACGCCGAAAACGTGGACAAACGGCTTCCGTCGGATATTGCTAAAAATATAGGAAGGCTCAAGGGACTTAAACCGGACGATATTATCCTCTATCACAAATCGACGGGAACGGAGCTTACATTTAAGCTGGATGAATTTAAATGCCGTAAGATAATGATTTATCATAACATAACTCCGCCTGAATTTTTTGCTCCTTATAGTCCTGCGGCGGAAAGACTTACAAAATTCGGCTACGAGGGAGTTGAATTTCTCAGAGATAAGGTTGAACTCTGTCTTGCTGACTCTTCTTATAATAAAAGTGAACTGATTCGTATGGGGTACGATTGTCCGATAAAAGTCCGTCCTATACTTATAAAATTTGACGATTATAAGCAGACTCCCGATAAAACCGTTCTCAAAAATTGCAGCGACGGTAAGACAAATCTTATTTTTGTCGGCAGAATAGCTCCTAATAAAAAGCAGGAGAATATTATCCGTGCTTTCTATTGGTACAAGCGGATTAATCCCGATTCACGTCTGATTCTCGTAGGTTCGTACACAGGCATGGAGAATTATTTTGAAAGGCTTGTGAAGTACACAAAAGCGCTCGGTCTCGAAGAGGACGTTATTTTTACCGGACATATAAAATTCAGCGAAATACTGGCTTATTACCACTCCGCTCACGCTTTTGTATGTATGAGCGAGCATGAGGGATTTTGTGTTCCTCTTGCTGAAGCGATGTTTTTTGACGTTCCGATAATCGCCTATGATACGAGCGCAATTTCTGATACTCTCGGCGGAAGCGGAGTTCTCATCAATGATAACGATCCTGTTTTTGCCGCACACGTTATTGACCGTGTTGTCAGCGACAATGCGCTGAGGAATCATATTATCGAGGGACAGAGAAAACGTCTTGAAGACTTTTCCTACAATAAAATCAAAAATATTTTCGAGAAGCAATTAAAAGATTTTATAAAAGATAAAAACTGTCGATAACAGCGTTGTTTTTGACGTATATAACGGTGAATTTGTTCCGCTTATTCTCTGCAATGAGTATTTCCCCTTGTTTGGGCATTCTGCCCTAATTATTTTCATTACCTCTTTACGAGGTAATGAAAATAATTAATATCGGGATTCCAAAGGGTTATTCAACCCTTTGGCAGGGGTTTAAGGGGACAGCGTCCCCTTTATAATAGGACGTCAGTAAAGAAAAGGTGATAACAAAATGAAAAAAATTGGATTTGTGATTCCGTGGTATGCCGACGGTATTCCCGGAGGAGCGGAAATGGAGCTGCGTGAGGTCGCCGGTCATCTCCACAGCGCAGGAGTCCGGCTTGAAATTCTGACGACCTGCGTAAAGGAATTTGGCTCCGACTGGAGCGTGAACTACTACAAAGATGGCGACGATTCAACAGCTAACGGCATTACGATAAAGCGTTTCAAGGTGAAAAAAAGAGATACGGAAGCCTTTGACGCAGTTAATGCCAAGCTTATGAGAAAAGCGCCGGTTTCGCCGGAAGAGGAGGATATTTTCCTCAGCGAAATGGTAAACAGTCCCGATCTCTACAAGTATATCAGCGAGCATGGCGACGATTATTCGCTGTTTGTTTTTATTCCGTATATGTTCGGAACAACGTATAACGGAGCTAAGATTTTTCCCGAAAAATCGGTACTTATCCCCTGCTTTCATGACGAGGGTTACGCTTATATGAAACGTTTTAAGGAGCTTTTTCCCAAAACTGCCGGAATGATCTTCAATGCACGCCCTGAAGCGGAGCTTGCTCAGCGGCTTTATGGATTTGAGGAAAGCGGCACTAAAACCATTGTTATGGGAATCGGTATGGACACCGGAATCATTCCTGATCCGGCGGCTTTCCGTGAAAAATTTAAAATAAATGAACGTTTCATTCTCTATGCCGGAAGAAAGGACGAAGGGAAAAATGTCCACACGCTTGTAAAATATTACTCAGAGTATATTAAACGTCACGAAACCGATCTCCGACTGGTTCTTATCGGCGGCGGAGAGATCGAACTTCCACCCGCATTGGTCAAGTCCGGAAGAATAGTTGATCTCGGATTTGTTGACAGGCAGGATAAGTATAACGCTCAGGGCGCTGCGGAATTTCTCTGTCAGCCCTCAATGAACGAGAGCTTCTCGCTGGTAATAATGGAAAGCTGGCTTTGCGGACGTCCTGTTCTTGTTCATGAGAATTGTCCCGTTACGAGGAATTTCGTCTCGGAATCTAACGGAGGTCTGTATTTCGGGAATTATTTTGAATTTGAAGGCTGCGCCGACTACATCCTTAATCACAAAAATACAGCGTGGCTAATGGGAAGCAACGGAAAAAATTACGTTAAAAAGAATTTCGATTGGGACGTTATTGTCGATAAATACAAGAAATTTTTCAATGAAATTTCAGGAGAGAGCGAATAATGAAAAAAATTGCACTGGTGAATCAGCGATATGGTCTTGAAGTAAACGGCGGCTCGGAATATTATACAAGGCTCATCGCCGAACGTCTTACGGATGTATTTCAGGTTGATGTTATTACAACAAAGGCTCTGAATTATACAGATTGGAATAATTATTATACGGCTGACGAAGAGGATATAAACGGAGTTCATGTGAGAAGATTCCCTACCGAAAAATGCCGTGCCGAAGACTTCAACGAATATAACGGCGAGTACCTCTCCAAAATCTCAAACGGTCATTTTTCTGAAGAAGAGGAAAAGATATGGTTCGAGAAGCAAGGACCTTTCTGTCCCGCAGCTATTGAGTTTATCAAGGAAAACAGGGATAATTACGATGCATTCATTTTCGTGACGTATCTTTACTACCTTACTGTTATGGGAATGCCCGAAGTCGCTGAAAAGTCAGTTTTTATCCCGACGGCTCACGAAGAACCGTTTATTCACTTTAAAACCTTTGAGAAAATCTTCACGCTTCCGAAAGCCTTTGTATTCCTCACAGACGAAGAAAAAGACCTTGTTCAGAATCTTTTCAACTGCCGTGAGATACCTTGCGAGGTTATGGGCACAGGCGTGGAAATTCCCTGTGAACCGAACGAAAACGCCTTCCGCAAAAAATTCGGTATAGAGGAAGAATACATTATCTATGTCGGCAGAATCGACGAGGGCAAGGATTGTCCGATGATGTTCAAATATTTTATGGAATATAAAAGCCGCCGTCCCGAAAGCAGATTGAAGCTTGTTCTCATGGGCAAGCCCGTATGCAGAATACCGAAGCACGGCGATATAATCAGCCTCGGATTCGTCAGTGAAGAGGATAAATTCAGCGGTATTTCAGGTGCGAAAGCGCTGGTACTTCCCTCTAAATTTGAAAGTCTTTCAATTTCCGTCCTCGAAGCGATGACGCTTTCCGTTCCGGTTATAGTCAATGGAGTATGCGAGGTTTTGAAAGGTCATTGCGTTAAAAGCAACGGCGGTCTTTATTATATGAATTACTTTGAATTCGAGGGTATTCTCGATTATATTTTCTCCCACGATGAAGAGTACGCTCTGCTTTGCAGAAACGCTGAAAAATATATCGAAAAAAATTACCGCTGGGACGTTATTATGAGAAAATTCAAGGAGGTCATTGAAAGCATATGAGCGAGAAAACAAAGAAAAAATTTGCCTTCCCACGCTTTCAGCTGCAATATATTGTTACTCTTTTGTTTGCCGTACTGATTTTTTATATCAATTTCAGAATTGTCGGAAAGTGCTATAATCCGTTTGTTTACAACGATGAAATGGGTTACTGGACTCATGCGTCGGCTATGGCCGGATACGACTGGAGAGGAGTTTCAAATTCTCTTGCATGGTATTCCTTCGGCTACAGCTTTTTGCTTGTACCCATTATAAAGCTCTTTGAAAGTTCTGTTGCAATGTACCGTGCGGCTCTGATGTTGAATATAATCATGCAGACGTCGGTATACTTTATGTATATTTATATTCTGAGATTTATATTTCCGAAGCTGAAAAAAACTCAGGCGAGCTTTATTGCGGCAGCGGCAGTTCTTTATACGTCTTATCAGCATAATGCGGGAATTGCCTTTTCAGAAACTGCGCTTCTTTTTGTAACATCTCTGATTGCTTTCACTATTGTCAGAGTTATAAAAAGACCATCATACCTTAATCTGGGATGCCTCGGAGCGTTATGTGCGTATATTTTTATGATACATAACAGAACGATCGGCATTGTGGCTTCTGTCGTACTTGTTGTAATAATGGCTGTAATTTTCAAGAAAGTAAAGATTCGTCATGCAGCAGCATTTATTGCGGTTCTTGCTATCGGATTTGCAGCAAACAGTCTCATTCGTCATCAGCTTGAATCATATCTCTGGATTTCAGGAAAAGCAGGCGGAAATGATTCCGGAAGCGTTTTCGGCAAAATAAAAATGGCTTTCTCCTCCACTGACGGAATCAAGAGAATGCTTTCGCTTTTTGCCTCACAGGCATTTGCCGCATTTGCTGCAACATTCGGAATCGCACTCTTCTCCCTTTGGGCAATTTTAAGAAAACTTATCGGTGAATTGACAAATACAGTGAAATCGTTCAAAAAGAAGAAAGGTAATTGCATACTTCCTGAAAACAGCTTTTATATTATCCTTTTTATTTTCTGCTCGTTTATTTCTACATGGATAATAAGCAGCGTTTTTATGTTTGATTTCGAGAGAATCGATCACGTTATATACACAAGATATTATGATATTGCCATAGGATTTCTCATAATGACCGGCATTTATTATATGCTCTGCGCCGATAAAAAAGACTTCCTTTTCATCATGTTCATGCCGGCAGTCATGCTTATCGGAGCAAACAGAGCTTCTGCGCTTATGAACAGCGTAAAATTTCCGGTGTTCAGCAGAGTATGCTCACCAGGATTAAGCTGGTATTTCGAGAATTACGACTGCGATTTCTATGCCTACGCAGCAATTTCCCTTACGATTTTCGGAGTATTGATGCTCATACTGAACATAAAAAAATACAATATCGGTGCATATCTTGCGTCTCTGCTTACCATTATTTTATTTATGAAATATACCGATGAGGCAAGAGTCGATCTTTTCAATAATCAAAAGGTATACGGCGGCGACCGTGATCTTGTGGAACGAGTTAAGGAAATGCCCCATGATACGCTTTATATTATGCCGAATGTTGGTACGTTTGCGTCATTTTTACAGTTCATGAATGTGGATGAAAGAATCGAATACGCATACGATATGGAAAATATTTCCGAGAATTCGCTTATTTTTGCTGATAAAAGTGATATTATAAATCTGCGAAATTATGAAGTAGTTGATACCTCAGACAGACATATTCTCATAAGAAATAAAATTGTAAATAATAATGAAGATTTTAGTCTGCCGCTTTCGTACATGAACACGTTCGATTACAGCTATTATATTGCCGATGAGGATATCATCGAAAGCAATCCGGCAAACAATTACGTCTGCTACGGACCGTATCTCAATCTCGAAACCGGAGAGTACACATTCTCTCTTGATATGGATTTTGACAAGTTCAGCGGTGAAAATATAGGATTTGCCGAAATAAAAAGCAGTTCTGTCAACACGATTTACGACCATATTGAGATCACTGACGATATGATATCAAAAGACGGAAGTCTTGATATAGACCTTAACGCAAATGTCGGAGTTTCTATTTCCGATATGGAAATAGTGGTTTTTCTTTATGAACCTGCTGAAATTTCCATGCAGCTTAATTCGATTCAAGTTGATACAAAGGAGTAATTTTTATGAAGCTTATTATTCAGATACCCTGCTATAACGAAGAGGAAACGCTGGAGCTTGCCTATAACGATCTGCCCAGACATATTGACGGAATAGATACCATAGAATATCTTATAATCAACGACGGAAGCAAGGATAATACCGTTGCAAAGGCTAAAGAGCTTGGCTTTCACCATATCGTTTCGTTTAAGCAGAATAAAGGTCTTGCCAAAGGCTTTATGGCAGGAATCGACGCTTGTCTGCATCTCGGAGCGGATATTATCGTCAATACCGACGCCGATAATCAGTACTGCGGCGAGGATATTGAAAAGATAGTGCGTCCTATCCTTGATGAAAAGGCGGATATCGTTATCGGCGAACGTCCTATCGACCAGACGGAGCATTTTTCATGGAAGAAGAAAAAGTTCCAGCATCTCGGAAGCTGGGTAGTACGGGCTGCCTCCGGAACCGATATTCCCGACGCCCCCAGCGGATTCCGTGCATATTCGAGAGAAGCTGCGCTTCGTCTAAACGTCGTGAACGAATATACTTACACCCTTGAAACAATAATTCAGGCCGGAAATAATAAGATCGCCATGACCTCCGTTCCCATAAGAACGAATCCGGAAACACGTCCATCAAGACTTTTCTCCAGTATGTGGCGATATATGAAGCGTTCTTCAACTGTTATAACACGTTCGTTCGTCATGTACAAGCCTCTGAAATTCTTCATGGCCATCGGCATGATACTGCTTCTTCTCGGAGCTGTTCTCGGGGTAAGATTCCTCATTCTGCTGGGAATGGGCGAGGGAAGCGGACATATTCAATCGCTTATTTTAACGGCTATCCTCATTATGATGGGATTCCAGACCGTGACTATCGGTCTGCTCGGAGACACGATAGCAGCAAACAGAAAGCTTCTTGAGGACGTTCAGTATCGTGTGAGAAAAATGGAATGCGGAGAAAAGAGAGAGAATGAAGAAAAATAACAAAAAAAGAATCGTTATGATAGGTCCTGTATATCCTTTTAAAGGCGGTATTTCGCACTATACAGGCGCTATGTCGAAAAATCTTGCAAAGGATTTCGAGGTTTTTACAGTTTCATATAAAATGCAGTATCCGAAAATTCTTTTCAAAAGCGAGCAGAAGGATTTCGATAACGATACGCTTAAAATCCACGATACGAAATACCTTATCAACACGGCTAACCCTTTTAACTGGATAAATTCTGCAAGAAAGATAAAAAAGCTCAAACCCGATTATATCATAATGCAGTGGTGGCATCCATATTTTTCACCGTGCTACACCGGTTTATCCATGCTTACAAGGAAGATACCTAAGATTTTCGTCTGCCATAACGTTTTCCCCCACGAGCGTTTTCCGCTGGACAAATTTCTTACCAGAACAGTTCTCAAAAAAGGAAAAGCCTATATAACTCATTCTGCTATGGACGCAGAGGACTTAAAGAGTATCGTTGCAGCTCCAAACTACGAAACGACGGTACTTCCGGTTCATAACTCCTTTAAGATGAAAAATCTCACAAAGTCTCAGGCAAGATTGGCGGCGGATGTTCCCGAAGATAAAAAAATCCTGCTGTTTTTCGGATTCGTCAGGGAATATAAAGGACTCCGTCATATTATAAACGCAATGCCGGAAATAGTTAAATACGACAGCAATATCCGTCTTATGATAGTGGGCGAATTCCGAAGCGACAAGGAGAACTATCTTGAACAGATAAAAAAACTGAACGTTGGGAATAATATAGATATTGTTGACGGCTATATTCCCGATAGCGGAATCGAGAAGTATTTCGCCGCATCTGACTTAATAGTCCTGCCCTATGAATCGGCAACTCAGAGCGGTATAGTCCAGATAGCATACGGCTTTGAAAAGCCTGTTATAGCGACCAATGTGGGCGGTCTACCGGAGGTTATCGCCGACGGAAAAACCGGATATATAGTCGAACCGAAAAATCCGAAGGCTCTCGCTGAAGCCGTTATCCGCTTCTTTGACGAAAATAAATCAGAAGAATTTACCGAAAATGTCCGCAAAGAGGCTTACCGCTATTCGTGGGACAGAATGAACGAGGCAGTTGTCAGACTTACGGAGAAAATTGATAATGAAAAGTAAACCTAATTTAAAGAAACTCCTGAAGCTTGCCGGCAATCTTATCGTTATAGCTGCGCTTGCGTTCGTGGTAAAAAAAATAATGGGAATGGACGTTAAGCTCTCGGATTTCAAGTCCGGAGCTGTAATGAGTTCATTTGCCATAAGTCTTATTGTTCAGGCAGCTCTTATCGTTATAGCGAGCTTTCCGTGGCTTGTGTTCACTCAGTCGCTTTCGGGGAAAAAAATCCCCTACTCTGCGGCAATGCCGGTGTATACTAAGTCCAATATCTTCAAATACCTCCCCGGAAATGTTTTTCAGTATGTCGGAAGAAATCAGCTTGCGCTCGATATGAGCATAAGTCACGTTGACGTTGCCTGCGCCACGATCCTTGACGTTCTTTTCTGCGTATTCTGGACCGGAGTTATTTCGGTTATTCTGCTTGGCGGAAAAATTTCCGAGCTTCTTGGTAAATACGGAAAAAATATTCTCATAATCGGAGCTGCGGGAATCGTTCTCGTTATTGTCCTGATAGTATTTATACGACTGAAATTCAGGGATAAGCTGAAAGAGTATCTTTCACGCTATTCCAAAGCCTTTGAAAAAGAAAACAGAGCAAAGCTTTTTCAGGGAATTTTCTATTATCTTGCTCATAATGCAGTTTCGGCAGCAATGTATTTTGCCTGCTTAAGGCTTATCATAGGAAATTCAGCATCGTTTCGTGAGCTTGCCGCTCTGACGGGAGCTTTTATGTTTGCATGGATAATCGGATTTGTAACTCCCGGCGCTCCCGGGGGAATCGGTATCCGTGAGGGAGTTATGCTGTTTGTCTGCGGAAACGAGTTTCAGGACAGAGTGATTCTGTTTGTACTCGTAATGAGAATAGCTTCCATTCTTGCCGATGTTGCGGCATTTATCATTGGACGGATATATAATAAAGCAAAAAATAATTGCTGAATTAGAGCGTGTTCACATAAAAATGTAATGCACGTCTTTTCGGCAAATTTTGACGACTACTGCGTTGAAAAAGTTCACCATACGACAAATATGCTTTCACTTTTTCGCCTTGTATTCGCCAAAATTATGCTCAAAAATCCGCACATTCATTTTATGTGAACACGCTTTAAAAATGGCGAACCGTAATTGGTTCGCCATTTTTTGTATACAAACGAGAATTTATTTTCTTGCATTAGCAAGCATAAGTTTGATACGATTCTCCTGATTAACTCTCGTTGCTCCGGGATCGTAATCAATTGCGACAATATTTGCGTTCGGATTATCTGCCTTTATAGCTCTCGACATTCCCTTTGCAACAATATGATTAGGAAGACATCCAAATGGCTGTGTACAGATGATATTCTCCACTCCTGACTTAGCCAGAGCCGCCATTTCGGCAGGAATCAGCCATCCCTCGCCCATTACAACACCCTGATTAATATACTTATCAGCAAGACTTCTCAGGTATTCAAAATCGTGAAGCGGCTCAAAATCGCCCTGTTCCTTCATAATTCTGATAAGCTCCTTCTGTTTGGAATAAATCAGCTTATACCCCAATTTAAAGAGCCTTGAAGACTTGGTTTGGTGGTCGTAGATCTTCGCATCGTTAAAAGTTCCGGCAGCACAATACATAACAAATTCAAGAAGCGACGGCACAACCGGTTCGCATCCCTCTGAAATCAGGAAGTCCTCAAGATGATTATTTGCAAGCGGACTATACTTAACGTATATTTCGCCGACTATCCCGACTTTTATTTTTTTCTCATCGGTGAGCGGAATTGCTCCGAAATCATTGAGAATATCACGGTAAACTCTATTCGTTTTCAGATAAAGACTGCTTCCCTTTCGGAAAATGTTTCCGAGTCTGTTCTGCCATTTATCGAGAACCTTCTTGGATTCGCCCTTATTCGCCTCATATGCTCTGCACTTATTATAACAGGTCATCAGCAGATCTCCGTAAAGTACGGCATACAGCAGTTTCAGGAACATTTTCGGAGTAATTTTAAATGCGCTGTCCTTTTCAAGTCCGCTGAAATTCAGTGATACGACAGGCACTTGCGGATAGTTTTTGTCAACAGCCTTGCGGAGCAGATGAATGTAATTCGACGCACGGCAGCCTCCTCCGGTCTGAGTAATAAGCAGAGCCGTTTTATCCGGATCATATTTTCCGCTGTTCAGAGCGTCCATGAACTGTCCGATAACGAGCAGAGCCGGATAACAGGCATCGTTGTGAACATTTTTCAGTCCCTCGTCAACAACCGCACGGGAATCATTTTGCAGAAGCTCCATTTTATATCCCTCTGCTTCAAAAATAGAAATAAGAAGCTTAAAATGAATCGGCAGCATATCGGGTACGAGAATAGTATGAGTTTTTATCATATCCTCGGTAAATTTTGCGTATTCCGGCATAAAGCACCTCCAAATTATTTCTGCTCCATGGCAGCTACAAGGCTTCTCAGACGTATCCTTGCTGCGCCAAGATTGTTGATCTCGTCTATTTTAAGCTGAGTATAAAGTTTTCCGCCGCTCTCGAGAATATTGCGGACTTCATCACTCGTAACTGCGTCGATTCCGCATCCGAACGAGACAAGCTGAATGAGCTGCATATCGGGCTGAGTTGTAACGTACTTCGCCGCACGGTAAAGCCTTGAATGATATGTCCACTGATTAAGTACCCCCAGCTTAGGAGTTTTCGCAAGCATAGCAACGCTGTCCTCGGTAATAACCGCCATTCCAAGACTTGTTATAAGCTTGTGGATTCCGTGGTTTATCTCCTTGTCAATGTGGTAAGGACGTCCGGCAAGAACGATTATCTTGCGGTTTTCACGGCGGGCCTGCTCGATTATTTCCCTTGCTTTTGCAGCAACGTTTATGTGGTAACGCTCCAGCGCCTCGTAAGCGGCGTCAACTGCGGCCGGAATACGTCCCTTGATATTATACTTTTTAAGAACCCTCGCAAGAACCTTTTCGACGTTTTTCCTTATATTCAGATCCATATACGGGTGAATGAAATTATCGTTATTCAGTCTCGGATTATTGGCAAGCAGAAGTTCGGGATAATAGGCAACAACCGGACAGTTGAAATGATTGTCGCTTCCGCCCTCGTCAAGATTGTAGCTCATGCAGGGATAGAAAATGAAGTCCACACCCTTGTCAAGCAGATTCTCTACATGACCGTGAGCGAGCTTTGCCGGATAGCAGACAGTGTCCGAAGGGATAGTGTGCTGTCCGAGATAGTACATAGCACGGGAACTTTCTTCGGAAATAATCGTCCTGAAACCGAGAGTTGTAAAAAGCGTATGCCAGAACGGAAGCTGTTCGTAAAATCCGAGAGCAAGCGGCAGACCGACCGTTCCCCTGTATCTTTTCGGCTGATGAGTTTTAACGGTATTGATTATGCTGTCGTATTTATACTCGTAAAGGTTGGGAATTTTATTCTTTGAAGCCATTCCGCTGCCTTTTTCACAGCGGTTTCCGGAAATAAATTTCCGACCCTTGCCGAAGCTGATAATGTTGAGCTGACAATGTGCCGTACAGCCTCCGCATTGAGCAGAACGTGAAGTGTAAGCGAATCCGGCAAGTTCTTCTTCGGAAATAATCGTGGAACGCTCTCCTGCTTGTTCCTTAGCGTAAAGTGCGCATCCGAACGCTCCCATAAGACCTGATATAGCCGGACGGATAACGTTTCTTCCCAGTTCCTTCTCGAACGAACGCAGTACGGCGTCGTTGAGGAAAGTTCCGCCCTGAACAACGATATTCTTTCCAAGCTCGTCCGGAGATTTCGCACGGATAACCTTATAAATAGCGTTTTTGATAATCGACGAGGAGAGTCCGGCGGAAATATCCTCAACAGTTGCGCCGTCCTTCTGAGCCTGCTTTACAGAGCTGTTCATGAAAACGGTGCAGCGTGAACCGAGGTCAACAGGATGTTCTGCAAAAAGGCCAAGCTGAGAAAACTCGGCAATGTCGTATCCAAGAGCCATAGCGAACGTCTGAATGAACGAACCGCAGCCCGAAGAACAGGCTTCATTTAGCATAATGCTGTCGATGCTTTTGTTTTTGATTTTAAAGCACTTTATATCCTGACCGCCGATATCGATAATAAAGTCAACGTCCGGACAGAAATGCGCCGCCGCCTTAAAGTGAGCGACAGTTTCAACTATACCGTGATCGATGGAAAGTCCGGATTTTATCAGATCCTCTCCGTATCCGGTAACTGCAGAACCTTTTATAGTGATTCCGTCATTCATTTCGGAGTAGATACGTTTAAGCTGGTCGGCAATTTTATCAAGCGGCTGTCCCTGATTAGAAGAATAATGGTGATAAAGAATGCGTCCGTCGTCTGTGATAAGAACAAGCTTTGTTGTGGTCGAACCGGCGTCGATTCCAAGATAAGCGTCGCCCTTATATGTACGTATATCAGCGTAGCCGAGGTCGAATTTCTTGTGACGGTCGATAAACTCGTCGTATTCCGCATGAGAACGGAAAAGCGGCTCGCCTGTGATAATATTGTCGGATGCCTTAGCGTTTGTGATCTTTTCTATTACAGCGTCGATTTCAAAACTGTCCTCGGCTTCGGAAGCATATAACGAACAGCCGTAAGCCACGAAAACCGGAGCTTCATCCGGGAAAACGGCATTTTCCTCATCAAGTCCGAGAGTTTTCACAAAGGCTTTTTTCAGTCCTTTCAGGAAGAAAAGTGGACCTCCGAGAAACAGAACCTTTCCCTCTATGGAACGTCCCTGCGCAAGACCGGAAACAGTCTGGTCAACGACAGCCTGAAATATACTCGCAGCAATATCTTCACGTCTTGCTCCCTGATTAAGAAGCGGCTGGATATCGGATTTTGCAAAAACTCCGCAGCGTGAGGCAATAGGATAAACCTTTTGCGCATGAAGAGAAAGCTGATCAAGCTCATCGGCAGTAATTCCGAGCAGAGTAGCCATCTGGTCGATAAACGCACCTGTTCCTCCGGCGCATGAACCGTTCATACGCTGTTCCACGCCGCCTGTAAGGAAAATTATCTTTGCGTCTTCTCCGCCAAGCTCGATAACGGAATCGGCGTCGGGATACTTTTGCTTAACGGCAAGGAATGCCGCATGAACCTCCTGAACAAATGGTATCCCAGCGGAATTTGCAAGTCCGAGTCCGGCTGAACCTGTTATACAAACAGTAAATCTTTCATCAGGAAAATCTGCCCGAATCAGTTTAAGCTGATCGGTAACAGTTTCCTTGACTTTGGAAAAATGCCGCTGATATTTTGAATATATGATATTTTTGCCTGAATCGGTTATGACGGTTTTGACAGTTGTCGAACCGACATCAATGCCGAGTGAATATAAATTCGACATAGTACACCTCTATTAACTAAATTTGAAAGGAGAAGAACACGCATAATCAGTCTGCCGCTGTTTTCCTGTGACAGTACGATTTATTTTTTATGCAGCCGGAGAATTTCAGCTAACCGTCCTCTCGCAATCGCTTTGCTCTGTTCGCTGCTTCTCAGGTGGACGCCGTTCCCCTCGTTCACTCCCTGCCAAAGAGTTAATTAACCCTTTGGAATCCTGTTATTAACTCTTTATTTTATTCTACAGTAACGCTTCCGGATTCCCAGTGTGAAAACGCATATTTTTCCATAGAACGATTTTCTGATAAATCGGTAAATATATCGGCATCGAAGAAATAAAACTCTATAGGATACACGGTTCCGCTTTCGGCATTTTCCGGTATATCGAGATAAAACGTCACGATATCGCCGTCTCCGCCTCCCTGCATCGTAAAGCCTGCCGTGAAGAAAAATGCTCCGAGCTTTTTCTTTTCCATTTCTTCAGGTCTTTCGCCATGCCATTCCATTGCAGATGAAAAATTTGCATCTTCTGCGGCTTCGCCTAACTCATATTCTGCTTCGTTTCCTTCTTCCTGCGTATTAACGCAGTCAAGCTCTTCCGGATACGCTACATGAATTCCGCAGACGTTCCACTTATCCGCCGCATTTTTCACCGATACCGTTACCTCGGCTCTTCCTCCGGCGGGAGCAGACGTATTGCTTATAGAGAGGATCGGTCCTTCCTCATCATCGGGAACATCCTTGTATTTTTCGCTGAAAGCTTTTTCGCTTTCGGTCAGAATATCCTCAACCTTACTCTCTTTTTTTCCGCATCCGCAAAAAGCTCCTGAAACAGCTAAAACAACAGATGTGATCGTTATCAGTATGCGCTTCATTCGGATACGCTCTCCTTATTTCCAACGACAGTAATCTCGCCTGCTTCATCTGTTGATATTGAGATTTCTTTCGTCGAAGAAGCCTGTTCGATTATTATTTCAGCAATTTTATTTTCGATATCCTGTCTGATAACTCTTCTGATATCTCTTGCACCATATGGTTTTCCATAGGATTTTTCCGCAATAACGGCAAGCGCACGATCATCATAGCAGAGCTTGATATCTTTTTCGGCAAGCGGCTCTCTCATCTCATCGAGCATAAGAGCGGCAATGCCTTCAAAATCCTTCTTTGTAAGCTGATTGAATACAACTATCTCGTCGATTCGGCTTATGAATTCCGGACGGAGGAATTCTCTTAATCCCTTAACAGCTCTTTCTCTGGAAACCTCTTCTGTTGTTTTATTGAAGCCGACTCCCGTTGATTTATCGGTCGAACCGGCATTGGAAGTCATGCAGATAATGGTGTTTTCAAAATTAACCGTTCTGCCGTGAGAATCATCGACCTTGCCCTCATCGAGGATCTGCATGAGAATATTCATAACATCCGGATGAGCTTTTTCAATTTCATCGAAAAGAATAACGGAGTACGGACGTCTGCGGACTTTTTCCGTAAGCTGACCTGCTTCATCATAGCCTACATATCCGGGAGGCGAACCTATCATTCTTGCAACGGAATGCTTTTCCATGTATTCGGTCATATCAAGTCTGATAAGCGGCTCCGGAGAATCGAACATTTCCTCGGCAAGAGCCTTTACCAGCTCTGTTTTTCCAACTCCCGTAGGACCTACGAAAATGAACGAAGCCGGTCTGCGGCGCTTATTGAGACGAACTCTCGTACGTTTGATAGCCTTTGAAATAAGAGAAACCGCTTCATCCTGTCCGATAACTTTCTTTTTAAGAGATTCTTCAAGACGGGCAATTTTAAGGAATTCAGTCTCGGCAATTTTGTTTGCGGGAATACCGGTCCAAAGCTCGACTACCTTAGCGATATCCTCTTCCGTTACCTGAACGTTTCCGGCGGTATCCTTGATCTTTTCCATTGCTTCACGGGCGTGGATAAGCTTTCCCTTAACCTCGGCAAGAGCTTCGTAATCTATTTCCGGATTATCCATAATAACGTCCTCCATGCCCTCAAGAACGCTTATTTCCTTTTTAAGAGAAGCATATTCGGCAACTTCCGGAGTACGTATGCAGGCTCTCGCACAACCTTCGTCCATAAGGTCTATAGCCTTATCGGGAAGGAATCTGTCGGTTATATATCTTTCTGAAAGAACGGCGCATACTCTTAAAAGATAATCGGAAATATGAACGTTATGATATTCCTCGTAATGCTTTTTGATTCCGAGAAGAACGTCGACAGTATCTTCGATAGTCGGTTCGCTTACCGTAACGGGCTGAAAGCGTCGTTCAAGAGCGGAATCCTTTTCAATGTATTTTCTGTATTCGCCGAAGGTCGTCGCTCCTATAACCTGAACCTCGCCTCTTGAAAGAGCCGGTTTAAGAATATTTGCAGCATTCATTGAACCTTCCGAATCGCCTGCGCCGACAAGATTATGAACCTCGTCAATAAAAAGAATAATATTATGTTCTCGCTTTACTTCGTCGATAAGGCCCTTAACACGGCTTTCAAACTGTCCTCTGAACTGAGTTCCCGCAACAAGCGCCGTCAGATCGAGCAGATATACCTTTTTATTCGCAAGATTATACGGAACCTTCTTATCGTTTATACGCTGAGCAATGCCCTCGGCAATGGCTGTTTTACCAACACCCGGTTCGCCTATAAGACATGGATTGTTTTTGGTTCTTCTTGAAAGTATCTGAATAACTCTTGCTATTTCCTTATCTCTTCCGATAATATTATCAAGCTCGCCGTCGGCTGCTTTCTGGGTAAGGTTAGTACAGTATGTTCCAAGGAATTTAGGCTCTTTTGATTTTTTATCCTTTCTCTGGAAAAGTCCCTTTTTTCCGCCGCTTTCCTGATTATTCCCTGATGAAGAGGAATTTTCCTTTGCCGGCTGCTTTTTCTCGGAAACATCCTCCGATTCCTCTTCGCCCGATGAACTTATACCAAACATATTTGAAAGAAAGTTTGGCATTAATCCGGAGCCGCCCATTTCAAAGCTGTCGCCGTCAAGCATATCCATCATCTGATCGGAAAGCTGATCTACTTCTTCGTTTGAAATTCCCAGCTTATCCATATATTCTGCGACCTGCGGAATATTTCTTTCCCTTGCGCATGAAAGACAAAGTCCCTCGTTCTTCTTTTCGTTTCCCTGAACCGACGTTATAAAAACAACGGCAGGTCTTTTTTTGCAGTTGCTGCACATTATCATAAACAGATTCCTCCTATAAATTACATTTTTGAAGCTATAAAATCGTAAACATATTTGAAAATATATGTCTTATCAATTGCCTTAACGTTAAAGAAAAGCATATCGCTGTTTCCGAGTATTACATTCAGTCTTACAACAGAAGCTATCAAAGCAACTATTGCCGCACCCTTTACAATTCCGACAAATCCGCCGAAAATATGAGCTGCAATGCTCATATCCTCCTTTGTATTGCGCATAAGCGATCTGATAATGATAAGAGCAATCACTATAACTGCGGCAAACAATGCAATAAAGCTTATAATGCGAATCATACTTTTATAAGGCTTTTCAGTATAGGTGTCCGCTATGTATGCAGCCGCCTTTGAGTTATCATCCGGTTCGATAAGAAGAGGAATAAGCTCTTCGACTGTTTCAGGATGCCCGATAATTTCTTTTTCTGCCGATTCTGCGGCAAATCCGGTTAAATTATCCTCAACTATTTTCTTTATTATTAAAGCGTAGCCTTCATGAAGCTTCCGGTAAAAATTCTCTTCCTCGTCAACCTTTATGGCATTTATGCTGTTGACGTATTTATATATCTTCTCATCAAAGTTTTCACCGGAAGCATAAATATCGGCGATCTTATCGTATTTAACGATAACGTTATAGCCGAGAGATTCAATATGATCGGCTGTTTCTTCAACAAAATCCACCGACGCAGCAGATTTGGCAAGCTTCTTAATATTGCTGTCTCTTACAGTACTTTTATAAATTGAATCCGATAAGCTTCCGCTTACCGATATTGCAAGAGCGAACGCAAGCAGATATCCTCCGAGAGAAAGAGCCGACCGGAAGAGTCCCTTTCTTTCCGAAATATAAATGCAGACCAGAACTGCCGCAACAGCGATCACATCGTAAAACCACCAGAATTCTTCAGCCAAAATAATCCCTTCTTTCTTTTTAATTACCCGTATCGTAGTCGATACGATCTATTTTATTATATCCTTTAAGGAAAAGATAATCGTCGCTTCTGACAAATCCGGTGTATGAATCATTTACGGCAGCCGTAGAACGAAGCTTTCCGCTGAAATCATAAGCCATAACCGAATTCTGAGTCATTATATAGGCAAGCCCCTGAAAAACGGAAACGTCTACGGCAGGAGAATCAAGCTCTATTACAAGCGGTTCTTTCCCGCTTCCGGAGAAAAGAACGGCTGTATAGTATCTTCTGTCGTCGTTATTGACAATAACGGCAGATTTTCCGCTCATGCTTGCGCCTGCAACAAGTTCGCCGTCATATTGATAAAACGAGCTGATCTGTCCACTTGTATCGACATATCCGCAGGCATCCGTTCCATAGATAAACGTTCCCTCGGAAGAACCGAAAATTTCCAGACCAAGGGTATTAAATCCCGGAGAAGTCCATTTTTCGCCGCTTTCCTTAAAGCTTATCTCTTTGATATTCGTGACCAGAGTGCCGTTTTCAGCCGAAACAGAGCTTAAAACGCAGCCTTCGCTTTTGTTGATAAAGCTAAGATCGCTTACTCTTTCGGTACATTTTCTCTCATAGATAACGCTTCCCTTTTTATCATAAACTATAAGCTCACAGCTATAATTATCGGAAGTTGTTATAACCGCAGTAACTCCGTCAGAGCTGAGTCTTGCAAACAAAATGTTGTTATCGAAGCTACGGCTGTATAAAACCTCGTCCTCGGTTTCAACCGAGAATTCATTACCGCCGTTTTCATAAACAAGCGCTCTTCCGTTTGCTACACGAAGAACGGAATTGCTGTAGGAATGCTGTCTTCTTTTAAGAAGCGTTCCGTCCATATCGTAAAAGTAGAGGTATGTATCATTCTGAACGATAATTTTTTTAACGGTGTATCTGAGCTGATAATCATTTCCGCCGCTTACCTCAATAGGGAAATTACCATCCGCAAGCTTACCGGAATTGACTATAGTTTTATACTGTTTGCCTATTCCACGAAGCTTAGGATACCATATATCAAAGGTAAAGGCAAGAGCTGCTATGATTCCGGCAACAAAGATAAAAACGGTAAATTTTATCAGACGTTTTTTTCTTTTTTTCCGGTTTTTGAGATCGACTATATCGTCGGCATCGTACATATTAGGCACGAGCGTATCCCCTTTCAAAAAATAATCTCTTATAATGGGATTCCAAAGGGTGACTTCACCCTTTGGCAGATCAAGGACAGAGTCCTTGCGGGTTTCAGGGCAGAGCCCTGAGGGACAGCGTGAGGAAAAAGGCAGAGCGTTAAACTCTCATATATCAAATATTAACAATAGAACATTATTCACGCTGTCCTGAAAAATGAACGGTTTGTTTTTGTTTATCTTGTGAGCGCAGAGCGAACACGCCGGAAACTTGCGGTTTGACAAGGTAGCGTAAGCTCTAAATGCGCAACCGGTAATTTTAACAAACCGTCCGTTCACAATCGCTGCGCTCTGTTCGCTGGTTACGGGACAGCGTGGAATATATTCTACTATAATTTTTATAAAATTATAGCTTTATATTCTGTCTTTTTCACCACGCTGTCCTTCAGGGCTCTGCCCTGAAACCCGCAAGGACGCTGTCCTTGACCTGCCAAAGGGGTGTTTCTCCCAACGGTCGCCCGTCCCCTTTGTCACTTCGTGACATTTCCCCACACTGTGGGGAATCACCCTTTGGAATCCCTTTATTGGTCGTGCTTCGCATTCTTTTTTTAATAAAAAACTTTGTTGAGATAAAGTCCGTGAGCCATTGCTGTTCTTCCGGCACGAAGTCTATCCCTCGCCGCAAGTATTTCCGGAATTTCATCAGCGGATATCCGCCCCTCGTTTACGTCAATAAGCGTCCCGACAATTATCCTAATCATATTATACAAAAAACCGTTGCCTTTTACAAGCATTGTCACCGAATCTCCACAATTTTCTATTTCAAAAGAATAAATAGTTCTCACAGTTGTTGAAACATTTGTACAATCAGCACAAAACGATGCAAAATCATGTTCTCCGACAAAATATTCAGCGGCAATTCTTGCTTTTTCTGTATCAAATTTCCGCCTGTAATGGAACATCAGATCAGCCGCAAAAGGATTTTTTGATTCGCTGCAATGGAGCTTATAAATGTATTCTTTGCCTTTACAGTCAAATCTTGCATGAAAATCAAGCGGAGCTTCCTCGCAGCTTAAAATGGAAATATCGTCCGGAAGCTCACCGTTTACTCCTCTCATAAATCCTCTTTCGGATATAAGACTATTCGTTTTAACGTTAAAGCAGAACTCGTTTGCGTGAACTCCGGTATCAGTTCTTGAACATCCGACTATCGTAACGGGTTCGTTAAGAACCTTTGAAAGACTTTTTTCAAGAACCTCCTGAACCGTTACCGCATTGCTCTGCCGCTGAAATCCATGATAATTAGTTCCCCGATATGCCGTTATTACTTTCAGATTCCTCATTATTTCCCTCCAAGCCGTCAGCGTCTGTATCCTGAACGATATCTTGCTTCTCCGGTTTAAAGATTACCTCCGCATCAGCCTCCGGAGCAATTTTATTCTCCTCCGCCTGATCGTATATATCTTCCAAACCGATAAAGTTGGTGTAATCCTCTTCCGGAACGTACACAGCATCAGCGCTTTCTTTTTCAGCAAGAGCAGCAAGTTTCTTTTTCTTTTTTTTGCTCTCAAACCATATCAGAAGCAATATAACGGCAAGACTTGCTCCGGATATAAGAACTCCCTCAGTAAAGCCTTCGGGAACGTATTTCAGTCTTATATCATGCTCTCCGGCAGAAACTCTTACTCCGAGCATCGACTGCATAAGCTTGACTGTTTCCGCCTTTTCACCGTCGATATAAACGCTCCATCCCTTTTCATACGGAATCGAAAGGAACATAACTCCGTCTTGAAAAGCGTTTATCTTTCCCTCTATTTCGGTATCGCCGAAGCTTGTTATCTCAAGCTGTTCATCGGCTAAATTATTATATGCTTTTTCAAAGGTTTCCTGTCTTAATGTGTAAACCACCAGCTTATAATTACCGGATTGTTTTCCTTTTGTTATGTTGAATTTGACTGTTGAAGTTTCTCCGACCTGAGCATCGCCCATCGGGAAAACTATCGGGTAGCTTTTAAGAAGATCTCCGCTGTCAATAGTTTTTCCCTCGCATTCTATCACAAGATTATCGCATACGCCGCCGTTTGCGCTTGCATAGCCGTAAAGATACGATCCGTCAAATCCGTTAAACGTATATTTAACGCTTGCTTCTTCATTGTCACTGTCTTCAACAGAAAAAGAATAATTACCGTATCCACTCTGCGAGACCTTGATATTGTTGTATTCCGCGGACGCAACCTCATGTGCATTGAAAACAGATTCATCAATTCCGGCAGCAAGCTTTAAAAGCGAATTCTGATATTCAAACGGATTGAATGCTGCGCTGTCCTGCATATTGAGTATCTTCTCATCCATCATAAATCCGATAGAAAGCGGATACTTATTTCTGTATAAATGTGAAGATCCGGCTTCTCCGACGTATTCCATAGCCATTTCTTCGCTGTTAAGATATCCGTTCTTTTTGATAAGATACTTTATTCCCATAAGCGAATTAACAACGGGAGTCGAAGTTCTGTAATAATATCTGTTTCCGGCTTCAGAAGCGTAAAGTCCGAGCCGTTTACAGAAGGTCGTTACAGAAACGTTTGCCGCCGATGAGAACTGCGAAAGACCGTAATATCCGTAAGCGGAGCTGTCGTTAAGAGTCCACGTCGATGTCATTTCTGTTCTGTAAAAGGGAGAATCATCGGTATTGGCAGCCATGCTGAGAAGCGACTGCGCTTCTTTGTAATTGGTCGGATAATTGTCATACTGAGTTGTTCCGACAGTTTCAACTCCAAGTCTTGCGTTGCATACAAATTCGGAAAAAACTGCCGCTGCAAGAGCAAAACTCATAAGAGTATTTCTCACATACTTCTTTTTAAACGGGAAAACCTTTGCTGCAAGGAAAATAAGCAGAAACGCTCCCGTGACTATCATCGAGCTTTTAACAGCCGATTCTTTTATAAAATCCTTACCCTTTGCCATATAATTCAGATAGAAAACTGCCGTCGGAGCAAAAAGCATAAGAATAAGCTGATAAACCTTTATTCCCCGTTTAAGAAGAATATCATACGCTCTGAATGCGGCTGCGGCAAGAACGAAGCTGAAAATAAATGCAAAACGATAGGGTATCTGATTAGTAAAATGAAAACCGTGCCATATAAAGTTCAATTTGTTCATGTTGCAGCTTACGACGATCACTGCCAGCATTACAAGAGCCGATATCTTCTCTCTTATTTTTATGCCGAACGAGAGCAGAAATACTCCGAAAAGAACTATTGCAAGCATTCCGCAGGCAAAATTCGGCAGTCCGTCAACCTTGGTCGGAGCATTGTAAGAAAGCATATTTCCAAGAATATCCGTCCATTTTTCGTAATAGGATGTCTCTTCCGGAAATTTATTATTTGCACTGTAGGTCAGCTGCAATCCGAAATAAGCCGGAAGAAGCATAAACGCTCCCAAAGCTATTGCAAGAACCGACGATCTCAGCATTATCCAGAATCTGTGGAACCATAACTTTACGCCTTTGAACTCGATTATACCGGAAGCCGCAAACATGAATACAGAGAAAATGCAGGTAAAAAATGCGATATAATAATTCGATACAAGTGAAAGCGCAAGAGCAAATGTGAACGTTTTCCACTTTCCCTCACGGCATATCGCAACAATTCCCAGCATAACGAGCGGGAAAAGAGCTATGGTATCAAACCACATTACGTTCCAGTAATAACCGAGAGTATAGCTGCAAAGAGCATACATTACCGAGAATATACAAATTGAAAAATCTTTGCGATGATAGGTATATCTGAGGAAGCTGCTGAAAAAAGCTCCGGAGAATCCTATCTTTGCAATAAGTATAAACGTCAGTGCGTCACGGACATGGTCTGCGTCGAAAAAAATGGATATCCAGTTAAGCGGACTGGCGGCATAATAGGATATCAGCGACAGGAAATTCGTTCCCAGACCGTTCTGCCATGAATAAAGAAACGAACCGCCTGTGAGAAGTTTTTCCCGAACTACCCTGAAAAAAGGGAAATACTGATGCCAGAGGTCAACAACGAGCATTTGTCTGTCGCCGAACGGATGTATTCCGTTATCGGCGAAGGCAAGCGTCATTATTGCTGCCGGGATCAAAAATGACAGCAGGAAATAAAAAACGCCCTTTTCATACATTATATAGTAGCATTTGCCTTTTTTGAACTGATTCCATTTTTTTCTTGTATTGTTAAAGATTTTCTTTGTTTTCTTTCTTCTGCGAGGTTTCTCTTCAAGAATGACCTCTTCTCTTTCGTTCTCCATTTTATTCCTCTCTGTTTTTTAGCGTTGCTTCGCAAGGGTAAAATCTACAAACCATCCGTTCACAATCGCTTCGCTCTGCTCACTGCTTTATCAGGGGGACTCTGTCCCCCTCATTCACCCCCTGCCAAAGGGGAGTGCATTCCCTTTGGAAACCCAATATTAGCGTGCTTCGCACTCTTTTACTTATTTGAATAAAATTCCCATAGCTATTGAAGCGGCAAGAAAAAGTATTGTTACCGCCAGAGCAATGTAATCTCTCGGAGCTGATTTAAGCTGACGGAGTCTTGTTCTGCCGTCGCCTCCGTTATAACAGCGGCACTCCATTGCCGTTGCAAGCTCGTCCGCTCTTCTGAAAGCTGAAACGAAAAGCGGAACAAGTATTGATATAAGGTTCCTTGCACGATTTTTAAAGCTTCCGGAGTCTATCTCCGCTCCTCTTGCCTTCTGTGCGGAAATAATTTTGTCCGTTTCTTCGATAAGCGTCGGGATAAATCTGAGCGCTATCGACATCATCATTGCAAGCTCGTGCACGGGAAACCTCAGTTTTTTCAGCGGCGAGAGCAGTCTTTCTATCGCATCCGTAAGCGTTATGGGAGAAGTAGTATACGTCAGCAAAGAAGTTCCCATAATGAGCAATATTATCCTGATTATCATGAAAATGCTTATATTCAGTCCCTCGTCCGTTATTTTTATGAACTTCCAACGCCATAAAATTTCTCCGGAATTGACCAGAATAAGATTCAGAACAGCCGTTATCAGAAGAAACGGAACGAGCGGCTTCACGCTTTTCACGAACATTTTAAGCTTTATCTTTGAAAAGAATATCGCCATGAACGTAAAAACTGCGCCCGCCGAAAGACAGATAATGGAATCGCCTGTAAACAGCATTACAATGAAAAGCACTGTAATCACTATCTTAAATCTTGGGTCAAGCCTGTGAATAACGCTGTTTCCCGGAAAATACTGTCCTATTGTAATATCTCTCAGCAATTTGCCGTTCCTCCTCTGAGCTTTTTCAGCAAAAGATTTTTAGCGTATTCGACCGTATAAACGTCCTTGCCGAAATCCAATCCACGATCTTTGAGCTTTTCAAAAACCTTTGTTATCTGGGGAACGTCAAGTCCGATCTCTGATATCTCCTTAGACCTCGCAAAAACCTTGACTGTTTCATCATAGCAAAAAAGTTTTGAATTGCTCATTACAAGAATTTTATCGGCAAACGAAGCGATATCCTCCATGCTGTGGGAGACGATAAGAATGGTATTTTTCGTGCGTCTGTGATAGGCTTTTATATGCTCGAGAATCTTATCTCTTCCGGCAGGATCAAGACCTGCTGTCGGTTCGTCAAGAATAAGAACCTTTGGCTGCATCGCCATGACTCCGGCAATAGCAACACGCCGTTTCTGTCCGCCCGAAAGCTCGAACGGAGAACGTTCCATAAGCTCCTCGGAAAGACCGATATCATGAGCAGTTTCAAGAACACGCCGTTTGATCTCGGCGTCGTCAAGTCCCATATTTTTCGGACCGAAAGCGATATCTTTATAAACGGTTTCCTCGAAAATCTGGTATTCGGGATATTGAAAAACAAGTCCGACCTGAAAACGGACATCACGAATTTTCGATTTATCCTCCCATATATCTTTTCCATCAAGAAGTATCTTTCCCGAAGTCGGCTTTAAAAGACCGTTGAAATGCTGTATCAGCGTAGATTTTCCGGAACCCGTATGTCCCATAACTCCGATCATTTCGCCCTCTTCAATTGCAAGATCCACATGATCTACCGCCGTTTTTTCAAAAGGCGTTCCAACGCTGTAGGTATACGTCAGTTCCTGTGTTTCAAGAATTGCCAATGTTTTATCTCCTTTTTTCCTGCTGAAAAATCCTGTATAACGCTTCCACGCATTCATCCTCTGAAATTATTTCAGGAGAAATATCAAATCCCTCTCTGCGAAGCTCCCAGACAAGCTCCGTCACCTGCGGAACATCAAGTCCGATCGCTTTCAGCTTTTCAACCTGCGAGAAAACCTTTTCCGGCTTGTCGTCAAGCATAATTTTCCCTTTGTCCATAACTACGACTCTTCCGCATTTCGCAGCCTCGTCCATATAGTGAGTGATAAGGACTATCGTTATGCCCTGCTCTCGATTCATGCGCTGAATGGTCGCCATAACCTCTTTTCGTCCCTGCGGATCAAGCATCGCCGTCGGTTCGTCGAGAATTATACAGTCCGGCTGCATTGCGATTATGCCTGCAATGGCTACACGCTGTTTCTGACCGCCTGAAAGCTGACTCGGGGAATGGAGTCTGTATTCGTACATATTGACCGCTTTCAGAGCGCCGTCAACACGTTTTCTCATCTCTTCATACGGAACTCCGAGATTTTCCAGAGCAAACGCAACATCCTCTTCAACTATCGAAGAAACTATCTGATTGTCGGGATTCTGAAAAACCATTCCGGCACGCTGTCGCAGATCGAAGAGCCTGCTGTCGTCCGACGTATCGATTCCGTCAACGATCACCTTTCCGCTCGTCGGAACAAGAATTGCATTAAGATGCTTGGCAAGAGTTGACTTTCCGGAGCCGTTATGTCCTAAAACAGCCACAAATTCGCCTTTTTTTATATTAAGGTCGATTCCCTTAAGAACCTCTTTCGGTTCGGATTTTTCATCGCCGGAGCTGTAGCTGAAATGCAAATCTTTGATTTCAATAATATTTTCCATCATTCGCCGTACTCTATGCTTTCTATATCGTCTATCCTGATTATTCTTATTGTCTCGGAGGACGTTCCTTTTTTCTTATCCTCCTTGACGCAGCTTACTTTTATCCACTCTTCATCTGTTTCAAGAACCGTACAAGCGAGCTTATTATCAAACAAACTGTCTATACTATCCCGTAATACCATATTACATTTTTTCCCTTTAAGATCATTTATGATTTGCGACATCTTCAATGCTCCTTTTTCAGATTTTCTTTCACCGACATTTTTCTTCTCAAGTTTTTTCACCTTTGATTCCAGAGTTTTCACTCTGCCCGGATAACCGGAATAACAAAGAATCAAGCCGAGGCAGACTAAACCTATCCATTCCATATATCATATTTCTCCCTGAAAATAAACTCTGCCGTCGTCTGCTCACTTCTGCCATATAGCCGTTGAACCGCAGGGAAGAGTCATTCCCGTTGATTTTACAGGCAGACCGATTTCATCAAAACTTACCTCGCCGCCGAATTTATCGGTTAAAACAGTCCCGAGAATATATCCCATAACGGACGGTGAAAGTCCGGTCGTATAGCTGTTTATGAGAAAGAACAGCGGATCATCGGAAAGAACTCCCGAACAGAGCTTAACAAGGTCGTAAACGCAGTTTTCCAGCTTCCAGACCTCTCCTCCCGGACCTCTTCCGTAGCTCGGAGGATCCATTATAACGGCATCATATTTCTTTCCACGGCGTATCTCACGGGCAATAAATTTCTCACAATCGTCAACTATCCAGCGAACCGGCTTGTCGGAAAGTCCGGAAGCGGCGGCATTCTCCCTTGCCCACTGAACCATGCCTTTTGAGGCGTCAACATGACACACGGAAGCTCCGGCAGCAGCGCAGGCAAGAGTAGCTCCGCCCGTATACGCAAAAAGATTCAGCACGTTTATATCACGTCCTGCATTCTTAATTTTCTCGGTCATGAAGTCCCAGTTCACCGCTTGTTCGGGGAAAAGTCCCGTATGCTTGAAGCCGGTGGGACGGATATTGAACGTAAGCTCTTTATAGCGTATAGTCCACGATTCGGGGATTCGTCTGCGGAACTCCCATTTGCCTCCTCCTGCATTGGAGCGGTGATAATGACCGTCCGCCCTGTTCCAGAGAGAATTTGTTTTATCCGTTTTCCAGATTATCTGGGGATCCGGTCTTACAAGACTGATATCTCCCCATGTTTCAAGCTTTTCGCCGTCTGAAGTATCATGTATAATATAATCTATCCAATTTTTAGCTGTTCTCAAATCAATTCTCCTTAAATCAGCAGCACTGTAAAATCAGCTGCACATTATCAAAATTTCGCTCTGCAAGGTCTTTTTTCCGGATAAAGAAATAAATTCTTCCGCAGTCTCCGAACATAAGCTCATAGTCGTCCGTTTCTATAGTATCAAGCTGAAACAGCAGAATCCAGTCCGCTGCTTTCTTTTCAATATCGGCTTTCTCTTCTTCGGAAGTATCCGGAACGCCGTTTCCGTAATCATAGCCTCTCGATACATATTCACATTCACACTGTATAGTATTCTGAATCAAATCGGCATAGCCGAGAAGCTTTATTCTGATTTCGTCCGAAAACTCGCTTTCACGCAGTTCTTGGTAAATATCAACGGCATCATCATCGTCATGAAAATCCGTACCATAAAACTCATAAACCTCGCTGTAATCCGGAACATCAGAGATACTCACAAATTCCGGAGTTTTTTCCGGAATAATATAATCCTTATCCAGAGTTTCCGGAAAATCCGTCTGTTTCAGCAAAGAAAGGTCGCCGTCATAATAAAAAACTCTCGCCGAGCCTTTATCTTCCGGAGAATATCCCCATGTCATAGTTCCAAGTTCATAGAAAAAATAAAGCATTCCGGTATCGGGGAGCAGATCATCCTTATCATACGGCTTTATTTCGGCGCAGTTTATCTGAGCGATAAATGAAAGAGGACGATTTTCTGTAACGCCGTTAAAATCCTCACCCTCGTAGTAATACCACTCAAAATCGGGCGGAAGATCCGGTTTGCCTCCGATTTTTGTTTGCAAAGGCTCTGCTTTTTTGTCAGTCAGTTTCAAAAAAACGGCATTTTTTGCATACTGACGTGCAAAGTTTTCAATATATTCTTTATCCATAGCTATCTCCTAAGAATTTATATATGCAAATACAATTTCAGACCAATTATTTCAATTATCTGAACTCTTCTTCGCCCCACCAATCAGGAATAAGTTCTTTAAGGCGAATCGTTCTTCTGCTTTCAAGGTCGAGAAGTATTTCAATATCTCCACTATCCTTGTCAAGCTGCATCATATATTCACGGCAGGCTCCGCACGGCGAACCGACCCTGCCGTCGGGCATTACCGCAACAACCTTGTCAATACGGCTCTCACCATTTGTTATCATATTCGCAATAGCGTTTCTTTCGGCGCACATTCCAAGAGCAGAAGCGGTATCTATACACACACCAAGATAAATATTTCCGTTTTGTGTAAGAATTGCCGCCGCAACTCCTCCGGCTTCAATAAACGGGGAGATTTTTCTATCGTTCTGAACAGACCTTGCACGATCGTAAAGATTCTGCCAAATATCCATACTCAAATTCTATCCCTCCCGCAAAGCGCATCTTTCCTTGATTTTCCGTGCAATTTCCATAGCCATGGAATTTATCCTGCCAAAATCGTTTCCCTCTATCATAACTCTGATAAAAGAACCGTTTTCGCCGCCCTCACGAACGATTATTCTGCCTTCGCTGCCGAGATCTGTTTCAAAGCTTTCGATAAATCCGGTTATTTCACCGTCGTTTTTCCAGACCTCACGGCTGCTGTCGGATATCCTGACATTCAGCGATATCTGTGGCAGACGCTTCATCTCTGCGGCAAGCTCGCTGAGTTTTTTTCCGGTTATTTTCATAATTTCAAGAAGTCTTGCACCGCAGAGCTGTCCGTCGTCGCAGGCGGAATCGTCGGTGAAAAAAATGTGACCGCTCTGTCCGCCGCCAAGATTATATCCGCCTTCGATCATGCGGTCGATAACGCTTCTTCCCCAGCCGCCGGATGTAACCACGTTTATTCCGTTTTCTTTGGCAAAATTGACAAGTCCCAAACTGCTCATAATGCTTATTACAGCGGTATTTTCTTTAAGCCAGCCCTGTTCCTTATAGAATTTGGAAAATATGGCAAGCAGCGAATCTCCGTCAACGAGCATTCCGTTTTCGTCTACGGCAAGACAGCTTCCGCCGTCGCCGTCGATAGCAAGACCGCAGCAGCAGTCTCCGTCTGCGACAAATTCCATAAGTCTTTCAAGATTTGTTATATCGGGAGCAAAATCAGATTCCTCTCCGGCAGGATTTTCCGGAAGCATAACAACCTCCGCCCCAAGCTCGGAAAAAAGTCTTTCCGCCGTAATTCCGGCGCTGCTTCTTCCGCAGTCCACAGCAATTTTAAGTCCGCCAAGATCGGTTTTTACCGCTGATTTTATGTGTTCCATATACTCGTCGGCTGCGCTGCTGCAATTAAGCATTTTACCGATCCCGTCAAAGCGTTTCTCCGCTTCCTCGTGAAAGCCGAAAACGTAGTTTTCTACTTCCTGCTGAGCGGCTTCGCTAAGGCGCAGACCGCTTCTTCCGAATATTCTTATGCCGCTTGAATCCTCCGAACCGGCAGCTTCTGTTATCATAATTCCGGCAGCGGCTTTATGCTCTTTTACTATGTAGGAAGCAGCGGCAGCCGGAACTGCTCCGATAGTTTCAGCGTCTATTCCGGAAGAGCATATCCCGGCGCAGACTGCCGCTTCAAGCACATCCGATGACAGGGTTTTATCTTTTGCAACGATTATTTTTTCTCCCTGTTCCTTGACAAGAAGCTCGGCAGCAGCTTTTCCTGCCTGCATAGCAAGCTCGCAGGAAAGCCCGGCAACAGTGATGCCTCTTGCGCTGTCTGTTCCGAACAGTTTTGACATTTATTATTCTCCTCTTTGTTCCAAGGCGAAAACGCCCTTATTTCTTTTTTATTTTATATATAATTATTGGCTTTTTTCTGCCGATAAGTTCTTGTATATCTTTACAGCTTTTTGCTTCTGTACAATTATTGTAAACATTATAGCCTTCTATCCCATTTTCTTTACTAATGCAGAAAACAGTGTGTATTGACGACAAAAACGGTATTCCCGTCCAGAAAACAGCTATAAAGGCTCCGGCATTTCCGATAGTTCCTGTTTTTTCAGACTCAGCTCCGAAATGTTCAAGCGCTTTGCCGATTTTATACGGATTGCACCCGAAAAATCCGAAAAGCATCCTGAACCGTTCCATAAAAAAAGCTATATCGCTCAGTTTCTGCGGAATCTCCAGATAAACGAGAGCATTGTGAACCGCAATCACCTCGCATCCGTTGAAACTCATGGGACATATGCCGTAGCGATACCGTGAAACAGCTCCTCTGCCCTGACCGTTTATCATTTTTCCGGATTCGGTATGATCGGGAAGATTCTCATTATATTTCAGGTTATAAGTCTTTGTTCCTCTGATAAGCATTTCAGAAAGTGAGCTGTCCGCTGTCCTGAGCGGAATCCTGATCGTGTCTTACGATTCCGAGATGTTCATAAGCAAGCTTGGTCGCAACTCTTCCTCTCGGAGTTCTTCCAAGGAAGCCGAGCTGCATAAGGAAAGGCTCGCATACGTCCTCAAGCGTTACCGCCTCCTCGTTTATTGCCGAAGCAAGCGTTTCCAGACCGACAGGACCTCCGCCGTAGCCTTTGATTATCATTTCAAGCATTCGTCTGTCAAGGCTGTCAAGTCCAAGCTCGTCTATATCGAGACGGCTTAAAGCGATAGAAGCTATATTTTTCGTAACTTGTCCGTTTCCCATAACATCAGCAAAATCACGCACTCTTTTAAGGAGTCGGTTTGCGATTCGGGGCGTACCTCTTGCTCTTCCGGCAATTTCCGCAGCCCCGTCCGTTTCGCAGGGAATACCGAGGATCATTGCGCTTCTTCTGATAATATCGGTAAGCTGATCGTTTGAATAAAGCTCAAGCCGCTGAATTACTCCGAAACGGTCACGAAGCGGAGCCGAAAGCTGTCCGGCACGTGTAGTCGCTCCGATAAGGGTAAACGGCTTCAGATCCATTCTTATCGAACGTGCCGAAGGGCCTTTGCCTATGATTATATCAATGACTCTGTCTTCAAGCGCAGGGTAGAGAATTTCCTCAACCGCACGGGAAAGGCGGTGTATCTCGTCGATAAAAAGAACGTCGTTGTCGGAAAGGCTTGTAAGAAGCGAAACAAGATCGCCCGGTTTTTCGATAGCCGGACCTGTGGTCACACGGAGATTGACCCCAAGCTCATGAGCGATAACGGCTGAAAGAGTAGTTTTGCCAAGTCCGGGAGGACCGTATAAAAGGACGTGGTCGAGCGGCTCTCCTCTGCGCTTTGCGGCTTCGATATAAATTGCAAGGTTTTCCTTGACCTTATCCTGTCCGATATATTCATGAAGAGTCTGCGGACGCAGGCTAAGCTCAATATCGCTGTCCTCCTGAGTATTTTCAGGCGTAATAATTCTGGGAGCGAACTCCATATCCTCTGTCTGTATCAATTTAAAAAAACTCCTGAATAAATTTTATTTTTCAAAATAGCGCTTTTTTCTGACATAAAAAGGCTCGACCGTCTCCGCAGCTTTTTTGCCCATATCCTGCTCGTAGCTTATAAAGCAGAGATGCTCGTTATGCTTGACCGTCTTTGAGAGATATTTTGAAAGCGGAACGAAAAGCTTTCTTGTGCTTCCGAGCATATCGAGAACCATAAGTATCTGCGGTTTTTCACAGCCTTTTATCATCTCCATAATAAACGCTCTGTCAACATTAGGCTGTTTTGAGAGAAATTTGCTTGCCGCTTTTGTTATATGCGAAACAGAATGTTCAACAGGACGGTAAGAGATTATATCGGCTTCGTTATAAGAAATCGCCTTGATTTTGAGGTTTCTTGCAACCATAAGTATGCTCTTTATTTCCTGCGACGAGAATTCCTTGCCGTAAGAATTCGGATTCAGAACGGCTGAAACGGACTGGATAAGGTCGAAAAGTCTGAGACAGTTGATTTTATAGCAGTCAACATAACGCTTTGCAAACTGCTGGAGCGCACGATAGCTTGTGAAAAACGGGATAAACATATCGCCGTCAGGATTCTGAGTTGTAACAAGCTCCAGCTGGATTCCGCCCTCGGCTCTTCCTCTCTCCTGTTTCACCGGATTTTTGCAGATAACGTACACATCGCTTTTAATAAGCGTCTGTAAAAAAACGGAACGCTGCGCAGGGTCTTTAATTGCCGCTTTCAGTAATTCATCAAGATTCATCATAATATTTTCTTCCCTTCTGTATGTATTATTTTAAATTTTTTGAGGTCATAAGCCTTAAAGTTTCTTTTATGAGATCCTGAGTACTCATTTCAGGATCGAGCTTGCGGAGAACCGAGGCGGCTTCGCCCTGTGAATATCCGAGAACCATCAGGGCTTCAAGAGCTTCCGTTACGGAGTTTGAAGCTCCTGCGCCGGAAACGTCCGGATAGCCGGAATTGTCCTGGGATATTGTTCCACCGATAGATTCCGACGATATCTTATCTTTCAGCTCAAGGACTATTCTCTGAGCAGTTTTTGCGCCGATACCCTTTGTTTTGGTAAACGCCTTGCTGTCGCCGGAGGCCACAAAAAATGCAAATTTCTCCGGAGTCATATCCGATAATATTGATATTGCCGCTTTGGGTCCTACTCCTGAAACGGAGATAAGAAGCCTGAAGCAGCTAAGCTCCTGCTGGGAAGCAAAACCGAACAGCTCGACATTATCCTCACGGACGTAAAGATAAGTATAAAGCATAGCTTCGCTGCCTATCTCTCCGATATGAGAGACTGTGTTATAAGATGTTCTGCATCCGTAGCCGACTCCGCCGCATTCTATAACGACAAGTCCAAGCTCTTTTACTGTTATTTTTCCTTTTAAACTGTAAATCATTTTTTATTTTCCTTTGCTGAAATTTTTATCCGAAGCGTGTGCTGTGACCATGACATATAGCTATAGCAAGAGCGTCGGCAGCGTCGTCGGGCTTTGGTATCTGAGCAAGACCGAGAAGCCGTTTGGTCATTTCCATAACCTGCATTTTCTCAGCCTTTCCGTATCCGACTACCGACTGCTTTACCTGAAGCGGAGTATATTCCGAAACGGGAATTCCTCTTTTTGCCGCTGAAAGAACGGTAACTCCCCTTGCCTGAGCAACATCAATGGCAGTTTTCTGATTCGACGTAAAATAAAGACGCTCTATAGCCATACATTCCGGACGGAACTTTTCAAAGATGAATTCGATATCATCGTGAATAGCTTTAAGCCGCTCCGGAAAAGGCGTATTCGCTTCTGTGAGAACTGCTCCGTATTCAATTGGAGCAAAATTTATCCCATCGTAATCAAGAACTCCGAATCCGACAATTGCATAGCCGGGATCTATTCCTAAAATTCTTATTTTTTTCATTATTTATCCTTAAAATCAAATAGATATACCTTTTCACTATATTCCATATTATTATATCACAAAAGCATTGCCGTTTGCAATATATTTATTCCATTTTTTCTTGATTTTTATAAAAAAATCTGTTATACTATATTGTGGCAGTTTCTGCTGGCTGAAATTTCACATTAAAAATTTTCTCTTTCGGCTTTCAGAGACGTTTTTACTGATTTATTACGGAGGATTTTTTAATGGATTTACAGCAGCTTCGCAATGGAATTGACGATATTGACAGTGAAATACTTTCCCTTTTTATGAAAAGAATGAAGCTCTGCAAAGAAGTTGCGGATTATAAAAAGCTTCATGATCTGCCCGTTTTCCAAGGCGGAAGAGAACAGCAGGTCATCGACCGTATAAAGGCTCTTACAGCTTCGCCCGAGCTTGAAAACGGCACAGCCGCTCTTTTCACGACTATCATGGATATAAGCAAGATTCTTCAGAACCGCACTATTCTTGCGGAAACGACAGACTATACGCTTATTCCGACCGATTTTGAAAATGCAGCCAGAATCGGATGTCAGGGAACTTCCGGAGCAAATTCCGAAACGGCGGCAAGAATGATTTTCGGCGATAAGAATATAACGTTCTATGATACTTTTGAGGACGTTTTTAAAGCGGTTCAGTCCGGCGAACTCGATTACGGCATTTTGCCTTTTCATAATTCAACAGCAGGTTCGGTCAACAGCACATACGACCTTATGTCGGAATACTGCGTTTACATAGTCAAGGAAGTCATCGTTGAGATCAACCATTGTCTCGCCGCCAAAGAGAATATTCCGGTTTCGGAAATAAGTTGCGTTTATTCTCATCCACAGGCTCTTGCTCAGTGCGGAGATTTTATCTCGGACAACGCTCTTAAAACAGCCGAATACGGCAACACTGCAACTGCGGCTGAAATGGTTGCCTCAAGCAATAAAGACGAAAAACTTGCAGCAGTATGCTCGATCGAGTGCGCCGAAAAGCTCGGGCTGAAAATTCTTGCCGAGAATATCGCCGACTGCTCTGTGAACCGCACTAAATTTGTCTGTATTTCACGCAATATGGAATCTGATAAGGACTCCGACGCTTTTTCCGTTATGATGAAGATCCCGCATACCGAGGGAAGCCTTTGCCGGCTGCTGACTAAATTTTATGTAAACGGAATAAATCTTCTCAGAATCGAAAGCAGACCTGTTCGTGACGGAAGCTTCGACGTTCTGTTTTATATTGATTTCAGCGGAAAAATCACCGACGACGTCGTTCAGGCAACTCTGCGTGACCTTAAAGAAAATCTCGAATATTTCCGTCTTCTCGGAACTTTTAAAAGCGAAGCAGCGTGACGCTGCACCCAATCACGAAGTTACTGCCCACAAAAGGTGTCAAAACACTTCGCTCGGGGTTTACTTTAAATAAATAATGCAATTACAAATTAAAGCGTGACGCTGCACCCAATCACGAAGTTACTGCCCACAAAAGGTGTCAAAACACTTCGCTTGTGGTTTACAATAATAACAGGATTCCAAAGGGTGACTCCCCACAGTGTGGGGAGATGTCGGCTTGCCGACAGAGGGGACGGGCGCCTGTTAGGCGAATATCCCTTTGGTCGGGTCAAGGGCAGACAGTCCTTGTGGGGTATCGGGGCAAAGCCCCGTAAAAAGACAGCGTGAGGTAAACAAAAAGACTAAGAACTAACACCTTTCTAAAAATGAAAGTAAAACATACTTCACGCTGTCCCAAAGTAACCGATACCATTCCGGCTGTTCTTGTGAGCGCAGAGCGAACACGCTGTAAACTATCCCTGAGCAACCTAATGCATACGCTTGCAATTCACAGCCGATTAACTGCCCTAATGTCATATTTTTTATTACAGACCATATCAGGAGGATATCATTGCCATGTCTGATAAATTCTATTCCCTTCTCGAAAAAAATGAATTTGTTTTTCTCGACGGAGGTATGGGAACTATGCTCCAGTCTTTCGGAATCGAAACCGAACACGTTCCGGAGCTTCTCAATCTCACAAATCCGGAAGCCATAATGAAAATTCACCGCCTTTACATCGAAAGCGGTTCAGATATTATCTATGCCAACACTTTCGGCGCAAACCGATATAAGCTTGCAAAATGCGGTCATTCCACGGAAGAAATAGTCGGAGCTGCCGTGAGCAACGCCCGTACCGCCGCCGGAGACAAAGCTCTTGTCGCTCTTGATATCGGCCCTATCGGACAGCTTCTCGAACCGGCAGGAACTCTTAAATTCGAGGACGCTTACAATTGCTACAAGGAAGTCGTACTCGCCGGAAAAGACGCCGATATTATCGTCATTGAAACTATGACCGACCTTTACGAAGTCAAAGCGGCTCTGCTTGCCGCTAAGGAAAACTCCGATAAGCCTGTTCTGGTCACTATGACCTTTGAAGAGAATATGCGTACATTTACAGGCGTTTCGCCGGAATGCATGACCGCCGTTCTTGAAGGTCTCGGCGCTGACGCAATAGGAGTGAACTGCTCGCTTGGTCCGGAGGAGCTTTTTCCGGTTCTTGAACGCATTTGTTCGCTCACAACTTTGCCTGTTATTGCAAAGCCCAACGCAGGTCTGCCCGATCCTGTAACGAACGAATACAGCGTCGCTCCGGACGACTTTGCCGCAAGCGCACTGAAGCTTGCAGGCGCAGGAGTTGCAATATTCGGCGGATGCTGCGGAACTACACCCGCTCATATCCGCAAAATGACCGAAGTTCTTACAGGAATCAAACGAAAGCAGCGTAATATTACAAGAAAATCCGGAGTTTGTTCCGCTGTGAACTACGTTGAAATAAATCAGCCGAGAGTTATCGGCGAAAGAATAAATCCTACAGGAAAAAAACGCTTTAAAGAAGCTCTTCTCGCAAACGATATCGACTATATTCTCGGTCAGGCTGTCGAACAGATACACGCCGGAGCTGAAATTCTCGACGTAAATGTCGGACTTCCCGGAATCGACGAAAAAGCCATGATGATAAACGCTGTCAAGGCCATTCAGGGAATTTGCGATACTCCGCTCCAGCTCGATTCTACCATTCCCGAAGTCCTCGAAGCCGGACTGCGTGTGTATAACGGAAAACCTATCGTCAACTCTGTAAACGGAGAAGATGAATCCCTTGAAGCTATTCTGCCGATTGTCAAAAAATACGGAGCCGCCGTTGTCGGTCTTGCTCTTGATAAAGGCGGAATCCCCAAAACTGCGGAGGGAAGATTCGCTATCGCCGAAAAGATACTGAAAAGAGCCATGGACTATGGCATTCCCCGTGAGGACGTTTTCATCGACTGCCTCACTCTTACCGCTTCCGCTGAACAGGACGGAGTTATGGAAACGCTCAATGCTCTTCACAGAGTTAAAACCGAACTTGGACTAAAAACGGTCCTCGGTGTTTCAAACATTTCCTTTGGTCTGCCGAACCGTGAGCTTATTACCCGAACTTTCCTTACAATGGCGCTCCACAGCGGTCTTGATCTGCCGATCATAAATCCTAACGTTGATTCGATAATCGGAGCGGTAAGAGCATATCGTCTCCTAGCCGGAATAGATCGAAATTCAACCGATTTCATAAGCGTTTACGCTCAGGACGGAGCTGCCCCAGCTTCTAAAACTGCTCCGCTGCCTGCACAGGATAAAGGAACTCCCGATTTAATATATGCGGTCGAAAACGGACTGAAAAACGACGCAGTCAAAGCTGCTGAAGAACTTCTCGGAAGCGTTGACGCTATGGAAATACTCAACGGATACCTTATTCCTGCCCTCGATTCAGCCGGAGCAAAATTTGAAAAGGGAAAAATATTCCTCCCGCAGCTCATTCTCACTGCCGGAGCAGCTCAGGCTTGCTTTGAGGTAATAAAACAGAAGCTCTCGGCGAGCGGTTCCGAGAGCGTTTCAAAGGGCAAGGTAGTTCTTGCGACGGTCAAAGGTGACATTCACGATATCGGCAAGAATATCGTTAAAGTCCTTCTTGAAAGCTACGGTTTTACGGTTATCGACCTTGGAAAAGACGTTGACCCCAAGCTTGTTCTCGAAGCGGCTGTGCAGCATCAGGTTAAGCTGGTCGGACTTTCTGCACTGATGACTACTACTCTCGGCGCTATGGCTGACACAATCGCTCTCCTGAACAAGGAATATCCCGACTGCAAAACCGTTGTCGGCGGAGCTGTTTTAACGGAATCCTATGCCAAGCAGATAAACGCTGATTTCTACGCAAAGGACGCTAAACAGACGGTGGATATCGCTTCAGAATTACTGACATGATAAAAATAAGGACGAACCTGTTTTTACGGTTCGTCCTTTTTTATACTATTACTTTGCCTGATCTATTTTAATCAGAATGCCATTTTTGCTTCAAGATAAGCAGCAAGATCGTCAATAGCAACACGCTCCTGCTGCATTGTATCACGGTCACGGACAGTCACGCAGTTGTCCTTTTCAAGAGTATCGAAGTCGTAAGTAATGCAGAAAGGAGTTCCGATCTCGTCCTGACGGCGGTATCTCTTGCCGATAGTACCTGTTTCGTCAAAGTCAACCATGAACTTCTCTGAAAGCATCTCGTAAACTTCCTCAGCCTTTGGAGTAAGCTTCTTTACAAGCGGAAGAACAGCGCACTTGAACGGCGCAAGAGCCGGATGGAAACGCATAACGGTTCTTGTTTCTTTCTTCTCGTTGCCGTTTTTGTCAACGGAAGTAAGCTCTTCCTCGTCGTAAGCTTCCGTAACGATAGAGAGGAAAAGTCTTTCAACGCCGAGAGAAGGCTCGATAACGTACGGAATGTACTTTTCATTTGTTTCCGGATCGAAGTATTCAAGAGACTTTCCGCTGGTATTGATATGCTGTGTGAGATCGTAGTCTGTTCTGTCGGCTACACCCCAAAGCTCGCCCCAGCCGAACGGGAAGAGGTACTCGAAGTCCGTCGTAGCCTTTGAATAGAAGCAAAGCTCCTCTGCGGAATGGTCTCTGAGACGGATATTTTCTTCTTTGAGTCCGAGACTGAGGAGGAAGTTCTTGCAGAAGCTTCTCCAGTAGCTGAACCACTCGAGGTCTGTACCCGGCTTGCAGAAGAATTCAAGCTCCATCTGCTCGAATTCACGTACACGGAAGATAAAGTTTCCGGGAGTGATTTCGTTTCTGAAAGATTTTCCGACCTGAGCAACGCCGAAAGGAACCTTCTTACGGGTAGTTCTCTGAATGTTTGCAAAGTTTACAAAAATACCCTGAGCTGTCTCCGGACGAAGATAAAGTTCGGATTTGCTGTCCTCGGTAACGCCCTGGAAAGTCTTGAACATAAGGTTGAACTGACGGATATCGGTGAAATTATGCTTTCCGCAGTTCGGGCAGGCAATTTCATGTTCTTTTATATAGTCCATCATCTGTTCATTAGTCCAGCCGGCAACGTTAGTTCCGTCGAAATCCTCGATAAGATTGTCTGCACGGTGACGTGTTTTACATTCCTTACAGTCCATAAGAGGATCGGAGAATCCGCCGATATGTCCGGAAGCCACCCATGTCTGAGGATTCATAAGGATAGCGCTGTCAAGACCAACGTTATACTTGTTTTCCTGAACGAATTTTTTCAGCCATGCTTTTTTTATATTGTTTTTCAGCTCAACTCCAAGAGGACCGTAGTCCCACGTATTGGCAAGACCGCCGTAAATTTCAGAACCGGGATATACAAAACCCTTGGATTTACAAAGGTCAACAATTTTGTCCATTACTTTTTCATTATTTTTCAGCATTTTTATTTACCTCATTTCAATGATGTTATCTATTATTGTACGTTATATTACAGAAAATGTCAAGTGCCTGAAAAAGTTTTTTCACAGCAGCAGTTTTTGCTTCTATTTGCGTTAATAGGTGAACCTTTTTTCTCTTACTTCTTACCAAAGAGTATTCCCTTTTGGGCATACGCCATAATTATTTCAAATTCCCTTTACTGGGATTTGAAATAATTAATTGTGGGTTTCCAAAGGGTGATTCCCCACAGTGTGGGGAAATGTCACGAAGTGACAAAGGGGACGGGCGACTGTTGGGAGGATTACCCCTTTGGCAGGGGGTAAGGGGGACAGCGTCCCCCTTATCAACGCAAATAGGAGCAAAACTGCTGTTATGAAATAACGTTTTCATACAATTGACATATTAAGATAAAAATGGTATAATCATAATGAAATAATGTGCTCTGCGCACGATAAAGGAGATTTTAATAATGAGTAAGAATATCAACAGCTATGAAAGCCCGTTCTGTACACGTTACGCAAGCGAGGAAATGCAGTATATTTTCTCTGCCGATAAAAAATTCACAACATGGAGAAAGCTCTGGGTAGCTCTTGCAAGAGCCGAAATGAAGCTCGGTCTTCCCGTTACCGAAGCTCAGGTAAAGCAGCTTGAAGAGCATATAAACGATATCGACTACGAAGTTGCCGAAGCTCGTGAAAAGGTATGCCGCCACGACGTTATGTCCCACGTTTACGCTTACGGACAGGTTTGCCCGGATGCTGCCGGAATCATTCACCTCGGCGCAACCTCCTGCTACGTCGGCGACAACACCGACGTTATCATCATGCGTGACGCCCTTAATGTCGTAAAAAGAAAGCTTGTAAACGTCATGAACAATCTCGCAAAATTTGCCGATGAATACAAGAATATGCCGTGCCTTGCATACACTCATCTCCAGCCGGCTCAGCTCACTACAGTCGGCAAAAGAGCAACACTCTGGCTCAACGAACTCCTTATGGATTTCAACGACCTTGAATACAGAATCTCCACACTCAAGCTCCTCGGTTCCAAGGGAACAACAGGAACTCAGGCTTCGTTTATGGAGCTTTTCGAGGGCGATACCGACAAAATAAAACAGCTTGAAAAAATGATCGCAGAAGAAATGGGATTCGACAGCGTTGTTCCCGTTTCCGGACAGACTTACTCACGTAAAATGGATTCTCAGGTTCTTGCGGTTCTCAGCGGAATCGCTCAGTCTTGCAGCAAGTTCTCAAACGATATGAGAATCCTCCAGAGCTTCAAGGAAATGGAAGAACCCCGTGAAAAAAAGCAGATCGGCTCTTCCGCTATGGCTTACAAGAGAAATCCTATGAGATGCGAGAGAATCACTTCACTTGCAAGATACGTCATGATAGACAGCCTTAACCCCGCATTCACAGCCGGAACACAGTGGTTCGAGAGAACTCTCGACGACTCCGCAAACAAGAGAATCTCCGTTGCAGAGGCTTTCCTCGGAGTTGACGCTATCCTCAATATCATGATGAACGTTACCGACGGTCTTGTCGTATACCCTGAGATCATCCGCAGACGTGTTATGGCGGAGCTTCCTTTCATGGCAAGTGAAAATATCATGATGGACGCCGTTAAGAAGGGCGGAAACCGTCAGGAGCTTCACGACAGAATAATGGATTACTCAATGATGGCAGGCGAACAGGTCAAAGTTTACGGCAAGGACAACAACCTTTGCGAGCTTATCGAAGCCGACCCCATGTTCATGGTCACAAAGGAAGAGCTTGACGCCGTTCTCAAGCCTGAAAACTACACAGGAAGAAGCTCTCAGCAGGTTGACGAATTCCTCAGCGAGTGCATCAATCCTATCCTTGAAGCAAACAAGGACGTTCTCGGCGAGAATTTCGAGATGAAGAACTAAGAATAAACTGCTATGAAAAAAGCCATGAAAATCAGTGGGATTATTCTGGGAATAATCCTTATTATTGCTCTTGTGATATTTATATTTTGTCCGGGAATTTTCACCTACATCAAGGTAAAGCATAAATATAAGGACATCGACAGAACTATCGGAAAATTTGAAACAGTCGATATTCCCGATACGTTTAAATCATATGATTTAAACGGCATATCGTTAAAAGCTCCGTATGATTATAAAAAAACTAAAACTTCTCACGGACTGCGTTCTCCTGATGAAAAGATCACAATTATGATACTCCAGTGGGATATGGCAGAAACTGAGGCTCTTCTGAATGAATACGGTCACGACGTCGATCAGTGGGAACATTACGAATATGAAGAATCCGATTACCGAAGCTTTTTCAAAGCCGTTGACGATAAGTATCCTGTAAATTACGACGCAAGCAGCGATATACTGTGGTTTATCAAAGACAGGTTAAACGCTGAAATGTGTCTGAAGCTGCGTTCAAAGGATAGAAAAGTGTTCCTCGAATTCGCTGACATAAAGGAAAATGCATGGGCTATTGAAAACGCATGGAAAATGTCCGGCGATGGATTCACCGCTTATGTTTCGGAAGACATATCCGATATGTACAGTGACAGCTTCTGGACTGTGACTATATATCCTGACAGCGGAGGCAGCGAACATTATTTTGCTGTGATAAAAGGCGCAGGCGAAGAAACATCAAAACAAATTATTTCATCAATGAGGATATCAGAATGAAAAAACAATATCTCGAAGCCGGAAAAATCGTTACAACTCACGGAATAAAGGGCGAAATAAAAATCATGCCCTACACAGACTATCCGGAGCTTCTTTGCGAATTTGACAGGCTCTTTTTAGGCAAAAATCACGAGGAAATAAACGTCGAGCGTTCCCGTGTTTTCAAAAATATGGTCATTGCAAAGCTGGAGGGATACGATACTCCCGAAGCCGCCGAAAAGCTCCGCAATAAAATCCTGTATATGCACCGTGACGACCTCGAACTTGACGAGGACACCTACTTCATTCAGGATTTAATAGGAATCGAGGTCTCCGACGCCGATTCGGGATTTGTCTACGGAAAAATCACTGATGTTATGCAGACCGGAGCTAACGATGTATACGTCATTCAGGGAAAAGACAGGGAATACCTCGTTCCGGCAATACCAGAAGTTGTTATCACTACCGATATCGACGAAAATACCATGACTATCCGCCCGCTGGAGGGACTTTTTGAATGAAAATAGAAATCATGACTCTCTTCCCCGAAATGTGCGAAGCCGTACTCGGCGAAAGCATTGTCGGAAGAGCCAGAAAGGCTGGAAAAATCGAGCTTAACTGCCGTCAGATACGGGAATATACTCAGGATAAACACCGGCGTGTTGACGATACTCCTTACGGCGGAGGCATGGGAATGGTCATGCAGTGCGAGCCGATATACAACTGCTACAAGGCTGTTTGTGACGAAATGGGAGCGAAGCCGCATACTATATATATGTCGCCGAAAGGAAAAATTTTCGATCAGCAAAAAGCGGCCGAACTTGCCGGAATGGAAAATATCCTCATAATCTGCGGTCATTACGAAGGCGTGGATCAGCGTATTATCGATAAAATTGTGGACGAGGAAATTTCTATCGGCGACTATGTTCTGACAGGCGGAGAAATCCCTGCAATGGCTGTTGCAGACGCCGTTGCAAGAATGTGTCCGGGAGTTTTATCCGATGAGCTTTGCTTCACGGACGAAAGCATTTACAGCGGTCTGCTTGAATATCCGCAGTATACACGTCCCGAGGTATGGGAGGGTATGGCTGTTCCGCCGGTGCTTTTAACAGGTCATCACAAAAATATCGAAAAATGGCGGCATGAACAAAGCCTTGAAATAACCGCAGAACGCAGACCCGATCTTCTGGAAAAATACGGAAATAAGGAACTTTTTTAAGATCTATCCTGCTGCCTTTATACTTTAAGTATACATCGTGTTATAATTTCCACTTAGACGAATTCAACATATTATAACAAAGATTATTATATATTTTCAACAATTACTATCAACATTGTTTTGTAGTGATAATTAACAAGCAAATAAGTTTTTTTTAGCCGGGATTTAATCTAAATGTAGAATTTATTCAAATACAGGGATTTGTAGCAAAAAATCCATTGACTATACAAAAATTTGAATGTATAATGAGTACAGCAATTGAAATAAATTTGCAGCTTGACAGTAAGCTTGTCAAGATTACAGAGAATAGGAGAGTTGTATATGTTTGTAAGAGAAGTAATGGTTAAGAATCAGGTTGGACTTCATGCAAGACCTGCAACCTTCTTTATTCAGAAGGCTAATGAATTCAAATCATCTATCTGGATTGAAAAAGAAGAACGCAGAGTGAATGCAAAGAGCTTACTTGGTATTCTTTCACTCGGTATTGTAGGCGGAACAAACGTTAAGGTTATCGCTGACGGTGCTGACGAAAAGGCTGCTGTAGACGCACTTATCGAACTTGTAGACAGCGGTTTCAGTGAAGAAAGCAGATAATTTTACTTAAAAGCAGTTGGGGCGTTACTTTAATGGTAACGCCCGATTTTGTTTTATTCTATTTTATTCGGCTATCCCTCAAAATATTCCGCCATGTTTTCGGCAAATATAGCATAACCCCGTGTCGGATCGGCTACAAATACATGAGTTACCGCTCCGATAAGCTTTCCGTTCTGTATCACAGGACTTCCGCTCATGCCCTGAATTATGCCTCCGGCAGCATCAATAAGACGCTTATCCGTTATGCGTATCACCATATTTCTGGAATCATCGTCGCTGTTGAAATCAACGCTTTCTATCTCGATCGAGTATTTTTCAGGAGTACAGCCGGAAACCGTCGTATAAATTTCAGCTTTTCCCGTCGTTATTTCCTGACGATAACCCATTGTGAATTCCTCGGCGTTTTCACACAGCTCCTCAACAGCCTCGTCCGTAAGATTACCGTAAATTCCGCAGCCGTTGTTCCGGTTAAGAGTACCGTATGCCCCGCCTTTTCTGAAGCATCCACGCAGCTCTCCGGGAATTCCTTTTTCACCTTTTTTGGCTTCGATTATTTCAACGGGTACAGCTTCTCCGCTGTATAAAGGCACCAGCTCTCCGGTATCAGCATCGCAGATGGGATGTCCAAGACCGGCAAATTCTCCGGTTTTTTTGTTGATAAATGTCATCGTTCCGATTCCTGCTACACTGTCACGAACCCACATTCCCCCACGCCAAATATTGGTCTTTTGGGAGAAAACAGGTTCAAGAACTGCCGTGAACTCACTGCCGTCTCTTTCGGCAGTAATCTTTATGCCTTTTCCATCGCTTTCAGCTATTATCTCCTGAAGCCTGCCGTTGGACACTATCGGCTCTTCGTTAACGGCTTTTATAACATCGCCGACCTGTATTCCCGCATTTTCAGCAGGACATATAGTACGTCCGCTTTCATCAAGAACAGCCCCGAGCTCTGTGACCATAACGCCGTCCATAAGAAGCTTTATCCCGAACGGATTTCCGCCAACGACAAAAACAGGCGCTTCCGCTTCACGAACCTGAACGTTTTTAACAGGAATTGCTCCGAAAAGCGAAAGCGTAACCTGATCCGAATGCGGAAACACACTCGCCGTCTGAACGGCGGAATCCGCATCAGCCAAACAGCTTATTTCCGGATATTCGGCAATTCTAAGCTCTGCCGACGGTTCTTTTGTTATAACCGCAGGAAGCTTTGACGAATAATATCCCGCCGCTGAGAATAAACAAACAAATGCAGCAGATAATACTGCCGCAGTTGACTTGATAATTTTTCTTTTCAAACGCATTTTATAATTCCTTTCTCTGGAATGAGGGATTTTCCCCTCTGATTTATTATACATCAATGCATGAACTTTATTATTGAAAATATGTACCGCTGATTCCATACATACTAAATGCTATTACAAATCACGCATATCTGTCGGCAAATTCTGCACATAACTGCGTTGTCGTCGTCACCATACGACAGTATGCTTTCCTCCTCCGCCTTGCTATATGCAGAATTTGCCCGGCAGCTATTGCGCAATTTGCAATAGCGTTTAGTATAAAACAGCGGTATTGTTGGGAGTTTATACTTATGAAAAATAAAAAACAGAAATTTTCAAAACAAAAACCTTCAATGACCGCCGCTAAAATAATTCTTATCGTTTTAACGGCTGTTTATCCAATTTTCATGGTCATGATGACCGGCGCCGGTCTTATAAGCAACCGCAGCAGCTACGGTGCGGTGATAGCAGGATACGGCGAAAAGCTCATTATTTCCGGTACTCTTATGACCGCCGCTGCCATTCTTTGTCTTTTCCGGAAGAGCATTCCAAATCTTATTGCGCCCTTTCTTTCGTCGGCAGGTTTCGCTTTATGCATGACCATGACTTATCGTCTTATCAGACACGCCGAATCTGCCGGATGGACTGGAGTAGGCAAATATGAAAATCTTCCCGTAAGCGATATGTACAGAGAAAGACTCATTCCCGCAGCTGCGCCTTTCCTGCTGACGCTTGCGATTGCAATCATTCAATTTTTCTCTTATGACGCCTGCGAGGAAAGACGTATACGGAAAAAGCTCAAAAGAGACAAGGAAAACGCTCCCGCTCCTCCTATTATTGATTAAAAACACTCTCCCAGTAATATTGTGAGCTGATTCTGCATATTTTATGCGAAATTCTTTTCAACAGACTAAATATTTTTGAAAAAGGTTGTACAGCAATATCCGGATATATAAAAATTGTATATCTGGTACAATGAATGTTCTTGTTAATTTTAGATAAATTTTACAATATATAATTGTAACAAATTACAAATTGCTTTTTTATCTCGTCTTTTCAGTACTTTAAAATCACTTATATATGAAAACACACTGCTATGTGTTTAATACTCAAGAAAAGGATGATAAAAAATGAAAAAACTAACCGCAATTTGTATGTCTCTTGTATTTCTGCTGTCCGCAGTCTCCTGCGAATTAAAAAATCAGAGCAGCACACGGGAAAGCTCGTATGAATCTGCAAATATTGAAACAGATTCAGCGGTAAAGCTTACAAACCATATGACGGAGAAAGAACTACAGAACGTCAGCGTCGGCGAACTTACAGTATTTGACCATGAACAGATAAAAATCCCCGAAGAAGGTGTCTGGCTCGAGATATGGACTCCGGAACAGCAGAAAGACTACTGGTCGCATTATATTGAAAATCACCCCAATGATACATACATTACAGAAGAAGAAATACAGGAGATTATCGATTCAATAGACGAAAATTATGACGGTATGATAAATTCTGCTTTTGTTGACGGACATATGCTATGTTCGTCTCTGCCATCTTCCAATTATGACGGCGGAGAAATTACATATTTTCAATCAGATTGCATTTATAGAACAGATGACAGCGGATATCATATTTTAGACAAAAACGGTAACGAAATTACTCAGGAAGAAGCTGACAAATTAGGTTATGAGGTTAAATTGAATAATTTTGATGAAGTTAAGACGAAAATCCATAAAGATATAGAGGATATGGTAAATTTCGGAACAATAAAACAAAACGAAGTAGAGAATGAATATGAGCGGACTATTCGTGCATGGGAAGCAATTATAAATAAAAGTTATGTCGAACTTGAATATGGCACAACAGAAAAATATTTGTATCAAGACTGTGTGTGGGAGATAGATCATGACGCAACAAAAGAAATAGCTGATTTTGTAAATGAAATATCAATTTACGACGAGGAACTCGATACCAACTTCATAGTACACGTTACTCTGCCGCCCGATTTTGATCCCGAAAAAACATATCCGGCTTTTGTGCTGACAGACGGAGTGTGGCGTTTCGGAAATCATCCGGCGCTCAGAAAGGAAATGGAAAACGGAAACGCAGGCGACGCATTGCTTGTAAGCATCGGCTATGATTATTCAATGAACGGCATGGACGATACAAACAGAAAGAAATATTTCTGTGAAAAAGAAAAGGAATTTCTTGATTTCATAACAGATAATCTTATGCCTTACCTTGGTGAGCAGTACAATGTGGATTTCAGCAATTCCACGCTGTACGGGCATTCGCTTGGCGGAACCTTTGCTCACTATGCCGTTTTTAATTCCGATAAATACGAAAATCAGCCCTTCGGCAATTATATTATCGGAAGTCCTGCATTCTGGTCGCCGGGATTTCTGCCATACGCAGACCTGTCGGAAGTCAAGTCGGAATACGGCTATTTTGACAGAAACGATACTCTTGACAAACGCATATTTATCTGCGCCGGAGCTGATGAAGATCCCGTTTATGAAGAATATTACGGCGATAACGATTCTACCTTAAAGGGAGTTGAAAATCTGACAAAGCGCCTTGAATCCTATGGCTTTACGAATTTTGAATGCAAATTATATCCCGATTCCGGACACTACGAGTTTATTCCGGAAATGCTTAACGAAGTTTTGGCGAAGTTCTGTCCAACGGATAAAAATTAAGGAAGCACTGATTAAATCCAGTGCGCAGATTGCGCCGTCAGATTGTATAGAAATGACGCAGGCAGGCTGACGCCTGCCAAGGAATTTCTGTGCAAGATGACGGAAAATATGCAAGCAAGATGCGTGCTTAGCCGTCATGCGTGATTTAATCAGTAATTCCTTAAGAATCTGTCCGCATAATTTCTATGTGAACACACTGTCATAATTTAAATTTATGAAAAATTTTTCAAAAACCCTTGACAAATGCGAAAACACACTGTATAATGTAATTATTAACTTACAAATGCGATGAAGGGAAATAAAACTTGTAAATCGTTTTCACAGAGAGCTGCCGGTCGGTGAAAGGCAGTATACAGTTACAGGTCATAGCTCCTCCCCGAGCAGTCGGCTGAAAGACCACAGTTCTCCGTATGAATAATCTATTCGTGCTGCGGCAATTAGGCTTGAACGGATTCTCCCGTTACAGAGATATGCGTTGTTCCGACGCAGATGAGCGGATGTATTTTTGTACATCAAGAAGAGTGGTACCACGGAGTAGCATATTGAAACTTCGTCTCTTCCATGCCTTGCATGGAGGAGATTTTTTATTATCCGTCCGCAGGCATATATCGGATCAATCAGATTGGAGGAAATATCAATGAAAAACACATCAAAGTACACAAGACAATTCTTTGAAGCTCCGAAAACTTCAATGAAATGGACTCAGAAATCTTATATCGACAAAGCTCCCCAGTGGTGCAGCGTCGACCTCAGAGACGGCAATCAGGCTCTCGTTATCCCTATGAGTCTCGGAGAAAAGCTCGAATTTTTCGAGAAGCTCGTTGCAATCGGTTTTAAAGAGATCGAGATCGGCTTCCCTGCCGCATCCGAAACGGAATACGACTTCTGCCGCACTCTCATCGAGCAGAATATGATCCCCGATGACGTTACTATTCAGGTTCTTACACAGTCGAGAGAGCATATCATCAAAAAAACTTTCGACGCTTTAAAGGGATGCAAGAACGCTATCGTTCATCTCTACAATTCAACGTCTCTCGCTCAGCGTGAACAGGTTTTCCGCAAGAACAAGCAGGAAATCATCGATATCGCTGTTACCGGAGCTAAGCTCTGCAAGGAATACCGTGAGAAATATGAGGGCAATTTCAAATTTGAATACTCCCCTGAAAGCTTTACAGGTACGGAACCGGAATTCGCTCTTGAAATATGCAACGAGGTTCTCGATATCTGGCAGCCTACTCCAGAGGATAAAGTCATCATCAATCTGCCTGTAACCGTTCAGCTCTCTATGCCCCACGTTTACGCAAATCAAGTTGAATATATGTGCGAAAACCTCAAATACAGAGAAAATGTAATCGTTTCTCTCCATCCGCACAACGACAGAGGATGCGCTGTTGCCGATACCGAAATGGGACTTCTCGCAGGCGCCGACCGTGTTGAAGGTACTCTCTTCGGAAACGGCGAAAGAACCGGCAACGTCGATATCATAACTCTCGCTCTGAATATGTACTCCCAGGGCGTTGAACCTGGACTTGATTTTACCGATATGCCTTCTATAACAGAGCTTTATTCAAGAGTTACAAGAATGGATGTAAACGAACGTCAGCCATACAGCGGAAAACTCGTTTTCGCAGCATTCAGCGGTTCTCATCAGGACGCTATCGCCAAGGGAATGAAGTGGCGTGAAGAGAAAAACACCGAGCATTGGACTGTTCCTTATCTTCCTATCGACCCGTCTGATCTCGGAAGAGAATACTCCGCCGACGTTATAAGAATCAACAGTCAGTCCGGTAAAGGCGGCATCGGTTATATCCTCGAAACAAGATTCGGCTATAATCTGCCTAAAAAAATGCGTGAGAACGTCGGATATCTCGTTAAGGGCGTTTCCGACCATAAGCATAAAGAACTTCTCCCGGACGAGGTTTACGAAATATTCAAAACCAATTATGTCGATATAACAGCTCCCCTTAAAGTTACGGAAGCTCATTATGTTCAGCAAGACGGCATCGAAGCGACTGTAAGCCTTGAATACAACGGCAGAACAGCTTCTGCAACCAATAACGGCAACGGACGCTTAGACGCCGTAAGCAACGCTATCCAGTCTTACACAGGACTTAAATACAGCATCAGCACATATTCGGAACACGCACTTGAAGTCGGTTCTTCATCCAAGGCCGTTTCTTATGTTGAGATCATCTCGGAGGACGGAAAGAGCTTCTGGGGAACAGGCGTTGATACAGACATCGTTACATCGTCCATAAAGGCACTCGTAAGCGCTGTAAATAACATGATAAAGTAATGATTTTCTTCTCCCTGTTTTGCAGACAATGACGTCAGTTTAAGGCATTCTGTGCTTTACTCTCTTGTCAAAAGAGCGTTCATTCTATTGGCATTCTGACATAATTATTTCCGATACCTCATAAAGAGGTATCGGAAATAATTAATACTGGGTTTCCAAAGGGGATGTACTCCCCTTTGGCAGGGGTACGGGGACAGAGTCCCCGCTTAAATTGACGACATTGTTTCTGCAACAGGGAGAGAACATACCATTTGCACAAATTACCATGTTGAAAACTCTCGGACGTTTATGACAATCTTCAAAAAAATCCTCTCCTTATTGATTTTAAAATAAGATAGTGGTATAATAATTTCAAGAATACTCAAAGGAGTGGAGCATGATGAAATCGGTTATTACTTTTTCCGGTATAGTCATTATTAACGGCGCAGTCATTAACGTCCCGGACTGCCGCTGTGATTCTTTCTGCCCGCAGGAACTTTGAGTAATTGCTTGATTCAGATATAATTCCCTGCATCAAAGCAATGACGCTTGATTAAGACCTCCGGCGGATTGCCGGGGGTCTGTTTTATTTGCTGAATTACATCGTTCGGGACGTTAATTGCTTGATATTATTTCAGAAAAAGGATTTGTTTATATGAAAATTTCAGGTGCAAAAATCGTTGTTGAAACGCTCGTTGAACAAGGCTGCGATACCGTTTTCGGTTATCCCGGCGGTCAGGTTATCAACCTTTTTGACGAGCTTTATCTTAATCGTGACAGAATAAATCACGTTCTCACCGCTCATGAACAGGGAGCTTCTCATGCGGCTGACGGCTATGCAAGAGCTTCCGGCAAGGTCGGGGTTGTTATCGCAACCTCCGGTCCGGGCGCAACCAATCTTGTAACCGGCATTGCTACGGCTTATCTTGATTCCGTACCTATGGTAGCCATAACGGGAAACGTTCCGTGCGACCTTCTCGGCAGAGACAGCTTTCAGGAAGTCGATATCGTTGGTGTGACAATGCCGATAACCAAACATAATTTCATAGTTAAGGATGTAAACGAGCTTGCAGATACGCTCCGTATGGCGTTCAAAATCGCCAAATCAGGACGTCCCGGACCTGTTCTCGTCGATATCCCTAAGGATGTTCAGATCGCAAAATGTGAGTTTGAACCGAAAAACCAGCCGATCATTCCCTACCCTATTACTTACGCTTCGGAGGATCAGCTTAAAAAAGCTGCCGAGCTTATCGAAAACGCAAAAAGACCTTATATCTACTTCGGCGGCGGAATAATCAGCGGAAAGGCTTCTCAGGAGCTTATCGCTTTTGCCGACAAGATCGACGCTCCTATGGGATGCTCGCTTATGGGACTTTCGGCTGTTCCTTCGGATAATCCGAAATTTCTCGGAATGCAGGGTATGCACGGTCATTACGCTTCTTCCGTTGCCGAAGATGAATCCGATCTCGTTATTGCGCTCGGAGCACGTTTCAGCGACAGAGCTACGGGAAATAAGGCCCGCTTTGCAAAAAATTTCAAGATAATCCATATTGATATTGACGGTGCGGAGCTTCATAAGAATATTCCCGCGGATATCGCTTTCAACGGTGATATCAAGGACGCTCTTGAACGTCTCACGGCTATAGTTCAGGAGAAAAAGCATCCGGAATGGTTCGCACGAATCAGCGAGCTTCGTGAAGAAGAAAACCGACGGACGGCAAGCGCTCTCGCTCACAAATATTCAAAGAACTGCGAAAACTGCACAAGCAGCTGTGACAAGTCAGGTATTCCTGCCGAAGACCGCATGAATCCGTTTGAGATCATAGACATTGTAAGCTCTCATGCAGGCGACGCCGTTGTCGTTACAGACGTCGGACAGCATCAGATGTGGGCGGCTCAGCGATATCCTCTTAAAGCTCCGAGAACCTTCCTCACCAGCGGCGGTCTTGGAACTATGGGATTCGGAATGGGTGCGGCTATCGGTGCTGCAACGGCTTCCGGCAAGCGTTCGCTCCTCTTCACCGGCGACGGCAGCTTCGGTATGAACCTTAACGAGCTTGCAACAGCCGTTTCAATGAATCTTCCGCTGGTCATCGTTATAATGAACAACGGAGTTCTCGGAATGGTTCGTCAGTGGCAGACGCTTTTCTTTGATAAGCATTACTCAAATACAACTCTTAACAGAAAAACCGATTTTGTCAAGCTTGCCGAAGCTTTCGGCGCAAAGGGAGCAAGAGTTTATACCAAAGACGAACTTGAAAAAACTGCCGAAGAAGCTTTTGCTTATAACGGAACTTTCGTTATCGACTGCGCTGTGGACTGCGATGAATTCGTTCTTCCGATGCTTCCTCCGGGCGGTTCGATCGACGATATCATAACAGAGATCAAGTGAGGTGAACGCAATGAATCAGTATGTAATCGGAATTATAGTTTCAAACATTTCAGGCGCTCTTTCAAGAGTTTCCGGAATGTTCACACGAAGAGTTTTCAATATCGACAGCCTTACGGTAGGAGAAACTGAATCTCCGGGATTTTCACGTATTACCGTTACTTTTCACGGCGACGATTATATCAAGGATCTTATTCTTCAGCAGCTTAGGAAGCTTCACGATGTTCGTGAAGTCGAGGTTCTCAGCGAAAAGGAAACCGTTATCCGTGAACTGCTTCTAATAAAGGTAAAAAACAGTCCGGAATCAAGACAGGATATAATGACTGCCGTTGAAATATTCCGCTCGAAAATAGTCGATTATTCCCCGACCGCATTAATATGTGAAATTACTGGCGAAACCTCTAAAATAGACGCTTTTATCGAACTCGTCAAGCCATACGGCATTATGGAAATGTGCCGCACGGGCATAATAGCCGTCGAAAGAGGCGAAAACTGCCTTAATACCATAAAGTGAAGGCAAAATACCTTCCCGTTGCCACGCTTATCTTCGGAGCAATATGCGCAGCAAGCCACGTATGGCTTAAGAATATAAGTTCTAAGACTATATTCTTAAAAGCTTTGATCTTACTTTCGGGCGCAGCTTCCGCCGCATCGCTGATTGCCGCCGTAATTCGTATTATCAGAGGCAATCGTTCAGACGATGAACCGCTGCGGCAGCTTCACCGGCTGAAAAAATTTATCAAAATAATGCTTGTACTTGCCGCAATAACGCTTTTCGCCCTTATTGAAAGCCTCGGCGGCGACAACGGCGAGTCCGATGATGTTATTTATGCGTTATTTGCATTAATGGGTCTTTTCCCCATGGAAATTTTCTTCACAATCGTCTCCGCTGTAATTTATTTTGTAAAAAAGAAACGGTGTAATGCCGATACGAAGAATATCTCCGATGAAACAAAATTATAATTGCTCAACAGCAATTACATAAATATTATATTTAAAAAGGAGTCTTTTTAAAATGGAAAATACTGCAAAGGTTTTTTATGAACAGGACTGCGACCTTTCCCTTCTTTACGGAAAAACGATCGCTGTAATCGGCTACGGCAGCCAGGGTCACGCACACGCTCTCAACGCTAAGGAATCCCTCGGCGATAAGGGCAGAGTTATCGTTGGTCTTTACGAAGGTTCCAAGTCATGGGACAAGGCTGTTAAGCAGGGCTTTGAGGTTTTCACTGCTGCTGAGGCTGCTAAGCAGGCTGACATCATCATGATCCTTATCAACGATGAAAAGCAGGCTAAGCTTTATAAAGAAGACATCGAGCCAAACCTCGAAGCAGGCAATATGCTTATGTTCGCTCACGGCTTCAACATTCATTTCGGCTGCATCGTTCCTCCTGCCGACGTTGACGTTACTATGATCGCTCCTAAGGGACCTGGTCACACTGTAAGAAGCGAATATCAGGCTGGCAAGGGCGTTCCTTGTCTCGTTGCCGTTCATCAGGACGCTACAGGCAAGGCTCAGGAAATGGCTCTTGCTTACGGTCTTGCAATCGGCGGCGCCCGTGCAGGCGTTCTTGAAACAACTTTCAGAACAGAAACAGAAACAGACCTCTTCGGCGAACAGGCTGTTCTCTGCGGCGGCGTATGCGCTCTTATGCAGGCTGGTTTCGAGACTCTCGTTGAAGCAGGCTACGATCCGAGAAACGCTTACTTCGAGTGCATCCACGAAATGAAGCTCATCGTTGACCTTATCTATCAGAGCGGTTTTGCAGGCATGAGATATTCTATCTCCAATACTGCTGAATACGGCGACTATATCACAGGTCCTAAGATCATCACAGAAGATACAAAGAAGGCTATGAAGAAGATTCTTTCCGATATTCAGGACGGTACTTTCGCTAAGGACTTCCTCCTCGATATGTCAAATGCAGGTTCTCAGGTTCACTTCAAGGCTATGAGAAAGCTTGCTGCCGAGCATCCTTCCGAGAAAGTCGGCGAAGAGATCAGAAAGCTCTACAGCTGGAACAATGAAGAGGATAAATTCATCAACAACTGATTATTTTGATGATGTTTATGCATGGGACGCTGTCCCCTGCACCCCTGCCAAAGGGGTGTTAACCCCTTTGGAAACCCAGTATTAATTATATTAAATCTCCAAAAGGAGACTTAATATAATTAGGGCTTACGCCCAAAAGAGACAAATCCATCTCGACTGGATGTCAGGAAGTAAGTTCTCATGCATATACATAACAAAACAAATATTCTTAAATTAAATATCCTCCGATTGAATAATCGGAATGTACACCGCTGCTTTCCCGATTTTTCGGGTTAGCAGCGTTTTTTTATGAAAGGAGCATATTTTATGGGATTTTTAGATTCGCTGAAAAAAATTTTTGACGCTGCCGAAAGTGCCGGCAAAAAAATCAATGATTCAGTGTTATCATCAGCAGCTCCGAAAAGGCCGGAAACTGCTGTCTCCGGTGCTCCTGTAAAAAAGACTCCGCAGGATATTCTTGATTCGGGAAATGTTCCTGCCAAAAAGTCCGTACTTATCGAAGATGAATACGGTGACAAAAAATATACGTTCCGGCTTTCGGGCGATTTTATCGAGTTCAACAGTCACTGTGAACTGGATCCTTCTTACCAGTACGAACCGTACAGCAGTGAGGATTATACCGGATATCTTGAAAATCATCCTGCCATATTCATCGGCCCTTATGATGATGTTTACTATGCCGTTGAAAACGGTCAGCCTGTCGGAAAAGAATACGAAAAGCTTGATAATAAATACTTTGCATTTAAAACCAAACTTCCCTATTATGGAAAACTCCTTTACTGCTACGGTTTCCGTGACGGTACAGCAAGAGAACGTGAAGCGTTCGGGCTTACTTACAACAAGGATATTGAAGGTACTCCACTTGAAAAAAAGCTTATGGCTGCTCTTGATGAAGCAGCTTCAACATATACTGAAATCTAATTAATGAGGTGAAATAAAATGAGCGGAAATTATTTCTGCGAGGGTGTTGAAAAAGCTTCACAGCGTTCCCTTTTCAATGCGCTCGGACACACTAAAGAGGAAATGAAACGTCCTCTCGTTGGTATCGTTTCGTCCTACAACGAGATCGTACCGGGACATATGAACATTGACAAAATCGTTGACGCTGTTAAACTCGGCATTGCAATGGGCGGCGGAACTCCTGTCGTTTTCCCTGCTATCGCAGTATGCGACGGTATCGCTATGGGACACGCAGGTATGAGATATTCTCTCGTTACCCGTGACCTTATCGCCGATTCTACGGAATGTATGGCTCTTGCACATCATTTCGACGCTCTCGTTATGGTTCCGAACTGTGACAAGAACGTTCCCGGACTACTCATGGCTGCCGCCCGTATCAACGTTCCGACTATTTTCGTAAGCGGAGGTCCTATGCTTGCAGGACACGTCAAGGGAAAGAAAACAAGTCTTTCTTCCATGTTTGAAGCTGTAGGAGCTTATACTGCCGGTAAAATGTCTGCTGAGGACGTTGAGGATTACGAAAACCACGCCTGTCCGACCTGCGGTTCATGTTCGGGTATGTACACTGCAAACTCAATGAACTGCCTTACCGAAGTTCTCGGCATGGGACTTAAAGGCAACGGAACTATTCCCGCCGTATATTCAGAAAGAATCCAGCTTGCAAAAATGGCTGGTATGCAGGTTATGGAGCTTTACAGAAAGAATATCCGTCCGCTTGATATCATGACGGAAAAGGCATTCCGGAACGCTCTTACTGCCGATATGGCTCTTGGATGCTCCACAAACAGTATGCTTCATCTTCCGGCTATTGCAAACGAGTGCGGAGTTAATATCAATCTCGATATCGCAAACGATATCAGCGCAAAAACTCCGAATCTCTGTCATCTTGCTCCTGCTGGTCACACTTATATGGAAGACCTTAACGAAGCCGGAGGCGTTTATGCGGTTCTTAACGAACTTGCCAAAAAAGACCTTCTCAACCTCGACTGTATGACCGTTACAGGCAAGACCGTCGGCGAAAATATTGCAGGCCGTATAAATAAAGATCCCGAAACTATCCGTCCTATTGACAATCCTTACAGTGAAACAGGCGGAATCGCAGTTCTCAAGGGAAATCTTGCTCCGGACAGATGTGTTGTCAAGAGAAGCGCAGTTGCTCCTGAAATGCTCGTTCACAAAGGTCCTGCAAGAGTTTTCGACAGCGAGGAGGACGCTATCAAGGTGATCTATGAGGGCGGTATCAAAGCCGGAGACGTTGTTGTTATCCGTTACGAAGGTCCTGCCGGCGGTCCGGGAATGAGAGAGATGCTCTCACCTACTTCCGCAATTCAGGGCGCAGGTCTTGGTTCGACTGTTGCACTCATAACAGACGGACGTTTCTCCGGTGCGACAAGAGGTGCGGCAATCGGTCACGTTTCTCCTGAGGCCGTTAACGGCGGTACTATCGCTTACGTTAAGGACGGCGATATCATTTCGATTGATATCCCGAACTACAGCATTACTCTTGAAGTTTCCGACGAAGAGCTTGAAGAGCGTAAAAAGACCATGTCTATCAAGAAAAAGGAAAACATCACAGGTTATCTCAAGCGTTATGCTTCTATGGTTTCTTCTGCTGATAAGGGAGCTATTATAAATAAAAAATGAAGCCGTTAGGATAGGTCAATTAAGGGATTATTATGAATATCACTGAAAAAAAGGTAAAAGAAACAGAAGCCAAAACCTATGCGTATTTATCAAGCATTGTTACTGGATTCCTGATTACAGAGATACTATTGCTGATCTATTATTTGATGGAATACCTTACAGATCACACTAACGAAGAAACTTATGTTGAGGAATTACATCATAATGTTGATCTGAATGGACTTTTGGTATTCGGTTGTTTGGGAGTAATTTTAATATTAATGTCATTTTTCGTTCTGCGGTTTTGGATACGAAAAGTAAAACGCATTGAAAAAAGACTTCCTGTGATAATTATTTCAAGCGTTTTAACAATCTCTTTACTTCCCGTCTGGGGTTATCTTTCAATCCTGATCTTGTCAATAATAGATCTGTTATGATTTAAAATAAATACAAGGCGATAATTAAATTTATATTTGAAAGGAATGATAAACATGGGTATGACAATGACTCAAAAAATTCTTGCGGCTCATGCAGGACTTGATTCGGTTCAGGCAGGACAGCTTATCCTCGCCAACCTTGATTTAGTCCTCGGCAACGATATCACATCACCCGTTGCTATAAAGGAGTTCGCAAAGCTGAATAAAGCCAGCGTTTTCGATAAGGATAAGGTGACCATGGTAATGGATCACTTCGCTCCTAACAAGGACATCAAAGCTGCTGAACAGTGCAAAATGTGCCGTGATTTCTGCGGTGAAAAGGAAGTAACTCACTTCTACGACGTAGGCGAAATGGGAATCGAACACGCTCTTCTCCCCGAAAAAGGACTTGTAACAGCCGGCAACGTTGTTATCGGAGCAGACTCCCACACCTGCACATACGGCGCTCTCGGAGCTTTCTCCACAGGCGTAGGTTCAACCGATATGGCTTGCGGAATGGCTATCGGCAAGGCATGGTTCAAGGTTCCGTCCGCAATCAAGTTCAATCTTACGGGAAAGCTTCAGAAATACGTTTCAGGTAAGGACGTTATTCTCCATATCATCGGAAAAATCGGCGTAGACGGAGCTCTTTACCGCTCCATGGAATTCACAGGCGAGGGGCTTTCTTCTCTCACTATGGCAGACCGTCTCTGCATTGCAAACATGGCTATTGAAGCCGGAGCTAAAAACGGTATTTTCGAGGTTGACGATATCACTCTCGAATACATCAAGGAGCACGGCAATGCTGAACCTGCAATTTATAAGGCTGACGAGGACGCTGTTTACGATGAAGTTATCGACATCGACCTCTCTTCTATTCAGCCGACAGTTTCTTTCCCGCATCTTCCTGAAAACGCCAAAACCTTCGATCAGTTCGGCGATATCAAAATAGATCAGGTAGTTATCGGTTCATGCACCAACGGTAGACTTGAAGATCTTATCGCCGCCGCTGAAATAATGAAGGGCAAAAAGTGCGCTAAAAACGTTCGGGTTATCGTCATTCCGGCAACACAGCAGATCTATCTTGACGCTATGGAAATGGGACTTCTCAAAATCTTTATTGAAAGCGGAGCGATCGTTTCAACTCCGACCTGCGGTCCATGTCTCGGAGGATACATGGGAATTCTCGCAGCAGGAGAGCGTGCAGTCGCTACGACAAACCGCAACTTCGTAGGAAGAATGGGACACGTTGAATCAGAAGTTTACCTTGCAAGTCCGGCTGTTGCTGCTGCAAGCGCAATTACAGGAAAAATTTCAAGTCCATGGGAGGTAATGAGCAAATGAAATATACAGGAAATGTTATAAAATACGGCGACAACGTTGATACCGACGTTATTATCCCCGCACGTTACCTTAATACAAGCGACCACGCAGAGCTTGCTTCACACTGTATGGAAGACCTCGATAAAACTTTCGTAAGCCGTGTTCAGCCGGGCGATATCATTACTGCCGGACAGAATTTCGGCTGCGGTTCTTCCCGTGAACACGCTCCTATCGCTATCAAAGCAAGCGGAGTTTCTCTCGTTATCGCAAAGAGCTTCGCAAGAATCTTCTACAGAAACTCTATCAATATCGGACTCGCTATCGTAGAGTGCCCCGAAGCCGTTGACGGTATCAGCGAGGGCGATAAGGTCGAAGCCGACATGGATAATGGTATCATCCGCAATCTTACTACAGGCAAGGAGTACAAAACTGCTCCATTTCCTGAATTCATCCAGAAAATCATCGAAAACGGCGGACTTATCCAGTCTATCGCCGACGGTATCATCAAGTAATTCTGTTTCTGCTGACGTTTATTCAAGGGGGACTCTGTCCCCCTCACCCCCTGCCAAAGGGTGAATCCACCCTTTGGAAACCCATTATTAGTTTATTGGAAATACCCACAAGGGGTATTTACAATAAACTATGGCGAATGCCATAGAATGATAACTCTTGGCGGAGAATAAGGGAAATAAAATCCTCTTTAATAAACGCAGCCGAGCAGAATAATCAATAATACAAAGGAGATATTCTATAATGGAATTTAATATAGCTTTGCTCAGAGGCGACGGTATCGGTCCTGAGATCGTAGACAGCGCCGTTGCAGTTCTTGAAAAGACCGCTGAAAAATTCGGTCATAAATTCAATTTTACACCCTATCTCATTGGAGGATGCGCTATCGACGCAACAGGTAAGCCGCTTCCGCAGGAAACCGTTGAAGGCTGTCTTGCCAGCGACAGCGTTCTTCTTGGAGCTGTAGGCGGCCCTAAGTGGGACGACCAGCCCGGCAATAATCGTCCTGAAAAGGCTCTTCTCGGAATCCGTTCCGCACTTGAGCTTTTCACAAATCTTCGTCCGGCAACTCTTTATCCTGCGCTCAGAGCCGCTTCTCCGCTGAAAGATGAAATAGTCGGCGACGGCTTTGATATCATGATCGTCCGTGAGCTTACAGGCGGAATCTACTTCGGCGACAGAGGCTACAGACAGGGCAAATACGGCGAAGAAGCCTACGACACCGAGGCTTACAGCGTTATAGAGATCGAGCGTATCGGAAGAGTCGCTTTTGAAACTGCTATGAAGCGCAATAAGCGTGTTACAAGCATTGATAAGGCTAACGTTCTTGAATCCTCACGTCTCTGGAGAAAGACCATGCATAAGCTCGCCGAAGAATATCCGGAAGTTGAATACAGCGATATGTTCGTTGACAATGCCGCTATGCAGCTTGTAAGAAATCCTAAGCAGTTCGACGTTATCGTAACTTCAAATATGTTCGGAGATATCCTTTCCGACGAGGCTTCTCAGATAACAGGTTCTATCGGAATGCTCGCTTCGGCTTCTCTCGGAGCAACAACAAGAGGTATGTACGAGCCTATTCACGGCAGCGCTCCTGATATTGCCGGTCAGAACAAGGCTAATCCTATCGCTACTATTCTTTCAGCAGCAATGATGCTCCGCTATTCTTTCGGTCTTTCCGAGGAAGCAGACTGCATTGAAAAAGCTGTTGACAAGGTTCTTAACGACGGCTGGAGAACTGCCGATCTTATGGGCAGCGCAGAGGGAACTCCTCTTACCTGCACCGAAATGACTGAAAAGGTATTAGAGGCGTTATAATAAATGGATAAAAAATCACTGGAACGTAAAACATTTTCAATTGCAATTTTCATTAACGTTCTTCAGGATAAGACAATAAACGATCTGTGCTGTCTTTTGTCGGATAAAGACGAAGCTTTTCTCAACTCCTATGGCTGGTTTATTTCAAGGCTTTATTCAGAAAATGTAAATCTCAGCGAATATATCCTTAAAAAAGTTCTTGAAGATGAAAATTTTTATATTGCAGGAAAGGCTGCCGGAAAAGAATTTGATCCGCTTATTGAAGAAACCGTTGAAAACGAACTGAAAATTTTTCAGGAACTTTCACAGGTTACCTCAGCTGAAATCAAGGCTGAAATCGGCTACGACGGCTTTCTTCCGGAATGGAGAACCTCTGACATTGATTTTGTAAAAGAATACAAAAGCCGCATTGAAAATATCGGACGCTACGGTTATGGCAAGTTTGCTCAGAACAGAATGTTTATTCTCAGAAAAGGAGCGATAGTTCCTGTTAAGCATCCCGATCCGCAGCGGCTTTCCTCGCTTTTCGGCTACGAAAGAGAACGAAAGGCTGTTATCGACAACACCCTCGCTCTTCTTAGCGGAAAACCGGCGCAGAACGTTCTTCTTTACGGCGATGCAGGAACGGGAAAATCTTCAACGGTCAAAGCTGTTGTAAACGAATTTGCCGATAAAGGACTCCGTCTTATCGAAATAACAAAGGAACAGCTTCGTGATATTCCCGATATTATCGAAAGCATAAGCGCCAATCCGCTGAAATTCATCATCTTTATCGACGATCTTTCTTTCGTTTCGGGAGAGGATTGCTTCGGAGCGCTTAAAGCTACTCTCGAAGGCTCTGTTTCGGCAAGAACAGGCAATACTGCGATTTATGCCACAAGCAACCGCCGTCACCTTGTTAAAGAAAGCTTCTCCGACAGAGACGGCGACGACGTTCACCGCAACGATTCTATGCAGGAAACGCTTTCGCTTTCGGCACGTTTCGGTTTAAGAGTTAATTTCAGCAAGCCTGATAAAAAATCATATGTACAGATAGCTCATGAGCTTGCGGCTCAGCACGGAATTGATATTGATTCCGAAACTCTCGCTCTTAAAGCGGAACAGTTCGCTATGCAGGGAAGCGGCAGATCGCCGAGAACTGCAAGACAGTTTGTAAATCAACTAATTAATGAACAAAAATAAAAAGAAGGTAATTAAAATGCTGACTCTTGATAAAATCTACAGCGCAAAATATATACTTAAACAGGTTATAAGAGAAACCGACGTTATCCGTGCGCCAAAAATAAATCCTGATTCCGATATTTACCTTAAAACCGAGAATCTTCAGATAACCGGCTCTTTCAAGGTCAGAGGAGCTTATTACCGTATGTCTCAGCTTTCGGATGAGGAAAAAGCTAAGGGAGTTATCGCCTGCTCTGCCGGAAATCACGCTCAGGGCGTGGCTCTTGCGGCTGCTAAAAACGGTATCAAGTCGATCATCTGTCTGCCGGACGGAGCGCCTATTTCCAAGGTTGAAGCAACAAAAAGCTACGGCGCAGAGGTTTGCCTTGTCAAGGGAGTTTACGATGACGCTTATGCCGAAGCTCTCCGCCAGCGTGACGAATACGGCTACACTTTCATTCATCCCTTTGACGACGAAAACGTTATCGCCGGACAGGGTACGATAGGTCTTGAGCTTCTTGAACAGCTCCCCGATATCGAAGCTGTTATTGTTCCGGTCGGAGGCGGCGGACTTATTTCCGGAGTCGCTTTTGCGATAAAGAGTCTTAATCCGTCAATAAAGGTTTACGGAGTTCAAGCTGCCGGCGCTCCAAGTATGGTCAACTCTATCAAGAACGGCAAAATTGAATGTCTGGACAACGTTTCAACCATTGCCGACGGTATAGCCGTTAAGGAACCGGGGGAAAATACTTTCAGGCTTATTTCCGAATACGTTGACGATATCGTTACTGTCACCGACGACGAGATCTCAGCCGCTATCCTTGCTCTTATGGAGCAGCAGAAACTTGTTACAGAGGGTGCTGGAGCTGTTTCCGTTGCAGCGGCAATGTTCAACAAAGTCCCTATAAAGGGAAAAAAGACGGTTTGTCTGCTTTCGGGAGGAAATATCGACGTTACTATCCTTTCAAGAGTTATCAAGCGTGGTCTGCTCATGTCCGGACGTTCCTACTCTATGATAATAGAGCTTATCGACAAACCCGGTCAGCTTCTTGATGTTTCAAGAATCATCGCTGATCTTGGCGGAAACGTTACGTCTGTTCACCATGAACGTGCAAACGAAGGTTCGGCTGTCAACGGCTGCTACCTCAGACTGGTGCTTGAAACGAGAAATTACGAGCATATCGAACAGATAAAGAAAGCTCTTGCGGACAAAGGATTCAAGGTGCTCAATAACAATTAAACAAAATCAATCGTGCTGCGCAGGGATACAAAGAGTCAACGTCCGCTTGCCTTTGCTGCGCTCGGCAAGGCGCTGCTCTTCAGGGAGGCTCTGCCTCTCTCATACACCCTCCGCTTAAGGGCGAATCCGCCCTTAAGAATTCCATTATTAAAGAATTTATTTTAAAATATTTTTATTATTTCTGGAGGAAAATATCATGATAAAAATTCATACAGACAAAGCTCCGGCAGCAGTCGGACCGTATTCACAGGCAATGGTCTCTAACGGAATGGTTTACACAAGCGGTCAGATCGCTATAAATCCAATGACCAACACTATCGAAGCCGCTACCATTCAGGAGCAGACCGAACAGGTTATGCGCAATCTCGGCGAGGTTTTAAGAACAGCAGGTTCTTCTTTTGAAAAAGCAGTCAAAACTACCTGCTTCCTTGCAGATATGAACGATTTCGCCGCTTTTAACGAGATCTACGGAAAATATTTCACTTCACTTCCGGCAAGAAGCTGCGTTGCCGTTAAAACGCTTCCAAAGAACGTTCTTGTCGAGGTTGAGGTTATCGCCGAAAGCACTCTTTAAAATACCGCAATACTGATATTCCTTGTCAGCTTGCCAATCATGTCAACTTAAGCGGGGACTCTGTCCCCGTACCCCTGCCAAAGGGTTATTCAACCCTTTGGAAACCCAGTATTAATTATTTCAAATACCGATGGTATTTGAAATAATTATGGCTATCGCCAATGATAGAATATTCTTTACAGGTGTTCGAGAAACAAAATCCCTCAAAATGACATTATTGCCAAAACTACCGATAAAGAATCAGTATCAAATAAAGGAGTTTTTATATGACAGTAAGGGAATTGCAGGACGCTGTCCTGAAACTGAAAAAAGAAACAAATACAGCCATTCTCGCCCACAGCTATCAGGCAAGGGAAATCGTTGAGATCGCCGATTTTACCGGAGACAGCTATAAACTCAGCGTTGACGCTAAAAACATCGATGCGGACAATATTCTTTTCTGCGGGGTTCATTTCATGGCTGAAACGGCAAAAATGCTCTCGCCGCAGAAACGGGTATTTCTCGCAAACGCTCAGGCAGGATGTCCCATGGCGGAGCAGATGGACGCTGAAATGATATCCGCTATAAAAAATCAGGAGCCTGACCGCACTGTTGTCGCTTATATCAACACTACGGCTTCGCTTAAAACGGTCTGCGACGTCTGCGTTACATCCTCCAGCGCACTGAAAATAGTCAGAGCTATTGATAACGACAAGATTCTCTTTATTCCGGACTGCAACCTCGGCGATTACGTTAAAAGAAACTGCCCCGAAAAGGATATAAAGCTGCTTCAGGGCGGATGTCCCACTCATGCGGCAGTAACGGTCAGGGATGTTGAAAGAGTAAAGTCCGAACATCCGAACGCTCTGTTTCTCGTTCATCCTGAATGCCAGCCTGCCGTGACCATGCTTGCCGATTACGTCGGTTCAACCTCCGGCATAATGGACTTTGCAAAAAAATCCGACGCAACGGAGTTTATTATCGGAACGGAAACCTCTATCGCAGAACACCTTCAATACGAATGTCCGGATAAGAAATTCATCCCCGTTACAAAAGATATCGTCTGCCGCAATATGAAGATAACAACTCTGCCCGATGTTTACAGCTCTCTTCTCGGAATAGGCGGAAAAGGCAGCGCTTTTGAAATTTTAATGGACGATGAACTTATCGCTCAGGCAAGAAAATGCATTGACGAAATGATAAGACTGGGCGGCTGAATATGACCGGACTTGTTGAAAAACTGTATCAGAACGGCGATTTATCTGACGAAGAACTTCTTTCGCTTATAAATTCAAATGACGAACAGACCTCGGAACTGCTGAAAAAGTATGCTGACGAAGTAAGACAGCGTGTTTACGGAAAAAAGGTTTTTTTGAGAGGTCTTATTGAAATATCGAGCTATTGCAGAAACGACTGCCTTTACTGCGGAATCAGACGCAGCAATAAAAATGCTCAGCGTTACCGTCTTAGCAGTGAGGAGATAATGAGCTGCTGCGAAAACGGTTACGAATTGGGATTCCGCACCTTTGTGCTTCAGGGCGGAGAGGACGCTTTTTTCAGCGACGAAGTCCTTGTTCCCATAATAAGAGCTATCCGTGAAAAATACTTCGACTGCGCTATTACGCTTTCGCTCGGAGAACGCTCTTATGAAAGCTATAAACGGCTAAGGGACGCCGGAGCGGACCGCTATCTTCTCCGCCACGAAGCGGCTTCGGAGGAGCTTTACGCAAAGCTTCATCCGGAGAAAATGAGCCTTGAAAACCGCATGAACTGTCTGTTTACCCTCCGTGAGCTTGGCTATCAGGTTGGTGCGGGATTCATGGTGGGTGCTCCGTATCAGACAGCTTGGCATCTTGTTAAAGATCTGCGTTTTTTGCAGAAGCTCCAGCCGCAGATGATCGGCATCGGACCTTTCGTGCCGCATCACGATACTCCGTTTGCAGATCATAACGGCGGAACGCTTGAGCTTACGCTGAAGCTGCTTGGCATTATCAGACTTATGTTCCCGAAGGTTCTGCTTCCGGCTACGACCGCTCTTGGAACTATTTCACCTGTCGGCAGAGAGCTTGGTCTGCATACAGGCTGCAATGTTGTAATGCCGAATCTTTCCCCTGTTAAAGTAAGAAAAAAATACGATCTTTACGATAATAAAATATGTATCGGAGAAGAAGCGGCTGAATGCCGCGGCTGCCTTGAAAAAAGAATCAACTCCGCCGGCTATATCGTTTCCGGCGAGCGTGGCGACCATTCCGATTTTACCGCTTCACAAGGAGAAAAATAATGAGAGTACGATTTCATCTTCCCGATTTTTCGGGAAATTTCAAGCTTAATTTTTTATTTGCGGAAACGCTTAAGCATCGTCCGGAATTTTTCAGAGAGGGCGTTGAAATTGCTTCGTTTTACGGAGTTTTTCCGCCGTCTGTCTGGAACGGCGGCAGAACTCAGGGAGGAGTTGTCGATAAAGCGTTCGTGAAAAACGTAATCAAGGTTTTCAACGAGCGAGGTATTCCCCTTCGTTTCACTTTCACCAATCCGGCGCTGGAAAAGAAGCATCTCAGCGACAGCTTCTGTAATATGGTAATGAATCTTGCCAATAACGGCTTGAACGAGGCTATCGTTATGTCGCCGCTTCTTGAGGATTACATCCGAAGAACTTACCCAAAATACAAGCTCACAAGCTCTACCTGCAAAAGAATAACCGATCCCGACGCTTTAAAAGCCGAGCTTGAAAAGGACTACAGCATCGTTGTTGTCGATTATGATTTCAACAATAATTTCGAGGTTCTTGAAAAGCTTCCGAGAAAAGCCGACTGCGAGCTTCTTGTAAATGCCTGCTGCGAACCGGGATGTCCGAGAAGATCGGCGCATTATCATTCTATCGGAGTACAGCAGATCGCCTACAACGAGCATATCAAAAAGTACCCGAACGCTCCGTTCGACGCAAGCAAATACGATCCCGAGCATTTCCGTGAATGTCCTTATTCCAAAAGAGGAATTTTCGAGATACGCAATCTCAGAACGCATATCTCGCCCGACGATATCTGGGAAAAATACGTTCCTATGGGATTTGAACAGTTCAAGATCGAGGGCAGAACCGCAAGTCCCCTTAATGTTCTTGAAACCTATATGTATTACATGGCTAAGCCCGAATATCGTGACGAGGCAAGATTCACTATTCTGAAAGCTCTTGAAAATTCGCACGCTCTCATATTCAATTAAGGAGAAAAATTATGAAAGTAAAATTCCATCTGCCGGATTTCGCCCAGCATTTTAAATTAAATCTTGTTTTTGCGGCTATGGTTAAAAGCTGTCCCCAGTTTATGCGTGAGGGAGTTGAGATCGCTTCGGTTTACGGTGCGTTTCCGCAGTCTCTCTGGAACGGTGGACGAACAAACGGCGGAGTTTGTGATAAAGCCTTCGTCCGCAGTGTGCTTAAATCATTCAACAGCGAAGGTATTCCGCTCAGATTCACATTTACAAATCCTATGCTCAAAGAGGAGCATTTAAGCGATCCATTCTGCAATGCGGTGCTGAAAATGGCTAATAACGGTCTTAACGAGGTCATTGTCAATTCGCCTCTGCTTGAAGAATATATCCGCAAAAACTATCCTAAATACAAGCTTACAAGCTCTACCTGCAAGCGTATCACAGATATTGAAAAGCTTAAAGAGGAACTCGAAAAGGATTACAGCATAGTGGTTCTCGACTACGATTTCAACAACAAATTTGATCTTCTGGAACAAATTCCCCATAAGGAAAAATGCGAGATACTGGTAAACGCCTGCTGCGATCCCGGATGCAAAAGACGTACAAAGCATTATCAGGATCTCGGAATGCAGCAAATTATTTACTGCGATCATCTGAAAAAGCATCCCAATAAGCCTCTTAATTTGAAAGATTATCCGGATATGCCCGAAACAGACTGCCGCTGCGCCGACAGAAGCATATTTGAGATAAAGAATCTGAGCACGCACGTTACTCCTGATGATATCTGGGAAAAATATGTGCCTATGGGCTTCAATCAGTTCAAAATAGAGGGAAGAACCTCAACAAAGCTTAATCTTATTGAAACCTATATGTACTATATGATAAAACCGGAATGCCGTGACGAAGCAAGATTCATGTTCCTTTACAATCTGGAAAATTACGGCGTTATCAAAATAAACGACTAACGAGTAACCTATCAATTCTGTCAATTAAAGAGGACGCTGTCCCCTTTGACCCCTGCCAAAGAGTTATTCCTCACAACGGTCGCCTGTCCCCTTTGTCACTTCGTAACATTTCCCCACACTGTGGGGAATCACCCTTTGAAAACCCGGTATTAATAGAATATCCTTTTACAGGATTCAAGAAATAAATTCCTTAAACCGACATAATGAACAAATTGCAGGAAATTACCCGATATTTCCGAAAGGAGTTTTTATGAAAACTGCACCGATTTTCAGCAATAATATGGTTCTTCAGCGTGAAAAACCGATCCGCATTTTCGGAGTATGCAAAAAAAATCATCAGCACAGCATAACGGCAAAAATTCCTGAGCTTGGCGTTTCCGCCGAGGCAATTATTTCCGGCGAAAAATGGATGGCTGTTCTTCCTCCGCTGAAAGCCTGTAAAAGCTGTACGGTCGAAATAAGCTCCGGCGAGGAAAAAATTATTTACAGCAATGTCGCCGTCGGAGAGGTCTGGCTCGCCGGAGGACAGTCCAACATGGAATTCGAGCTTCAGAATGATAAAAACGGCAAGGAAGCTCTTCAGGAATGCGAAAAGGAAAACGTTCGGTTTTATGCGGTTCCACGCTGCGAAATGGCTGACGAAAACCTGAAAAAGGCAGAGGAGCAAAGCTCATGGCAGACTGCTTCGCATAACAATTCTGCAAAATGGTCGGCAGTCGGATATTATTTTGCAAAGAAGCTCAGCCGTAAACTCGGAGTAACTGTCGGCATCATCGGCTGCAACTGGGGCGGAACCTCCGCATCGGCATGGATGAAACGTGAATATCTTGCTCAGGACAGCCGTATAAGCAATTATATAGAAGATTACGATAAAGCGATATCGGGTAAAGCCGATGAACAGATGATAGCCGAATACGACGAATACGTAAACTATCACAGCAAGTGGGAGAAAAAGGTTCAGCAGTGCTATGCCGAAAATCCGGCTGTAAAATGGGACGAGATTTTAAAAATATGCGGCGAAAACCGCTATCCCGGACCTATGGGTATTAAAAATCCAATGCGCCCATGCGGTCTTTATGAAACGATGATAAGCAGAACAACTCCTTATACGCTTGCCGGATTCCTCTATTATCAGGGCGAATCCGACGATCATCTTCCGGAAACATACGATACGCTCCTAAAGGCTCTTATCGAAAACTGGCGAAGCGACTGGCTCGATGATGAACTGCCGTTTCTTCTTGTCCAGCTTCCGATGCACAAATACGAATCAGACCCCGATTTCAAAAACTGGCCGATTATCCGTGAAGCTCAGATGAAGGTTTTCAAAACCGTTAAAAACACCGGAATAGCCGTCTGTCTTGACTGCGGCGAATTTAATAATATTCATCCTACAGACAAAAAAGAAGTTGGAAACAGACTTTATTTACAGGCTCTTTCCGAAGTTTATAATCTTGCGGACAGAACCGAAACTCTTCCTCCCATTTTCCGAAACGCCGTTTTGGAAAATGACAGGATCCGCCTGTTTTTCGATAATTGCAGCGGATTCAGTTCAGTCTCCGACAAGATAACGGGATTTGAGATTGCAGGCAGTGACGGTAAATTTATCCCCGCTGACGCTGAAATCGACGGAAACACAATTCTTTTGTGCGCCGATTTTACAGCTCCTCTTACCGCAGTCCGCTATCAGTGGACAAATTATGCGGAAGTAGGTCTGTTCGGAAAAAACGGACTTCCCGTTCCGACTTTCAGAAGCAGTATTTACCTTTTCTGATATTTATGAAGGGGACTCTGCTCCCAACGGTCGCCCGTACCCTCTGTCAGCAAGCTGACATCTCCCTACACTGTAGGGAGTCACCCTTAAACCCCTGCCAAAGGGTGAATTCACCCTTTGGAAACCCACAATTAAATTATTACCGATACCCCGCAAAGGGGTATCGGTAATAATTTAGGCAGGATGCCCAGACGGAAACAACCTCTTTCAGCAAGGAATCAAGGAAAAAAGTCCGCTTGATAAAAATAACAAAAAATAAATGCTGCTGTAATGCATTCAGCTTAACGCTTGACAAAAACTCTTCATACGGTATATAATAATAGTATTACAGATATAACAGACAATTTTTACGTTTCCTGAAACTATTGCTCCGACAATTAAAGCCTGCTAAAAGGCGCAGGATTCAGTTGGCTGAAAAATATGAACAAGGAACCGTTTTATCTATATTTTAAGGAGTTTACGATGCTTTTTAAACAATTAAGAAGAGATATCAGGCTTATTAAGGAACGTGATCCGGCTGCAAGAAATTCTTTTGAAATTCTTTTGACGTATCCCAGTCTTGTTGCGATAAGAAATTACCGCATTGCTCACTGGCTTTATAAGAAAAAAATGTTTACAGCCGCAAGAATTATTTCTCAGAATGCCAGAAGACGTACCGGAATTGAAATTCATCCGGGCGCTACGATAGGCAAAGGACTTTTTATAGACCACGGAATGGGAGTTGTTATCGGCGAAACTGCTATTATCGGAGATAACTGCCTTATCTATCAGGGAGCGACTCTCGGAGGTACGGGTAAGGATAAAGGAAAAAGACATCCTACACTCGGCGATAACGTTCTTGTCGGCGCAGGAGCAAAGGTTCTTGGTCCTTTCAAGGTCGGAAACAACGTCAAAATCGCTGCAAACGCCGTTGTTCTAAACGAGATTCCCGATAACAGCACGGCTGTCGGAGTTCCTGCAAGAGTAGTCCGCAAAAACGGCGCAAAGGTCGGCAGAAAATGCGTTACGCAGGAAATAGATCAGGTTCACATCCCCGATCCTGTTTCTCTGGAATTCTGCCGTATGCAGCTTGAAATAGATGAACTTAAAAACAAGATCTCAGCGCTTTCATCAGATTCAAAAAATAACAAGGAGTAATCATTATGCAGATATATAATTCACTTTCCCATAAAAAAGAGGAATTCATCCCCAATGAAGCAGGCAAGGTAAGTATGTACACCTGCGGGCCTACCGTTTACCATTATGCGCATATCGGTAATCTGCGAAGCTATATCATGGAGGATGTTCTCGAAAAATATCTGCGTTTTTCCGGTCTTGACGTTAAAAGAGTCATGAATATTACCGACGTCGGACACCTTACAAGCGACGGCGATACCGGTGATGACAAGATGCTCAAAGGCGCAAAGCGTGAGCATAAAACCGTTATGGAAATAGCCAGATTTTATACCGACGCTTTCTTTGACGACTGCAAAAAGCTGAATATAAAAACACCTGATGTTGTCGCTCCCGCAACGACTTATATTGACGAATTCATAAAAGTTATCTCGTCTCTTATGAAAAAAGGATTCGCTTACGAAGCCGGCGGAAACATCTATTTCGATACCTCAAAGCTCGAAAAATACTACGTTTTCAACGATTTTAAAGAGGAAGACCTCGCTGTCGGAGTCCGTGAAGGAGTTGAGGAGGATGGCAATAAACGCAATAAAGCCGATTTCGTTCTCTGGTTCACAAAGTCTAAATTCGACGATCAGGAGCTTAAATGGGACAGTCCATGGGGAATCGGTTATCCCGGCTGGCATATCGAATGTTCCTGTATAAGCATGAAAAATCTCGGCGAATATCTTGATATCCACTGCGGCGGCATCGACAACGCTTTCCCTCATCATACGAACGAAATTGCTCAGAGCGAAGCTTACATCGGTCATAAATGGTGCAATTACTGGTTCCATGTTCATCATCTTAATACGAACAGCGGCAAGATGAGCAAATCAAGCGGAGAGTTCCTCACGGTTTCACTCCTCGAAGAAAAAGGCTATAATCCACTTGTTTACCGCTATTTCTGTCTGCTTTCACACTACAGAAAATCGCTCGTTTTCACTTGGGAAAATCTCGATAACGCCGTTACAACGTTCAACAAGCTCATCGCTAAGATCGCTCCGCTTACTCAGGAAACAGCCGGCGAGCTTGATTCTGCCGAATACGAAAGCCTTATGAAGAGCTTCACTGACGCTCTTGATAACGACCTTAACACGTCCCTTGCTATAACTGCGGTTTACGATGTTCTCAAATCAAAGACCAATGCGGCAACCAAGCTTGCTCTTATTGCGGAATTTGACAAGGTTCTCGGTCTTGATCTTATCGAAACGGCAAAAAAATCAGTTCAGGCTTCCGATTCCGCAGGCGAGGACGATATCCCTGCCGAGGTCATGGAACTCGCCGAGCAGAGAAAAGCTGCCCGTAAGGAGAAAAACTTCGCCCTTGCAGACGAGCTTCGCAATAAAATTGCTGAACTCGGCTACGAGATCAAAGAAACACGTCAGGGAACGGAAATAAATAAAATTTAGGAATGATAAACTGAATGGCAAGAATTTATCCCCTTTTCAGCTCCAGCAAGGCAAACTCCACTTTTATCGGCAACGAAAGAGCCGGAATCCTTATCGACTGCGGTGCAAGCTTTAAAAGGCTTTCTGCGGCGCTGGAATTAAATAACATCCCGCTTTCGGCTGTTCAGGCTGTGTTCATAACTCATGAACACAGCGATCACGTTGCCGGACTTTCAATGCTTACCAAAAAGACAGGTATTCCCGTCTACGGTCAGAAACGTACTCTTCAAAGACTGTACGACGCCGGAAAAATTGCTCCGGCTTCTCATGTCATCGACATGGAAAAACTTTCGATAGAATGCGCAGGTTCGGAAATAAGCTGTTTCAACACACCCCATGATACTATCCAGAGCTGCGGCTACAGAATACATACAGCCGACGATAAACTCTGCGCTGTCTGCACCGATCTCGGGCACATCACTCCCGAGGTAGACAATGCTCTCAGCGGATGCAGACTTGTTCTTATCGAGGCTAATTACGACGAGAATATGCTACGTCAAGGACCTTATCCGCTTTATCTTAAAGAGCGCATCCTCTCGCCGAACGGTCATCTTTCAAACGACGACTGCGCTGTTCAGATCGGAAAGCTTATCGAACGTGGGACAACTCATTTTATACTCGGTCATCTGAGCCAGGATAACAACCGTCCGCATATAGCCGAGCAGACCGTTAAAAGCAGTCTTTCTCAGTATGCCTTCGGAAAAGACTATCTTATGGGCGCTGCTCCTGTTGAAACTAAGGGAGGTGCTGTGATTTTCTGATGAACGTTAATCTTATCGTTATCGGCAGACTGAAAGAGGATTATCTCCGGAATGCCTGCGCCGAATACATCAAACGTCTTTCACGTTTCTGCACTTTCGAGCTTCATGAGCTTGATGAATACCGTCTCAGCGATTCTCCATCGGAAAAGGAGATCGCCGCAGCACTGAAAAAAGAAGCGGAACAAATAAAAAAATATGCTAAGGGAATGATAATTCCTCTTTGTATCGAGGGAAAACAGCTCAGCAGCACCGAGCTTTCCGAGCGTATCTCCGATGCCGGAGTAAACGGCTTCAGCTCTGTTACATTCATTATCGGAAGCTCTTTCGGTCTTGATCCGGACATAAAGGCTATGGGACATCTCCGGCTGTCCATGTCGAAAATGACTTTCCCCCACCAGCTTGCAAGAGTCATGCTTCTGGAGCAGATATACCGTGCATTTCAGATCTCCGGAGGCGGAAAATACCATAAATAAAAACCTGTCAATTCATTGCGGCTGTATTTACTCATCTGGCATTATAAGGGGGACTCTGTCCCCCTTTACCCCCTGCCAAAGGGATATTATCCCTTTGGAAACCCAGCATTAATAAATTCAAATCCCAATAAGGGATTTGAATTTATTAGGACTGAACCCCCAGAAAGTATAAACACTTTTAGCAGAAATATAAAGGGAAACAAAATTCCGCTTTATATACAGATAAATAAATACTGTCGCATTGAATCAATAGGTTACAAGAGAGGAAAATTTTATGAAGGTTAAAGAATCGCTTCTTAAATCGCTTGCTGAAGCAAACGGCGAATACATTTCCGGAACAGCTCTTGCGGAAAAGCTCGGAGTAAGCCGGAATGCAGTCTGGAAAGCTGTCAAAGCTCTTGAATCAGAAGGATATAAAATTATTTCATCCCCCTCAAAGGGATATGCTTTCGGTTATGACAACAATCGTCTTTGCGAGGAAATTATCCTTTCAAAGCTTGAAACAAAAGAGCTTGGAAGAAATCTTAAAATATACAAAGAGGTTGAATCGACCAACATCACTGCAAAAGAACTCGCCGCTGCCGGAGCTGTTCACGGAACGGCTGTTATCACCGACACTCAGACTATGGGCAAGGGCAGACTCGGCAGACAGTTCGTTTCCCCTGCCGGAACGGGAATGTATATGAGCGTTATCATCCGTCCGGAGCTTCCTATTGAATCGGTTTCTCTTATAACTCCGGCAGTCGCTGTTGCGGCGGCAGAAGCAACGGAAAAGCTTTGCGGACATGAGGTTCAGATAAAGTGGGTGAACGATCTTTATATGAACGGCAAAAAAATCTGCGGTATACTTACGGAAGCGTCTCTTGGTCTTGAGATGAAAGCTCTTGATTACGCCGTTATAGGCATCGGGATAAATGTCCTCAGCGTTGCCGGCTTCTTTTCGGATGAGCTTCGTCAGACCGCTACGTCGGTCGAGGATGAAACAGGCGTTAAAATTGACCGCAACGCCATTTGTGCCGCTGTACTCAACAGCCTTGAACAGCGTCTCGAAGAAGTCGAAAGCCGCAGCTATCTTTCGGAATACCGCCGCAGAGAGTATCTCACGGGCAAACGTATCACCGCTGTTGTCGACGGAAAGACTATTACCGGAAGCGCAGTAGGCATCGACAACAATGCAAATCTTATGATAGAAATGCCGAACGGCGATATCAGATATCTGAATGCCGGAGAAGCTAATCTATGCCGCCTTAAACGATGAAAGCGAGGGAAATTTATGTCTACTCCGCATAATAATGCAGAAAAAAATGATATAGCAAAAACCGTCCTCATGCCCGGCGATCCTTTAAGAGCCAGATTTATTGCAGAAAATTATCTTGAAAATCCTGTCTGCTATAATGAAGTGAGAGGAATGCTCGGCTACACCGGAACATATAAGGGAGTTAAAGTCTCCGTTCAGGGAAGCGGCATGGGTATGCCGTCTATCGGGATATATTCACACGAACTTTTCAACGAATACGATGTTGAAAATATCATAAGAGTCGGAACTGCGGGAGCAATTTCCGATAAGGCAAATCTTCGTGACCTGATTATCGGTATGAGCGCAAGCACTAATTCCTCTTATGCCTCGCAGTATCGTCTGCCCGGAACTTACGCTCCGACAGCTTCGTGGAAGCTCCTCTCAGCCGCAGTTTCTTCCGCAGAAGAAAAAGGATGCGTTTACCACGTCGGAAATATTTTTTCAAGCGATACTTTCTATGACGACGCAAACAGTCTTGCTGAGTGGCAGAAAATGGGCGTTATCGGAATTGAAATGGAAGCCGCCGCTCTTTACATGAATGCGGCAAGAGCCGGTAAAAACGCTCTTTGCATTTTAACCGTTTCCGACTGTCCCCTGAGAGGACTTTCAACGACCGCTCAGGAACGTCAGACGAGTTTCCGTGATATGATGGAAGTTGCCCTTGAAACAGCTCTTAAAGCTTCAGAATAAAAACAAAGAACGAACCAATAATGGTTCGTTCTTTTATTCTGTTGAAAAAGTTATTTTTTATTAATAATTGGATTTCAAAGGGACAATGTCCCTTTGGCAGAGTCCGGAGGCAGCGCCTCTTGTGGGGTGCGGTGGTAAAGCTCTGCATAGCACGCAGTGAGCCCTGTAAGAGGGGGCGTTCCCTTAGTTTTTCTATAAGTAAAAAAATTTGGCTAAATTGCTGAATCTTTCTTTTTCTGCTGGTTGATAATAAGTCTTACCGTTTCAAAAATATAGGGTTTAAGCTCGGAAATATTACAGGGTTCGCCGTAAAGGATAGCGGAGTAGCAGGTTGACGAAACAAGCTCGACTATCATAAACAGCATAATTTCCGGATTTTTGAATTCATACGGAGCTTCACTGAGCATGGAGTTATAAACATCCGAAAAATTAACGTCATCGTCCAGTGTTGGCGAAGTCAGAGCAGATTTAAAAATTCCCCAGCTAAGATTTTTTGAAATAAAAGTAAGAAGAGATTGATTTTCGTTAAGCTGATTGATTATATCATCAATTATAAAAATAATTTTCTCCTCAAAATCAAGAGATTTGTCGTTTTTTTCAAGTTTATCGGCAGCATTGCGGAAAAGCTGACTTGATTTATGTGAAATAAGCTTATTGCGGATATCATATTTATCCTTAAAATAGAGGTAAAACGTTCCTTTGGCGACTCCGGCTTTGTTTACGATATCAGAAATAGAGGTTTTGCTGAAGCCTTTTGTTGTAAACGATTCAAAGGCAGTTTTAAGAAGAGAATTTTCCTTTTGCTTTTTGTTGGAATCAACCTTTCCCATTTTTATACGCTCCTTAAAATTTAATTTGACAAATAACTGCTCATTCTATTATAATCCAAATCGACAAGAATTGTCAAGACGGATAAATTGACTAATAGTCATTAATTGGAATGAGCAATTTTGTGCAGTCGGACGAAATTTATGACTTTAGGTCATTTTTTCTTCAAAGCATATTGACTAACGGTCATTTTTGTAATATACTATCAATAAAGACAAATGACTTACGGTCAGTTGTTGATTCTTGGAGCCTGTTCAGTATCTTTTTATGTGCGGATTTTCGAGTCTTTTGGCGGTGACAAGGAAAAAATCCGCAGGAACACTGACGTATTGCAAGGATTTATGACGCAGTCAACAGCAAAATTTGCCGAAAAGACGTGCAAAAAAAGATAATGAACAGGCTCTTAATCTCCATAAAAGGTACGCCGGTTCAGCGTTTTTCCGGCGTGCCAATTTCAAACGAAAGGAACGATATTATGCTTAAATTCGGAGAATGGATCGCAAAGCACAGGATTCTGATTCTTATTATCAGCGTTCTTCTGATAATTCCGTGTGCAATAGGATTCATTAACACAAGAGTAAATTACGATATTCTTTCATATCTGCCCAAGGATATCGCCACTATGGAAGGGCAGGATATTCTTATCGACAAATTCGGTCAGGGCGGATTTTCTTTCGTTATGGTCGAGGGAATGAGCGATAAAGATGTTGCGGAAACTGCCGATAAAATTGCGGAGGTAGATCATGTTTCAAATGTTGTATGCTATCAGTCGATGGTAGGTCTTGACATTCCGAAAGAGGTTCTTCCGGACAACATCTACGATTTCTTCAATAAAGACGATACGACCATGATGGCTGTTTTCTTCGATGATACGACCTCAGCCGACGGAACTATGGACGCTGTTGAAGAAATGAGAGATATAACCTCTGAACAATGCTTCATAAGCGGTATGTCGGCGATCACTCTCGATATGAAAAAGCTTTCGCAGAGCGAGACTATTATATACGCAATTATAGCGGTTATTCTTACAAGCATCGTCCTTATGGTCGCTATGGATTCTTTCCTGATCCCTGTTTTCTTCATGCTCAGTATCGGAATCGCTATTGTATGGAATCTGGGAACAAACTTCGTATTCGGCGAGATATCGTTTTTAACTCAGGCTCTTGCGCTTGTTTTGCAGCTTGGAGTTACAATGGACTACTCAATTTTCCTCTGGCACAGCTATAAGGAACAGCTCCAGCGCTATCCCGATAACAAGCAGGAGGCTATGGCTCACGCTATTGCAAATACGATAACATCCGTTGTCAGCAGCTCGTTTACTACGGTTGCCGGATTCCTTGCAATGTGCTTCATGAGCTTCACTCTCGGACTCGATCTCGGAATAGTTATGGCAAAGGGAGTTGTCTGCGGAGTAATTGCCTGCGTAACGGTTCTTCCGTCATTGATACTTATTTTTGAAAAGGCTATCTCAAAAACTTCACACAGAGATTTTCTTCCTTCTTTCAAGAGAACGTCATCGTTTATTATAAAGCACTGCGGACTTTTCCTTACGGCAGCTATAGTTCTTCTTATCCCGGCAGTGTACGGCAATAATAATTACGATGTTTACTATAAGCTCGACAGTACTCTTCCAGCCGATCTCGACAGCATGATCGCAAATTCAAAGCTTGAAGAAGAGTTTGGCATGAACAGCACTCATATTCTGCTTGCCGATTCCTCCCTTGACGCAAAACAGGCAGACCGTATGATCAGCGAAATTGAAAATACTGACGGAGTTCAGATGGCTCTTGGATTTAATTCGCTGGTAGGACCTGCGATCCCTGAAGAAATTATTCCCGATTCCGTCAAGGAAATTCTGAAAAATGACGAATGGCAGCTTATGCTTATCGGTTCGGAATATAAAGTCGCTTCCGACGAGGTAAACGCTCAGATAAATCAGATAAACGATATCATCGGAAAATATGACAGCAAGGCAATGCTTATCGGAGAAGCTCCGGCAACAAAAGATCTTATTGAAATAACCGACAAGGATTTCAAGGTTGTAAGCATACTTTCAATAGCGGTAATTTTCCTTATCGTTGCAATAACTTTCAGATCGATAACTCTGCCGATAATTCTTGTTTCGGTAATCGAGCTGGCTATCATGATAAATCTTGGAATAGCCTTTTTCACCGGAACGGAGCTTCCTTTTATCGCCTCCGTAGTTATCGGAACGATACAGCTCGGAGCAACTGTCGATTACGCTATTCTTATGACGACAAGATACAAAACCGAACGAAGCAGCGGAAAGGATAAAAAAGAATCCGTTCATATCGCTTTAAGCACGTCTATCAAATCTATAATAACATCCGCTCTCGGATTTTTTGCAGCAACTATCGGCGTTGCAGTTTACTCGGATATCGGACTTATTTCGTCGCTGTGTATGCTTCTTGCAAGAGGAGCTATAATCTCGATGGTAATAGTTATCTGCGTTCTTCCGTCAATGTTTATGGTATTTGACAAGGTCATCTGCAAAACGAGCGCAGGATTTCTTCCAAAGAAAAATAAAGCTAACTTAAATAAACAAACCGTTGAAATCAATTAAAGGAGAGAGAATTTTATGAATACGAATAATTTCAGAAAAATAGCAGCCGGAGTGATCGCCGTTGCAATTTCTGCCGGAGCAACAGGTTCTATAGCATATGCAAAAAATAACGAGAAAACAGACTCCGCTCCTGAGAATTCAGAAAAGAAGAATACGGAAGCCTCTGAAACGGCAAGAAGTTCTTCCGGAAACTCCGCTTATAAGGACGAGACAGTTTATGTTCTCTGCAACAATAATTCTTCTATCAAAAATATTTTGGTAAGCGACTGGCTTAAAAATACTCCGGCGCTTGATTCGATAAGCGATATTTCCTCTTTAAGCGATATTGTGAACGTTAAGGGCGATGAAAGCTTCACGGTGAACGGTGAGGAGCTTAACTGGTCTGCGGACGGAAGTGATATTTACTATAAGGGCAACTCCGACAAACAGCTTCCTGTTGATGTTACCATGACATATTTCCTTGACGGAAAAGAGGTTTCACCGGAGAGTATTGTCGGCAAGAGCGGTCATCTCGTTATCCGCTGGACATATAAGAACAATCAGAAGTCGGTTCAGCTTGTAAACGGAAAGAAAAAGGAGATAAACGTTCCTTTTCTTGCGGCAAGCGCCGCCGTTTTCGATACTGATAAATTTGTGAATGTTGAGGCAGAAAACGGAAAGGTCATCTCAGACGGCGAAAGACTTATCGTTGTCGGAATCGCTTTCCCGGGACTTACCGACAGCCTTGGTCTTGACGAGATAGAGGGACTTGATGTCAGTCTGCCAGAAACGTTTGAGATATCAGCCGATGTTACTGATTTTGAAATGAGTTCGTCCGTAACTGCTGTTTCTAATGAAGCTTTTGCAGCTCTCGATCTCGATGATACATCCGATCTGAATGAGCTTAAAGAAAAGCTTAACGAATTGAGCGAAGGAGCAGAACAGCTCTGCGACGGAACTGCGGCTCTCTATGACGGAATAAAACAGCTTTCCGACAAGTCCGGAGATCTCACGGACGGCATTGATAAGCTTGCCTCCGGTTCTCTTCAATTGAAAAACGGAGCGGACGAACTCAATTCAGGCTCGAAGGCTCTTGCCGACGGAGCAAAAACGCTCTCCGATTCTACAGGAACTTTTTCTTCCGGACTTAAAACGGCAAAGGACGGTTCTTCCGCAATCGTCGGCGGTATCGAACAGGTAAGCTCCGGCTCGTCAGAGCTTAACGCAGGACTTCAGTCTGCAAGCGCCGGAGCAGAAGCTCTCAGCAGCGGACTCAGCGACGCTAAAACGGGTTCAGACGCTCTCGTTGCCGGATTTACACAGGTAGACGACGGAGCTTCTGCTCTTAAAAACGGGGCTTCTCAGCTTACCGGAGGTATGGATTCCCTTACGGCAGGAAGTTCACAGGTGAAAAACGGTTCGTCCGAGCTTGCAAGCGGAGCAAAGGCTCTCAGCGACGGAGCATCTGCTCTCAGCAACTCCGCAAGTCAGGTTTCGGCAGGAATTTCAGAGGTTAAAACCGGAGCGGATTCCCTTTCAGCAGGTATCTCAACAGCAAAAACCGGAGCAGATTCGCTTGCTGCCGGAGCATCCGATCTCTCAGAGGGCGCAGCAGCTCTGTCCGGCGGACTCAGCACGGCAGGAACTTCTCTTAATGCTACTATTTCAGCCAACGAACAGGCTCTTGCCGCTTTACAGGGATTATATGAGCAGAATCCGTCTGACGAGATAGCCGTAGCTATAGGAACTCTCCAGCAGACAATAGAAGCTCAGAAGCAGATTGCGGCTTCAATGAGCGAGGGAGGAGCTCTTTACAGCGGTGCGGCAACAATTCAGTCCGGTTCACAACAGTTAAACGGCGGACTTGAAGAGCTTTCAGCAGGTCTTGCAACGGCTCAGAACGGCTCTGCGGCGCTCAGTCAGGGACTTGAATCTCTCGATAACGGCGGAAAAGCTCTTGCAGCCGGAGCTTCACAGCTTTCAGGTTCGTCCGCACAGCTTTCACAGGGCGCAGGAACACTCTCTCAGGGTGCGGCATCGCTTGATTCCGGCATAGGAACTCTTGCAAACGGCAGCACGGGGCTTATCGGCGGACTTGATTCGCTCTCGGCAGGAATTGATAAGCTTTCAGGCGGAGCTTATGAGCTTAACAGCGGAATTACTCGTCTTGCTGACGGAGCAGTTGACCTCAATAACGGTCTGTTCAGACTTTCAGACGGTGCGGCAGCTCTTGAAAGCGGTCTTAGAGAGCTTGACAATGGAGCATTGACGCTCGACGGCGGTCTTGCCCAGCTTTATAACGGCAGCTCGCAGCTGAACAGCGGTGCAAATACGCTCTATCAATCAATTCTCAAGCTTGGAAGCGGAACTTCTTCACTTTCTTCCGGAGCATCAGAGCTTAATTCGGGAATCCTTACGCTGCAAAGCGGCAGCAAGGCTCTTATCGACGGCGTATCACAGCTTAAAGACGGTGCAAAGGAGCTTAATGACGGCATGATAAAGTTCAATGATGAGGGAATTGCAGTTCTCACCGGAGCAATAAATGATAATCTTCCGAACATCATTGACAATTTCAAGGCTGTTCAGAATGCGGCAAAGGAATACAACAGCTATTCCGGAATTTCCGAGGATATGGACGGAAACGTTAAATTCATTTATATGTTTGACGGCACAAATTAAAAATGTTGTTAACTTAAGCGGGGGACGCTGTCGCCCGTCACCTTTGTCACTTCGTGACATTTTCCCACACTGTGGGGAATCACCCTTTGGAAACCCAGTATTAATTATTTCAAATACCGTTGGTATTTGAAATAATTATGGCTGCGCCAATGATAGAAATTCTTTTGAAAAGATACAAGAATAACAAAGTCCTGCAAGAGAGAATGTTCTTTTTTCTTTTTTAATAGACCGAAAGATTCAGCAATTTAGCTGAATCTTTTTGCTTTGAAATGTGAGTTATTAACAAAATATTTTTTGAGAAGTATAAATTTTACGTTTATTATTGACATTTCGGTTTTTTTATGATAAATTTAAAGTAATAAATTTATAAAGGAGTTTGATTATCTATGAAGATTCTCAAGAAAGCGCTGTCCGCTGTCTCTGCGGCTGCTGTAACATTTACGGTCGGCGCTTCAGGCATCGGTATCAGCGGCAGTTTAGGCTCTGCCGACGCTGCCGGAAGCACAACAGCTATCGACCTCGTAAACGATATGGGTCTTGGCTGGAACCTGGGCAACACATTCGACAGCTGGAATACTGCCAGCTATAAAACTCAGTCAGACGGCTATGTTGACAACGAAACCGGTTTCGGCAATGTTACAACAACCAAGGCTATGATCGACAAGATTCATGAATACGGCTTCAACAGCGTAAGAATCCCGATCACATGGTATGAAAATACCAATTCGTCTACATTCGATATCAACGACAAATACCTCGCCCGCATCAAAGAAGTTGTCGATTACTGCTATGCCAACGATATGTATGTAATCATCAATATGCACTGGGATTGGGAAAGCGGCGGCTCTCTTTGGCTCAACAAGGGCGAAGCTGCGCTCGATCAGTTCAACACAATGTGGAAAGAGATCGCTACATACTTCAAGGACTACGATAATCACCTTGTTTTCGAGGATATGAACGAGGTTACTTTCGATTACAGCGTCCTTAACAAGTTCAATCAAAGCTTTGTTGACAATGTCCGTGCAACAGGCGGAAACAACAAGGATCGTCTGCTTCTTCTCGCAGGAGCTAACGCCGATCTTACCAAAACCTGTAATTCAAGCTATATCGTTCCCGATGACGATATGCTCGCTGTAGATATTCATTATTATACCCCTCCCACATTCTGCGTTATGAAGCAAAATGAGAACTGGGGCGGAACTCTTCCCGCAACTACATGGGGCACAAACGCCGAAAAAACAGATCTTGCAAATAACTTTGCAAAGCTTAAAACAAATTTTGTCGATAAAGGCATTCCTGTAATTATCGGCGAATACGGCGTTCTCACTAACGAGGGCAAGGAACAGGAATCTATCAGAGATTTCGTTAAAACTGTTGCCGGAACTGCTCTCAGCATGAACGGTGTTGCAGGTTATCTCTGGGACGACAGCGATTCCGGCGGACATAAGTATTTCAGCAGAAAGAACCTTTCTTTCTTTGATGAAGAAATCGGTAAATCGTTTATAGAGCTTTCCGGCAGCGGTTATAATCCCGGAACTATGGACTGGGTTTCAACCACTGTTGAACAGACAAAAGATAACTCGGGCAATCCTGTGGCAGGTTCGTATCAGATCACTGTAGGTTCTTCATCAAAGGTTAAAATCGACCTCAGCTCCGATAAAACAAGAGTAGGCGGAACAGCTACCCTCAGCTACTGGGATAAAAATGCAAATTCAGGCAAAGGCTCGTGGGTTCAGAATGGACTTTACTGCAATATTTCTATCAATGAAGACGGTGTTGTTGAAGTAAACCAGACCGATTCAAATTATGAAGAGGTTCTTAACTACGGCTATATCGAAATTCCTCCGGAGGTAGACACAGATACCGTTCAATTCCAGATCATGTATGCCGGATATGCAGACGCAGACGGAAACTGGTTCAATCTGGATTCAAGCGAATATCCTGCCGTTTCCAAGGCTTATATCGAAGGAATTGTCGATCCGGGTCAGACAACAACAACTACTACCACCACCACAACAACCACTACTACAAAGGGCGGAGACACAACAACTACAACTACTTCGGCAGAAGGCGTTAACGGAAACGCTTATATCGCCGGTATGCTCGGAGCTGAATCATGCTGGAGCATTGACGATGTTAACGATGAGTCTACAACTGCTGCTATAACTAAGGACGGTCAGTATACGGTTGAATGGGTTCTTACAGAGGGCGGTACTGATACTGTTCAGTTCCTCGCCGTTGTAATCAATCCTGCCGGAACCGTTGAAAACTTCACCACAGATACTCTTCCAAGCCTTGCAGTTACTCTTGACGAGGTCTGGGTAGACGGAGTTCAGCTTACTGATTACACCGCAAGCGAAAACGCCATAAATACACGTTACTACGAAGGCGCAAATAATCCCGGAGTTACGAGAATCTATCTCCGTGATGAATGGGGTTCAAAGATCGAAGACCTTCCGGGCGACACTGTAATTACTCAGAGCGTTAAGGTAGTTTTCACTGTTAAAGGCGTTGACGCCGGATATACAGAGGATGAAACTCTCTACGGAGACGCTAACTGCGACAAAAAAATAGATATGTCAGACGCTGTTCTTATTATGCAGTCACTTTCTAATCCTGATAAGTACGGTCTTAATGGTTCCGATGCAAGCCATATCACAGAACAAGGTATGCTTAATGCTGACGTTTATGAAAACGGCTCCAGCGGCGTAACAAACGAAGACGCACTTATGATACAAAAATATAAACTTGAACTTGTTGATTCTCTTGAGCCAGCCGATGCTGCCTGATCAAAAAATATCACTGCCGGACTTTTCAGTCCGGCAGTTTTTTCATAGTCTGAATTAAGTCATATTCACATAAAATCTGTTTCCGACATATCTTAAGGAAGCACTGATTAAATCCAGTGTGCAGATTGCGCAGTCAGATTTTTCATCAGATTGTATAGAAATTTTGCAGGCAGGCTGTCGCCTGTCAAAAAAATTCTGTGTACCCCAAGGGAATTTCCTTCGGGCGCAGATGACGAAAAATATGCAAGCAAGGTGCGCTCCGAGCCGTCAGGCGCAATTTAATCAGTGATTCCTTAATACAGAACAATTTCAGGAGGTCGGAATATGTCGGAAAATCATCATCTTGTCGCTCTTGCCGGAAACCCAAACGTCGGAAAATCTACTGTTTTTAACGCTCTGACCGGAATGAAGCAGCATACCGGAAACTGGGCAGGAAAAACTGTTGCCGGAGCGGAAGGACACTTCCAATATAACGGACTAAGCTTCACTATTGAAGATATCGCCGGAACTTACTCGCTCAGAACAAATTCCGCCGAAGAGGAATCCGCCCGTGACTTTATCTGTTTTGGCGGAGCGGAGGCAGTTATCGTTATCTGCGACGCAACTTGTCTTGAAAGAAATCTTAATCTTGCACTGCAAATAATTGAAGCAGCTCCGAAAACAATGATATGCGTTAATCTTCTTGATGAAGCAAAAATAAAAGGAATAGAAATTGATCTTGCACTTCTGGAAGGACTTCTCGGAGTTCCTGTTGTCGGAATGACGGCAAGAAGCGGAAAAGGTCTTGACGAAATGAAAAAACGTCTTTGCAGTCTTATCAGCGAACCTGCGGCGAACTCAGCGTTTCACAGCGCACTTCCGGAAGAGCTTGAAAGCGCTCTGACCAATGTTCAAAGGGAAATCAGCGGATGCGTGAAAAAAATGTCCCCAAGAACGATCGCACTGCGAATTCTTGAGGGCGATACCGAATTTCTTAAAAAGGCATCCGAATTTGAAGGTACTGCTATTGAAATAAGTGAAAATGTCTCAGAAATTCTCTCGTCTCTTGCCGAAAGCGGCTATACTAAGGAAAAAATCTCTGACAGCATCATTACCGCCGACGTTGAAAGAAGCCGTTCAATCACACGCAGGACTGTCAAAACAGGAAAGACCTCACCATATCTTCGTGACAGAAAGCTTGACAAAATTTTTCTCAGCCGCCGATTCGGAGTTCCGGCAATGCTCCTGCTTTTCGGACTGATTCTCTGGATCACAATTGCGGGAGCAAATTATCCGTCAGAGCTTCTCGGAAACGGTCTTTTCGCTCTTGGAGACAAAATTTCAGAAAGCATGATAAAATCAGGCACACCGGATTGGCTTGAGGGAGTACTTATCCAAGGCATCTACAAGGTTCTCGCATGGGTAGTGTCCGTTATGCTTCCGCCTATAGCCGGATTCAAAATAAACCATAAAAAATAACCTGTATCAACAAATCGCTGATACAGGTTTATATTTATTTATTTTTCTTTACAGAAGATTTTTTAGCGTTTGCTCCGGTTTCCGATTTATCGGTATCTCCTTCGCTTGTATCGTCATCCTCTTCATTTTCGTCATCATATGAAACCGATTCAACGGCAAGCTTCTTAGAATTCTCATTCTTTATAGCCATAATAAATGCAACAGCAAGGTAAACGATAAGAACAAGAGCCTCAACAATGACCGCAGGCATCATTGAATTGTGTAAAACTGCCTTTATAGAAGCCTTATTAGGATTTGAAGCCGGTACAAGAATGTTATAAGCGTTTGCAAATTCTACAGCTTCAAAGTACTCTTCTGAAGTGATTCTTGTATCCTCGATCAGTTCATCAAGCTTCTGATTGAGCGCAGCGAGCTGCGCATCCGCATATTCCGCCATTTCAGCAGTGCTTGTAGCGGATTTGTCAAGACTTTCTTTTCTCTGTGTGTAGAATTTGATTTCCTGCTTTGTTTCAGCAAGCTCAGATGCGATAGAATCTCTTCTTTCAATAAGCTTGTCGTATTCCTCAGAAGCCTGAGTAAGCTCAGTATTTCCGTTTTCTACGCCCGCAACAACAAGAATTGAATCTTTCTTGTAGGAATCAATAGTCTCTTTAAGGTTGTTAAGCTTTTCAGTAAGAGAATCCTTGTTTCTCGTGAGGGAATCTATTCTGTACTGATAGTATGCAATAGTCGATTCCTTATTTTTAGTAACGTTATTAACGGTTACATAAGAAGAAATTCTGTCCAGATCTATCGTTTTTACAGAATTTATAGACTGATAAATATCATTGAATGTATGACCGCTCTGGCTTGAACGGAAGTATGTTGAATCATTCTTAGCAAGATCGTTTACATATCTTGCAAGAGTATCGAGGGTTGTTCTGAAAAGATCGACAGCTTCAGAATAATCGTAATCAGCATAATTAACAGCGGCAACAGCAGAACCAAGAGCCTGATTATAACCATATCGATTGAAGAAATAGGTTCTGAAATTATTCAGGATACTGTTCAGAACAATAACTGCGTCCGATGAGCTGATGTCTGCTGCAGCATAGTTGAAGCTTATCGTATACTGAGTGGGATAATAATCAACATCAAGCATAGCCTGTGCAGCAGCGAGATTACCGCTGTTTGCATTCTCATAAATACTCTTGTAAACGGTGATCCTGTCGATAGCGTCATCCGGCATAACGCCGCTGAATCGGAGATTATCTCTTATATCTGAAACCTTTTCTATATCCATGTTATTTTCAACAAGAGCGTTTGTAATAACCTGTGGATTCTTGATCATGTTGATATCAAAAGTTTGTCCGGCAGGATCGAGTCCTTTTTCAATGCCGTCATAATTAAAGCTTACGAGCGCCGTAAGCGGAGTTTTGTTTTTTCTCACCTTTATTGCCGTAAAGCCCAACACTCCAACACCGGCAATTACAGCAATTATTATCCACGGCAAAAAATATTTTTTTAAGCATTTCCAAATTCCAGCCAGAGAAATAACAACAGAGTCTTTATCGTCCGGCTCATTTTTGATTGTAACATTAAGGTTACGTTCCTCAGATTTAGCCATTTTGTCCTCCAGATTTTAAAATTGCGGATACTTCCGCCACCGATATATTATACCACTTTATATTCCGGATTGTCAATGTTTTTCGCTGTTTTCTGATATTTTCCAGCATTTATCCAAATGTTGCCGTAATATAAATGAGTGATTTGCTTAATTTGACAATAAATGTGAAAAAGCAGTGAAAGATCATGCAAAAATAATTTCTTTAAGTCCGATACAGCCGCATCCGCTGTAAACGAGGTATAACGGACTTTTTCCCTCTGGAAACGGAATTTCCGCAAAAATCTCAGTCCATTCTGCGCAGCCGGATGGAAGCGTTATTTCTGCCGAAGGCTTATCTTTCGGCTCTGAGAAATAAACGAGCAGCTTTCCCATATCATCGCTGTTTTTTTCGCATCTGAAAACGATTCCGAGTTTTTCAGCTTTTCCGAACTCAAAATACTTGAATCCGATAAGAGTTCCGCCGCATATCTCGCCGATATAACGTTCCTCGCCTGAATTTGTGACGTTAGGGAAGCTTTCGGTAAAAATTTTATTAGAGCCGTGAGGCATTCTGCCGTTCGTAATATTGCAGGCAATTACCGCCGGATATGTTCCCAAACCGATAAGGGGCTTTCCATTAAGTCCGCATGAGGTTATTTCGACCTGCTTTATCGAACCGTCCTGTTCAATAGCGATTTTCTCTGCGCACGCCTGACGGCTGTAATCGGATTTATGAGTAAGTCTGTGGTAAAAAACGTACCACTCTCCGTTTATCTCAATAATGCTTCCGTGAGTCGTTCCTGTCATATTAAGGCGTTTTTCATCGGTAATACCGTTTATTCCCACATCACCGTTGGAGACTATAGTTCCGCCGTAAACGAAATCACGATCCGGAAAATCGCTTACCGCATAGCAAAGCTCGTGATTTTTCTGTGAAGAGAACACAAAATAATACTTCCCGCCGACTTTTCTCATCGAGCTTGCTTCAAAAAATTCATGACCGCCGAAATCGGCTTCATACGGTATAATATGCTTCGGATTCTCCTTAACTGTAAGCATATCGCCCTCCAGAACGACCATGCAGGCTCCGTTTACGTTATCAACAGTTCCGAGAACTTCCTCCGGCGATTTATTGAATCTCTTGCAGACTTCGGCAAGCTTATCCGGATCAGAAGCAAGTATTTCATTGCTTTCGTTCATAAACTGCGTACCGTAGTAAATTCTGATAATTCCGTTATCGTTAAAAGCGCAAGGATCGAAACAGACGTAATTGTTCATGGGAGATCCGTCCGGATAGCGCACAAAGCCAAGATATTCGTATTTTCCGGCAGGAGTATCGCAGACTGCAACGGATATCGGTCCGAAATAGCCTCCCACTCCGTACTCGCCTGACATACAATAATAAAGATAATATCTGCCGTCATTGCCCTGAACAACGTCGGGAGCGTACATATACGGTCTTTCAGCATAGTTCGGATCCTGCTGAGCACGATAGATAACGCCATCTTTTCTCCACTGTGAAAGATCGTTAATGGGAGCAGAGTAAACCGTATAATCGTCCATGCAGAAAGTGTGACCGCCCTCCTTATCATGAGAACCGTAAAGATAAACTCTGTCTCCGAAAACGTGCGGTTCGCCGTCGGGAATGTATTCGCCAAGCGGAAGATATGGATTGTAAACCTGATTTTTATTCATTTTAAACCTCCGTATATTCATTTTTCTAAGGGGGACTCTGTCCCCCTAACCCCCTGCCAAAGGGGAGTACATCCCCTTTGGAAACCCAATATTAATTACTTCAAATCCCAACAAGGGATTTGAAGTAATTAGGCTGCGCCAAAGAGAACAAACCGTTAACAGAAGGTAAAAGTGAAAACAAAGTCTCTTCAAAATGAAGAAAAATGAACACCTTATAAACACAGGGACGGAAAAGCCGTCCCTGACAGTCTGTCGAAAAAGTGATTTTTTATTAATAATGGGATTCCAAAGGGACAATGTCCCTTTGGCAGAGTCCAGAGGCAACGCCTCTGGTAGGGTGTGGGGCAAAGCCCTGCATACAGCCTTCGGGCGCTCCGTAAAGAGTGAATTTCAAAACAGTCCAATGGACTGTTTTGAAAGAGGTGACTCCCCACAGTGTGGGGAGATGTCACGAAGTGACAGAAGGGACGGCACGTAGTGAGCCCTGTAAGAGAGGGCGTTCCCTTAGTTTTTCTACAAGCTGACAGGGACGGAAAAGCCGTCCCTGATTTTAATTTATAATGTATGGCCGTTAGCCTTGAGAACTTCCACAACCTCGCCGACATATCTGCGGCAGGTCTCTTCGTCCTCGGCTTCAACCATTACACGAACCAACGGCTCTGTTCCGCTTTCACGCACGAGGATTCTTCCCGATTCCCCAAGCTCGGCGGCAGCTTTTTCAACTGCGGCAATAACATCCTTATCAGACTGAGCGGCGGATTTATCCTTGACTTTTACATTTTCAAGCACCTGCGGATAAACCTTGAACGGAGCGGCAAGCTCGCTGAGATTTTTTCCTCTTGCCATAATAACTTCCATAATTTTAAGACTTGTGAGGATACCGTCGCCCGTTGAAGCGTACTTCGAGAAGATGATATGTCCCGACTGCTCTCCGCCGAGACGGCAGCCGTTTTCCTTCATGTATTCGTAAACGTATTTGTCGCCGACGGATGTTTTAGCGTAGTTGATACCTATTTCATCGAAAGCCTTATAAAGACCGAAATTGGACATAATCGTCGTAACAACAGTATTATTGACCAGCTTTTCACGTTCTTTCATATATCGTCCGTAGATATAAAGAATGTGATCGCCCGAAATAACTCCGCCCTTTTCGTCCACGCAGAGACAGCGGTCGGCATCGCCGTCATAGGCAAAACCTGCGTCAAGCTTGTTTTCCACAACGAATTTCTGCAAACCTTCAATATGAGTCGAACCGGCATTATTGTTTATATTAGTGCCGTTCGGCTCGGCATTTATGACGTGGGTTTCAGCTCCGAGAGCGTCAAAAACAGCCTTTGCAACGTTCCACGCAGCTCCGTTAGCGCAGTCGAGACCGATCTTCTTTCCTCTGAACGAATATACCCCAAGCGAAATAAGATAACCGATATAGCGGTTTCTTCCGGAAACGTAATCGACCGTGCGTCCGATTTTATCGTCAAGAGCAAACGGAAGCTCGCTCCAGCTCTGACCGAAAATCTCCAGTTCACCGTCAAGATAAGCCTCAACGAGATTTATAACCTCGTCCTCCATTTTTTCGCCGTATCTGTTGATGAGCTTAAGACCGTTATCGTGATAGGGATTATGACTTGCCGAGATCATTATTGCGCAGTCGAAACCGTCTACACGGGAAATATACGCAACCGAGGGAGTTGTTGTAACGTGAAGCAGATAAGCGTCTGCGCCGGAAGCGGTAAGTCCGCCTACGAGCGAATACTCAAACATATAGCTTGAAAGTCTTGTATCTTTTCCGATAAGTACACGAGGAGCGGTATTATCGCCGTTTCTTCTCTTTATTTCTCCGTAATACCAGCCGAGGAAGCGTCCAACCTTAAAGGCATGGTCGGCAGTTAAATTAACGTTGGCAGTTCCTCTGAAGCCGTCTGTTCCAAAATATTTTCCCACTTGAATGCTACTCCTTACATTATATAATATTAAAAATATATTGTATTATCTATATATTTTATACTTCATATTAAGGCAACACCGCGCAATTATTGCCGTGCAGATGCGCCGTCAGATTTTTTGTCAGATTGTACAGAAATTACGCAGAAATACTGTCGTATTTCAAGAAATTTCTGTGCAAGATGACGGAAAATATGCAAGCAGATGTGCGGCAAAGGCGTTTGCCGTTAATTGCGCGGTGTTGTCTTAAGCAATCTGAACAAATAAATAATCAAACTGCTTAAAATTATTATAACACTTTGTCAGCAGATAGTCAATATTATTTTAAATTTCTTTCAGATAATCCATAAAATTCTGTTTATTTTCAAGAGCGGTAGTTGTTGGTCTGCCGAGATCGGCTCTTGCTCCGACGGCGCATTTCACCTCGATAAACGAGAGCTTTCCCCTTGATTTTGCTCTTTCAAGAGCCTCATCAAGCTCCTCGAAGCTTGAAGCGCACTCTGCGCTTTCATAACCGCAGGCTTCGGCAATACCGGTTAAATCTATCTCTGATGCAACGGTCGGCATACCTCCGACAGTTTCGTGAGAACCGTTGTTTATCACGATATGGATAAGATTATCAGGGGAATTTGATCCGATAACAGCCATTGCTCCCATATGCATAAGAGCAGCTCCGTCGCCGTCTATGCACCAGATGCGGCTTTGCGGCTTATTTACAGCGATTCCGAGAGCGATCGAGGACGAATGTCCCATCGAGCCGACCGTAAGGAAATCATACTTGTGGCTCTGGGAATTGGCTTCACGGATCTCAAACAGCTCACGGCTTGCCTTTCCTGTTGTAGAAACGACTGGGTCTTCTCCTGCGGCAGCGACAATATGCCGGATTATTTCTTCACGGAGCATCGTATTTTCATTTTTGTATTCAACTTTTCCGTCATAGGATAACGCTCCCTTGCGAATCACGAATGCGACCTGTTTTCCCTTTGCAAGAACGCTGCGGAAATCCTCCATAGCAGCGGAAAGCTCCTCTTCGCTTGTATCTTTACTGATGACGAAAGTTTTTATATCCATATCTTCAAGAAGCTTTAACGTTACCTCTCCCTGATATATGTGCTGCGGTTCGTCGTGAATACCGGGTTCACCTCTCCAGCCAACAATAAAAACTGCCGGAATCGCATAAACCTTATCGTTAAGAAGCGATGCAACCGGATTTATTATATTTCCCTCGCCGGAATTCTGCATATAAACGACCGGAACTTTTCCCGTTGCAAGATGATATCCGGCAGCAAGAGCAGTACAGCATCCCTCGTTTGCAGCGATTATGTGATGATTTTTGTCAATTCCGTATGTATTCATAAGATAGTCGCAGAGCGGTTTAAGCTGCGAATCCGGAACTCCGGTAAAAAAATCCGCTCCTATAATTTTAACAAGATTTTCGGCTTTCATAAATTACCTCCCATTTATTTCTTCAAGCTCGGCAACTGTGTCTATTTCGGTTATCTGCTCATTTTTTATGGGATGAACTTTCAGTCGGAGCGAATCAAGGTTCATATTCACAACGTCGTCCCAGAAGAGCGTTTCATAGCCAGACTTTCCATATGCATTTTCAATTGCTCCCGCAAGGAATTCAGCGTCGTTCTTTTTAAGAAAAGCGATTCCGGTCATGTTATACTGAGCCTTTCCGCCCTTGCCGACTCTGGTAATATAGCCGCTTTCATCCGTATCAAAAACCCAGTCGTCGGTTTTTTCCTCTTTATACTTGCCGAAATAGCACGAATTTTCAAGCCCGCAGCGAAACACTTCCGCATCCGGAATAAAAAGGTCGGCTTCGCAGATAAAGCAGTCGCCAAGACGAAGAACGTCCCTTGCATAGTAAACGGACGAAATATTGTTTATCGTTTCATAATCGGGATTTTCAATTATTTCGGTCTGCGGATATTTTTCCGTAAGATAACAAAACTGTTCCCCCAGATAGCCTGTAACGATATAAATTTTATTGATATTGCGGCTGATAAGTCCTTCAATGACCGTTTCTATCATCGGTCTGCCTTTAACTTTTATAAGAGGCTTCGGAGTTGTTTCCGTAAGCGGGCGCATTCTCGTTCCCATTCCGGAAGCCATAATTACTGCATTTTCCATGAATATCTCCTTTGATTTCACTGAACATTTTTAAGGGAGACTCTGTCTCCCTTATACCCTCTGCCAAAGGGGAGTACATCCCCTTTGGAAACCCGGTATTAAGCTTATATTATCTCCATTCGGAGATAATATAAGCTTAGGGCTTCGCCCAATGGACAATCACTTCTTGTCAAAGAGTAAAAGAAAAACAAATTCCCCTTTAAAATATACAAAAAGCAAATGTGATATTATCAGTCATTATATTTCACGGGTACTGATATATTATTTGCTTTCAGAGCCTCTTCAAAAACCTTGAAGAAACCTGCTATATCCTCTTCGTCGATCGCACCGAGAGCGCAGAGACGGAATGTATTCGTTGTCGAAATTTTTCCGGGATAAATAGTGTAGCCACGTTCATAGCAGTAATCATGAACAGCTTCAAAGCTCCAATTCGGATCGTCGGGATAAACTGCCGAAGAAACAAGACCTGCCCTCAGCTCCGGCTTGATGACCTGACGGAAGCCGAGTCTGTCAAGACCTGCATTGATCGCATTGAAAACTCTCGTATGTCTTGCCCATTTATTCTGCTCGCCCTCTTCAAAATATTCTTTAAGAGCCTGCTTTGCCGCATAAACGGTCTGAACCGGCGGAGTGAAGTGCATTTCTCCCGTTTTCTCAAAGAAATCATATTGCAGGAACAAATTGCAGTAATACGATCTTTTCGGGTACTCTGCCGACGCCTCGATAATGTTTTTATTGCCGATAATAAACGAAAGTCCTGTCATAGCCATAAGACCCTTCTGTGCAGAAGCCATGCAGAAATCAATATTATCCTTTTCAATGTCGATAGGACGCATGGCAAGAGTCGAGGTCGTATCAACCGTAAAAACGACGTTGTACTTATGAGCCAAAGCTCCTATTTCACGGATAGGATTAAGAATTCCTGTACCTGTTTCGTTGTGAGTCGTATGAACAAGAGCAATATCCGGATTATTTTTCAGAGTCTGCTCGACTTCATTCAAATCGGGAATTTCATCAACCGGATATTTCAGCTCGATAAACGGCAGACCGTAATATTGACAGATCTCAACCGCTCTTGTGCTGTAAGCTCCGTTATTGACAACGAGTATCTTTTTTTCCGCAGGAAGAAGCGAATTAAGGCATACGTCAATGTTTATCGTTCCCGAACCGCAGAAAAGTACGGACGTATATTTTTCGGGATCGCCGTGAACTATTTTAACGAGATCGGTTCTTAGCTCTCTCATCATCTCGGCAAATTCCTTTTCTCTCGGACAAATATCCGGTACGACCTGAGCCATTTTAACGGTATCGGTAGTAGTTGAAGGTCCGGGATTGAGAAGAATATTTCTTTTGATTTCCATAAATTTAACACTCCTTAAAGTTCGTCAATAAGCGTTATGATATTTTTTATAGGCATAAGACGTTCGTCAACTTCCTTTGCACGATGATATCTGAGAATATCCTTAGCGGTCTGCTCCATAGCAGGAAAAGCGCTTCTGGTAAGCTGGTTTGCGTAGATAACTATATTTACCCCGTGTGCCGCAAGCTCGCTCTCGGTTATCTGATTGAACGACGTCGGAACGACTACTATTGGAGTACGGCTGTTTTTCTCTCTGAATTTATCGCAGAATTCAAGTATTTCCGCCGGATCTTTTTTTCGGCTGTGGATCATAATGCCGTCCGCACCGGCTTCAACGTAAGCAAAGGCACGTTCAAGAGCGTCGTCCATGCCCTGTTCGAGGATAAGACTTTCGATTCTTGCAATTATCATAAAGTCGTCTGTAAGCTGGATTTTCTTGCCCGACTTTATTTTCTCGCAGAAATGCTCAATGGAATCCTGAGTCTGCTCGACTTCCGTTCCAAAAAGCGAATTCTTTTTAAGACCTGTTTTATCCTCGATAATGATAGCTGAAACGCCCATTCTTTCAAGAGTTCTGACCGTATAGACGAAATGCTCGATAAGACCTCCCGTATCGCCGTCAAAAATGATAGGCTTTGTTGTAACCTCCATAACGTCGTCAATTGTGCGGAAGCGTGAGGTCATGTCAACAAGCTCGATATCCGGCTTGCCCTTGGCAGTTGAATCGCAGAGCGAGCTTATCCACATAGCGTCGAACTGATCGAGTTCGCCGTCGGTTTCAACGATAGTTTTCTCCGCAATAAGTCCGGTAAGACCGCTGTGGACTTCGAGGGTTTTCACGATCGGACATATCTCGATAAGTTGTCTGAGCCGTTTTCTGCGGTATTCCGGCATCGCAAGCTTTTCCCGAATGCGGCGGTCGATTCTTTTCACGTTTTCGTTGTATGTATACGGAACGTCGATAATGCTTCCGCCGTAGGCTTCAAGGAGCTTCTCGGCGTTGTCCCTTATGGCTTTCTCCGGACCGTTTTTCCAGTTATCGCCGTGAATGACGTAATCGGGATGAATTTCAGCGACCACCTTATCGTACATTATATCGTCCTGAGTTATAATTTTATCGGCAATGCCCAGCTCTTCAACAATGCGGACTCTTTCGGCAAAATCGACAGTCGGGAAGCGATTATAGCGAATCATAGCGGAATCGCTTAAAATTCCGACAATAAGCTTTCCGTATTTTTTAGCTTCTGTAAGTATATTTATGTGACCTTCATGGATAACGTCCGTGCAGAAGCAGGTGTAAACGATTTTCATTTTATCCTCCATTTAATTGTAATAGGTATTTTATTTATTATAGCACGCTTTCGGTAATTATTCAATATAAATTTCGGTTTTGTAATTTTTTAGTTGATTTTTTATTGACTATGTGCTATAATTTTATCCGGATTTAGAACTTGTTCTCATAGGATTTGTGCGTAGATTTTCGAGCATAATTTTACTGAGTGCAAGACAAAAAAGTGAAAGCATACTATTTGTATGGTAAGCTTTTTTAACGCAGCAATCGGTAAAATTTGCCGAAAAGATGCGTGCAATATCCTATGAGAACAAGTTCTTTTTATAGTAAAGGAGAAATACACAATGGAATGGACAAAGAAAAACGGTCTTGGAATTATTCTATGCATCGTCATATCGGCGGCTGCGACCTTTTTAGCCTCGCTCAGCATAGGAAGCTTTTCGCTTGAAATTATCGGCGCCCCTGTGTTTGCGATAATTTTCGGAATGCTTATAAGCCTTGCTGTTCCGTCGCTTGCAGGAAAAGATTCCTTAAAGCACGGAATCAAATTCACTTCAAAGAAAATTCTTCAATGGGCAGTAATTATCCTCGGATTTTCGCTCGACCTCAATACGATACTTAAAGTCGGCGGAAAAAGCCTGCCTGTTATAATTTCAACTATTTCGATATCTCTTATAACTGCTCTGGTTCTTATGCGTGTTATGAAGATAAACAAAAAGGTCGCCTGTCTTATCGGAGTCGGCTCGTCAATCTGCGGAGGCTCGGCTATCGCCGCAACTGCTCCGGTAATCGACGCTGACGATGACGAGGTTGCTCAGTCGATATCGGTAATATTTCTGTTCAACGTCATTGCTGCGCTGATCTTCCCTGCGTTCGGACACGCTATTGGCTTAGGTTCAGAGGGATTTGCAGTTTTCGCCGGAACAGCGGTAAACGATACTTCTTCAGTTACGGCCGCCGCTTCTACTGCGGAGGGAATTTACGGCGTTGACGGTATTCTTTCATCGGCAATAACAGTCAAGCTTACAAGAACTCTTGCAATAATTCCTATAACGCTTATCCTTGCGGTTTACAGAACAAGAAAGGCAAAAAAATCCGGCACAGAAACGAATAATTTCTCGCTGAAAAAAATTTTCCCGTTCTTCATTCTCTTTTTCATAGCCGCTTCCGTTATAACGACTGTGGTCGGACTTCTTCCGTCAAACGGATTCACAGCCTTTTATGACGAACACTTTGTTCCGGCAGCAAAATGGACAGCTAAATTCTTTATCGCAATGGCAATGTGCGCTATCGGACTTAACACCGATATAGTCGGACTTATCAAAAACGGCAAAAAACCGATCATCCTCGGACTCTGCTGCTGGGCGGCGATAACGGCAGTTTCTATCGGAGTTCAGATGCTCACGGGAATTTATTACACTAATCTGTAAGGGTGACTAAGGGGGACGCTGTCCCCCTTTTCCCCCCTGCCAAAGGGTTATTCAACCCTTTGGAATCCCGGTATTAATTATTTCAAATACCGATGGTATTTGAAATAATTATGGCAGACGCCATAGCACAAATACCCTTTGGCAAAGAAATAAGAGCACATATTCCCACATAACCAATTAAAAATACAAAATCCGCATACCTTATCTTGAGCTATCACAAGTAGGTATGCGGATTTTATTATCCTTTAAGAATTGATTCGATTGATTCTGTTTCCGATTCATTGAAACCGAGATTTTCTATACATTTTGTATTTTCGATTATCTGCTCCGGACTGCTTGCCCCGATAAGAACCGTTGTTACCGCCTTATTATTCAGAACCCATGAAAGAGCCATCTGAGAAAGAGTCTGACCTCTTGAAACGGCAATATCATTAAGCCGGTTAAGCCTTTTCAGCATAGCATCGTCCAGCTGCTCCGAAAGCGATGAATTTCCTTTGCCGGCTCTGGAATCGGCAGGAATCCCTTTAAGGTATCTGCACGTTAAAAATCCCTGATAAAGCGGCGAAAAAACTGCAAGACCGATGCCGTTTTCGCTTGCATATTCATCAAGACCGTCATCTTCTATCCAGCGGTTCAGCATGGAATATGAAGGCTGATTCACGATAAACGGAGTTCTTAATTCCTTGAAGATCTTTGTTATCTCCTCTGTCTGAGCCGTGTTGTAATTGGATATTCCGACATAAAGAGCTTTTCCCTGTTTAACGGCATTATCGAGTGCAAGAGCCGTTTCCTCCGGCGGAGTTTCAGGATCGAACACATGATGATAAAATATATCGACATAATCAAGCTTCATGCGTTTAAGACTCTGGTCAAGCGAAGCCGTAAGGTATTTGCGTGAACCGTTTTTATCGCCGTAAGGACCGTCCCACATTTCGTAGCCTGCTTTTGTGGAAATACAAAGTTCATCACGAAAAGCCCTCATTCCGTTATCAAGAATCCTGCCGAAGTTCTCCTCAGCGCTTCCGTTATAGGGATTTCCGTAATTATTCGCAAGGTCGAAATGAGTAATTCCAAGGTCAAAAGCCGTGTGGATCATTTTCTCCATGTTTTCAAATTTTCCGGTATAGCCGAAATTCTGCCACAATCCAAGCGATACTGCCGGAAGCTTCAGTCCGCTTTTTCCGCAGCGGTTGTATTTCATTTTTTCGTATCTGCATTCATTTGGCGTATACATAAAATCATCTCCTTTTAAATCATTATAACAAAAAATCGTAAATTTCATATCAAGAAATTTACGATTGAGGTGCGAAAGCTGTAATCTGAATGCGCACAATATTACTGAAACAGACGACTAAAGCCTAATATCTGCCATTTCATATTACTCGTCATCTTCTTTTTCAAGTAAAACGAACGCAACAAAAGATTCTTTTTGTGCAGGGTTCTGGCTGGAATCAATTTCCAAAACATCATGGGTCAAATGTGAAACTTTCCAACCTTCTGCCAAAAGTTTGTTAACGTTAGTAAAATATTTATTTTCATTAATATTGCCCTGTTCCGTATAATCACGGCTGTTACTTAAATAAACTAACTTCTGCATTTTCTTTTTCCCACTTTATTTTTTTGGTGCCGCTGACCGGACTTGAACCGGTACGGATGTTACTCCGAGGGATTTTAAGATTTTAAATCGGTGAAGTGTTTTAATTCCTTTTGTGGTCTTTTGTTCCCTTTTGTGCCCGATTTTCCGAGCTTTTTGAGTATCAAAAATTGAAAAACACCGAATTACCGAAGCTGTCAAGAATCATAAAAAACCATGTTTTTTGGTAGATTTTTGGTAGATTTGTGGTAGACGAAAGCCGATAACTTGACTTGGTAGACCTATGGTAGACACACGAAATAAATTTAGTCCCCTGCGAAAAATGCCAATTTTGGTAGAAGAAATTGGCACAAGGAATAGGAAATGTCTCGTGTATTTGCCACACAAGAAAATGATAATCTATTGTTACAGATAAAGCGGATTTGTGCTTTTGACCTCTAAAATCAAATCAAAAAATCAATCATTTGGCGGACGATGTTCCATATAATTGGAGCGTTGTCCGCTATTTTTATGCCTGAAAACCGAATACAGAGATAACGCTCCTCAGCAATGGGGGGCATTTTTTATTGTCAAAACTTATGAATCCCAGAATCACCATAAATATCAGGCTTGATAATCATAGCTACGCATTATTTTGCTGATGTATCACTTTATTACATTATATCATGTCTGCTGTTTTAATTAAGCAAAATGAAAAATAGGAGGTTTTTTATGTCTGAACGCCAGATCATCACGATCAGCGATGATAAGCTGTCCTGCGAAGCAACAGCTATACTGCTGAGAATGCTCAATTTTCCCGATACGGACTATCATACCGCAGAGGAGCTTTGTCCTTTCTTTGAAAATGATTCTCTGAAAACTATCAGGAACGCTCTGAACGAACTTTACAATGCAGGCTACCTCCGACGCAGCGGTAAGACCTATATGGTCAATAAGGTCAGGATCACACAAATGAAGCTCGCTTGAGCTGAAAACAGGAGGAAAATGGATATGTCTGCTAAAAAAATAAAAAAGGTCAAAACAACGCCATCATCGGTGTGCCGTGTCAATAAAAATGCAAACTATACAGTAATGAGCAACTATCATCTGCGGTCAACTAACCTCAGTCTGAAAGCAATCGGGCTTCTGAGTAAGGTTCTTTCTTTGCCGGAGAATTGGGATTACTCTATCTCAGGTCTGACAGCTATCTGCAAAGAGAAAGAAACAGCGATCAAGGCAGCATTGGACGAACTGAAGCATTGGGGTTACCTCACTGTGACTAAGCTGATGCCGAATGAAACGAAGAGCGGTCGTATAGAGTATGTCTATGACTTCTATGAGTATTCAGAAAAGGATTCGCCTGATGCAGACCGGGACGATGATGATACATACGATGAGGACGAAGAAACATCCACTGCCGAAGTAAGCTCCATAAAAAAAGCTCCGCAAGGAGCAGAAAAACAAGGCATAGAAAATCTACCTCTTGAAATTCTACCCGTAGAAATTCAAGAGGTAGAAAATCAGGGACAAATAAATACTAAGAAGATAATAAAGAAAAATCAAATACTGAGTGATCAAGTATCTATCAATCAGTCCCACTCCGTCAGCGGAAAAGCTGTTGAAAATGATGAAAAACAGACAGACGGACGGATTGACGGATATATCTGCGAAAAAGAGATTTATACCGAAGTAGTGAAAAACAACATCGACTTTTCCTACTTTGCAGAATGGCTCGGTGATGAGGAAGAAGCTGAGGAGATCGTTCAGATGATCGTTCGGCGGATATGTTCCCGAAAGAAAACGGAGCGTATCTGCGGACAGGACTTCCCCAGGGAAGTTGTCAAGTCCGCTATGCTAAAAGTTGATATAAACGTTCTTGAAAATGCTATTGAGCAGATGAAGCGTACAGACAATGTGCGGAACTATGAGAGTTATCTTATCAGCACTCTGTTCAACGAAGCCAACGGCAAGCGTTTCAAGGAAAATGCTGAGGGTCGATGGGCTGAGTATGCTGTCAAGAGAGATTTTGGCGGTTATGATGACTGAACGTTCCTGAGAGGAGGTGGTGGCTATGGGAGCGGAGAAGAAACCGGACGTAGCTGCTTGAAAGACGGCAAATGAGCTTTTTTGAAAGGAAGGTGAAGATCATGGCTAAGTCTATTCTGACACCGGAGGGCGATCTCGTCAACTACGATAACCTGATTGCGGTCAGCGTCGAAGTGCGTCCTGTCGGTGTCGATGAGGAGCATTCGGAAGATGAATACTGTATCGTTGGCACAGATGTGACCAACAAGGAAAATCTGCTGTATCACTCGCCCGACTATGACAAGGTGATGAGTGTCCAGCGTGACATTACCCGTTGGCTCCAGAGTGAAGCGTTTTCCACTTTTGAGATGCCGACCGCAGACGAAGGCGGTGATGCGTAATGCCGTCCGACTATGAGAACGGTGCGAAGAAAACCATTGACATTTCGATCAAGGCGGAGAAAATGACCGCTGATGTGCTGAAATCGGCATTGCAGGAGTTTATGTCGGGCAAGGCAGAGAAAAAAGGGCGAATGACCTATAAGCAGTTGCAGGCTAAGTCGCCGTCAAAGCTCGACAGCATTGAGGTTTCAGACCGAAATATCGGGGATTTCCTGAAAACCGCACGAAAATACGATGTGGATTTTGCTCTGAAAAGAGATAAAAGCACCTCGCCGCCTACCTATCATGTTTTCTTTTCCGCTGCTAAGACAGAGGATTTCAAGAGGGCATTTTCGGAGTATGTCGGCAAGGACCAGTGCAAGACACCGAAGCGTGGTGAGTTCACCCGTGAGAAGATGCAGCAGCAGGCTCAGAAACTCAGGAGCAAACCTCGAAAACAGAAACAGAGAGAAAAAACAAGGGAGAACAGACGATGATCTACGGCTATTTCATGCCTGTGCCCGTTCCACGGGCAAGGGACGATGATGATTTTACGGCGGTTTTTGATGCCGATACCAACAGAAAGGAAAGGTCTGCGAATTGCAGATCGACACGAGAAAACTCAAAAAGCTGATCATCAAGGCTATCCCCTATGTAGCTTTCTCTTATGTGGGTAACCTGATTGGCTTTGCGTACCGAACCGCTGAGGGCGACGGCTTTCAGGAAAAGCTCCTGCCCTTCATTAGCAATCTCGGTGTGGCATTTGCAAGAATCATTCCCAGTTTACACCCGTTTGATATTCTTTTCGGCTTGGTTCTTGCGGGTGTAATGAGGCTCGTCCTCTATGTCAAGTCGAAAAACAGGAAGAAATTTCGCCAGGGTGAGGAGTACGGCTCTGCCGTATGGGGCGGTGAAAAGGATATTGAGCCGTATATGGACTTATCCTGCCCCGAAAACAATGTAATTCTCACAAAGACGGAATCTCTCACAATGGGCAAGCCCTCTGCACCGAAGTTTGCGAGAAATAAAAATATCCTCGTTATCGGTGGCTCAGGCTCAGGTAAGACACGATTTTTCGTAAAGCCGAACCTGATGCAGATGCACAGCAGCTACGTTGTTACCGATCCGAAAGGCACGGTGCTTGTGGAGTGCGGAAAGATGCTTGAACGGGGCCGCCCGAAACGTGTGAACGGAAAAATCGTGTATCAGAAAACACATGATGGCAAGTACAAAAAGGACGATAAGGGAAAATATATCCCTGTTTATGAGCCGTACAAGATCAAGGTATTCAATACCATTGATTTTGCGAAGTCGATGCACTACAATCCGTTTGCATATATCAGCAGGAAGAACCGTGAGAAGGACATTCTGAAATTCGTGGAAGTGCTTATCAAAAACACTTCTTCCTCTCAGCAGCCGTCCGGCGATGATTTTTGGGTGAAAGCGGAGAAACTGCTCTATACTGCGTATATTTCCCTTATCTTTGCTATGTACCCCGAAGACGAATGGAACTTTGAAACGTTGATCGACATGATCAACAATTCGGAGTGCCGTGAGGACGATGAGGAGTTCAAAAACAGCATTGACCTTGAATTTGAGATCGTGGAGTGCTGGCTAAACCATACAAACCACGATGATCCTGATGTAATGGCTGATTACGGTGATGTTTTTGAAGCTGAACCCGATGCCGAACAACGACGCTTGGGTGCATTTGCACTCAAACAATACAAGGCATATAAGCTCGCTGCTGGAAAAACGGCTAAGTCTATTTTAATTAGCTGTTCGACACGACTTGCGCCTTTTGCAATAGATGAGGTTTTGGAGATCACCTCCTACGATGAGCTGCACCTTGACAAGCTCGGTGACGAGCTGAGTGCACTTTTTATAATCATCTCCGATACTGATGCCACTTTTAACTTCCTTGTGGCTATCATGTATTCCCAGCTATTCAACCTTTTGTGTACCAAAGCGGACAATTCAAAGGGCGGAAAGCTGACCTATCATGTACGCTGTTTGTTAGATGAGTTTGCGAATATTGGCGAAATTCCGCAGTTTGAGAAGCTCATTGCGACGATCCGAAGCCGTGAAATCAGTGCGTCGATCATCTTGCAAGCTAAGAGCCAGCTAAAGGCTATTTATAAAGATAATGCAGATACGATTGAGGGCAACTGTGATACGATGCTGTTTTTGGGCGGTAAGGAGAAGTCCACGCTGAAAGAAATATCCGAAAGTCTCGGTAAGGAAACTATCGACAGTTTCAATACCTCTACCAACCGTGGACAATCGGAAAGCTACGGAATGAACTATCAGAAGCTCGGAAAAGAGCTGAAATCTCAGGATGAACTGGCGGTCATGGACGGCGGTAAATGTATCTTGCAGGTGCGAGGAGTGCGTCCGTTCTTCTCGGACAAGTTTGATATTACCCGTCATAAGCAATACCATATGCTGTTAGATGATAATCCTGCGCAGGAGTTCAACATCGAAAACTATGTGAGTGACCGAAGAGAGATGCATTTGAAACTGCGCAGAGAAGAAAGTTTTATGGGATATGGTGTTGATATGACCAACGCCGGACAGGAAGTTACAACGGCATCAGCAACAGAAACAGATACCGCTGATACTGCAATATCTGAGGAAACCGAAGAAAAAGAGATATATGTCGGCTTTTAACTCAGACAGTGAAGAAACCGAATAAAAAGAGAATCGGTTGAAGCTGCGGACAATTTTTACTTTATTTTTTGAGGGAGACTTTTTACCTATGAACGAACTGAATATTTCTGCGGTCGATGCAACCGCAATGGAGACAGCAGCCACTACCTCTGCACCGAAGCACAAGTGGCTCTCTAAGCTCACCCGTGGTGCAAAGAAGGCAACCATGTTCTGCACAATCGCAGGCGTTATGGCATCTGCCTGTGCAACTCAGGCATTCGCAGCAGGCACGGGTGCTGTTGATACTTCTTCTTTCATTTCTACTGCGTGTACCGTTCTCAAGAGCGTTATCTGCCTGATCGGTGCAGGCGTTGGTGTATGGGGCGTTGTAAACCTTCTTGAAGGTTACGGTAATGATAACCCCGGTGCTAAATCCCAGGGCATGAAGCAGCTCATGTCAGGTCTTGGTCTGATTCTCCTTGCAATCGTCCTTGTTCCTGTTCTTGAAACAATGATGACGGGCGCAATTTAAGTGACGTTCTGACCTGAATATAAGCAGATTAGCTACATAGCGGTGGGTTTTGCATTGCAATAATGGGTTTTGGGTAAGCAATCTGCACTCTCAGATATGAAAGGGAGTGAAAATATAAATGGCAATAAATATCGGATATTTAACTGCCAATAAAACAAGTGCAGGAGATGAAGTGTACACTCCATTCTATGCGGTAGAGCCGTTAATGGAATTTCTGCCGAAAGACAAGAAAATATGGTGCCCGTTCGATGAAGAATGGAGTGCGTTTTATCAGTATCTTACCGAACAGGGGTTTTATGTGGAACGAAGCAGCTTGAAAGATGACAAGGATTTTTTTCACTTTGAGCCTGACGAATGGGATATTCTCGTAAGCAATCCCCCATTTTCTAAGAAGAATGAAGTCCTGAAACGAGCTTTTGCTTTTCAGAAGCCTTTTGCTCTGCTCTTGCCCGTGAACAGTATTCAGGGTAAGGCACGATACAAGATATTCAACAATGAGATTCAGATGCTTTGCTTTGATAGTCGGGTTGACTATCACACACAGCAGAATATGCTCTTTACAACAAAGGGCAATCATTTCGGATCTGCGTATTTTTGCAGAAACCTTCTCCCCACAAAACTGGAATTACGTCAGCTTGTGAAATATGACAGACCATTGATGAATTCCTCGGAGAGGGGTGATGAATAAATGGGAGTAATCAGCGATGCGATTGATGCTTTGGAGGATTGGTGCTGTGACTTATTCAAGGACGGCATAAAATCTCAGTTTGACGGAATTTCCGATCTTCTGACTGATACATTTGCTCAGACAACAGGTTCGGGAGCAAAGGGAAACCTTGTATCAAACTTTCTAACAAAGCACCCTGCTCAGTTTACGGGTACTGCCGGAAGTGCGCCGACAGGCTACGGAATTTGGGCAACTATCGAAACGCTCTGTAACAATGTTGTAGTCCCTATTGGAGGTTTCATTCTTACAGTCATCCTCTTGAATGAGCTTTGTCAAATGGTCATTCGGGGAAACAATTTCAAGGACTTCGACGATTCGATCTTTATAAAATGGATCATCAAAGCCTTATGCGGTGTAATACTTGTAGCCAACACATATTACATCGCTTCCGCACTATTTTCGTTTGGCACAAATGTATGCTCTAACGGACTTGCCACGCTGTTCGGCAGCGGTGACTATCTATCTAAAAGTCTTGCGATAAAGAAATCAGCTCTCAATAGCTTAGGCTTGGGAGAACTGATGACGGTGTGGTTCATATCCCTTATTGTTCATCTGGGAGTGATGATACTTATTGTTGCAATCGTAATTACACTTGCAAGCCGTATCATCGAGGTGTTTATGTATCTCAGCATTGCACCTATTCCTATGGCAACAATGATGGACAGCGGAGAATGGGCGAGCATCGGTAAAAACTGGATAAAGCAACTTTTAGCTCTTTCTTTCCAGGGTTTCTTTATCGTAGTCGCACTCGGTATCTTCAAAACGCTGTTTAGCAATATGATCGCTACGCTCAATTCAAGCAAGGACGGTGTGATAATGCAAATGGCAATGCTAATGGGATACACGGCAGCACTTATCTTTACCATTCTGCGTACAGGAGCTATCAGCAAAAGTGTGTTTAACGCACATTGACCTTGAACAAGATTGGAGGATTTATGGCACATTATGTACAAATCCCTAAAGACCTGAACGACATCAAAGAGAAGTTCATTATGGGATTTACCAAAAGACAGGTAATATGCTTTGGTATCGGTCTTGTTCTCGGAGCGCCTGTTTTCTTTCTGACGAAAACAGCTATAGGAATGTCCGGGGCGATATTCGCTATGGGTGCAGTCGCTGCTCCTGCGATACTCTGTGGACTTTATAAGAAAAATGGTGTTTTCTTGGAAAAACAGGCAAAATATATGCGTGAATACTTTACAAGACCTCGAAAGCGGTATTACCGCACAACAAACATATTTGAGTGCTTTGAAAGGCATATCGAATACACAAGAATCAAGAAAAAGCTGAGAGATGCCGAAAGAAAAGGCTGATACGGCTTACTATATAGTACACTTTCGGTGTCTCCGCTTTTGAATACAAACGGAGGTTACCAATGGGCTTTAGAAAGAGAAATGCCAATAAAAGTGATAACCGCAGCAAAGCAAAGGTTGTCATGGGCAAGCCAGCCTCTCAGCTTACAAAAGAGGACAAAAAAATACTTTCCGCACGAATAGCGGAAATCAAGAGTGCTAATGGCGGTAAGACTACGGTGCAGAACACGATTCCATATATGTGTATGTATAAGGACGGTGTTTGCCAGGTATCGGAGAACTTCTTCTCTATGACGGTACAGTTTTATGATGCCAATTACTCTATTTCGGAGTTTGAGGAACAGAACAATATTTTCAGTAAATACTGTGATGTTATCAATCTCTTTGACAATACGATCAAATTCCAGCTTACCTTTGAAAATCAAAACAGATCAAAGGAAAAGCTCGTAAAAACGGTGCAGATACCCGAACAGGACGATGATTTCAATGCGATCCGCAAGGAGTACAGCGAAATGCTGACCGATAAGCTGATGAAAGGCTCTAACGGTCAGTCGGCAAGAAAGTTCCTGACATTCGGTATCGAGTCCACATCATACAAGGCAGCAAGGGCAAAGCTGATGAGCATAAAGAATGATATTATCAAAGGATTTAAGGCTTTTGGTGTTGAAGCTGAATTACTTGACGGCAAGCAAAGGCTCGAAGCCCTGTACTATGCTCTCAATCCCTACAGAAACTCCCCCTTCATTTTCAATTGGGACTCTATGCTTAAAGCTGGAATGGACACGAAGGACTTTATCAGTCCTCCATCACTAAAATTCAACAAGGCAGATTTTGAGATCGGCAATGCCTACGGTGCTGTATGGGGTATGAATATCCTTGCCGGAGAGCTGTCGGACGAGATATTAAAGGACTTCCTTGAAATGCAGAACCTTTTCTGCGTGAATATTCATGTTGATCCGCTGGACCAGATAGATGCCCTGAAATTCGTCAAAAAGAAGCTCACCAATGTGGAGCAGATGAAAATCGACGAACAGAAAAAGGCTTCGCAATCGGGTTATGATCCCGATATTCTTCCTCCTGCGATCAAGATGTATATCGAGGACATTGAAAAGCTCCTCGCTGATCTGAACAGCAAGAATGAGCGTCTTTTTCATATCAGTATTTCACTGAGAGCTTATGCAAAAAGTAAAAAGGAGCTGAAACTTCTTTCTGAAATGCTGAAGCGTGTCTGCCAGAAGAATAACTGCACGATGTTTCCCTATGATTATCGACAGGAACAGACACTCGTTTCCACACTTCCGCTGTGCTATAACGAGATTCCTGTCCGCCGTGAGATGCACACAAGCGGTATCGCTATCTTCGTGCCGTTTACCACTAAAGAGCTGTTTCAGGACGGACAGGCTACCTATTACGGAATCAATACGCTGTCGGGAAATATGATCCGTGCCAACAGGTCAAGGCTCAAAAATCCGAATGGACTTATCCTCGGTACGCCGGGTGCAGGCAAGAGTTTCAGCGTAAAGCGTGAAATACTCGACTGCTTTCTTACAACAGTTGATGACATAATCATCTGCGACCCCGAAGGAGAGTATTTTCCGCTTGTTTCGGCTCTGCACGGACAGCTTATCAGAATTGCAAGCAATTCCGAACAGCATATCAACCCTATGGACATTACCATTGACGATTATCTGTTCAGCAATCCTATGGAAGTGATCGCAAATAAGTCCGACTTCCTGATTTCGCTTTGTGAGATCATTGTCGGAGGTCGCTACGGTCTTTCCGCTGAGGAACGCTCTGTTATCGACAAATGTGTTCAGAGCATCTACAAGCATTTTATCGAAAATGAGCCGACGCCTGAAAAGATGCCGCTTCTCTCCGATTTGCAGCAGGAGCTTAATAATGAAGGCGAAGTCGCTCTGCGTGTAGCAAATTCTCTTGAAATGTTCGTAAACGGCAGCCAGAATCTCTTTAATCACTGCACCAACATTGATATGAGTAATCGTATCATCTGCTTTGATATTAAGGAGCTTGGCAATCAGCTAAAAAAAGTAGGTATGCTGATCGTTCAGGATACGGTATGGAACAGAGTATCAGCTAACCGTGAAAAGAAAAAAATCACTCGCTACTACATTGATGAGTTCCACCTCCTTCTGAAAGAGGAACAGACAGCGAAGTACAGCGCAGAAATATGGAAGCGTTTCCGTAAGTGGGGCGGTGTGCCGACAGGCATCACGCAAAATGTCAAGGACTTGCTTTCTTCTCAGGAGGTTGAGAACATCTTTGATAACTCGGATTTTGTATATATGCTGAACCAGGCAGCCGGAGACAGAGACATTCTCGCTGAAAAGCTCCATATTTCAAAGGAGCAGATGAAGTTTGTAACAAACAGCGGTCCGGGCGAGGGACTTATCCGCTATGATAAAGTGCTTTTGCCGTTTACAGACCATTTTCCGATGGATACAGAGATGTATAAACTTATGACCACGAAACCTACTGAGGGTGCGTAAACTGCGCAGATTGGAGGATTTATGAGCTTACAGAGAGAAGAGAATAACCTCCGTAGAGCGCAGGCTCGTTTCGACAAAGTCAGCAGACGGTCGAAGCAGTTTCAGATAGACTTCCGCCGTGAAGCAAACAGCAGAGGTCGCTTTCATACCCGTGCATATATCGTCCGTGGTGAGAAAACGCATCACGGCGGTCGGGGTATCGTCCATAAGTTTGCAAATGCAAAATACCGCATACAGGGCGATAAACCGTCAGTCACACGGACGATCAAATCATGGCAGCCAAAGACATTCAAGGGAAAGCTGTTCAAGGCAAACGTCCGTGCTGTGAATTTCGCAGTACATGATGTTGCTCAGACGGCGGTCGATACCGGTCTCGCAGCGGAAACTGGCGGTATCAAAACCGCCGACACCGCCCAGCGTGAAGTCCGCAACAAGCTCAAACAGAAATACACCCGTGAAGCGGTGGACGATTATCATCGTGGCGTATTTCTTGTGGGTCGCACGGCGGTCGATGCTGTCAAGGGTACGCACAATCACCTGAAAACAAAGAAGCAGTATAAGCTCGAAAAAGCGAAGTTACAGCTAAAGAAAGCTGATAACAAGCTCTATAAGGCGAAAACTCAGAAGCCGAAAATGGCTGCGACAAAAGCCGATTTGAAGAAAGCAAAGGCGGAGTATAAAGCCCGAATTGTAAAAGATAAGGGCAATACGCTCCGCAAGGCGATGAACAAGCGCCGATTGCAGGCATATAAGCAGACAAAGCGTGAGCTGAATTTTGAGCGTAAACAGCTAAAAACAGAACAGCAGTTCCGTGTTAAGGAACTGCGTAATCAGAAAAAAATCACCAGAAACTCCCGTCCCGGCTTGCTTGCATTAAAGCCTGCCTCATATTCGGTAAAGCGAATGAAGGCTTCTGCGTGGCAGAAAGCTGTCAATGAAGATCAGGATAACGATATGCTTCACGCCATTGACTCTGCAAAACGCAGAATAGCTGAACCTGTCAAAGATAAGATAAGTAAGCCTCAGTGGTTACAGCGAGAAGAAAAAAAGCGTGATCGCCTGTCCGATGAAAAGTCGAAATCCAATAAAAAACTCAATCGGCAGGAAAACAAGCTGAATGAAAATCACGATAAATACAAGCAGAGAAAGAAGCGTAAACCCAAAAATAAGAAAACTAAAAAAACGGTGGCTGAGAGATTCAAGTCGGCTTTCAAATTCGTGAAAAATGTCTATGAAAAGGAAGTCAAAAAGTTCTTTGCAGCAATAGCTGTTCCGATACTTATTATCTTTCTTGTGTTTGCTTTTATCATCATGATTTTCAGCTCCATAGTTTCAGGCGGTGGTTTTACTCTCGGCACTTATGCGGCGCAGGACTATGACCTTTCCGAAGCTGAAAAGTATTACACGGAGCTTGTTTATAACTTCAATCAGAAAATACTTAAAGTCAGCGATACTTCTGATTGGAAAAAAGGTCTGACTGCTTTTGGTGCTAATAAAAAAGACCTTAAAGATAAACCCGACAACTGGTACTGGGGCAAATCTTCGATCTACGATTGGAAACCGCAATATGATTTCGATTGCTACAAACTGTGGGCTTTTCTGAGTGCGTATTACTATGATTTTGATGCCGATGATAACGGCGATATTAAGTATTGGAAATTCAAAAGCGATACAGAGGATTTGCTTGAGTACATTTTCAATGCGGAGTATGAGTTCGTATATTGGTATGACAATAAATCCCGTTGGGAGGAGCTTGACACCTATGTATATTTCGGCGGTGGAAGCAGTACCGACGGCAGTTACTATTATTGCGAGCAATCAGCAAGTAAAAGCAACGGAGCTTGGACTTACAAATTCAAGCCGACTTCTTATACCTCAGAGCTTGGTCAGTATCTTGACGGTGACGGCTATTGTTATATGAACAGCAATTATCGTGTACTGAACCCAAACGAAGATTATGCTCTCACGGGCTATTATGTTCTTGATAACCGCTATTATGCAGACAGCGCACATACAAAGCCACCGTTCTATTGGATAGATGATAACGGCAAATTTTTCTTCCAAAATCATGACGGAGATAATCAGTACCGTTCGTTCTACGGTTGGGAGAACGATGATGCTTGGTTCATGATTACAGAATCCGATGCGAGATCGTGGACAGGCGACAGCAATTGTTCAGCTCTGTATGGTTATGTGCAGAAACAGTATTGGAAAACGGAGTGCAATCTCTACTACAACGTCAAGCAGAAAAAGACTTTTGATGAGGTCATAGAGGACAAGCTAAAATCAATGTCCCACAAGACAGAACGCTGGCAGTATTACAATCTGCTTGTCGGCAACGAGGACGGAAATACACTCTATGGCAATCATCAGACCTTGCATAATCTTCTGCCCGAGCCGTCTATCCGTGACTATTCCCTCAAAAGAGAGTTCGGATATGAAATGACAGGCTGGAATGAAGAAAGTGACGGTCTGTACCAGGGTATCAAGGTGTATGCTGACAGCGGTACAAAGCTCAAAATGCCTTTCAGCGGTAAGATAACCGATGTTGATACCGATGACAACAAAATCACTATCCGCAAGGACGATGTACAGTATTGGTATGACGGCACGGGCGGTACTAAGCGTGATACGGAAGTCACCATTGCAAATGCGGTGCTTATAAATGACTACGAGGAGGGCGACAGTATCAAGGAAGGCAAGGAATTTGCCAAAACAACAGCCGGAAATGTTAATTTCCATATTTATATAGACACCGACGGCTACGGCTGGGACTATATTGATCCTCGGCTCGTGCTGTATTAACGGAGGTACATAATGGCTTTATATGATGCAAAAATAGAGAAATTCAGCAAAAAGGCAGAGCAGCTTGAAAGAAATATCAAGCGGGATACAGAGGAACGCAGACGGCTTCTCTCCGAAATCACAAGGCTGCGTTACCTCTCACTCTGCGAAAAGCTGAATTGTGATGGAGAGGAATTAGAAACCGTGCTTGCCAGAGAACATGAGCAGATTCAGAATATGAAGGCTCGTGGTCTGACCGATGATGAGATAGACGATCTCGGCAAAGGCGGCAAATATGAAGAACAAATGAGATTTTACTCTGAGGAGGACGATGATGAAAACAAGAATGATTAGTGCTGTGATGGCTGCTTTCATGCTTGCAGCAGCAAGTGTTGGCGGTATTACCGCTTCTGCCGAAGAAGGAACAGCAGAGACTACGGAAACAACCGCTTCTGAGCCTGCGGACGAAAGCTCCGATGATATGGAAAAGTTCCGTGAGGTCATGAGTGAGCTTGCCGAGGCAGAGACAAACGATGTTGCCCCCGACTATGACGGTGATCCCTACTATGATACAGACGGCAACGCTACTCTTATCAAGTCAGAACAAATCATTTACAACACAGAGGAAATGCAGTTCATCGCTGTGACCACAAAGGACGGTCACGTTTTCTATGTGCTTATAAATTACACGGCAGGCAATGGCGAGGACAACGTGTATTTCCTGAACAAAGTTGACGATTATGACCTGTATGCTCTGCTTTACGCAGGAGATGAGGACGATGATGAAAAGGACAAGATCACTCCCGAACAGGCAGCTCAGGAAGCGGAAAAGGCTAACGGCAGAGTGCAGTCCGGCGACAGTAACGATGTTGACTATGCCGAAGATACCGCAGAGGACGGCGAGGAATCATCTGAGTCAGCAGCTCAGGCAAAGTCTGTTCCTATGAACAAGAATAGTATGATTCTTGTTTTCGGTGTGGTTGCTCTGATCGGTGTCGGTGTCGCAGGCTTCTTCCTGATGAAGAAAAAGAAAGGCGGCAATAAGACAGCGGTTCAGTTTGAGCCTGAGTATGACGATGATACAGAGATCACCGAAGAATCTGAGGACGATATGAGGTTCTACGATAATCAGGACGATGAAGAATAAGAAAGAGAGGGCAAAAGAATGGAAAAGATGAAGAAGATCTGTTTATGTGCGGCAGCGGTGGCAGGGACCGCCGGAATTGCAGGCATTTCTGCTAAGGCAGTTGAGGGCGTGAGAAAGAAGTGGTTTCTCCGTGGCTTTGAAGCAGGACAGTTCATCGGCAATCTGACCGCTGCGGAGAACTTCGCTCAGGAAAAGACCGTAATCCAGCAGAAGTATGACAAGCTCTGCGAGGAGTTTGAGGAGCTTCAGGAGAACTACAACGATCTTTTGAGGACTACTACGAAGAATAATCAACTTTGAACCCAGTGGATTCAAAGTTCCCGACAACAAAACAAACAACATAAGACAATGAGAAAAGAGAGAGAATTTGTCTAATGAAGGTACTCAGCTTATTTGACGGTATCTCCTGCGGTATGCTGGCTCTGCAAAGGGCTGGCATTCCCGTGGAATGCTATGATGCGTTTGAGATCGACAAGTATGCCGTCACGGTCTCAAAGCGTAATTTCCCCGTAATCGTTCATCACGGGAATGTATATGACGGTGATTTCACGCAGTTCAAAGGATATGACCTTTTGCTCGGCGGTTCGCCCTGCACCTATTGGTCTATCGCCAAAAAGGACAGAGAGGTAGACTGCAACGGTGAGGGATTCAGGCTCTTTAAGGAGTATGTGAGAGCCTTAGAGGAATCGGGCTGTAAGTATTTCCTCTACGAAAACAACTATTCCGTACATCAGAACATCAAGGACGAGATCACAAGGGTTCTCGGTGTAGAACCTATCATGATAAACTCTGCACTTGTATCGGCACAAAATAGAAAGCGCTGTTACTGGACGAATATACCTTTTACTTCTTTCCCGGAAGATAAGGGCATTTTACTGAAAGATGTACTTGAAAGCGGTGTTGCGTGGCAGGACAAGTCCTACTGTATGACCGCTTCTTATGACGGTGCTGTGCTGTATAACACCCTTGAACGTAAGCAGCGGACTATGGTCGCAGAACCTATACCGAACAATACATATCAGGGTACGGACAAGTCCCGTACCGTCATGGCAGGCTATCATAAGTACGGTGAAGCAACGATCATCAAAAATTCAGGCTTCAACGGCAGTACTACTTCGGTTGCTATGCCTATGGGAGCCGCCCAGCGTGGACGATATGTTGACGGCGAAAAGACAGAACAGCATATCGAAGTGCGTGAGGACGGCAAGTCCAACTGCCTGACCACTGTTCAGAAAGATTCGCTTGTATGCTCTCCCGTTCGTATCGGACAGTATGGCAAGGGCGGACAGGGACAACGTATTTACTCCGTTGTCGGCAAGTCTGTTACGCTCTCAGCCAATGGCGGCGGTCAGGGTGCAAAAACAGGTCTGTATAAGATTGATCTCCCTGACGGTGACTACGTTATCCGCAAGCTCACCCCCATTGAAGCGGAGCGTTTGCAGACTCTTCCCGACAACTATACCGCAGGCATTTCCAATACCCAGCGGTACAAGTGTATTGGCAACGGGTGGACGGTCGATGTGATCACACACATCTTGGGAGGGCTTCACGATGCTTGATGAAGCCCTGACCAAGTGCGCCGATAACAATAACTACACCATTTACACAAGTATGTGCAAGGCACAACGCATACTGATGCGGTCTTATTATCCTGTGTGCAGTATAAGCGGCGGTTCTGACAGCGATATTGTCCTTGACCTGATTCATAAGGTCGATGAGGACGGCAAGGTCAAGTATTTCTGGATAGATACGGGGCTTGAATACTCCGCTACAAAGGAGCATTTAGACTATCTTGAACAGAAATACGGCATTACCATTGAGCGTGTCAAACCCGATAAGCCTATCCCTACCTGTGTGAAGCAGTATGGTGTTCCTTTTCTGTCGAAATATGTTTCCGAACAGATGATGCGTTTGCAGGCTCACGGATTTCAGTGGGAGGACGAACCGCTTGAAGTGCTGTTGCAAAGATACCCTCGGTGTAAGACGGCTCTGCAATGGTGGTGCGGAGAGCGATACTCTGACGAGGACGGTGTTCAGAAAATCAGCAGATTTTCAATTTACCGCAACCGTTTCCTAAAAGAGTTTATCATGCAGAATCCGCCGGATTTCCCCATATCCAACAAGTGCTGTGAATATGCGAAAAAGAAGCCTGCAAAGCGTATCGTCAAGGAACATGATGCAGACTTGGATATAACAGGTATCCGACAGGCTGAGGGCGGTATCCGTTCGGCAGCTTTCAAGACTTGTTTTTCTGAGTGCAAGTCTAAGGGGTGCAACACCTTCCGTCCGGTATTTTGGTACACGGACGGCGATAAAAAAGACTATGAGCAGATGTTCGATGTTCAGCACTCCCGATGCTATACGGAATACGGGTTACGGCGAACCGGCTGTGTAGGCTGTCCATTCAGCAAACATATCAATGAGGAGCTTGCAATCATCGAGGAACATGAGCCGAATCTTTACAAGGCAGCGGTAAATATCTTTGGCAAGTCCTATGAATATACAGCAAAATACCGTGCTTTCGTAAAAGAAATGAAGGCAAAGGAAAAGGAGCAAAAGAAGCGTGATAGACTACTTGGCATTAGCGGAATATCTGCCTGTGATACTGGCAGTAACGGCGGTACTGGCTCTGTTGATCGGTGTGCCGTATCTGCTGACACAAACGCTCCTGAAATGCGAGAAGGAGCGTGATGACGATGTTTGATCCTGACATACAGAGGAAAGCTCTAAGCCTGATTATGGGCTTTATTATTGAGTTTTCAGGAACACCAGCAGAACCAGAAGTGCAGGAGCTTTCGGTCAATGACCTGAATGTATCGACTATTTCTGTTTCCTGTCTGAAAGTATCATGGGATTCTGAGCCTGACCGTGACTATTCTGTGAGCTGCACGGCTCACGATGATAACTATGCTTTCAGCGATAATATGTACTTTGAGTTCAAAGGCAATGACCTCTGCTACATAACAGGTCTGCGTGAGAATACTGAGTACACGGTGACGGTCGAACCTATACTTTCTAAGGAAGAAAAAGACGGATATTCCGTAAAATCTTCATCTGCTGACGGCAAGACCGAAACGGTTGAGGTCATATATGATTTTCCGTATGAGGACGGCTGGACAAACTGCTTTGCAGGCGAAAGAGCTTCGGGACTGACGGCTATGCCCAGCTCAGGAGCGATATACGGCTCTAAGGTCGATACCATAACAGGTACCGGAATACGCCGTGATGAGTACGGCGATTTCTGCTGTGCTATGGGCGTATGGTACGGATACTGCGGAGATCGTTTCCTGATTGAGCTTGAAAACGGTACGCAGTTTACTACAAAGATATGCGACAGCAAGGGTTATGCCGATGATGGTGAGGGTAAATATCACAACTTCGGCGGCAGCGGAAAGTGTATCGTTGAGTTTATCTATGACGATTATAACTTACCGTCCTGCGTGGCATTCTCAGGCTCTTGGGGCTATTACAACTGGAACGGTCTTGACCTCGGAGCGAATATCAAATCAATCAAGAAAATCAACTACGGTGAACCCGTAGAATACTGAAAAATGTGGAGGTTTCTATTATGAACGTAAAGAAGATCATCAAGGGAATTGTCGGACTCGGTGCTATGGCAGGTGTTGCCTACGCTGCATATAAACTCGGTGAAAGCAAAGGCAAGATCAACGAGCGTTTCCGTGAGAAGTACGGCGATGACGGGGACGATATTGAGCTTGACGATGATGAGGACGAGTTCAGGTTCTATGATAATATGATCGAGCCTGACGATGAGTGCCTTGCGCCTAAGAAGGATAATAAGCCTTCTTTCTCTGTAAGCATACATAACTTTGCTCCGCTTGATTCCGTTAAGGTTGACGGCATTTCGGAGAAAGATATGGATATACTTATCTATCATATCTCGCATGACAAATATACCTCGAACAAGCAGATTCGTGAGTGGCTTGAGGTAGACAAGGATACCGCAGCAAAGGTTATCTCTGCTCTCAGAAAGGCAGGATATATCGGTGAGGAGTATTCCAACTATATAATTCCGGTCAACATCACAACTGAGGTGTATTTTCGACTCAGGTCGTACAACAATTCTAAAAAGTAAAAGCACACTCCCACATATCAGGAAATGTGCTTTGATAATCAGATGCTTTTCTCCTATTTTTTCTCCTACAAAAAAGGTTTCTCCTATTATGATATGAAATGTAGGAGAAAGGTGTTTGCTGTCTGTTTCCCGAACTTGTAAATTTATTGATTTTGGGAAACAGAACGTGTTATGTGTTTGTGAGCCAGTCCGAAAAGTCGATGATCTTTATGCCTTCATACTGATAGGCATCGTGGCGTGTCCTTGCGATCAGCATCTTGGGATAAGCATCCTTAATGGACAGCAGCGGTGATACCTCACGCTGAAAAGTTTTTTCATCGGTGATACTATCCGAAACCTGAATATACAGCTTCTCATCACGCTTGATCGCTACAAAGTCAACCTCTTTCTTGTAAAGGACACCGACATAAACCTCATAGCCACGGCGAAGCAGTTCAATAGCTACAATATTTTCAAGCACTCTGCCGTAGTCCATATTCTTCGTTCCGAGCTTTGCATAGCGGAAGGAATGATCGCTGAGGTAGTATTTCTCATTTGTCGAGAGATATTTCTTTCCCTTGATGTCATATCGGCGTACTTTATAAAATGCAAAGGCATTGCAGAGATACTGCATATATGAGCTGACAGTCTTATGGTTGATCTTGTCCTTATGGCTGTTAAAAGTATCAGCAATGGATCTGGCAGATGTGAGGTTCGAGATATTATCCATGAGAAAGTCAGCAAGTCTGTCCATAAGAATCGTATTGCGAATTTTATACTTTTTGCGAATATCCCTGATGATCAGAGTATTAAAGACTTCTGCAATATAGTCATATTTCGCTTGGGCGTCCTTATACACATAAGAGCCAGCCATACCGCCTTCGCAGACATATTTATCAAAGGCAGTGTAGAGGTCAGTATATGCAAAGTATTTTACATATTCAGCAAAGGAAAACGGATAGACCTTGATCTCGAAAGTTCTTCCTGTGAACAGTGTTGCAAGATCGGAGCTTAACAGAAACGCATTAGAGCCTGTGATATAAATATCGAATTTTTCTGATGCGTGTAAGCCATTTATTGCCTTTTCAAAATTATTGCACATCTGTATTTCATCTATCAGAACGAAATTATCAGCGCCTTCCTTGTAGGCTGCGTTGATATAGTCATACAACGGTCTATATTCTGTCAGATCATCAAAATCGGGCAAATTGAAGTTGATGTGTATGATATTGGCAGTCTCGATGTTAGCACTCACATGGCTTTTGAATGCTTCCAGCAGTTTGGACTTACCGCTTCGGCGGACACCTGTTATGACCTTTATATCAGGAGTACCGATCACATTTATCACTTTTTCGAGATAGTCTTTTCGTTCAATCAGTTTCATAAGAACTCACGCTCCTTTAACCTTATTATACCATGAAGCAAAAATGCTTGCTTGCAAGGGCATTTTTGCGAAGCCGTCAATAAGCACAGCGGACGAAAGTCCGCAAAGGGGCGCAAGCCCCTCGCCTTGCGTCAGCAAGGTGTATGTGTTTATTATACCACATCTATTTCCCGAAATCAAGTGATTTTCGATTTTGGGAAATAAAAATGAAAGGAAGTCGATATATGGCAATTCTAATCGTGGGCGAAAAGCCCAGTGTAAGCCGTGCAATCAGTTCCGTAGTAGGTGCGGACGCTACAAAGAAAGGTTACACCGAAGGCAACGGATATATTGTATCGTGGTGTGTCGGTCATTTGGTAGGCTTGAAGTTTCCGAATGACTACGGCAACGGCTGGAATCAGAAATGGAGCTTTTCTCAGCTTCCTATGATTCCCGACAACTGGCTGTTTCAGATTACGGACAGCACAAAGGCTCAGTACAATCTTCTGAAAAACCTTATGAATAAGGACGAGGTAACAGAGATCATCTGTGCGACCGATGCGGACAGAGAGGGAGAATGTATCTTCCGCTATGTGTATAACATGGCTCGGTGCCGCAAGCCTGTGAAGCGTTTATGGGTTTCTTCTCTTGAGGAATCCGCTATCCGCAAGGCACTTTCTAATATGAAGCCTATGTCCGCATACGATAACCTGTTCAATGCAGGCTATGCCCGTGCAAGAGCAGACTGGCTTGTGGGTATGAACGGCTCTCGGCTGTTTTCCGTTCGATATGGCGGTAAGCTCAATATCGGCAGAGTGCAGACACCTACTCTTGCAATGATCGTTCAGCGTGATGCGGAGGTAAACGGCTTTGTAAAGCAGAAGTATTTTACAGCTGACCTCAACTGCGGTGCTTTTACGTTATCATCTGCAAGGATTGATGATGAGAAGTCTGCCGATGCGCTTGTATCTGCCTGTGACGGCAGTACGGTCACTATCAGCTCTGTCAAGCGTGAGGTCAAGACCGATAAAGCACCAAAGCTCTACGATCTGACAACCTTACAGCGTGAAGCAAACAAGGCTTTTGGCTACACGGCGCAGCAGACACTTGACTATACTCAGTCACTTTATGAGGGTAAGCTCGTCACTTATCCCCGCACCGACAGCCAGTATCTCAGCGATGATATGGCTCAGACAGCTCTTGAAGTGACGAAGCTCTGTGACAGCTATTTCGGGTTTGGTATTGCCCATACGCCTGACATACAGAAGGTTATCAATAACAGCAAAGTATCAGGGCATCATGCAATTATCCCCACAAGCGGTATCGCCACGGCTGATCTTTCTTCTCTGCCGACAGGTGAAAAGAATATCCTTACCCTGATCGCCACTAAGCTGATCTGTGCAACGGCTCCGGCTCATAAGTACGATGCTGTCAAGTTGACGGGTATCTGCAACGGCACGGAGTTTACGGCAACAGGCAGAACCGTCCTTGATATGGGGTGGAAAGCCTTTGTAAAGCAGTCTGACAAGAAAAATGAGGATAAGGCTCTGCCTGCGGTTTCTGAGGGGCAGACCTTTACGGCGCAGGCAAGTAAGGGCGAACACTTCACAAGTCCTCCGAAGCCCTACACTGAAGATACTCTCCTATCCGCTATGGAACGTGCAGGCAACGAGGACTATGACGAGTACCGTCTTAGTGCTGACGCACACGACATAGAGAAAAAGGGACTCGGTACTCCTGCGACACGGGCCGCAACCATTGAATCACTTGTGAAAAACGGCTATGTTGAGCGTGACGGCAAACAACTCAGGGCAACAGACAAGGGAAAGGAGCTTGTGGCGGTCGTTCCAGATGAAGTGAAATCAGCAAAGCTGACGGCTGAATGGGAATCAAAGCTACAGCAGATCGAACACGGCGAGCTGCCCGAAGCTGTGTTTATGTCCGGTATTCAGCAGTTTATCGCTGATATGTGCAGAAAATACGGCTCTGTCGATAAGTCCGTTTCTCTTTCAGATGATTCTCATGAACCTGTGGGCAAATGCCCGAAGTGCGGTGCAGATGTGGTCAAGGGCAAATACGGCTGGTACTGCAAGGGTAAGTGCGGTATGAATATCGCAAAGGTGTACGGCGTGGAGCTATCCGATGCCCAGGTCAAGGGACTGCTTGACGGCAAGTCCACAAGCTACACATCTAAGGGCAAAAAGACGATCGTCCGCCCTGAGATCGTGGAGAATCCGTACAATGGCAAGATGTACTATCAGTGGAAAACAGAAAGGGGTAGCAAGAATGGATAACAAACTGCTTGCGGAAGCTGCAAAGATCCTCGGTGTTTCCGAGGACAGCATTTCCGCTATGGACGATGAGATCAAAAACAGCATGACAGCGGTTTTTGAACAGGTCACCGTCAAGAACGATGAGGACAAAAAGGCTGTCTTTGAAGCCCTCGATAACCTGTGGCAGAAAGGCTCTATCTACATTGAGCTTGCAGAAGTCGCAAAGTCCACGGGTATCACCACCGAAACGCTCCGCAGCCTTGACTATGAGACTCAGCAGACTATCGTCTATGAGTTCATGATGGACAGCTCGCAGACCGCACGATTCTATGACCTTGTGAACAAGGCACTTGCGGTCGCAGACCTCCCGAATGTGTCGAAGCTCATCGGCACTCCCGTTCGTGAGCTGAGGTCGCTCCCTCGCCGCATTCAGGAGAATGTATGCGGTGCGTATGCAATGGAGTACGATGCCGACAGCACCAACACCGACCTTATCGATACGATCAGGGAGATGATCGCTCCGTGACAGATTTCCCGTATATCGGCGGTATCGAAGTCTCCGCTATCCAGAACCGTGAGTTTATCCGCATTGAAACGGACATGGCTCAGGAGATCGTTATTGCTCTCGATAAAAGCGGTATTCCTTTTTCAGCCCGATACGGTGAAACCGAAATGGTGCTGACCTATGACGGCAGTTTCCAGGAACAAGTTGAGGATATTATCGCAAAAGCTACGTCCGGCGAATACGAGGCATTGCTCCGTGAACTGCAAGTTTACGGAGAGCCTGACGGTTATTTTCGGCTATTGGGCGAAGTTGCTGAATTACTGAATACAACGGTCGGTGCATTGCAGAACCGTCCCGATGAGATTCAGGTTGCACTCTGCAAGACCTATGTGGATTTTTGGCTTTGCGATACTCCCACGCTTCAGCGTGAGCTTGACCGTGTGATCTCCGTGAACGGCAGAACGGTGTCGGATATTCAGGAGTATGAGAAAATCAAGGAAAAAGCGAAAGCTCCTGCCGTCTCTGAACAGAGTGCAGCGGATACAGTTCCGACTTTGAATGAGCTGTTTGACGATTATTTTCGCCGTAACAGTCATTCGCATTTTTCAAGAGAAAAACATCAACACTTGGCTGAGATCGCCCGTCGCAGACAGCAGAGCGAACAGGAGCGTATCATTCAGACCGAAGAAAGAGAAAGGAAGTTCAGACCATGAAGAAGATTATCATAATCGGAAGTGCCGTTGTTACAGCTGTGACCGCAGCGGTTATCATCATCGTGAAGCGCAGAAAGTGAGGTAGCCTATGCCCGTACAGGATAATGACGATAAGAGAACCGCCGACCAGCCTGCGGTCGATGCGGAAGGACTGAGGAAAAAGCAGGCTCAGTCTCAGGAACATCAGCAGGACGAGACCAGCGTTCAGAAGTCGGGAAAACTTCTTCCTCTCCTGAATGCTAAGGCGGAACATCATCAGAGCCGTATCGACTCTCTTGATGAAAAAATCGCCAATCAGACGGACAAGATCGACCGTAACAAGGCAAATATCGAAGCCCTCAGTGCAAAGGCTGATAAGCTTGAAGATACCAACCGTATGCTGAAAGCCACTATCGGCAATCTGCCGGGTATCGGTGCAGTTATCGCCAATAACGAGAAGCGTATTCAGGCTATCCGTGAGGAAAAGATTCCTGAGCGACAGCAGAAGATCGACCAGGGGTGGAAAAAGATCGACAAATTTACCGCAAAGCGTGACCGTATCGAACACAAGCTGAACCGTGTAGTTGCTCTCAATGACACGATCAAGAGCTTTTCTATCAGCTTTAACAAGGAACGCCGTGAAGCATTTGCAGATGCAATGACACAGCTGAACGGTGCAACAGTCGATTGCCTGAGCGATAAGAAAGCAACACTTGAAGCCAAAAAGCAGAAAATCCTTGATACCTACAACGATCCTGCCACAAGTGTTGTTGACAAGTATAAGCTCTCCGAACAGCTCAAAGATGTGAATGAGCGTATTTCAGAACTTGATGATAAGATCATGAAGCTCGCCCGTCCTGAAACGCACTATGAGGAGCAGACCAACGATCAGCTCGATGCTTCTATGAAGCTGACCGGAGATAAGCTCGGTGAAATGGTGCAGAAAAGCACTGTGGATATGCCGACACTTGCTGAGACTGCTGTTCAGGCGGCTCAGGAGGTCGAAACGCTTGACCGTTCTAAGGTCGCTGAACTTGCAGATCAGCTTGGCATTCAGCCCCTTGCTAATGCGGAGATGCAGCTTGAAGATGATTACAACATGATATACGGTATCATCAACAACGGCTCTAAGGAGGACATTGACAAGGCAAAGGCAGAGCTTGCCGAGGGTATCAAAAATATGGAGAGCCTTGCGGAGAATCCCTTTGTTCCGCAGGAAATGAGGGATAATGCCACAACAGAGCTTGAAAAGATGCGGAAACAGCTTGAACTGCTTGACAGTGCCGATGAAGTCCTTGTAGAAAGCTGGCTCGATACAATGGTCGATAGAGGGGCTGCGGAGTACACGCAGGACGGCGGTTTCAAGGTGAACCCCGGTTATTACAAGGAATTGCCCCGAAATGACCGTCATGTGGAGACCATGACAGAGGTTCAGGCGGCAGAGGTCATGTCGGCTCTAATGTCGGCAGGAGTAAAGTTCTCCGCTGCTACTAAGTGCGAGGATAAGGTCGGCATTACCGTTTCCAAGCAGGACGTTCCTGTGCTGAATGATGTGATGTATGCTTCTATCAGAAAGATCGCACATACCGAAGCTGCAAAGGAGAACGCCGGTAAGGGTGAGAAAGGCAGGTATGAGACTGTCAATCCCGAATACTATGCTTCTCTTTCCAAAGAGCAGAGACACACCCGTGTTGAGCCGATTGATACCGCAAGGAAAATTGCAGGAGAACTGCAAAAACAGAATACCCCTTATTCTGCGGTAGTACGCAAGAATGATACGGTAGCAATTACCGTTTCTAAGGAAAACGCTCAGGCATATAAGCAGATCGAGAGTGATGTCAAGGGTGAAAGAGCCGTTGAGCTTGTAAATTCTGAGCTTTTCAAGGCACTCCCGAAACAGGAGCGTTTCACTCGTCGTATGGACGAGGGGCAGGCTCGTAAGAAGTCGGCAGAGCTGACAGCTAAGGGCGTGGAGCATTCCGCTGTGTTCGGAGGTGAGAAATCTGCGGTCACGGTCGCAAAGAAGGATTCCCAAAGAGCTTTCTTTTCCCGTGGCAAAATGCATAGAGATGCCCAGCGTATCAGCGGTCGAGGTCAGCAGAACCCTCAGCAGAGACAGCAGACACCCAAAAAGAGAAATAATCAGGGGTTGGAATAACAGATGAGAATTACTGATGAACAGAAAGAAAGGGCGAACCTCGTCAATCTTCCTCAGTTTCTCATGTCTCACGGCTTTGACCTGAAAAAGGTCGGCAAAGAGTATGTGTGGAAGGAACATGACAGCCTGCATATCAAGGACAACGGTCCGGGCGAACGTGGTCAATGGTTCAGGTTCAGCGAAAACAAGGGCGGCGATAATATCGGCTTACTCCGTGAATATATGGATATGTCCTTTATTGATGCTGTTGAAGCCCTCACGGGTGAGCATATTGACCGCACCTATACTCCGTCCCACACATACGAACCCAAACCTGTTCAGCAAACGGCAAGGGAGCTTTCCCTTGCCGAAGCTGATAATTGCAGGCGTGTGTTTGCGTATCTGTGCAAGACCAGAGGACTTGACTATGATATGCTTTCCGCACTTGTAAAGAAAGGCGTTATTTCTCAGGAAGAAAAGACAGGCAATGTGCTTTTCAAATATTTCGATACAGACGGAAAAGTTATCGGTGCTGAAAAGGTCGGCACTTCCACGGAGCATAAATTCAAAGGCATTGCAACAGGCTCGGTTGGCGGTCACGGCTTTGAGGTAGTACGCGGCACCGGAGAAAAGGCTTTTTTCTTTGAGTCGGCAATAGATATGCTTTCATATCTGCAAATGCACAGCAAAGAGCTTGATAATTGCAGGCTTGTTTCCATGATGGGCGTGAAGCCAAGTATCGTCCTTGATACGATGCTCCGTCATAATATCGCTGCTGAGAACGTATTTTTATGCTCCGATAACGATACGGCAGGCAATGAATTTGCCCAGCGTTTGCAGGAGCAGTATCCCGATATGAAGCGTATCATCACTCCAGATACATATAAAGACTGGAATGATATGCTCAGGGGTATTCCAAAAGTTGTAGAACAAGAGACTGAAAAGAAGGAGGTTGACAGCATGGCTGACCTTATTACATACGGCAACCAAATGTGGCACAAGGCAACAGATAACAGAGATAAGAGCCTTGTGACGATTCAGGCTTCGGATTTTGCAAGATTGCAGGAACAGCTTGATAATTCGGGCATTAACTACTATGCCTATGCCCGTGATAATTCCGTCATTATGGCGATCAATGATAAAGATGTGGAGTGGTTCAGGCAGATTGCAGGCACTCCCGATCTTGTACCGAACAAATCAAACAGACCATATTCTCCGCCCGAAAAAAACATCTTCGGTTCAACAGAGTATCGCTATATTCCGCAGAAAGAGTATCTTTCGGCTGACCGTGATTTAGTCCTGAAAATGGCTGAGATCATGTCAAAGCGCAGTATGCAGTTTTCGGGCAGAGTCTATCCGTCCGGCAAGGGTACGCTGACGGTATCTCACGCTGACCTCTTTGCTGTCCGCAACATCAGGGACGAAGTTGTGAATATGCGTAATCAGTTTGCAAGTACCGATAAGGCGCAGGAAGTCGGCAACCGTGACTATCGTGCGAACCGTGATACCCATTATTATATGAGCAAGCTCACACCCGAACAGTTCGGAAAGGTCAAGCCTTTCCTCGAAACAAGTGTGAGCTATCATGCTGTTGTCCGTGACGGCAAGGTCGCTTTTGCGGTGGATAAAGAGAACGCTCCTGCATTTCACAGGGCTTTGGAAAACGCTGTCCGTGAGGTAGATATGCTCAGGAGTATGGCTGACCTCGGTTTGCCTATGGAGCAGAATGTGGCACTCTCTCCCGTGGTTCATCGCCTTGCGGTGGAAGATGTAAAGCTCGATCTTGCTGACTTTTTCGATAATCGTTATGATGATGCACAGTTCGGTGAAATGCTCTCTCTTGTTAATGCGTATCTGTCACAAGCTCTTTCGGAGCGTTACGGCGAACACTCCAAGCTCCATGATATGCTTGAAGCAAAGTCGAGTTTTGACCGCAGTATTGAGCTTTCTGACTTCTTTTCTCAGCACGATTTCTCCGATGGACAAAGGGCGGCTATTACCGCTATGTTTGTCGGTGATGTGACGAGAGGTCAGATCGACAGCATTGACGAGACTTTCACGGCTGAGGATATTCAGGCGTATGACGAGATTCTGCATAACGCTTTGCAGGAATCCGATGTAGCTGACTTTCTGACTGCCCATAAGCAGGCAGTTATTGACCGTGAGAATGCAAGCAGAGTTCCGACTGAGGAAGAAGTGCTGTTCCCGAAGGCTGACCTTGCGAAATTCCTTGCGGAGCGCACTCTTTCTTCTGATGAGTGGGAGGATATGGCGTATCCGCTGTTTGACAGCGGTTATCTTGATAAGCATAAGCCCAGCGACAAGGCTGCTTTCGGCTATCATCTTTCTGAGCCTGCGCTTTATGACCTCGCCCAGCGTTATCATGACGGAGAGGATATTCGCCGTGAGCTTGCTCTCGGACTTTTAGAGGGCAGTGGGGCCGCAGATATTGAGTTTATCTTTGAACAGGGTGAGATCTCAGACCGTACCTATTATTATGCTGAAAACCTCCGCCACTCCCTGCATACGGAGAGGACTGAGGACGGTTTCAAGTGCAGTTTCGGCGGTATGGAACGTTTTGTTTCCTTTGAGGAAATCGGACAGGCTTTCATTGACCGTATCCATGAGGAATTTGACGATCTCGCTTTCTGGTGGGTTCGTGACGATTTGCAGGAGGCTGTTCCTGACATTTCCGATGAAAGGATCAGTGATCTTCTCACTGCATTTGACGGTGCTGCTATGGCTGATTGGGAAAAGGGAGATAACCGTTCGAAGCTCAACCGTATCAAAAAGGCTCTCTATGATATTCTCGGTGATGAAGTGCAGACCGAAAACGCTTTTGCTATCATCGCAAAGAAAAAGTATAATGTTACTTTTGAGCCTGAAAGAAAGCCCGACAGCCTTGAATTTCAATTCGGCTATTCTAAGGACGGCAATGACCGCTGGTTTACCGAAAGCGGTCTGCTGAGTGACTTTGCGGAAGAACACGGCGAGATCAGCTTTGCGCTTGCAAATGCTCTTATGGAGTATCTTGACGATAAACAGCATAAGGAGCGTATGATCCCCGACCTTAATGCAGGCTACTACAAGAAAACAAACTTTGAGATCAGGGCTGTTGTGGACGGACAGGAGTTCAATTTCTCCAATAGGTTTGATATCGGTGACGGCAAGGGTTCGGGCGGTGGAAGTCTCATTGACCATATCCGCACTATCTGTGAAAATGCCGTAGCTTCGACGAATTATCCCTACAATACACCCGAAAGCAAGGAAACTCCCCGAAATATGCTGAATGTCCTTGTTCCTTATCTGGAATTCCATTCTGCGCTTACCGCTGAGGAACAGAAGATACTTGACGATTTCAAAGAGAAAAATCCTATCCGCACCATTGATGATGTGGAAAAGGCACAGGGTAAGTTTCAGATCTATCAGCTTCCCAGCGGTGACGAATATCACGGTGTCCGCTTTGAGAGTATGGACAGGCTGAAAGCTGACGGCGTACAGCTCAACAAGGACGATTATGCGCTTGTCTATGAGGGAGAAGTCGGAGAGTTCAGGGGCAATGCTACGCTTGAAGCCCTCTATATGCAGTTCAATATTGATCACCCCGAAGATTTCCGTGGTCATTCGCTTTCTGTAAGCGATGTGATCGTCATTTCCGTCGACGGCAAGGATACAGCGTATTTCTGTGACAGCTTCGGCTTTACCGAAATGCCTGAGTTCTTCCGTGAAAAGGAGCTTGTGCAGGAGAAGCCCGAAACTGCAAAGGTGTCCGATCTTGCTGTCGGTGATATTATAATGTATGACGGCGCTCGTCGTGAGGTCGAGAAGATCAGCGACAAGAGCATTTCCCTGAAAGACCTTGATGCACCCAATTACGGCGGTATTCTGCTCGGCACTTCCGATGTGCTTGCCTATGACGGCTGGCAGCAGGATATGGAGGAAAAGGGCTTTGAAATTCTGTCTAAGGCTGAAAAACCTGCGGTCGAAGCTCCTGAAAAGGCAGAGCCGGAGGACAAAGGTTCGGTATCACTCTGCAAGGTCGGTGACTTTTACGAGATGTACGGCAAAAATGCAGAGATCGGTGCAGAAGTCCTCGGACTGCGTATGCTGTCAAAGAACGGTTCTCCTATGGTTGGTTTTCCCGATCATGTTAAGGACGAATACTCTGCGAAGCTCCGTGAAGCAGGATATACCGTCCTGATTGAACAGGCATTTGAGCTGAACCCTCCGAAGCGTGAGGCTGAGAAGCTCCAGACATTACAGCAGGTCGTTGACAAGTTCTTCGGCACTGACTGCGAGTCTGCGGAAACTGAGGGCGGCACATGGAAACTGGCTATCGCTGACGGTGATAAGGTCGGTGAACTGTTTTACGGCGGCGAACCTGTCTGCGGTATCTATAACCGTGGCGATAAAATGGAGATCGAGCCGTACCGTGAGCTGTCCACATTCCTGAAGCTCCTGCAAACTGCAATGCTTGAGCATAATCCCGATAAGCCTGTGGAGATCATGGATTTTCAGCGTACCTTTGAAACTCCGCTTGACAAGGCAAAGTCGCTTATCAACGACTTCTGTGAAGCGGAATACCGTCAGGGTGCTGATTTTGATGATCTGCACAATGTCGGTCTTGCGTTTACCACGCTGACCGATGATGAGCTGCCGATTCAGGTAACGGCTGACCTTGTGGACTTCAAAATCACCTATGAATTTGACGGCGAGGTTTATAATACGGAGCAGTATGATAATATCGAGGATATGATCGAGAACGGTCTGACGGGGCTTGATTTCTCTGACCTTGTTTCCGTTCCCGATGATGTTATCGACAGGCATAAAAGCAAGGACGAACAGACGGTAGAGCTTATGAGCGATGCTTCTGAGGTTCAGGATATTTCTTCTGTGGAAGATGTGCCTGCGGTCACGCTGAAATATAAGGGTGATGCTGAAAGCCTTGACGAGATCAAAGACAAGGCACTTTCCCTCGGTGCTACGGTTATTATCGACAATGCCGATGGTGTTATCTCTATCGACACCTATGAAAACCACAATGCAGAGCTTGACGGTCTTGCTTATGAGCTGGGCGTTATGGCGGTCGATGATGCTCCTGCGGTGGAGACTCCAACTGCGGAGACTGAGGCCATTGACCGTCCTCTCTTTACGGACGCAGCGGTCATTGACGAAATTCAGCGTAATGAAAATGCTGATGTTCCGTTTTGGGAAATGCCCGAAGCACAGGGTGAACAGCTCTCTCTTTTCGGTGATCCCGAACCGCTGACCACTTCTAAGCCTGCGCCCGAAAAGCCGAAGTCTGAATTTGCCAAAGGTCCGGTGGTTGACGGTGTTCAGGTCTATGAAGCACTTGCCGCCGAGATTGACCGTGGTACTGGCTTTGTTCACGGAAAACTCCGTGTGCAGGACTTTTACGAGGAAAAGCACTCGACTATCCAGCAGTTAGCCGATTTTCTGAAAAAGGAATACGGCACGGGCGGTCACAGCGGTGAGGGCAAGATCTCACTCGTTGACTATAATTCTCAGGGTATTACTTTCAGCTTTGAGAATGGTGAGAAGTTCCGTCATTCGTGGTACAATGTCGCAACAATGACAGAATCACGGCTCAGGGACGATACATACCTTTCTGCCGAACAGAAAGCAGAGAGGGCGGCGCTCAAAGCAGAGCAGTCCGCTGAGAAACAGTCTCCCCATACCGTCGAGGTTGGAGACCGATTTCGTCACAAGATTACTGGCGAAGTTTCTGAGGTTATTTCGCTGACAGGCGCACTTCCGTTCTATTCGGACGATTGCACCATTCAGCGTGAAAGCAGCGGTTTTGCTGTGACGGAGAATATCTCATACGATAAGCTCCTGAACAGCGGTATGTATGAGTATATCGGCAAGGCTGAACCAGAAAAGGAGCAGTCTGCACCCGTGAAGCCCGAAAAGGCAGAGGTCACACCCGATAAACCTGAAATTCCAACGGTCAAGAACCTGTCTCAGCTCAAAAAGGCTATTCAGCCGGGTATGATGTTTGAAATCAGCGATCATCTCCGTCCTGAATGTATCGGAGAGTGCAGAATCGTCACGGGTGTAAGCACCGTTGATTTTACTTCCCGAAAGCTCGATGAAAACGGCAAACCTACGGGCAAAGACCTCCACATGGAGTTTGACCGTGCGAAGAACTGGACTTTTGACGGCGGTGAGCTGACTTCTCGGCTTGACAACGGCGATATGCTCATGAGCTTTCATTTCATTGACAGCTTGGAGCGTGAGCAGACTGTTCAGGCTGAGAAAGAGCCTGAGCTTGCGCCTGTGGTCGATGAGATTGGTAGCGATAACGCCGAGGTCGATGCTCCTGCACCGGAAGCAACTGCACCCGATAAGGGCGAAAACTTCACGATCACTGACGATGCTCTCGGTGAGGGTGGTGCAAAGGCGAAATTCCGTGCAAATGTCGATGCGATCAAAACGCTGAAAACACTTGAACGGGAGAAGCGTTCTGCGACTGCTGAGGAAAAGGAAACCCTGTCGAAATATGTCGGCTGGGGAGCTTTGGCAAAGGCTTTTGATAAGAATGATGAGAAGTGGGCCGCAGAGTATAAGGAGCTTTCCGAGCTGCTGACTCCGCAGGAATACGCTCAGGCACGTTCAACGGTAAATGATGCGTTTTATACAAGCCCCACGGTTATAGACGGCATCTACGAAGCTCTCGCCAATTTCGGCTTTGAGGGCGGCAACGTATTAGAGCCTGCAATGGGTATCGGAAACTTTTTTGGCAGAATGCCAGAAGATATGCAGTCGCACTCTCAGCTCTACGGCGTGGAGATCGACTCGTTATCCGGCAGAATTGCTCAGGCACTCTATCCTGATGCGGATATTGCTATTCAGGGCTTTGAGCAGAACCGTTTTCAGAACGGCTGCTTTGATGTGGCTGTGGGCAATGTTCCGTTCGGTGAGCTTGGTTTCCGTGATACTGTCCACGATACAACGAAACTGCACGATTTCTTCTTTGCAGAAGCTCTCGACAAGCTGAAAAACGGCGGAATCATGGCATTTGTTACCTCGGCAGGAACACTTGATAAGCGTGATGAATCTACAAGACAAATGCTTGCGGATAAAGCCGACTTTATCGGTGCTATCCGTCTGCCAGGCGGCAAGAACGGTGCATTTAAGGATAACGCAGGAACAGCGGTCACAACTGACATCATCTTCCTGCAAAAGCGTGAAGGCAAGTCTGTTGCTGAAATGTCCGATATTCCCGATTGGGTACACATCGGTGAAATTGCTGACGGTCTGCCAATAAACAAGTATTTTGAACAGCACCCCGATATGGTGCTTGGCACTGTGGTCGAGGGCAACAAGCTCTACGGCAGCGGTACAATGGTTGTCGCCGAGGACGGCTTTGACCTGAAATCGGCACTTCATGAAGCTGTCGGAAAGCTCTCGGCGGAGATCAGTCATGAGCGTGGCAGAGATGTGTATGCTAAGACCGCTGACGGCGTTCAGGTTCAGATTCCGTCTAATCTGCGTAATTACAGCTTTTTTATGTCTGACGATCAAGTTTTCTTCAAGAAAAATAACGCCGCCTGCGAGTTCCGTTTCGATAAGGGAACAGCGCAGCACAAGCGTTTTAAGGCGTTTATTGAGCTTCGTGATCTCACCCGTGAGCTGATCGAAGCAATGGAACTTGACAAGCCTGACAGCGTTATTAAGGATTTGCAGGCAAAGCTGAATGTGGTGTATGATGATTTCTACAAGAAGTACGGTATTATTCATTCTCAGACGAATAAGCGGTATTTCAGCGAAGATGTGTCATACAACCTTGTGGCAGGGCTTGAAAAGAGCTATGATAAGACAAAGCTCCTTGCAAAGTCCGATATTTTCACAAAGCGAACTATCGTGCCGCCGAAGGCTGTGGAACACGTTGACACGGCACTTGAAGCTCTGACACTCTCCATTGCTGAGAAAGCACGGGTTGACTTTGAGTACATGAGCAGTCTGACAGGTATGACCGAGGACGAGCTGAAGCACGACCTGACGGGTGAGATCTTCAAGATTCCCCATACGGAGAATGATTATCAGACGGCAAGTGAATACTTGTCGGGCGATATTCGCAAGAAACTCCGTGAAGCCGAGGAGATCGCTGAGTACGATCCTGACTTCAATATCAATGTATCAGCTCTGAAACAGGCTATGCCTGAACCGCTGAAAGCCGGAGATATTGACATTAAGCTCGGTGCCGCTTGGCTTGATCCAAAGTATTACGAACAGTTCATGTATGAGCTGTTGCAGACACCAGCGTATCAGCGGAGTGACAGTCCGTCTGCCCGTTGGAACAAGTCTGCTATCGTCGGTGTGGAGTATTCCGTTCACGCTAACTCTTTCCATGTAAGCAACAAATCTTCCGACAGGTCGGTGCTTGCGACTCAAAAGTACGGCACACACACGATGAACGCTTATGACATCTTTGAGCATTTGCTGAATCTGCAAGAGCCGAAGGTCTACAAGACGATCGAAGTGCCGGATGGCTTGGGCGATACTAAGGAAAAGCGTGTGGTGGATATTGATGCTACCCGTGTGGTACAGCGCAAGGCTGACGATATTCGCAAGGCTTTCAAGGCGTGGATCTTCAAAGATTCTGTCCGCCGTGAAGCTATTGTGGAGCGTTACAACGAACTTTTCAACTCCATTCGTCCCCGTGAGTTTGACGGCTCGGCTCTTTCTTTCCCGATGATGACGGCTGACATTCATCTGCACGATCATCAGAAAAATGCGATCGCTCACGCTATGTTCGGCGGTAATACGCTGTTTGCTCACTGCGTTGGTGCCGGAAAAACCTTTGAAATGATCGCTACTGCAATGGAAAGCAAGCGTTTAGGGCTTTGCACTAAGAGCCTGTTTGCTGTCCCGAATCATCTGACGGAGCAAATCGGTGACGATTTTCAGAAGCTCTATCCGGGTGCAAACATTCTTGTTGCAACAAAGAAGGACTTTCAGAAAGCGAACCGACAGCAGTTATTTGCTAAGATAGCTACCGGAAACTACGATGCAGTTATTATCGGTCATTCTCAGCTCGGTAAAATCCCTGTTTCTAAGGAAAGACAGGTCATGACGATCCAGAGCCAGATCGATGATATTCTCCGTGGTATCGAGGAGCTTAAAAAGAGCGAAGGCTCTAAGTTTCAGATCAAGGCTATGGAGCGTACCCGTAAAAGTCTGCAAAAACAGCTTGATAAGCTCGAAAAGGCAAATCAGGACGATACGCTGACCTTTGAACAGCTGGGAATCGACCGTCTGTTCATTGACGAAGCCCACGAGTTCAAAAATCTGTTCGTCGCCACAAAATTGCAGAATGTAGCCGGAATTTCCAATTCGGCTTCACAGAAAGCACTCGATCTTTTCCTCAAATGCAGATACCTCGATGAAAAGACTGGCGGCAAGGGCGTTATTTTTGCAACTGGCACACCTCTGAGCAATTCTATCACAGAGCTGCACACCATGATGCGTTACTTGGAGTATGACTTCCTGCGTGACCACGGCTTACAGCACTTCGACAACTGGGTTGCGGTCTTTGGCGACCAGAAAACCGATTGGGAGCTAAAGCCTGCGGGCAATGGCTTCAAGGAGCGCACCCGTATCGCCAACTATACAGGTCTACCCGAATTGATGAGTATGTTCAAACAGGTTGCTGATATTCGTACCGCTGATACGCTGAAACTTGATGTGCCTGACTGTGAATATCAGGTGGTTCAAGTCGAAGCCACTTCGTTCCAGCAGGAGCTTGTTCAGGAGCTTGCCGACAGAGCTGATGCTATCAATGCAGGCAATGTTGATCCCACGATTGACAATATGCTCAAGATAACGTCGGATGGAAGAAAGCTTGGTCTTGATCCTCGTCTGATTGATCCGTCATTTGAAGATAACCCCGATACGAAGCTCAACCGCTGTGTAGAGAATGTTGCCCGTATCCACGTTGAAACGGCTGAGGACAGGCTCACGCAGATCATCTTCTGTGATTTGGGCGTTCCGCACAAGGCAACAGGAGAATCAGAGGTCGAGGGCGAAGATGCCGACGATGCTAAAGATAAGAAATCTATTGCTGAGGTTGAATCATTGGAGGAAGAATGCGATTTTTGTGTTTATGACGATATTCGTGACAAGCTGATCGCAAGGGGTATCCCTGCGGAGGAAATTGCATACATTCACGATGCGAAAACTGAACAGCAGAAATCCGATCTTTTTGATAAAGTCCGTAATGGTGAGATTCGTGTTCTGCTCGGTTCTACGGCAAAAATGGGTACTGGCACAAACGTCCAGAAACGGCTTATTGCCGTCCATGACCTCGATATTCCGTGGCGACCAGCAGATCTGGAGCAGCGCGCCGGAAGAATTATCAGACAGGGTAACGAGAACAAGACTGTTCAGATTTTCCGCTATGTCACTAAGGGTACGTTCGATGCGTACAGCTATCAGACTTTGGAGAATAAGCAGAAGTTTATCTCTCAGATCATGACGAGCAAAACTCCGGCAAGAAAATGTGAAGATGTGGACCAGCAAGCTCTTACATACTCTGAGATCAAGGCACTCTGTACGGGTGACGAGCGCATCAAGGAAAAGCTGATGCTTGAAAATGAAGTGAAGGAACTGAGGGTACTCGCTGCGGAACACCGCAACACGGTGTTTGAAATGGAGGACAAGATCGCTCGTTTCCCTGAACAGGAACAGAAACTTACGGCTATTCTTGCTGATCTCCATACAGACCGTGAAACACTCCGCAAGCTCCCGATTGATCCTGAGCGAAAACTGCCCGTATTCAAGATCACCATTGGTGAGACAGAATACACTGACAGAAAAGAAGCAGCTAAGGCTTTGGAAGATGCGGTGCTGGCTATCAAGTATGCGGATACTCCCGTAAAGGTCGGCTCGTTCCAGGGCTTTGACCTTAGCGTGACGGTAAACAGTAACATGATGGGCGGCGGAATGTCGGCTTGTCTGCAAGGTGCCGCTTCACATACCACGAAGCTGATTGAGAGTTTTGCCCATAACCTGAACCGTCTTGAAGCTGCCCTCTACAACATCGACGGCAGAATTGAGAGAACGCAGGATAACCTTGCAAAGCTCAGGCTCGATCACGCAGAAGCACAGAAGATAGTAGCAGAGCCTTTCCCTCAGCAGGAGGAGCTTGATGCTAAGGAGCAAAGGCTTAAAGTCGTGACTGATGAGCTGAATCAGGCAGCGATCGAAGCAAAGAAGAATGCCCCAAAGCGTGAAAAGACTTGCTACTTTGAGAGGGCGAAGATGAAGCGTGATGCCGCAAGGCTCGCCAAGAAGCCGAGAACGCCGAAGGACCAGACAAAGGGCAGGAGCAAGAAGCAAGGAATTGAATAAGCAACTATGAGATTATTCTAAGTAAGTATGCATCCCAATAAGTGAAAAATGATATAATTCACATTATTGGGATGCAATTTCTATCTTGACAGAAAGAAAAAAAAGATGTATAATATATAGAATGGGGGTTGTTTACCCTTTTGATACTTTCAAGTTATAATCCACACAAGTTGGTTTGTGTAAAATATTACTTAAATACAATGCGAGGAAAGGAATTATCATGGCAAATAAAGAGAAAATGGTCCCTCCTACATTAGAAATGATTCAGGGCAATCCGTACAATTATACTTTTGATGAAGTAGCCAAATGTATGGGAGAAGAACGAGCTAAGTCTTTATTCAAAACCTTGTATAAAAGTGGCGTAAGTCCTAAAAATCAAACTATGACTATAAAAGACATATATGTAGGGGGAGATACTACAAAGTATGCTTTTGAATTACAAGATGGCTACTGCATTGAAACAGTATGCATTAAAAGAAGGACTGGCAATACGGTATGCGTTAGCACTATGGTCGGTTGTCCGGTGGGGTGTATTTTCTGTGCATCAGGAAAAAATGGATTTATTCGCAATCTTTCACCAGCTGAAATAGTTCAGCAAATCGTTCTTTTGAAAGAACGTGTCAACAGAATCGTTTTTATGGGGATGGGAGAACCTCTCTTTAATTATGATAATCTGATTAAAAGTATTCATATACTTCGTGATCGCAATGGACTTAATTTTCCTACAGATGGCATAAATGTATCGACTGTTGGACCAGTTGAACAGTTGAAGCGACTGAGAGAGGAGCATTTAAAGATTCAGTTTACACTCTCTCTTCACGCAACGGATCAAGCAACTAGAAACATGATTATGCCGCACATGAAATCCAATAGCATTCATAGTGTTGTCGAAGCTGCGCTTTCCTATTCTGAACGACATAACAGAAAGATTACCATTGCATATCTGCTCGCTCCTGGAATTAATGATAGGGCTTCAGACGTAAGACAACTTGGTAAATGGTTTAGAGGAAAAAATGTACTGATTAATCTTTTACAATATAATGAAACTGCCTGTAAGAGAATCAAACGTCCTAACAAGCAACAATTGGTTGCATTTAAGATTAGACTAGAGGAGGCTGGCTTGGAAGTAAAACTTCGGGAATCAAGAGGTAATAGAATAAAAGCTGCCTGTGGTCAATTAGTAAGTGATTATAATAAAGGGAACGACGCCCCTACGTCTGATTCACCTGAAAAGATGTCGCCTGTGATACACAAGCTTTCTGACAATAAAGCTGATACAACAAGAGGGATAAGAAAAGAAAAACGTCACCCTTTTGCAAAACATAAAGCCAAAAGGAAACGTAAGAAAAACTAATGATGAATTATCCCTCTAACCATTGTTGACTATTCTTTTAATGGTTATCGTTTGCGCTCACCATAATACTATGACGCACGGACGCACCTATGTATGCGCCCGTGCTAACCATAACATGAAAGGTGGGTGTACTGTCTTTCCTTTGCACGGCAGTAGGTGTGTCTCTACAATGACAATATAATGCAATTATTTTTGTGTATAAAAGGAATAACCATATTATTTTATGTGGAGGGATAATATGAGGCTGGCAGATATGCATATTCATACTACTTTTTCGCCCGACGGAAAGTCATCAATGGAAGAGCAGTGTATAAAAGCCATAGAGATTGGGATTCCAATTATTTGTTTTACGGATCATGTAGATTTCAATTCTTCTGAAATAAATGTGGGAAGAATAATTAATAAAGCTTCTACAAATTTTGATGTGTCAGAATATTTCTATGAAGTGAATAGGCTAAGACGTATTTATAACTCCATTCAGATTTTGATTGGGATTGAATTCTCCGAGCCACATCTATTCCCTACTGAATTCGAGGATTACAGTTCTATGCCTTTTGATTATATTCTAGGAAGCATTCATCATTGCTATGGCTCTGTTTTTCCAGGTGCAAAAAACATAGAGGAATCAAAAGCGATTGATGAATACTATAATCTTATGTTAAAATCAATTCAGACCTGCGAGTTCCAGGCGATGGCACATATAGATTTTCCCAGACGTTATTTTGATAATTGGAACGTCAGTGATACTATCATGGATGAAATATTAAATGCTATGATTAAAAAAGACATTATTCTTGAAGTTAATACGTCTTCCATCATGAATGCTTCTGATGATGTAGTATAATAAAACTTGACACAATCCCGCCACCAAAATATAATAGAAGAAAAAGGAGAGTGTCAATAATGGGACAGGCAAAGCAATATGACCGAGAATACAAAGAGGAAGCTTTAAAACTCGTAGAGGAAAAAGGC
>JAFTQW010000064.1 GCA_017462565.1 Ruminococcus sp.
AGCAAAAATCCGTTCCGACGAATCGGAACGGATTTGAGAAATCTTGCAATAAAGACCAAACAAAGACCAACAAGTATTTGCAAGGTCTGAAAAGTGCCGAAAATACGGCAAAAGCGTAAGGTCGATACTTAACGCTTTGAGAACTGCGGAGCGCGACGAGCAGCTTTGAGACCGTACTTCTTTCTTTCCTTCATACGTGGGTCACGAGTGAGGAATCCAGCCTTTTTGAGGGTTGGACGAAGCTCGGGATCGAATTCAAGAAGAGCTCTTGAAAGACCGTGTCTGATAGCGCCAGCCTGACCTGTAACGCCGCCGCCTGTAACTGTGCAGATAATATCGAACTTCTCAACATTATCAGTAAGAGCGAGAGGCTGACGAACGATCAGCTTGAGAGTTTCAAGACCGAAGTAATCGTCAATGCTTCTGCCGTTTATAGTAACATTGCCTGAACCGGGATAAATTCTTACTCTTGCAACGGAGTGCTTTCTTCTGCCAGTTCCGTAATAATATTTAACTTTTGATTCGTACATCTGAAGCGCCTCCTTTAATTAAAGCTCGTAAGCAATCGGCTTCTGAGCAGCCTGATTGTGGTTAGCGTCCTTATAGGTTCTGAGTCTCTTGAGCTGAGCTCTGCCGAGGGTATTGCTTGGGAGCATACCTGTTACAGCAATAGTCATAGCTCTGTCAGCCTGATCAGCCATCATATCCTTATAAGAAATGGACTTGATTCCGCTGATCCAGCCTGTATGCCAGTAAAACTTCTTCTGCTCGAGCTTCTTGCCTGTAAGGATAGCCTTAGCGCAGTTGATAACGATAACATGATCTCCGCAGTCTACATTGGGAGTAAAATCAGGCTTATGCTTGCCTCTGAGAATATGAGCTGCCTTAGCTGCAACACGGCCTAAAGGCTGACCCTCTGCATCGAGGATATACCATGTGCGTGTTACTTCAGCGGGCTTTGCCAGTGTAGTTGACATATTTGTTTCCTCCTGAAATTTAATATAGCGAAGCGGCATATATTCCGCTTCGGAGCGTAATCTTACGCAGCAACAAAAGTTATTATACATGATATTTCAGAGAATGTCAAGAGCAAAATCAAGTTTTTTTTAATATATATCCTATTATCTCTTTAATTCTCTTTGATTTTCTCTGTTTCTCTCTTGTTCTCACGTTTCATTTCACAAATTTGATGTAGAAAAAATATTTTAAAATTGCTGGAAATATGTGCATAATCAACACAAAAATACAGGGCAACAGCATTTACTTTTTGTTATGCTTATCAAGTGGACTTTATTCTTTAATTCCCTGCTGAACGGTTTATTTCTGTCTGGGCATCTTGCTCTAATCATTTCTGATACCCTTTATGGGTATCAGAAATGATTAATACTGGGTTTCCAAAGGGCAGCGTGACGCTGCTCCCAACGGTCGCCCGTACCCTCTGTCAGCAAGCTGACATCTCCCTACACTGTAGGGAGTCACCCAATCACGGAGTTACTACCCATAGAAGGCAGAAAAACACATCGCTCATGATTTACCATAATACCGAGTATCAAAGGGATTTAAGGGGATCAATGCCAACAACTTAAGAGATTTTGTACCGTGAACTTCTGTAAAATAGTATTCACTCATTGGCGATAGCCATAATTTATTTTAAATACCTATGGTATTTAAAATAATTAATATTGGGTTTCCAAAGGGTTGAATAACCCTTTGGCAGGGGTTTAAGGGGACAGCGTCCCCTTCATAACTAACAGAAAAAGTAAACGCTGTTATCGTGATAAGCAAAAGTTTCAGGATTGACAATACAGGTTAATTAATATATAATATTATTGATAAGGAATGAGAGAATCGAAACAATATCTCGACAAATAAATAGAAGATATACTCCCCTCTACTGCAAAACGCAATAAAGATGACAGTCAGAAATTTCGTATGTCAAGGCGGAGGAGAAAAGCATACAGGCGTATGGTGACGACGATAACGCAGACAGGCGGAATTTATGCCTGTCAGATTATTGTGGGCTGCAATAGAGGAGAGTATAAAATATCTTCGGAAGGGAGAAGCGGATGGACAGCGGTGCGGATAATTATCGCCGTTTTCTTGATGGCGATAAAAATGGTCTTGCAGAAATAATCCGTGAGTATCGTGACGGACTGATACTTTTCGTCAACGGCTATGCCAATAACATATGCGTAGCGGAAGAAATCGTAGAAGAAGTTTTCATAAAGCTTGTTTTTAAAAAGCCTAAATTTTCCGGAAAAAGCTCTTTTAAAACGTGGTTATATTCTATAGGAAGATTTACCGCCCTTGATATCCTGCGTCATAATGCACGCAGAAACGCTCTGCCCATTGACGATTTCTATGATATTTCCGACGAGGAAAGTCTTGAGATCAATTATATTAAAGAAGAACAGCGTATAATGCTCCATAAGGCTGTCAAAAAGCTTAATCCCGACTATTGTCAGGTTCTTTACCTGATTTTCTTCGAGGGATTTGACAATGCCGGAGCAGCTAAGATCATGAAAAAAACAAACAGACAAATTGAAAATCTGATTTACCGTGCGAAAAAAGCTCTTAAATCCGAGCTGGATAGGGAAGGATTCATATATGAAAAATTATGATGAGCTTGCCGAAAGAGTATTCAGAAAGGCAGAGGAACGGATTTTTAAAAGAAAGATCCGTATGATGCGCATAAGACGAGTTTCAATCGCTGTTTCAGGAATGTGCGCAGTCATTCTGGTTATGTTCGGGATATGGAAAAACGATTCTGTAAAAAATGCTTTGAACAATGATTTCAATAATAAAAGTTTTATCACGGAAGAAGACGCTCTTCAAAATTCATCAGCAGTAACGACAACGGCATTGAAAAGCTTTGAAATTACCCGGACATCGGCGTCTGAACCAGTAACACAGACAACGGCAGGCAATACTGTTTCTGCATCAGTTACTTCGATAACGCAGACTGCGCATACCGTTTTGCCGGAAGTTTCTTCCGGAGCTGTTACATCGTCTTCAACGACAAAGGTGCAGACAGTTTCAGGTATCAATAGAACAACAGGAACTTCGGTCCCGGCGCAAACCTCTTCGGCAGCGGCAACTGAAACAGGCTCTCTGCCGACTGGAACAACTTCAGGCAAAATGCCCTCTGTTACAACAACGATAACTCCTTCGGCATCTGTGACTACTTCGGAAACGTCAACGACAAAACCCCAGTCATCAAAGACAACAACTACGACAACATTTGTACGTACCTCGTCACGAACCTCGACGACAACTACGACAACAGTATTTTGGACTTCTTCACGGACTTCCACGTCCACAACAACTATCAGTACGACGATATGGGCTTCGGAAAGCGGCTCATCGTCTGCAACGACGACAACCCGCCCTTACCAGCCAGATCCCATAGTTACGGATTCTGACGGCAAAATTCCGATATACGTTGATTATCCCGACCTTGTAATGCAAGGCGAATCACTGCGCCCTTGGGGAGTTTATGAATCAACTGTCGAGTACAAAGGCGAATTATGCGATTTTGACGAAAACAGAATAGGCGATTACCTCGAAACTGTCGAACTTACCGATAAAGTGGGAAGTACGACCATTTCAGCGGAAGTTTATAAAGTAACGAAAATGTCTCCGCTTGTATGCGTTGCCGTAAAATCCGAGGGCAGAAGCGGATACAGTCTGTACAGAAACCGTTACTATACTCCGGTTACTCTCGGCGATATGATAAATGATATGAACCTTCTGGAAGAAGCTGAAATCACTTCGATAGAGTGGACTGACGAGGACGAAGGCTGGATAAGAGAAGTTTACGCCGATAAAGAAACCGTCTTTGAAACGCTCTTTACCGATTACAGTATACTCAACGGGGCTGATCTGGAATATAAACTCGCAGATTTTACCATTTATATTGATATTCCGCTTCTGAATAAGAAGAACGATGTTATTTTTCTGGGCGACAACGGCTATCTTGCAACGACTATTGTCGATTTTAACGCTTATTTCAGTATAGATAAAGCTAACGTCGATTCTCTTATGGAATATATTATTGAAAATAATCTGTATACGGAATCTCCTGTTTGATTTGAATAATTACCCGAAAATCGTGCTGTTGTTGATGAACGGCACGATTTTTGTTGTTAAAATGCACAATCAGACTAAACAATATTTGCTGTAATTGACGAAAATGTGCGTATTATCAATTTGTACATATTTTAGTAACAAATTATTGAGAAAATGTGGTATAATATGTGTATATAATGGTTTTTTACCGTGTGGGATATATTATTTATATTGAAAGGAGTTTTTTATGTCTTACGTTTCAAAACTTAAAAAAGCGGTGACCGGTATCGTCAGCACAGCAGTCATGGCTGCTTCTATACCTGCAATGGGCGCAGGTTCCGGCGTTTCAGCCGCTTCGGACAATAACTATTACGAGGCTCTTGCGCTTTCACTTTATTTCTTCGATTCAAATGCCTGCGGAACAAACATCACAGGCGGTCCGCTTACCTGGAGAGGCGATTGCCATACATACGACGCAGCCGCTTCTGTAGGAAGTCTCGACGGTTCGCTCAAATCTATCGTAGATCCTGACGGCGACGGAAAGGTCGATGTTTCCGGAGGCTGGCACGATGCAGGAGATCACATCAAATTTAATCTTACGATTGGTTTTGGTCTCTCAAGTCTCGGTATGTCAGAATACTTCAATGAGGGTATCTACGAGAAAGCAGGCGCAAGAGATCACCTTGAATACGAAATGCGCTGGGGCGCTGATTATCTCATGAAAACAACATATCTCGACGGCTCGGGCAATGTTGCCGCTATTGCCGGAACTGTTGCCGACGGCAACGTTGACCACAGCATCTGGTCTTCACCCGAAGTGCAGACTTACGACCGTCCTATTTACTGGCTTACCGCTTCAAAGAATAACTCTGCCGTATGCGGTGAAATGGCCTGCGGACTTCTTGGTTCGGCTTACATTCTCAAAAACAGCGATCCCGCTTATTCCTCAGAGTGCATAAAGTATGCAAAGGCTCTTATTGATTTCGGTACAAAAAACAGGGGCAATAACTGCGACGGCATGAGTTTCTATAGTACGGATTCAATGTGTGAGGATGAAATGGCTCTTGCTTCTGCATGGCTCTATATTCTCGGCGAGGGAAGTCAACCTACTCTTAAGCCAAGCTCCGGTCAGTACAACGGCATTTATGACTACTATCTTTACAGTTGGGATAAAGTATGGCAGGGATATGCCGCACTTATGTACAAGGCAACAGGCGACAGCACATTTGCTGAAGAACTTAAATTTGAACTTAATAATCAGGGCGGACTCAGTGAGGGTACTTACAACGCTAACGGCTGGGGTGCATCAAGATATAACTGCGCAAAGCAAATGAACTCGTATCTTCTCGCAGACGGCGACCCGAATTCAAGCTATGCAAGGGGTGCAAAGTATCAGATTGATACTATTCTCGGCAACAACAGTACAGGTTATAGTTTCCTTATTGGTTTCGGCGATAACTGGCCTACTCACGTTCACCACCGTGCCGCTAACCCAGGCGAAAACGGTCAGACTTCCGCCGATAACCCGTCTGCAAAATACACAAACTACGGTATGCTTGTCGGCGGTCTTGACGGAAGCGGTTACGAGGATCACGCCGACAGATACCAGTATACAGAGGGCGCTCTTGATTACAACGGCTGTTTTGCAATTGCTTGCTCTTTCGCAGCAAACCTCTACGGCGGCGACGCTTCAGCAATTAAGGAAATTGAGAAGTCCGCTTCCGAAATCAACGACGGATTTAAATTTGGCAATTCAACCCCTGTTGTAACGACTACCACTACCACCACCACCACCACCACAACTACTACTACGACTACGACTACTACAACCGTGCCATATGAGCTTGGCTGTGCTAAAACAGAAATAGAGGTAGGCGAATTTGTCACCATTCACCTGCTGAACTGGGACAGCGAGGTAAGATCATGGACAGCAGATTCTTCATCAGACTGTGTTTCACTTGGTGATTGGGGCGTATATGATTTTAACGTTACCGGCGTTAAACCGGGAACAGCTGAAATTACAGTCAACTTCCCAGGCGGAGGCAGCGCTTCTGTCACCATTACTGTTAAGGAGAAATCCGAAAATCCCGATACTGTATGGGGCGACGCTAACTGCGACGGTCAGGTAGATATGTCGGATGCAGTTCTTGTAATGCAGTCGCTTTCAAATCCCGATAAATACGGTGTTAACGGTTCTGATCCTACTCACATTACGGAAAAAGGTCAGCTTAATGCCGATGTTTACGAAAATGGCGCAAGCGGCATTACAAATGAAGACGCTCTTCAGATACAGAAATTCAAGCTTGAGCTGATATCAACGCTTGACCCAAACGATTATATCGTTATCAACTAAATAAGTTTTAAGAGGGAATGCTCCGGCATTCCCTTTTTATTTTATCGGAGCTTAAAAATGCACAAATCATGAACATCATTTTTAAGCAATGTGACGAATTTATGTACAAATCGTTAATTTTAAACACATTGTAATATTTCTGTAACCAAATTGTTACAACTTTGGGACTTAAACATTGTATAATGAATTTCAGGCGATTAACAGGCAAATAATTATGAAAGCAGTGTGATAATGTGAAAAAAACAAACTCTAAAAAACTAAAAACGATGTTTGTGAGCGGAGCAATAGCTCTTTCAGCTCTTACAGCTCCGTTTTCTGCGGTAACTCCCTCATTTACGGCAGACGCAGCTTCCGATAACAACTATGCAAAGCTTCTTCAGTATTCTCTCTATTTCTATGACGCAAATATGTGCGGAGATCAGGTCAGCTCCAAAACGGCTCTCTCATGGAGAAGCAACTGCCATACCTCCGATGCGGTAAAGGGCGGCTTCCACGATGCGGGCGACCACGTTAAATTCGGTCTTCCGGCAGGATATTCCGCTTCAACTCTCGGCTGGGGCTACTATGAGTTCAAGGACGCCTATATTTCAACAGGTCAGGCGGATCACCTTAAAAATATTACCGATTATTTCGCTCAGTTCTTTAAGGACAGCACTACTCTCAGCGGAGATACGGTCACAAATTTTGTATACCAGATAGGCGACGGCGACGGCGATCATGCCGAATGGTGCGCTCCGGAGGTTCAGAGTCCTGCAACCAGAAAAACTTTCAGCACTTCCTCCGGCGCAAGCGATATCGCAGCTTCTTATGCAGCTTCTCTTGCCGTAAACTACGTTAATTTCGGCAATGCAGAAGATCTTAAATATGCAAAGGCTCTTTTCGATTTTTCCACAAAATATAATCAGTGCGCAACAGACGGCCCGAATAATTTCTATGCTTCATGGGATTACTACGACGATCAGGCTTGGGCGGCAGGCTGGCTCTATCTTGCAACAAAAGACAATACCTACAAAAACTTCCTCAACGAATATATGAATACCTCTGGCAAGGGAAAATCCGGACAGGACGGCTGTCAGTGGGGAATTTATTCTACAATGAGCTGGAATAACGTAAGCATGGGCGCAGGAGTTCTTCAGGCAGAGATCACAGGCTCTTCCGCCGACTGGAAAAAAGTAACCGACTACCTTAACAGCAAGGGTGCAAATTCGAGCAATTATTACTTTGAAAACCAGTGGGGCAGCGCAAGATACAATACAGCTCAGCAGCTTACGGCTCTCGTTGCAACAAAGCACGGCGCAGCAAATCTGAACGATTGGGCAAAAGGTCAGATGGACTACATCATGGGCAATAAGGGCGTAGGCTCGGCTTCTCCCGTATGCTTTGTCGTAGGTTTTGCAGATAATTCCGCAAAAAATCCTCACCACAGAGCTGCTTCCGGATACAGCAGCTTTGATGAAATGGGCGATAATACTCAGATAAGCAGCAAGGGTCATTCTCTTATCGGAGCGCTTGTAGGCGGTCCTGTAAACGAGGGCGGAAGCTACACCGATTCCGTTAAGGACTATACTGCAAACGAAGTTACTATCGACTATAACGCCGCTTTCGTAGGCGCAGCAGCAGGTCTTTATGATGTTTATAAAACAGGCTCAACCGTTTCTTCTATCGAGGGAGTTAAGAAGATCTACAATTCCTCAAGCATTGTGACTCCTCCGACAAGCAGCACTACCACCACAACAACTACTACAAACGGAGGCAATCAGCCTACCACAACTACCACTACAAACGGAAAAGCCGGAGAATATGAGATCACTCCTAATCAGAAAGTCGTTTACGATCAGAATGCAACCGATAAAATGGTAGGCTGGAAATGGTCGGAATTTAATATCCCCGCAACCGAAAAGGTTCAGAAAGTTGAAGTGAAAATTTCCTCCAACAGCGGAAATATCGGCAAATGGCAGGGAGCTTTCGGTTCTTCAACAAGCGTTGCTCCCGATTACTGGACTCAGGGAGATGATATGCAGGAATCCTTCAGCGGAAATTCCGGCACTATCACATGGGAAGTTCCTTCATCCACAGCAAGCATTATTCAGTATAATTACGACGGAGAGCTTAAATTCGGTACGTGGTGGATAGACTGCGGAAACTTTACCATTGATTCCGTAAAGGTTTATACCGACGGAAAAGCTCCCGTTCAATCCAGCACTTCTACAACAACTACCACCACCACAACTACGACTACAACTACAACAACTCAGAATCCCCCTGTCGGCGTTGTATACGGCGATACAAACTGCGACAATAAGATAGATATGTCGGATGCGGTTCTTATCATGCAGGCTCTTTCAAATCCTGATAGATATGGCATCAACGGCTCTGATCCTACCCACATTACAGCTCAGGGTCTGATGAATGCCGATTGCTGCAATCCCGGAGACGGCGTAACAAATGAAGATGCTCTCGCTATTCAGAAATTACGTCTTGAAATTATCAGCACACTTCCGTTATATTCATAATTATATTGCGCTCCATTCAAGCTGACGTACTTTATGTGCGTCAGCTTTTTTATTAATATTGGGTTTCCAAAGGGTAACTCCCCACAGTGTGGGGAGTCACCGTCCCCGTATCCCCACAAGGACTGATAACCATTTGGGAAATCTATTATTATGATAAATCACGAGCGAAGTGTTCTTCTATCTTTTATGGGCAGTAACCTCGTGATCGGGTGCAGCGTCACGCTGCCCTTTGGCAGGAGTTTAAGGGGATCAATGCCAAAAACTTAAGAGATTTTGCACCTTGAACTTTTGTCAAAAAGTATTCAATCTTTGGCGATAGCCATAATTATTTCAAATACCAACGGTATTTGAAATAATTAATACTGGGTTTCCAAAGGGTGATTCCCCACAGTGTGGGGAAA
>JAFTQW010000065.1 GCA_017462565.1 Ruminococcus sp.
ATCGACGTCGGAGTTCCTGTGCTGTCAATGCACGCTCCGTATGAGATCGTTTCCAAAATCGACGTTTATATGGCATACAGAGCTTTTGCCGTGTTTATGGCTGATTGATTGAACAGGATAGAATATTTATGATTGCTTAAGTTGGATAGCGATATAGAGGTATTACAAAGCCACTTTTGATATTAATGTCAAAAGTGGTTTTTCGTTGTATTTAGCCCCCCGGTTTGTCCGAGGAGTTCAGAAAAGCATATAGCTATGAGTCTTGAAATGAAGTGCACCCCAAAGTTTAGACAAAATTAAATATTAAATTACTAGCGAATGAGTTCGGTATTGTACCGGACTCATTCCTTTTAGATTAGAAGAAATTCTTTCATTGTTGTAATAATAAATGTATTCATTCAGCTCGTCAATGAAAGCATTAACACTTTCAAATTTTTCACCGTAGAACATCTCAACCTTAAGCCTGCCGAAGAAATTCTCCATAGCACCATTGTCCATACAATTTCCTTTTCTGGACATACTTTGCTTTATATTGTGTTCAGCTAATAATCGTTGGTATTCAGCGTGTTGGTACTGCCAGCCTTGATCGGAATGAAACAATGGTGCTGCGTCATCAGGCAGCTTGGCAAACAGACCGTTCAACATTTCTCGTATCTGCGCCAGATTAGGACTTAATGATATCGAATACGATATAATTTCTCGATTGAATAAATCCATAACAGGAGAAAGATAAACCTTTGTATTGCAAACCTTGAATTGCGTTACATCAGTTGTCAGCTTTTCAAATGGCTTTTCAGCCTTGAAATCTCTTTTTAATAAATTGTCTGCAATCTTACCGACTTCACCCTTGTATGAGTGATATTTATCATTTTTACGTTGTTTCCCTTTCAAACCAAGCATCTTCATCAGCTTTAAAGCTGTCTTGTGGTTAATTGTATAGCCTTTACTACGCATGACTTCCAAAACTCTACGGTAGCCGTATCTGCCTTTGTGAGCGTTGTATATTTCAGTTATTTCTTGCTTTTCGCTTTTGTATTTATCTTTAATCGGACTCTTAAGATAGTAATAGTATGTACTGCGAGCCATTCCTGATAATTGCAGCAAGTCTTTCAGCGGATATTTTTGCCTTAATTCAGAGATTATTTCGGCTTTTTGCCGTTCTTTCGCTCTTCCGCAAGAACTAAGGCACTCAGTTTTTTTAAATACTCTATCTCCATTCGTAAACGCTGGTTTTCGGCAATTAAATCTTCTTCCACCTTTTTATTCAGCTTAGGTGGTCTGCCTTTCTTTGTTCCGCTGGCTGAACAGGCTCTGCCTCGTCTTTCTTTCATTAGACCTTCGGCTCCTTCTTCCAAGTATATACGTTCCCACCGTTGTATTGTCCCTATTGCTGATGTTGGGGATACCCCTTGTAAATATTTTCTTACGGTTTCTCGATAACTCATACGGTGTTCTCGCATATCTATTATAACAGATGTTTTGAATTCTGGCGAGTACTTTCTTTGCATTTTCCCTTTTTTACTCATAAAAATATGCACCTCCAAAAGTGTCTAACTTTTGGGGTGCATATCAAAGAGAGGGCGTCCCTTAACGGGCGGCTGATAGCCGCCCCTACAATTACGATTATGCGAAAAAAGGCAAAC
>JAFTQW010000066.1 GCA_017462565.1 Ruminococcus sp.
TATCTTCAAGCTTATGTCGGATATTTCCGTATCTCGTCCTCCTCGGATCTGTTAGTTCGGAAAGCCGTTCTGTTAATCTTTCTATCTTCATTCTTCTATTTTACCACTTTTCTGATAAAATGTAAATGCTGTTGCCGTGATGAACAAGTTCGATTTGTATTCGCCCAAACGCTGCATCTACAACGGCAGTTCTGCTTCTTCCCCTAAACGTACCAAATCTGTCACGCTCACCATTGACGGCGTTACTTACGAGGGGACGCTCACGGAAAAATAACATTTTGCCCTCCTGTTTTCTGCACAGGAGGGCATTTTTGTCCCCCTCTGTACAATAAAGACAGAGAAGGGGACTTTTTTATATTATTTATTTGGTACAAGTGTCGTAGTAGCGTATAAATAAAAATTCCGATTTTACAAAATAACGTAAAATCGGAATTTAAATGGTCTGAGTGACGGGACTTGAACCCACGGCCTCTACCACCCCAAGGTAGCGCGCTACCAACTGCGCCACACCCAGACAACATAGTTGATCAATCAACAATGCATATTATATCACATCCAAATAAGTTTGTCAAGTATTTTTTATAAGAAAATGGAAAAAAATTCAGTTTATAATTTATAATGTTTTTTCCATATTATGATCCAGCAGTTCGGAAATTTTAACGGCATTTTTTATATCAATCGCCTTGACTTTATATTTTATATGCTCTTCACCCTCAAACAAAAGACTAACGCTGCATCTTCCGCCGATTTTCTGAAAGATAGTTTGTTCCAATTCGGCTTTAACGAGTTTTTTTCTCTCAGCCACAACCGTATGAAAACCCGTCCATTTACAGCATCTTATCATAATTTTATCATCGTATATTGATATTCCGCTTGTAAAAAAAGCTGCGGTTTTAACTATTATAAACCATATTGACGGAATTGACAGCATAATTGCAGCAAATAATGTAAGCTCTGAAAAGCTTGAAAAAAAGTACGAAACAATAAAATGAATCGGAAAAAGAGAAGCTGACAAAATAACCGGCTGCCAGATATATTGCCATAATCCATTTGTTTTCGGTTTAAAATCATTTTTTACTCCACTGAGAACACCTATTGCTTCAAGATCTTTTCCGATATTTTTTTCTTTTCTTACAGGAAGAAGAACCGGCAAGCTTCTCCTGCTTACTCCATATCCAGCACAGCTTATATGAACGGCAACAGCTTCAAAAAATTTCATAATAAGATTCTGGCGAAGGTCTGTATAATTAATATGAGAAGCGGTTATCTGATGTTCCTTTTTTGTAAGAATACCGTACGATGTGTAAAAACATTTATTATCACAGCTAACGGAAAATTTTGAATAACGAAGTAAATTTACAATAAAAGAAAGGATCCATGCACAAATAAAGAAAACTCCGGCAATTATAGCTGCGTCCGGAATTTTATTTACCCATCTGTGAGTAAATTTAGACGTTTCCTCGGTAATACGACTAAGCGACGCTCCTATAATATTTCTTGCAATATTTCCTCCCTGAAAGAAAAAAGCCGCAATATAAACCGTACCTGAAAAGCCGCTTGAAAAGAATACCGAAAATAGAATTATAGAAAGCGCAGTAGGTTTAGGTATATTTTCTATTTTATTTTCCTCATCGACACGAGGCATTTTTTTCATTATTTCTGTACAGGTTTTTTCGGTTAACATAAGCTTCATATCAGTTGATTTAAAAATTCCTGCACGAGTATCGCAGCGCAGCTTAACCGCATTAAACGGAAGAAGATAAAATGGACGTTCTGTCGTTGCCGAACTAACCTTTGAATACGGAATTGCTTTGCTTAACCGAAAGAAAAGTCCGTCATGATGAATTATAGCTGAATCAGAAATTTCAATTGTCGAACAATACCATCTTACAAGCCCGACCATAACGATTATTCCAACCACAAGAATATCGAACCAAGCTCCTTTTACCCAGTTATAAAACCAATCCTTGCTGAATCTTATAAAACGCAGACCTCTTAAAAGCGGAAATATCAAAAGCCATATATTTTTGGCTGAATACCGAAGTATTCTAAGCGGATGTTCGTGATGCATTTTCATATCTCCCTTCCGCTGACGCTTCCTGTAAGTTTAAGAATTTCAAGCATATCGTCATAATTAATAAATGTAAGCCGGAGCTGTCCGCCGAAAACAAAAAAAATAATGATATTAAGTCCGGTGTATTTTGAAAACGGAGTCCGGATAATCGTTGTATATTGGATCGAAGAAAATCGTACTGTCTGATGAGTTTTTATAAACACTCCGCAGATTTTGATAATTTCAGAATCAGTAACGATATATCTTATCGAAGAAAAGTATATCGGCAGGTAAACAAACATGATAATAAAACCGGTTGCAGCAAGTATTATCCCTGTGATAATTACAAATCTGACCGAAGGAATATAATATTTCATTACTGCTATAATAGTTAAAATAAATATAGTTATAATCATTCTCAAAACCGTAAGAGAATTATTATCCGGGTAAAAACGTTTCACTTTCTTCCTCCTTAATTGGTATAAATCTATTATACCACAAATATCTTGTACTGTATACCATTTTTTTGCAGAAAAAAATTTTCCGGAGGTTTATTCATGATAATTTTTCTCGAAAAGCTCAGCTCATATATCTGGGGCGGAGGATTGATTTTTCTTCTGCTCGTTACAGGCGCAATTTATACTGTTAAGCTTGGATTTATCCAGTTTAAAACTCTCCCCTATCTTATAAAGAATTCTAAAAAGGGAAATAAATCCGATAAAGAAGGTATCTCTCAGTGGAAAACCGTTTGTATGTCGCTGGGAACAGCCATGGGAACAGGAAACATAACCGGAGTTGCCTCAGCTTTAGCCCTTGGGGGAGCAGGAGCTATTTTCTGGATGTGGATCTCAGCTCTTCTTGGCATGGCTCTTGTTTACGCCGAAAACAGTTTGTCCGTTATTTACAGCGACTCCGATTGCAAAGGTCCTATGGCATATCTGAACAAGGGTGTCGGCTCCCGCATTCTCGCAGTAATTTTTGCAGTAATGTGCCTCGGAGCAGCTTTCGGAATGGGCGGAATGATTCAGGTAAGTTCTTTGACAGAAAGTATCAAGGGATGTGCGGACGTAAATACATATGCCGTTGCTGCAATAATCTTTCTTATCATTTTTGCCGTCACAAGCGGAGGCGCAAAACGTATCGGTTCTGCCGCACAAACTCTTTTGCCATTAGCTTCCATTCTTTATACGATAGTTTGTATAATTCTTCTCATAAAATTCAAAGACAATTTTTCATCTGCATTCAAATCAATTTTTGGTCAGGCTCTGGGATTCAGGCAGGTTTCAGGAGGAACTGCCGGATATGCTGTTTCAGTCGGTATAAGAAGAGGGATCTTTTCCAATGAAGCCGGACTTGGAAGCTCCCCTATTCTTCATAGCGCCGCTGAAAGCGATTCCCCGAAGCTTCAGGGAATGTGGAGTATGTTCGAGGTATTTTTTGATACGATGATATGCTGTACCCTGACGGCTCTTGTCATTTTGTCCGCTTCACCGGACGGTACTGTTGCAGGAGCTTTTTCACGTGTACTTGGCAGTTACAGCGATCTGTTTCTTTCACTTGAAATGGCGGTATTCGCTTTCTGTACTGTTATAGGATGGTATTACTGCGGAGAAACGGCATACAAATTTCTTACCGGAAGAGTATCCGGAAAAAAATTTTCATTAATTTTCTCTGCCGCAGCATCGCTTGGAGCTGTTTTGTCATTGAATACGATATGGATTCTATCAGATATTTTTAACGGCTTAATGGCTTTTCCAAATCTACTGGGACTTATTTTGCTTATTAAAAAAGTTAAAAAGGAATAAAACCTCCTAAAAACGTCAATTAATAGAATATTAAAATCAAAAGCCTATCTCAGTTACAGGCTTTAAGGAGGAAAAAAATGAGCTATTCAGGAGAAAACAAATATTTCAGCTTTAAAGACGGAACGTGCGAATCTCTTCCGAATATTACTTTAAGCTCTTCTGCTGCGGCTGAATTCGGACGCATTTTGTCAGCTGACTTCAAGCGTTTCTGCATAGGATGCGACGGTTTCGGACATAATCACATTCTATATGCAATATGCTGTGGAATATCAGAATGCGGACATGATGTGTATGTCTGTGAAAATACTGATCTGCCGTCATTCAGATTTGGATTTCCTCTGCTTTCAGCCGATTGCGGAATATATGTAAGCGGAATCGGAAACAGCGTAAAAATATCCATTTTCAATAATAATCGTTTTCCGATAAACGACAGTCAGATAAAAAACATAATGAATGGTTCTCCGGCAGAAATATCTGAAAAAAACGGAAAAATAACTGCGGTCACTTCATTCCGGAGCATTTACATCGACAATATTGCAGATTCTATCAATAATATAAATGCGTCAATTCCGGCTGGAATAAGCTGTGGGAATCGTTCTGTCCGCTCGCTGTGGAACGAATTTTTTACCGGAGATGATGAGAAAATCGTCTTTCAGATATCGGATGACGGTCAGCGCGTAAACGCTTATTCAAATGAGGTCGGATTCATTTCACATGAAAAACTTATTCTGACCTATGCCGTTATCCTTTCAGAAAAGGAGAAAGAGATCTATATTCCGTCAGATTTTCATTATGCTGCTGATTTTATCAATGATGAAAATAAACTGAAATTAGTAAGATTTTCTCATGAAGATCCGATTCCGGAAAAAGCAGCATCTCAGCGATTTCTTTACGATCCTCTTTATATGTGTGTAAAGCTTGCATCTGACCGAAAAAAATTTATTGATACAATAAAAAAACTTCCGCAGTTTGCTTCTGTAAAACGTGAAGTAACTCTTGATAATGCAGAAAAAATACCGATAAAAAAAGCCTATTCCGAAAATGGAGGAAAAATTCTTATATCGAGAAGCGGAAAAAACAGGATAACGCTCGTTGCGCAGGCATATAATTCCGAAACTGCTTCCGAACTCTGCCATTCATGGTCGGAAAAACTACGGAAAATAAACTCATGCGGCGATACGTTGAGTAAATAGGGTATTTACAGTTTGAACACAAATTCTTATAAAAACGGAAATAATATCCGAATTTTATTTATTATGCATAATGTTAAAAAACAATACGTTTTTCTATTGACATTTCACTAAAATCTCTGTATAATTGTATTGTATATTTTTTTGATGAAAGCTGAATTTACAATTCTTTGAAATATTATATTAATACTGTAAATTCAGCTTTCAAACGATAAAATCAATAATTTCAAGACTTTATTGGCATACAGAAACGCCATTAAATATATTTTAAGAGAAGTTTTTCTTCTCCCTTCTCCGAATAGAAATGTTTTATACATAATTCAATGATGTTCTTCTTCCTCTTAGAAGCATATTCAAATTTTTTCATGTCAAAAAATAATGAATCACACATTTTTATATGAGAACCTGTCCACATAAAGATTTCGCACGTCTTTTCGGCAAAATTTTTCTCGAAAATCCGCATATTATTTCTATGTGGACAGGTTCTGAACTTTAGTTTATTCGGAAATTCATTCGTATATACATAAATAGGAGTTTTCATGAACACGTTCGTTCCAGTTCAGAAGCTCCCCGGACAACGAAAGAGAGGTTATATAGTGAACGAAAAAGAAAATAATAAGAAGTATACTCGCAGAAACAATTACGGAAATGCTGCGGCTGCACATAAAAGGTATTATAAAAAGCCGTCAAGGCCATCAGATCCGAAAAAAAATAATTTCAATGCAAACCCATCGCAGACTTCATTCATACCGGAAAAACCACATCCGAAACAGCCTAAGGAAATAAAAAGGACTCCGGTCAGGATAATTCCTCTCGGCGGATTGAACGAGATCGGAAAAAATATGACCGTTTTTGAATGCTCCAACGACATTTTTATCCTCGACTGCGGACTTGCTTTCCCTGACGCCGATATGCCCGGAGTTGATATCGTTATACCCGATTTTACCTATGTTGAGCGCAATAAGGACAAAATAAGAGGAATCGTTATTACTCACGGACATGAAGATCATATCGGCGGTCTTGCTTATCTTCTTAAAAAAATCAACGTTCCTGTTTACGGAACAAGGCTTACTATAGGTCTTATTGAAGGCAAGCTCCGTGAACACGGTCTTTACGGAAAAGTCACGCTGAATGTCGTTCAGCCCAAAAAGACTGTTAAAATGGGATGCATGGCAGTTGAATTTATTAAGGTAAACCACTCTATTCCGGATGCTGTCGGCATGGCTATTCACACTCCGGCTGGAATTATTGTCCACACAGGCGATTTCAAGGTGGATTACTCCCCTATCGACGGCGAAATTATCGATCTTGCAAGATTCGGCGAACTCGGCAGCAGAGGCGTTCTTGCTCTTATGGCTGATTCGACAAATGCTGAACGCCCCGGATATACTCATTCGGAGCGAACCGTCGGAGAATCATTCGACAGGCTCTTCAAAATGGGTGAGGGCAAGAGAATCATCATAGCAACCTTCTCTTCAAATATCCACCGTGTTCAGCAAATCATCAATTCTGCCGAAAGATACGGCAGAAAAGTGGCTGTTTTCGGAAGAAGCATGATAAACGTCATAAATACAGCGATTGAACTCGGTTATCTTAAAGTGCCGGACGGAATCATTATTGACATTGAAATGATGAACCGATATGAAAGCGAAAGAATCGTTCTTATCACGACCGGAAGTCAGGGCGAACCTATGTCCGCTCTCACCAGAATGGCTATGAACGATCATAAAAAGGTAAATATCACTCCAATGGATTTCATCATCATCTCTGCTACTCCTATTCCGGGAAATGAAAAGTTTGTTACCCGTGTTGTCAACGAACTGATGAAATCCGGTGCCGAGGTAGTTTACGAAGCAATGTATGAGGTTCACGTCTCAGGTCACGCTTGTCAGGAAGAATTGAAGCTTCTTCTCGCATTAACAAAGCCAAAATTCTTTATACCTGTTCACGGCGAGTATAAACATCTGAAAAAACACGCCGGTCTTGCTCTCCAGATGGGTATTCCGGAAAATAATGTTATTATCGCTGAAATCGGCAACGTTATTGAAACAGACGGAAGCCGAATGAGCGTTGTCTCACAGGTTCCGGCAGGAAGAGTTCTTGTTGACGGACTCGGCGTCGGCGATGTCGGTTCGATAGTGCTTCGTGACAGAAAGCATCTTGCTCAGGACGGTCTTATTATAATAGTTATCGGAATAGAACGTGCTACCAATGAAATCGTTGCCGGTCCTGATATTATCTCTCGGGGATTTGTCTACGTGAGAGAATCCGAGGAGCTTATGGTCGAGGCAAAACTTCTTTTAAACAGCGTTCTTACATCATGTTCTTATGCTGAATTACGGGAATGGAATGCACTGAAAGGAAAGCTTCGTGATGCTCTTTCCGATTATATTTATCAGAAAACAAAAAGAAGTCCTATGATTCTTCCTATTATAATGGAAACCTGATAGTTCCTGAAAGGAGCGAAAAAAGTGAAAAACAAATTCTCGGCCGCATTGCTCGTGATACAGCTTCTGCTGCTCACAGATGTTGCCGCATCAGCGTTTTTGCTTCATAAATATAACAGCAATCTCGGGATTTTTTGCTTTATTTCGGCTTTTATCCTTGCTGCTGTCTGTATAGCATTTTATTTGGTATACTCAAAGAATTCTATAAGACATATTTCAAAAATGAATTCTCACCTTGAAAATTCCGCTGCGGAATATATGAATTCTCTGCCGGCGCCTATTGCCGTTATAGACGAAAATCGCCAGTTTGTCTGGTACAACCAGATTTTTGCCGAAAAAATCGGCATGGGGCAAGATGTTTACGGTTTGAATTTTGAAAACTTTGTCAATATAGATGTATCTTCACTTTCAGAAAAAGGAACAGCTGTCTGTCACATAAACGGATGCGTATATCAGGTTGCGGCAGAAAAGTTTGAAAGACACGATATGAGCTTTCTCGTCCTCTATTTTCATGATAATACCAATTATTTCATGCTTAAAAAGACCTGTGATGAAACTCATCCGAACGTTGTTATTATCACTATTGACAACTATGATGAAATAATGAATAACGCTAAAGAAAGCGAAAAATCTCAGACGTCAGTTGAAACCGAAAAACTTATCGAGAATTTTATGAACAACACTAACGGTCTTATTAAAAAAACCTCTTCCAACACCTTTTATGCTGTCATTGAAAATCGTCATATGAAGCAAATAATCGAAGAAAAATTCAAAATTCTCGATCTTGCCCGCAACATAAAAATTTCCGCAAAATATCCGCTGACATTTTCTATCGGAGTCGGTCTTGGCGCCGATTCGCTCGCAGAAAGCGAGAAAATTGCAAAACAGTGTATTGATATGGCTCTTGGCAGAGGCGGCGATCAGGCTGTTGTTAAAACCGAAAATGGTTACAGATTTTTCGGCGGAGTTTCAAAGGGAATTGAAAAGCGTTCTCATGCTAAAACAAGAGTAATCGCAAACGCTTTGCAGGATCTCATAACCGGTTCAGGAAAGATTTTTATTATGGGACACCGATTCGGCGATCTCGATTCTGTCGGAGCTTCATGCGGTATGGCAGGAGCGGTACGTCTGCTCGGCAAGGAAGTTCATATCGTTGTGGATCGTTCTAAAAATCTTGCTTCCCACCTCATTGATATTGTCGAAGAACAAACTGATAATTCACTTTTTATCACACCGGAGGAAGCTGAAGATATATTTGAAGAAAACGATCTGCTTATTATCGTTGACACCCACAATAAGGATATCATCGAAAGCCCTCGCCTTTATGAAAAAACGAGATCTGTTGTGGTAATTGATCACCACAGAAAAACTGTCAATTTCATCGACAATGCGGTCATTTTCCATCATGAGCCTTACGCTTCATCAGCTTCGGAAATGGTTACCGAGATCATTCAGTATTTCAGATTCAATACTGATGAAAGATTTCCCAACTGCTACGCAGAGGCTCTTCTTGCAGGAATCATGCTCGATACAAAAAATTTCGTTATGAGAACCGGAGTCCGGACATTTGAAGCTGCGGCATACCTTAAAAAGCTTGGCGCAGATACGGTGGCTGTAAAGCTGCTTTTCTCAAACTCGATAGATTCCTACAAAAGGAAAACGCAAATCGTATCTTCGGCTAAAATTCACCGCAAATGCGCAATCGCCGCTGCTGATTTCAAGTCGGACGATATACGCATTGTCGCTCCTCAGGCTGCTGATGAGCTTCTGGGAATATCTGACGTTGACGCTTCATTCGTCCTGTACAAAACAGGAAATACGATTAATATTTCCGCAAGATCGCTCGGAGCCGTTAACGTTCAGGTCATAATGGAACAGCTTGGCGGCGGCGGTCATCAGACCATGGCTGCCGTACAGCTTGAAAACAAAACGATTCAGGAAGCGGTAAAATTGCTGATACACGCCATTGACGACCGTCTGTCGTTAAACAATACATAATTACAGAAAGGCTGATTTATAATGAAAGTTATTTTTTTACAGGATGTAAAAGGTTCAGGAAAAAAAGGCGAAGTAAAAAACGTTGCCGATGGATATGCAAGAAATATGCTTCTTCCTAAGGGCTACGCTGTGGAAGCAACTGCACAGAATATGAGCAAGCTTCAGGGACAGCAGTCCTCCGCACAGCATAAAATTGACCTTGAAATCCAGGCTGCAAAAGAAGCTGCTTCCAAGATCAACGGCAAAAAAGTAAACATAAAGGCTAAAGCAGGCTCAAACGGAAAGCTTTTCGGTTCGGTAACTGCCGGAAACGTTGCTGACGCAATAAGCGAGCAGCTTGCAGTTAAAGTCGATAAAAAGAAAATCGTTCTCAGCGCCGACATAAAGAATTTTGGTTCTTATACTGCTGTTGTCAAGCTTTATAACGGTATTTCTGAAACTATCGATGTTGAGGTTGTTGAGGGCTGATTCCGGTAATTGGTTATGGATGATTATAATTTCAATGGCTCCGCCAGAGAACTGCCGCACAGTATCGAGGCGGAGCAATCCGTTTTAGGAGCTGTAATTGCCGATTCTTCAATTTTACCCATTGTTGTTGAAAAAATAAAGCCGGAATATTTTTACAGCGAACAGCATAAGGCTCTTTATTCTATAATTTTAAGAATGTTTTCAACCGGTTCTCCTGTTGATATTATAACAGTTCTTAACGAGGCTGAAAAACTTCATATTTTTGAAAGCTCTGCCGAGGGACGCCGTTATCTTTCCGAAATAGGAGAAACGCTCCCCTCAACTTCAAATATTGAAAGCTACTGTAAAATTGTTGCGGATAAATATTTTATACGGAGTCTCGGATATGCCGCAAAAGCTATTCTTGATGATATTCAATCCGGTGAAAGCGACTCTCAGCTCCTGCTTGATGCGGCGGAACAGAAAATTTACGATATACGTCAGGGACGTGACGTTCGTGGACTTATCCCAATTTCAGAGGCTATCGCCGAGGCTTATGACAGACTGGGCAAGATCTCCGGTCCTGATAAAGAAAAATATGTCGGCGCAAGAACCGGCTTCACTCTTCTCGACAGCATTACCTCCGGACTTAATAAGTCCGACCTGATCATCATTGCCGCTCGTCCCGGTATGGGAAAAACTTCTTTTGCCATGAATATTGCTACTAACGTTGCAAGACATTCCGAAAAGGAAGTTGTAACATTCAACCTCGAAATGTCTAAGGAACAGCTTGCAACAAGAATACTTTCGACAGAAGCTCTTGTTGATTCAAATTCGCTCAGAAACGGAAGAATCTCCGGAGACGATTGGGTAAAGCTTGCAACAAGCGCAGGTTATTTAAGTACACTTCCGCTTTATATTGATGATACGGCAAGCATGACTGTTCAGCAAATGAAAGCAAAGCTCCGCCGTACAAAAAATCTCGGTCTCGTTATTATCGACTACCTTCAGCTCATGGAATCTACATCTCGCTCGGATAACCGTGTTGTCGTTATTTCCGAGATCACAAGACAGCTTAAAGTTATGGCAAAGGAACTTAATGTTCCGGTAATTCTTCTTTCACAGCTCTCCCGTGCCGTTGAAAGCCGTAATGATAAACGGCCTATGCTTTCCGATCTCCGTGAATCAGGTTCTATCGAGCAGGATGCCGATATTGTTCTTTTTCTTTACCGTGAAGCATATTACAATAAAGAAAGTCAGCGTCAAAACATTTCTGAATGTATAGTTGCCAAAAATCGTCATGGTGAAACGGGTACTGTTGAGCTGATCTGGGACGGTCAGTATACAAGATTTTCAAATCCCGAGTATAACGCTCCTCCGGAGGGATAAACATAATGCTGAACAAAATTTATCAGTTCATCAGCGAAAATAAAATGCTTGAAAGCGGAGACTGTGTTGTCTGCGGTCTTTCCGGAGGAGCAGACAGCGTTTGTCTTCTGCTGATTTTGTATGAACTGCGTGAAAAACTCAATATAAGCATCGAAGCTCTGCACGTTAATCATTCCCTCAGAGGAAGCGAAAGCGATTCCGATGAGGAATTCTGCCGCAGACTCTGCAAAAAAATGGATATTCCATTTAAAGCTGAACGATGCGATGTAAAAAAATATGCCACTGAAAACAGTCTTTCCGACGAGGAAGCAGCAAGAGTTCTCCGCTATGAGATTTTCGGCAAAAATTCTGTCAATAAAAAAATCGCTACTGCTCATAATGCAAACGATAATCTTGAAACCGTTATACTGAATCTTGCAAGAGGCTCGGCAATAAAAGGTCTTTCCGGAATCCCTCCGGTAAGAGGCAATATAATAAGGCCTCTTCTGATCGTGACACGCAGCGAAATAGAGACTTTTCTTTCATCCCGGAACCAGAATTTTGTCACCGACAGCACAAATCTTTCTGATAATTATACACGAAATAAAATCCGCCACAAGATCATTCCCCTGCTTCAGGAAATAAACAGCTCCGTCGTTAAAACATCTATAGGAGCTATCGAAGCGGTACGTTCTGAAAACGCATTTATTGATCATGAGGTAAGAAAAGCCATGCAGAATTGCAGGCATGGGAACTCATTTTCCGGACTTGACAAATATGATAAGGTTATCCGCCGCCGATGCCTTGCAGAGCTTTTCAGCGATAATTCTCTCCCCTATTCATCGGAAAGACTGACGGCAGCTGATAATATTTTGCTCAGCGGCGGAAAAATGAATTTATCACGGGACATTTTTCTGGTATCCGATGGAAAAAATATCGAAATCAGAAAAATTTATCCGCAAAATAAAGCTGAAAATCTTTCAGCAGAGCTTGTTTTGGGCGAAAATAAAATATTTCCTGATAAAATAATGCTTTGTTCGCTGAATGAATGTGAAAATTTAAAGAAAATTGAAGATGTTCACGGAAAATTAACATTTTACTCTCTTGATTATGATAAAATAATAGGAAGAGCAATCGTGCGTAATCGTCGGTTCGGAGATAGAATTCAGCTTAGCGGCAGAACATTTAATTCGTCTATAAAAAAGCTGATAAACGAAACTGTTCCGAAAGCTCAGCGTTCGTCGCTTCATTTTATTGAGGACGAGGCAGGAACGATTTTCGCAGAAGCAATTGGTATCGCCGACAGAGTCAAACCAGGATGCGATACAGTAAGAATCTTAAATATAGCTATAATTGATTGGAGTGGATGATTTGACACCAAAAAAGAACAAGGGCATTTTTACCTACCTTATCATAATTCTTCTTGCAATCGGCTGCATTTATTTTGTAAGCTCAAAAATTGCAAAGAATTCTGCTAAAACAAACTACAGTAAAGTAATGGTACATTTCGATAATTTCGAGGTTTCCGATTACGAACTGGATCTCGGAACAGGAGAACTTACCTATAAGCTCAGAGGCGACGATAAGGAATACAAATATGATGTTCCGAATGTAAGTGTTTTCCTTGAAGACACCGAAGATTACAGAAAACTCTATAACCGAAAATATTTATCTGAAGAAACGACTCTCAATCAAAATTATATTAAAATAACTGACAGATCATGGATATATTCGCTTATTCCGGTTATTATTACTGTTATTCTCGGCTGTGCAATCCTGTATTTCATGATGAAGCAAAGCGGCGGCGGCGGAAAATACGCCTCTTTCGCCAAGGCTAATCTGAAAAATCAGGCAAGCGCAAGAAAGGCTACATTTAATGATGTCGCCGGCGCAGACGAAGAAAAAAAGGAGCTTGAAGAAATTGTTGATTTCTTGAAACATCCTAATAAATATAAAGAAATCGGCGCTAAAGTTCCTAAGGGTGTTCTTCTTCTCGGACCTCCCGGAACAGGTAAAACCCTTCTCGCAAGAGCTGTTGCAGGCGAGGCAGGATGCCCGTTTTTCCCGATTTCCGGTTCAGATTTCGTAGAAATGTTTGTCGGCGTGGGAGCTTCCCGTGTGAGAGATCTTTTTGAGCAGGCTAAAAAACACGCTCCGGCGATTATATTTATCGACGAAATCGACGCTGTCGGCCGTCACAGAGGCGCAGGTCTTGGAGGCGGTCATGATGAGCGTGAACAGACTCTTAACCAGCTTCTCGTTGAAATGGATGGTTTTACTGGCAATGAAAGCGTTATTGTTATCGCTGCCACGAACAGACGTGATATTCTTGATCCGGCTCTTCTTCGTCCGGGAAGATTCGACAGACAAATCGTTGTTGGGTATCCTGATGTTAAGGGACGTGAAGAGATCCTTCGTGTTCACGCGAAAAATAAACCCCTCGCTCCGGACGTTGACCTGAAGATAATAGCTCAGACTACTCAGGGATTCACCGGCGCTGATCTTGAAAATCTTCTCAATGAAGCTGCTCTTCTTGCTGCAAGAAACAGCAGAATGGCTGTTACCGAGGCAGATATCGAAGAAGCAACTATGAAGGTCATTGCAGGTCCTGAAAAGAAATCCCGTATCGTTTCTGAACATGACAGACGTGTTACTGCATATCACGAAGCCGGTCATGCAATCGCAGCTTATAATCTTCCAACGCAGGATAAGGTTCATCAGGTTACTATTATTCAGCGTGGAATGGCTGCCGGACTTACGGTTACACGTCCTGATTCCGACGATCAGCACGTTTCGAGAAATCAGATGCGTGAAAACATTATAATGCTTCTTGGAGGACGTGTTGCAGAAGAACTCGTTCTTGATGATATCTGTACAGGCGCTTCAAACGATATTGAAAGAGCTACCTCAACAGCCCGCAACATGGTAACAAAATATGGCTTCTCTAAAAAGCTTGGAACTGTTGTTTACGGTTCTGACAATGACGAAGTTTTCCTTGGAAAGGATTACGGTCATACAAGAAACTACAGCGAATCAGTTGCAGCTCAGATTGATGAGGAAGTTAAGCTTATTATCGAAAAAGCCTACAGCGATTGTGCTGAAATCCTTAAAAATAATATGGATAAGCTTCATTTTCTCGCAAAATATCTCCTTAAATTTGAGAAGATCGACGGAACTGAATTTGAAAAGATCATGAAAGGTCTTGTTTCAGAATCAATTCTTGATGACAATGCAATTGAAGAAAAGGACGAAACATCCGAAAATGCTGAATAATTTGAAAAGGCTGTTACATTAAAGTGTAACAGCCTTGTTTTATAATCATTACGGTTGTGTAACAATTGGTTAAATCTTATCAACTAAGGTTGCAATTGCTGGAATGATATGCTATAATTATATTGTAAAATAAGAATAATTAAGGCAGCATCGCACAGAGCTTGTGCAGTGTTGCCTTAAATATGGAGGTATTTTCATGGATTCGTTAAAGCTGATTCTTTGCGCTGTCGCTGCTGCTTCACTGGATATATGCGCTCTTGTTTTGATTTTGGCAGCTTACCACGAACGAAATACGGGAAACAAACGCTGGAACAGAATGACCAGCTTCATGGAACTTGCAGACTACAACACAAGCTATCCTCTGGGATGCGATGAAATACTTATCGGCAGACACGCTTCAGCTGATATACGGCTGCCTGATCTTTCCGTTTCCAGATACCATGCAATGCTGACAATTTCAAACGGTATCTGGACTATTACTGATATCGGTTCAAAATCGGGAGTTTTTGTAAACGGAAATCTCGTTAAGCAAACCCAGCTAAGAGAAAACGATATGATAACTCTTGGCAACAGACGATTGATTTTCAGAAGAAGGAGTGATGTAAATGTCCGGTAATAAATGCTCTTATATTTTTTCTGCAATCTTTGTTTTGCTGGCTCATGCAGGAATGCTTCTGAACGTTTTCTTAAACGGAAATTATTCTGATCTGTCTGATGTAATTGTTCTTGCCGGAGCAGTTATCGGTCTTGATCTTGTTTATTTTATCATAATGCCGTTTTTTAAACAATCAACCTTTACTATTGATTTTCTTTTGCTTCTTGTTTTGAATATGAGCGTTATTTTTCAATCATGCTTCGGCGGTGTACATCTTTCTCTCAAGCATTATATAACCTGTATCACTGCTCTTATCGCCTGCAGAGCCGGATATCTGCTTTGCCGCAATCATAAATGGCTTCAGATGCAGAAAAAATATTTTTACATCGGCATCGGAGTACTCATGCTCGTAATCGTGACATTAACAGGCAGCAGAAGTATGTGGATCTATCTCGGACCGATCACTTTACAGCCCTCTGAATTTATTAAACCGCTGTTTGTTCTCGCCTGTGCAACGTCGATCACTGAACAGCAAAAGAAGCATAAAATTCTCTGCTTTCATGTAGTTTACGAAAATTTTGCTTTAATGGGAATTACGGCTGCCATATGTCTTTTACAATGGTGGTGCCGTGATCTTGGAAGTCTCCCGACTTTTATTGGCATTTATGCCTGCGGATTCCTTTTGAGAATTTGTTACCCTAAAGCAAAATTTTCTAAAAAGAAACTTATCGGCGCAGGAATCATACTTCTTGCTGTGGCTGTTATATGTATGAAATTTGCTCCGGCATATGTTCAGGAACGTCTTCACGCCGACATCTGGAACGATATAAACGGAAACGGCTATCAGCAGGCGCAGGCGCTTATCGGAATAGCTAACGGCGGTTGGTTTGGAAAAGGACCGGGATATGGATTCCTTCATAATGTATTTGCTCATGAAAACGATATTGTTTTTGCCACTATTTCTGAAGAATGGGGATTACTTTATGCTTTGATGATGGTTCTGGCAATTCTCATCATAGTTATGCTTCCGCTTATCAATCCTCCACGTTCATATTTCCATAGCACTATGGCTGCCGGAGTATGCGCCGCTTTCACTGTTCAGATGGCTCTTAATATTTTCGGCTCCTGCAATATGATACCGTTTACAGGCGTTACAATTCCATTCATTTCATCAGGAGGAAGCTCGCTTATGACCAGCGGTTTCATGACAGGAATGCTTGTTGCAAGCCAGTCCCCTGTTTTCAAGCCGCCGAAACCTCACAAAAAATTATCAAGTTTTAATCTCAGGAGGCAGAAAGCATGAAAAGCATAAAACGTTGTCAGGGAATAATAAGTCTGTTTCTCGTTTTTTTTGTTGCCGGAATGATCGCACTTGTAATAAAAATCCAGCGTGAGGCTTCATTTTACATGATGCATTCCGAAAACTATGAGCTTGGAATGGTTTATGACAGAAATGGAGATGTGCTTTTTGACGGTTCGGGAAACGAAGAATACGAAGACAATTATTTTATAGATGTAGGCAACCTTATTGGCGATGATAAGGGACAAATGACCAATACGCTCGTAGCTCAGAATCTCGAAAAGCTTAATAATTACAGCTTTTCAGCCGGACTCGTAAGAGAGGGAGGAAAAGCGGCTATTTATACCACTCTCGACCATGAAGCCAACCGTGCCGTTTACAATGCTTTCGGAAATCAGGACGGATGCGCCGTTGCATATAATTACAAAACAGGAGAAATTCTCGTTTGTACCAGCCTGCCGTCACTTGATGTTACAAAAGGCTATGAAAATATCTCCGATTTCAGATCCGGTACTCTTATATCAAAGACGCTTTATGGAACCGTTCCGGGTTCGACACAGAAGGTTTCAACCGTTATTGCTGCATTGGAAATAATGGGAGCAGATACTCTCTTCTCAAAAAGCTTCTCGTGCAGCGGAACTTATGTAAACAAAAGCGGCGATAACATTGATTGCCATAACTCTTACGGTCATGGAACACAAAATATTCAGCAAGCAGTCGAAAACAGCTGTAATCCGTTCTTTGCCCAGCTTATTGAAGATGATGACCTTCCGCTTAGTCAGGTAAAAAAGGTTTACGAAAAGCTTGGATATGCTGTTAACGACGATGAAGAAGAATATTTTGATATTGACGGAATAAAATGCCAGAAGGCGTCAACAACTCTGAATGATCCCTATGAATTCAAAACTCAGTGGGGATGCATTGGTCAGGGCGACACGCTTGTAAGTCCGATACAGCTTATGATGTGGCAGAGCGCTATCGCCAACGAATCGGGAGAAATGACTATGCCTCATTTGATTGACCACACAACTGACGTTTACGGAAAAATAAAAGATAACGCTAAAACGCAGTTCAGCGACAGACTTTTTTCTTCTGATACGGCTGAAACAGTCAAGCAGATTCTCCTCACTAACGGGGAAAATCACTACACAAATCTGATAACCGGATATAAGCTCGGAGTAAAAAGCGGTACAGCTCAGGTTAACGAGGGCAACACTGAAAACTCTCTTCTTGTCGGATTTGTCGACGATCCTGATCTTCCTGTTGCTTTCTGTATTCTTATTGAAGATAAAAATAATACTTCTCTTAAAACTGAAAATATTGCTCAGATCATGCTTGACGCCTTAAGCCAAAATTAGTCAAATTTCATAAATTTGATTGCTATATTTGTATGTTATCAACAAATATCACAAAAAGGCTTGTATACAACGGAATTCTATGGTATAATATAAACATAAAGTTTATGCTTTGTTTTTTACAAAGCCTAAGGAGGACAATCTATGAAAACAACTATCACAGCAAAGAAAATGCAGATTCCACAAAATTTTTCAGAATATGCAGTTTCGAGAATTGACTCAAGACTTGGAAAATTCTTCGGCGAAGAGGCTGAAGCTAAAATTGTTATCAAAGAATTCAAGAATCAGATCGAACTTGAGCTTACAGTAAAGTATAACAGCATGATTTATCGTGCTGAACGCAGCGCCGAAGATAAACTGGTCGCTCTTGATGACGCTATAGATAAGATTATCAGACAGATTCGTAAAAATAAAACCCGTATTGAGAAAAAGCTTAAAGATACAGCCTTTAAGGATGCTTTTGCTGAGCCTGTTTCTGATGTATCCGATTATGAGGTAATCAAGCATAAAAAGTTCAAAATGCGTCCAATGCACGTTGAAGAGGCTATTTTACAGATGAATATGCTTGGACATAAATTCTTTATGTTCTCTAATGCCGAAACCGGTGAAACAAACGTCGTTTATATGCGTGAGGACGGCAACTATGCTGTTCTCGAACCGGATAACGCCTAATAATACATTCAATAATTCTGCGGGACTAATATGTCCCGCTTTTATTTAAAGCCTGTTCAGTATCTTTTTGTCGGATTCTGCCATTGACTGCATCCAAAAATCTTTGCCGTGCGACAATATGCCTTAGATTTTTCATTGCTGCAAAAAAAATCAGATTGAAGATTCGCATATATACTGAACAAGCTCTTAGAAAGGACTTCTTAATCATGGATGAAAATAAAAAATTACTTCTTAAAAAGAAGATAGACAAAGTCGGCGAAAAAATCAGAAAAAACAATATGGAATTTTATTACGCCGAAACCAAAAATGATGTGCCGGAAATCGTTAAATCTCTTTTAAAAAAGGGAGACGTTATAACACACGGCGGAACTGTCTCAATGACTGAATGCGGCATTCAGGATCTTATCAGTTCTCCTGAATATACATATCTCGATCGTTCTAAGGCAAATTCGCCTGAAGAGGCAATGAAAATCTACAGACAGGCTTTTTCGGCTGACGTTTATATTTCAAGTGCTAACGCTATCACCGAGGACGGCGTTCTTTATAATGTTGACGGAAACAGCAACAGAATTGCTGCAATCGCTTTTGGTCCGGAATCGGTAATTATTATTGCCGGATATAATAAGATCGTACGTGATCTTAAAGAAGCAGAAATTCGTGTAAAAACCGAAGCCGCTCCTCCTAACTGCGTAAGACTTAATTGCCCGACTTATTGCCGGGAAAACGGTGAATGTGTCTCTCTTCATAAAAGTGATCGTCAAATATATGACGGCTGCTCCGGAGACGGCAGAATCTGCTGCAATTACCTTATTTCAGCTCAACAGCGCCATAAGGGACGTATTAAGGTGATTATTGTCGGCGAAGAACTTGGATATTAAGAGGTGTTTCAAATAGATTACATGAATTTTTATAATATTATTTCATATTTTATAATTTATGCATTCTTTGGCTGGAGTCTGGAAGTTGTTTATCAGGCTGTTGAACAAGGAAAATTTATTAACCGAGGTTTTCTGAATGGTCCTTATTGTCCAATTTATGGATTTGGAGTGATTATTGTTGTCGGAATTCTTGAACCGATAAAAAATAATCTTATTGTTCTTTATTTGGGATCAGTGATCCTTACTTCACTTCTTGAACTGTTTACGGGATTCATTCTGGAAAAAATCTTTAACATGAAATGGTGGGATTATTCTCAGGAAAAATTCAACCTGCATGGGTATATTTGTCTTAAATTTTCTTTGCTGTGGGGAGTCGCCTGCCTTATCGTTGTAAGATTGATTCACCCGCTGATAACAGTTTTCGTCAGTCATATCCCCCGTACTTTAGGAATTATAATTATTTCTGTTATAATGCTCGGCTTTGTTTCGGATATAATCTTCACTGTTCTTGCAATTATTAACTTCAAAAAGAAGATTCATGTTCTGGAAGGAATTTCAGCAGAAATGCGTAAAATTTCTGATAAAACAGGCGAAAAGATATTTGATACTGTCGAAGAAATCAAAACCCGCAAAGATGCACTTGATGAAAAGCGCAACGAAATGCGTAAAAGAACGGAAGAACTTCGTGAAAAATATAAAAATCAGCTTGAAAAGCGCAGTTTTAACATCAGGCGTATTGAAAAATCTTTTCCAAGACTTAAATCTAATAATGAAAAAACACTGAAACAATATTTTCTTGATTTCAAAGAAGAAATCAACGAACGTCATGAAAACAAAAATGATACAAAAAGCTCTTAGTTCATTTTCAGAACTAAGAGCTTTCATTTATTAATCAGATTCAGATTTTTCTACAACTTCCGTTTTTTGCTCAGCAATTTTATTTTTACCGCAAAATACTGCATAAAGAACAATAATCGAAATTCCAACAACTATCAATGCAATACTTGATGCCATGAACGCTTCTGTAATTTTATACATTGCTCCGGTATAGGCAGCGAAAACCTGGGGCTGTTTGATTGAAAATGCATTAAAATACTTTGTTGCAAGCAAATAAGCGCTCGGAACAGTTCCGATAACACCAGAAATAACAGCGGAAATTCCTGTCCAATACAGGAATACTTTTTTGTCCTTGCGATTTATAGCTAACAGAAACAGAATCAGAAGAACAACAGCTCCGCTTGAAGCAAACGTAAGAAGCGGACGCATTTTATAAAGCTTTGATATTTTCGGAATGGCGCCATGTTTATATAAAGACGATAATTTATAAACGTCGCAGTTGTTTCCGATTATTTTATAGGCATTTTTCTTCGTTGCTTCCAAAGTTTTCAGAAATGCTTCATCTTTTTCATAATCGTTTTTTTCAGCTTGCTCGTTGAAAAAAGCATCTATGGAAGATTCAAGTTTACTGTTAGGGACTGATGGATCATATCCTCCTTCTAATTCCGGTTCAGTAAATAATTTAAAAGCTTTGGTGATATAAATTTCAATAACCTCTTTAAGATATTTGTCGTCTATTGCATCTGTATAAACAGATGCCGGAATTCCTGTTGAACCGGATTTTTCTTTAAAGCTTTTTTCTATCTGAGCCATTGATTTTGAAGTAAGTTCTTGCTTTTCGGCAAGTGAAACTGCATTATTTTCTGTAACGTTGATATCTACAATTATTACAGCCACACTTGCTATAAAACATAATACAAGAATAATTGAAAGGATCAACGAAGGAAGATATGCCGTAACTTTTTTCAATTTACATTCCCCTCCTCTGAGCCTTTATAAAATTTTCTTTCTGTAAGTTCGCAAATAACTCCGATACGTTCATCAGATGCTCCGAGAATGTCCTTTTTACAGGTATAAAGTGTAAGCTTATTCTCATCCTGAGACGGATTAACGTATTTATTATTGCTGCTTTTAAAGGAAATAAGCTCTTTAACAGTATAAGTGAACTCGCCGTAGTTAGTTAAAAGAGTGATACTGTCTCCCTCTTTAAACTTCTCAAGATCTGAGAAGAAAGTATCAACATGAGCGCTGATGACTGTGTTTCCGTTATCACCTATAACAGCAGAACTGGACGCCTGACAGGCTCCTCTTTCAAAAAGCTCAACGTCGCTGCCCCAATACACGGGAACATCAAGTTCAAGAACGTCACTCCTCATTATAGCATACATTTCGCCGTAAACAGGACGGATTATTTCTCCTGTTTCATAGGTTTCACCGGAATAATCTTCTTTAATTTCGTTCTCCTTGATTATAAGTCCGACATTGGCATCACCCGGATCCATTTTTAATTCATCCATGAAAATAAGGTTTTTGTAAACTTTAAGCTTATCGGACGGCTTTATAAGAGCTATCATAATTATTCCAATACAAAATGCCAGAACGATAAACGGTGTAACGACGTGTATAAGAATATTGTTTTCTTTATCCTTTTTAATATTACTCATTTTCCTCCCCGATCTCTTTGCGTTTAAACGTCTGATGTATTAAAATATACAATCCTACAGCAGAAACAACGAATAATGCTCCGGCGGCAGCAAAAATCTTTCTTCTGTCATAACCTGTCTCCTCAACAAGAGTAACGGCATTTGAAACACTGACAAGTTCTCCGCTTTCATTTCTCATAGAAAGCTCAAGAGAATCATCGCTGACTTCCTCAATGGAAATATTTAATCCCATTGTTTTCATGGCGTCTGAAAGACCTTTTACAGCGTCAACCTTCTGATCGACCGGCAGCTGCTTAAGAATGCTTCTGCGTTCCTCCGGTGAAAGATTATCAATAATAACCTGCTGCTGATCGGGAGAAAACGAACTGATATATGCCATTTTTTCATCGTAGCTAAGCTTGATGAAATCATCTTTACTTATGCGGTCAAACTTTGTTCCGTCCGGCATGGTCAGAGTAATCACGCTTGACGAAACCGGCGTATCATTATTTCCGGCAGCCGGTTCAGTAGAAACGCTTCCGGAATTATCCGTTTGAGATGTATCAGATGCTGATGCCGTTGTAGTCGTAGTTGTAGTCGTTCCAACAAGCTTATCGTGCTGCTGCGCATTTGTTGTTACTAAATTTTTTCCGGAATCTCTGAGATATTTTATTGCCATATCAAACTCTTCTTCATGATATGATTCAGGGCTTTGAAGATAATAATTGTAAGCATCCTGAATCATACTTTCAGGATATCCCCAATAACGAGCTTCTGCCATAACATCCTCAACAGTTGTAGCATTTGCACTAAGCGAATACGCCGCTGCGCCAAATATTGCTGCAACCGAGCACAGAGCAGTTATCAATATTTTTTTTATCATTATAATTCCTCCAATTTTATTTCGTATGAATATAACTATACATTTTATATTATAATCTTATTTTTAGATTTTGTCAAGAAATTTTTCTTCTTGACAGCAAGGTAAAATCATACTATAATGGGAATATATGATAATAGGAGGATTTTCGTTGGAAGATTTTTTATTAAATTGCCGCCTTTGTCCGAGAATGTGCGGAGCTGACAGATATCATTCAACCGGATTATGCGGAATGGGAGCAGAAATTTCTGCTGCAAGAGCTTCCCTTCATTTATGGGAAGAACCCTGCATTTCATATAAAAACGGCGCCGGAACTGTTTTTTTCTCCGGATGCAATCTTCATTGCTGTTTCTGCCAGAACAATTTTATCAGCAATGAATACTACGGAAAAATCATTAGCGTAAAAAAGCTTTCGGATATTTTTCTTTCCTTGCAGGATAAGGGTGCGGATAATATCGAGCTTGTTACTCCGACTCATTTTGTACCACAAATTATAAATGCACTTGAGCTGGTCAAGCATAAGCTGAATATCCCTGTTATTTACAACAGCAGCGGATATGAGCTTGAAAAAACAATCGATATGCTGAATGGTTATATCGATGTTTATATGCCGGATATTAAATATTATTCAGCGGAAATATCTGAGCGTTATTCTAATGCTCCCGATTATTTTCAATTTGCATCAAATGCAGTTCTTAAAATGATAGATCAGGTGGGCAGGCTTCAATATAATTCTGACGGAGGTCTTATTCGTGGAACAATTATACGCCATCTGATACTTCCAAAACAGCGTCATGATTCAATGAAGATTATGGATTGGATAGCAGAAAACACAAGCTCTGATTCAGTTCTGGTAAGCATTATGAATCAGTATACTCCATTCGATTTTATAAGTGATAAATACTCTGAAATTAAGAGAAAGGTAACAAAAATGGAGTATCGAAGCGTCGCCGATCATGCTGCCGGGCTTGGAATAAATGGTTTTATACAGGAAAAATCATCTGCCTCAAAAGAGTATGTTCCCGATTTTGATTTTTCAGGATTAGATTGAATAAAAATTATACTAATCCCCGAAATGTTGATAGATAAAATTGCGAGCAGAAATTTCATCAAGCAAGGAGAACACCGCAAGACAGGCTGCTCGAACGAGCCGTCCCCTCTGTCACTTCGTGACATCTCCCCACACCGTGGGGAGTCACCTGTCGAGGATGTTCGACGCAGCATGGTGGAATTTATGCCGCAAGTTTATCTATTGTTATTTTGGGGATTAGTATTAAAAGGGCTGCCGCAATTTTTTTGCAGCAGCCCTTGTTTTTTTAGCCAAATAATGAAACATCCTCAATATCAAGCTTAAAAGGAGCATATCTCCTGTATGCTGAATTATTTTTTTCAACTGTATAACCATCAGTTATGCTTTCGATCCAATCAATGAAATCCTGTCCGTAACGCTGTGTAAGAACACTAAGTATCTGTTCTTCATTCCAAAGATCATCTTCGGTAAGACGTTCCGTAATATCGCCCTTGATAAGGATATATACTGTATCGTCATCATACTGATATCTAACGGCTTCATAAGTTGGAAGGTCGCCGAAGATTTTTTCATTAAGAGCTCTTTCAGCTTTCTGTGCTTCAGTTTCCTCCGCCTGAGTCGTAGTCACCGCATTATCTTCTGACGGAACGGTAGTAGTATACTTTGTTACTGTAACTTCATTTGCATAAGGATCAGCTGTAGTAGTAGTTGTTGTTGCATCACTGCCGGAAGAATCGGAAGTAGTAGTGGTGGTGGTAGTCGTAGTAGTAGTTGTTGACGCAGAGTCATCAGGTGTTGTCTGAGCGGCAAGATATTCGTTATATTCTTCTTTTACCTCGTCAACCTTTTGCATTTTAGCCTTATTATCCGTTTCGGAATTTATTTCTTTGATATAATCGTCGATCATATCATCAAGCTCTCTTTGATCATCTTCACTGAGAGCAGCGCCGTCAGCATCTGTCGTTTTAATAGCAATATATTTTATTCTTGCGGTATTATCCGAAAAATACTGTTTCAGTTCATCTTCTGAGCAGCCTCTTTCGCTGTCAATTCCATAATAATGCTTGAAGAGATAATTCTGTTTATAAGTATTTCTCTGCACAATGAACAGAGATTCCTCTCCGATACCGTTTTCCTCCGTCAGATCCTTATCCATAGATTTGATATAATTGCTGACCTCGTCCTCTTCTTCCTGAGTAAGCTGTCCGCCGATTTTATCAAACTCTTTTTCAACTGCCACAAATCTTTTGCAAGTTTCAGTTGCCTCTTCCTGAATCCAGTCCTCAGCTTCCATGTTTCCGATATGAACTTTCTTCATTTCCTCAAATGTAGGAACAGAATTATTGGTCATTGCGATTTGATACATAGCTGTGCGGTATGCACTTATTTCATTATTAATAAAAATACCTGCCGGCACTTCGTATCCGTCAACTGTAAGAGCATATTTTGTTCCGTTGCCGATCGTTATAGCTCCGGGGGCTGAACATCCGGCAGCAGTTGTCGCAATAGCAAATGCAAGAGCAGCAGCGGCAAACCTATTGATTTTTTTCATTTAAATTCCTCCGATTAAATTAAGAAAATTTATCCGCAAAATGCTTTTTATACTGAATTTTTGCAGACTCATATCTCAAGTTTTACATATACAAATTTATTATACTACATTTTTTTTCGTTTGTCCATAGAAATCTGAAATTTTTTTCATTTTATCAAAAAACAATCATAATAAAAATAAAATTTGATATTAGTAAACGGAGAAAAAGTCAAAATATTCTCATTTTTTTCTTCTGAATTTTTGTTTGAATAAACCGTGATGATTACAGTAGCAATAAATTTCGCCATCGCCTCTTATCAAAAATCTTGATTCGGCATTCCCCTCCGGATAAAGTTTTTTTATTTCAATTTTATCGGATGTAACATAGGCGATAAACGAAATATGATGCTGTTTTGTCATTTCATGTTTGATCGTAACATACGATTCATCCTCGATATATTCAATATTCATGCAATGAACGTTATCATCTTCTTCTGCATCAAGAACAGGCAGCGTTATTCCGCAGCAGCTAACAAGCGTTTCACCAATAGAATGAATTACATTGCCGCATATGGGACAAACATAAAATTTTGAACGCTGCATATTACTCGAAATATTTTTATTGATAATACACTCTCCTGAAATAAGTTCTATAACTGATATTCCAAGCGCTTTCGACAGCGGTTCAAGTAAGGATATATCCGGAAATCCTTTTCCTGTTTCCCAGCGTGAAACAGCTTTATCGCTTACTGAAATAATATCGGCAAGCTGCGATTGAGTTAGTTTCTTCGCCTCTCTTAGGGCTTTGATAGTTGAACCTGTAACATAATTGTTCATAATATTCATCTCCTTTGATTTTATTCTAACATAAACATTAACGTTATTCAACCTATGCTGCATAGAGAACCGCAAAATCCGGATGAATAAAGGTTCTTAATGTACGGCGATCCTTTCTTTAGTCACTTTGCCTTTTCTTCATTTTTGACCAATTTATAAATCCGTAAATATCATTTGCCAAGAATATTATAAAGCAAACCGTAACGGATAAATATGAAATATCAGAAAATGACGCCATTATCCACAAAATAATAAGCACTATGTCATTTGCGGCATAACCTATAGCATAAAATGCGCTTCTTCTGAACGTTAAATAAACGGCAATGAAGCTTGTTGTAACGGATATAGTACTCGGTATAAGGTTAGCTGTATGAAAAGCCTCCAGAATATAGTAAAACATCAATGTGACAATCATCGTCAGAAGCAGCATAAAAATACTTTCTTTTACTTTAATGCTGTTGACCTTAACCTCTGACCTGTTTCCGTTATATGGGTTTCTGAGCCATGAAATAAGCGAAAAAACAGCCATTGGAGCTGTCATGCCCAGGTATGTTATCATTTCTCCGTAATAAGCGCATTTAAAAGAAATGATGCCGTAAAGTATACTGAATATGATCATCAGAAATTGTCCGAACGGATTCCCCTTTGCATTGAATATCAATGATGTAACTCCTATTAATGAAGCGGTAAGAGTAATAAGGTTTTCCCGGTCAAATATAATAAAAGACGCAGCTATAAGTATAACTGACGCACACCACAATATGATCTCGCTTTTTGAAAAATAAGCAACGACCGATTTGACTTTTTTTGATAGCATATAAATACCTCCAAAATAAAATAAGCATCCGTTTACACATCTTCAAAGACCTAACGATGTGTAACGAATGCTTTCGCTTCTCTACCCGGTGGCAGAGTATTTATAATCTGTATTCATAGAATAAAGACGCACGTCTTTCTTTCCTATAAATGCAGGTTTTTATTATCTGCTGTTTGCATATACAAGATATATTCCATAAAAAATCTGAACAGTAAATGCAAGAACAACGCTGATCGTTCCCCGTGCAATAACTCCTCCTCGCTGAACCTGAGCCGGAGTTGTCTGAGGAACTCTGTCGTGCACTCTGAATATAAGCAGCATTAACGCTCCTATAGCTGCTGCAACATACATGACACGCAATAAAACTATCTGTTCATTATACGTAAAGTCAAACAAGCCAATTACGGTTGAGAATGTATTCACAAACATATGAACAATGATTGAAGGAATGATCGAGCCATGTTTCAGCGTAATGTGAGCAAGAAAAATTCCGGTAAAAAATGCGAGTATAAACTGTCTTAAATTTCCGTGAGCAAGACCGAAAAATACGGCAGTTATAAATACGGCAAATCTTTGATTTGACTTTGAAAATAATCTTAACAAAGCTCCACGAAAGAAAAATTCTTCTGTAACGGGAGCAATTACACAATGATAGATTATTGAAATCGTCATTCCAAGAGCTGTAACGCCTAATCCGCTTGTATCTGAAACGTCAATTGAATAGCCTAACTTATCAAAAATATTTCCTAAACCAACTGAAATAAATGTCGAAGAGATCCATATAAAAAATGCAATAAAACAATATTGAACCGCATTTCCTAAACCGAAATCATGCGTTTTAATAAGATCTGAAAAACGTGTTTTTGATATTTTTATCCCTAAAAAACCAATCCCGACATTTGAAAAAATATATATAAGCATATTCAAACCAATCAATATTGAAGATGCCTTGATATAGGTGTAAATTGAAACTGAATCTGCGTTTGGATATAATTCAGCAAAAATTTTCATTATCAGACGTATTGCAGCCGTTCCGGCAAAAATTGACAGAATAAACTGAAGTATCGCACACCATCCTCCGGCAGAATAATATCGTTTTATCCGTTTCCGTTCTTCATAACATGGATTAAGATCAATATGATATTCCGGAATGGTTATCTGCGGAAGAATCTCTGTATAATCTCCGTTATAAGAATGATATTCTGTAGGATTATTAAACGGATCTTGCGGATCGATGGCACTTTTTTTTGCCCGGTCACGTTCTGTTTCCTCAATTTGCTTTGTAAGCCTGTATATTTCGTGATTAAGTGCAGTAACCTCTGCACGATGCTGCTCCTGACTTATAAGATCCGGCATTCTTCTCCTCCTTGCCGTTATTTTTCAAGACTTTAATCTTTTAAAGCAACCTCTAAAAAATCTCTTTCATCTACATTAAAATCTATATTAATTTTAACACAAATAACCAGATATGTCAAGTATCCGAATCCTCTTGATTCAAAATATCAGCAGCTTCTTCCAATGTGATTTTTTTGTTGCGTTCCATACATTTTAAAACGTACGTCATCCTTTTTTTCGCAAGCTCTTTATCATTATCCAAAGAGTAATCCGACGGCGCATTTGGTATTCCTGCAAGCATAACCGCTTCATAATCCGAAAGTTCTGACGGTATTTTGCCGAAATATCCCTGCGAAGCCTCGTAAATACCATAATATCCGCTTCCGAAATAAATCGTATTAACATATATCTCGAAAAGTTCTTTTTTTGTATATTCTTTTTCAAACGCAAATGCAGCAAACACTTCTGCAAATTTGCGTTCAATATGTTTGTCCTGAGTAAAAAGAAGATTCTTTGCTATCTGCTGAGTGATAGTGCTTCCTCCCTCTGCCATTGACATTGTTTTTATATCTGTTAAAACAGCTCGTCCTATTGCCTTTATATCTACTCCTGAATGTTTTTCAAAACGCTTGTCTTCAACTGAGATTACCGCATCTATGTATATTTCCGGTAATTCTTCATAGGGAATAAAATGTTCCTGAGAACGAATTGATTCAACGATTTCTTCAATTGTTCTTTTTTCTGTTGCATTTTTATACATTTTATATCCTTTTATTCCAAAAAACCCCATAAAAAGAACTATCAGAATAAAAATGGCAGCAAATATTCTCAGAATCACCTTGCCGATCGGCAATGATCTCTTTTTCATGAATCTTACTCCTTTCCGAAGCGCTTTATTGTTTTATCTGTCAGCTTCCAGATAAAATTTACAACAAAAATAATTATTCCTACAGGTATCAGAAGAATACCTATAACCGCAGCAACTATGCTTAAAATAAAATAAGATAATCCTTTTTTCAAATTATTTTTCTTCATTTTAACTCTCCTTTATTGAAATTACAAATTAAGAAAGCATTGAATAAATCACGCCTAACGGCTCGGCACACATCTTGCTGCGCCTGAAAAAGCGCCCTTGGAGTACATATTTTCCGTCATCCTGCACATAAATTTCTTGACAGATGGCTCTCCATGAGGTGGGTAGATGCCACGTAGTGACAGAGGTGACGGCTCGTTCGAGCAGCCTGCCTGCGAAATTTTTATACAATCTAACAAAAAATCTGACTACGCAACCTGTACACAGGATTTAATCAATGTTTCCTTAATTATATCAACAGAAAATTACACTGTGGTGACTTTAATATAACATATTCGTCACTATTTGCAATCAATAATATCGCTCTCGGAATATTTGACAAAATATGATATAATATCATCAATTATAGTTGATACAGCATCTCCAGAACCGTCAGGTGTGATTTTTCAGTACTTCCTTAAGTTTCCAAAATTTCAACATCAAGTAAATGGCGATTTTTTTGCAAAGCATCTCATTTAAGAAATCCTGAAAATACATAAAAATAAAAGTACAAGTTCTAAAATAATACAAAACAGGCAGATACCTCGTTATGAAGTATCTGCCTGTTAAATTTTAAAATCCGCCATACAAGTCTTTACATAATTGTTGTTGAAAAACTTCTATATTAGAGCGTTATTTTTACGCAGTAACAATTTTACTGTATAAAAATAGTTTTGTCTGCAATTCGTTTAATATAGACATTATACCATATAGTCTTGATTTAGTCAATGACATTATACAAACAAATCCGATTCGTATTCACACAAATATCGCATCTATGGTGCTTATCAGCACTTTGCGGTAGATGCATATATTATCGAAATCCGTTTTTCATCTACCGAA
>JAFTQW010000001.1 GCA_017462565.1 Ruminococcus sp.
ACGACCTCTAGCGTGACAGGCTAGCGTTCTAACCAACTGAACTACCGGGCCAATGGTGGGGACTACAGGGCTCGAACCTGTGACCCTCTGCTTGTAAGGCAGATGCTCTCCCAGCTGAGCTAAACCCCCACACTTTTTGCCGTTTTTGCGTCATCTCCCTGACGACGATATTAATTATATCACAACTATTTTGATTTGTCAAGCATTTTTTGAAATTTTTTTCAGATTTTTTTGAAAAAATTTCAAAATATCGGTATATAGGGAAACTTATATTAAAAATCATGACAGTTTCCACATTCTATTCCATTTTCTTCAAGTATTTCTACGATTTTTTCTACTGTTTCAAAATCATTACCATTATATTCTTTCAATGCAGTTTGAATATCCTGTATAATTTTGCTTTCGTTAAAATTCAATTCATCTATCGCCTGACAAATTTTCATTTTAATATAATCCTTATGCATAATGCACCTCCAAATATCTCATTCTTAAATTATATAATGCAATGGTCTATATGTCAAGTATAAAAATGTTTTATTATCTAATTTGTAAATTATATAATAAGGAGATACGGTATGCTACAATTAAATGTAATCAAACTTCTTAAAGAAAAAGGTAAAACAAAATATTGGCTATATAAACAGCTTGGAATGAGCTACCAAAATTTTAATAAAATGATAAACAATCAAACCTCATCCATAAAGTATGAAAATATAGAAGCTATGTGTTTAATTCTTGAATGTACACCTAACGATTTATTCATTTTTACTGATGAAGATTAAATCATCCCACAATATCCTTATTAAACAGCCTCATAACGTCCATTTTAAGCGCACGATTCTGCGGTTTTTCAAGATTCGGATCATCCTCCAGAAGCTCCCGCGCGCAATTCTGAGCCTTGTTCATAAGCTTCATATTGCACGCAATATCGGCAATTTTCAGCGGCGGCAAACCATGCTGAGCGTTGCCGAAGAAATCTCCGGGGCCACGCATTTTCAGGTCCTCCTCGGAAATTTTAAAGCCGTCGGAAGTCGATGACATGATCTTCATACGCTTAACGCATTCGTCGGAAGTATTGTCAGTAATGAGGATGCAGGAGCTTTCAAATTCTCCGCGTCCGACACGTCCACGGAGCTGATGGAGCTGAGAAAGACCGAATCTTTCGGCATTTTCGATGACCATGACCGCCGCATTCGGAACGTCCACCCCGACTTCGACCACGGTGGTGCAGATAAGAGCCTGAATTTCGCCGTCACGGAACTTTTTCATAGTCCTGTCCTTTTCGGCAGCGCTCATTTTTCCGTGGAGCAAAGCGGTGGAATACCCCTTCAAATTGCCGTTTGCAGCGTCCTCGGCATACGATTTAACGGCAAAAAGATCGCTCTCGCTCTCCTCAATCATCGGACAAACCACATAAGCCTGCCGTCCCTCGTCGAGCCTGCTGCGGACGAATCCGAACGCCCTGCTCCTGAGCTTGCCTGTAACGGCGTAAGTTTTTATCGGTTTCCTGCCTTTCGGAAGCTGAGTAATCGCCGATATATCGAGATCTCCGTAAATTATGAGAGCAAGGGTTCTCGGTATAGGAGTAGCGGACATAACGAGTTTATGCGGCGAATCGCCTTTTTCAGCAAGCGCCGCCCTCTGAGCAACTCCGAAACGGTGCTGTTCATCGGTAATGACGAGCGCAAGCGACTTATATTGAACGTCCTTTTGAATAATAGCGTGTGTACCGACAATAACGTCGATTTCGCCCGACTCGATTTTTTCCCTTACCGAAGCCTTTTTCTTTGCCGTCATCGAGCCTGTGAGCAGACAAACGCTGACGCCGAACGGTTCAAGAAAAGCGCTGAGCGTCTTGAAATGCTGCGAAGCGAGGATCTCGGTCGGAGCCATAAGTGCGGACTGAACCCCATTTTTTGCCGCAAAATAGCAAGCTGCCGCCGCAACAGCAGTCTTACCGCTGCCGACGTCGCCCTGCAAAAGACGGTTCATGGGAACATCTCTGCACAAATCTCCGACTATCTCCCGAACTGCCCTTTGCTGATCGTCAGTCATTTCAAACGGAAGATTGTCGGTGAATTCCTCTATTTTAAGGGAAGAATTCATTTTAAAGGCGTTGCTTCTGCGGCTTCTTGACTTCATCAAGGACATTCCAAGCTGAAGCTTTAAAAGCTCATCGAAAGCGAGCCTCCGTCTTGCGGTTTCAGCCGCCATATCGCTTTCGGGGAAGTGGATATTTTCCAGCGCCCAGACCAGCGGACAAAGCTCATACCGTCTCATGACATTATCGGGAAGAGTTTCAAAAGGCTCAGTTTTCATAAGATCGAGAGCCTGCCGCATATTGGTACGCACCATATTAACGGACAGACCTTGCGTAAGATGATAAACAGGCTGAATAAGCACTTTCTGCTCCGAACTTATATAAACCGGAGAGCTGATCTCTTTTCTTAGCAGATTACCGGTAACTTTTCCGTACATATAGTAAGTGCCGCCCTCTTTAAGCGCCTGAAAGCCGTAAATATTATTATAAACAACGATGAGAATATCGTCGATGCCGTCGGAAGCCGCCGCCTTGCAGATAACGAGTCCGCCCCTTATCCTCTGCGGAGGAAGCTTGCGGAAAACAGTGAGCTTCAGAACGTTATATTCATTCAGTTCAGCCTGACAAACCGGAACATAAGCCCGAAAATCGAGGTATGCTCTCGGAATATGATAAATCAGCTCATAAGGAGAATTTATGCCTAATTTACGATATTTCTCTCCCTTAGCCGGACCGACTCCCTTAAGATATTCAATTTCACTGAAAAGATTAGCCGCCATGATATATCCTCCAAAAAAGAAAAGCGGACATTATCTGTCCGCCCTCAATATCATCTGAATTATCTCTGCTCGCAAATCAGCTTGATAGCAGTTCTTTCTTCACCGTCGATCTGAATATTTGCAAAAGCAGGAACACATATAAGGTCTATTCCGATAGGCGCAAGATAACCTCTTGCAATTGCTATAGCCTTAATAGCCTGATTTGCAGCTCCTGCACCTACTGCCTGAACCTCAACAGCCTTCTGCTCTCTGATCACACCGGCAATTGCACCTGCAACTGAATTTGGTGATGAATGCGATGATACTTTTAAAATCTCCATAATGGTAAACCTCCTGCCAATAAATTTTGTACAATTATTAATATTTGCCATATGGCTATAGTACAGTGTATATTATTATAGACCATTTTTTTTAAAAAAGCAAGTACCTAAAGCAAATTTTGTGTATTATCTTACAATTATTCGTTCAACTTTGTGCGTTTTGCCATCTTTTTCATCAAATGATGACACAATTCCACATAAAAAACACTCTCCATCCGCTTCTTTGAACCTTACAGGCATACGAAAACGGAGTCTGTCAACAGCCGGCTGAATTTCAACTCCAAGGCAGGAATGCTCCGGACCTGTCATTCCGACATCGGTAATATAAGCAGTTTTACCGTTAAGAATGCATTCGTCGGCAGTCTGGACATGAGTATGGGTACCGAAAACGCCTGAAACTCTTCCGGCAAGATGATATCCCATTGCCTTTTTTTCGGAAGTAGCCTCCGCATGAAAATCAACAAAAATATTCGGGACGGAGATCTGCTCAAGGAGCTCGTCAATTTTAGTAAAAGGATTATCAAGCGGATCCATATAAACCGTACCCATAAGGTTCACGAAAGCGACCGAGTACGCCCCCATATCGAGAATGCATACTCCCCTGCCGACGCAGCCGCCCTCAGGATAATTTGCCGGACGGATAATATAATCCTCGTCAAAAATATCAAGAGCCTCTTTCCGCCTGAAAGCGTGATTTCCGGTAGTGATGATATCCGCTCCCGCCCTGATGATAGAATCGGCGGAAGAGCGTGTGATGCCGTTTCCCTGAGCAGAATTTTCTCCGTTAACGACAGTCACATCTATATTATAAAGACGTTTTATTCCGTTCAGCTTAGATGCAAGAAAATCGCATCCTGCCTTGCCCACAACGTCTCCGATAAAAAGTAAATTTTTCAATTTTAGTTCACTCCTGTTCCAAAACAGAATTTATCAGCATTTCTGCATTCTTATAAAAAATAAGTTTCTTTTCCTTATTGTTAAGCGGCTGGCGGTTTATCAGGTCAATTTCATCCGCAGGGTCATCCCAGGGACAATCGCTGCCGAAAAGTACTCGTTCAATACCGTGCAGCTTAATAATTCTGAGGAAACGGCTGTCGTCTATATACTTCGAGACAATGCCCGTATCAAGCCAGAGATTATCGAATTTTCCGGCGATATACTCTTCAACATCGTCCCAGAGCTTCATTCCGCCAAGGTGTGCGGCAACTATTTTCATGTTCGGAAACTGCTCTGCAACGTGAGCGAAGCTTTTCGGAGTTGCCTTAACTTCGCCTTTGCAGTACGGATCCCAGCCGCCGTGAAAGACCGCAATAAGCCCTGCTTCTGAAATTTTCTCATATATGGGAAACATTCTCTCTTCATCGGGACAAAACATCTGATACTCCGAATGAAACTTAACTCCGCAAAGTCCGAGAGCCTTTATGCGTTCGACCTCTTCAGCAGCGTCCTCTGCATCAGGATGAACCGATCCGCAGCAATAAATACCGTCCCCCATGATCTCCGCCGCCCAATTATTAATGTTTTTCTGCTGTTTAGGCTTTGTAGCTATGGGAAGTATCATAGCCTTGCCAATACTTCTTTCAGCCATCAGCCGCTTTAAACCGCCCAAAGTACCGTCGGTAAAAGGCATGATCCCGCTTGTTCCGACAAGAGAACCAACAGCTCTTTCAGCAAGCGAATCGGTAAAAGCATGAGTATGAAAATCAAAATATTCCATTATTTTCACTCCATAACGTGTTCCATAGCATGATAAAAGATAGTTTTAACATGAGCGTCGCAAAGAGAATAAAAAATCGTTTTTCCGTCTCTGCGGGTACTCACAAGCCTTGCCTGTTTCAGAACACGAAGCTGATGAGAGATAGCGGACTGAGTCATGCCCAGAAGCTTTGCGATATCGCAGACGCACATTTCGCTCTGGCAGAGGACAAAAATTATGCGTATCCTCGTAGAATCGCCGAAAACCTTAAGAAGCTCCGCCGCCTCGTAAAGAACCGATTCATCAGGCATGACCTTCGAGACCTTTTCTATTATTTCCTGATGCACACCGCATCCGCCGCAGATATGTTCCTCCATTATATCATCTCCTTAAAAAAGCTAAAAACCAGATCACAGCGCCAACTACAGTCAGACTGAAAATAAATCCGGCAATACAGGTTATCATAGAAAACCTATCGAAAACCTTACCCCTTTTTTCGTTCAGCAAAACCCTGTACTGCTTATCCTTTTTATACATTATTCTAAATTCGCTTGGAAAAAAGCACGGATATTCCTTTTCGCCGATCACATAAAAAGCGGATTTGAATTTCCCGTCCGACGGCTTATCAATTTTTGAAAAGACTGCATTTTTCTTTTTTGAAAAAACAAGAGCCGCCATAAACCATAAAAATATCAAAAACATAGATATTATAATCAATCCGACAAGTCCAACGGCGGCATAAAGCAAAAAATCCGTTCCGATTCCAAAAATAATGCAGATCACACCAATAACAGCGATAACGAGAAATAATTCCATTTATATTTTCTCCTAAAAAAATAACTATGCTAATATTATAGCATAGTTATTCAGATTCGTCAAACAAAATCGAGACTTATTACAGGGCAATAGCATTTTCTTTTTGTTATATTTATCAAGCGGACTTTGTTTCCCTGATTTCTTGCTGAAAGGAGTTATTTCCGCTTGGGCATCCTGCCCTAATCCTTACGGATACCCTTTATGGGTATCCGTAAGGATTAATACCGGGTTTCCAAAGGGACTGTACGTCCCTTTGGCAGGGGTTTAAGGGGACAGCGTCCCCTTATAATAACAGAAAAAGCAACCGCTGAGCACCTGTTTCTTATTTTTTCGATACCGCTTCTCTGACCATTCTGAGAATCTGCGTTAACGCAAAGGGAATTACAGCAAGTCCGACCATCTGAGCGAGATTGACCGCCGTAAACGAATTGCTCACACTCATAAATCCGTGGAACGGAGCGATCATAAGAACGGCGACAAGCAAAACTGCTCCCAGACAGAAAGCTGCGATCGAAAACATATTTTTTGTAAATCCAAGCTTTGCGAGGGAATACTTTCCTCTGCTGTCGAATCCTTCAAAAAGACGTGCAAGGCATAATGTTCCAAAAGCCATTGTGCTTGCCATAGCCGCAGAATCGGTATAGCTCCTGCCTATCATAAAAGCTGTCATAACGCAGGCAGCAATAATAATACTATGGAAAAGAATATAGATACCTGTTTCCTTATTAAGAATGGATTCTTTTGAAGAACGAGGCTTTTCGTTCATAACACCGTCCTGCATAGGCTCCATGCAAAGAGCAAGAGCCGGAAGCGAATCGGTGAGGAGATTTATAAATAAGAGGTGAACCGGCATAAACGGCAGCGGAAGATTGAGGACAGTTGTGAGAATAACGACTAAAATTGCCGCTGCGTTTCCTGCAAGCAGAAACTTTATAGCATTTTTGATATTGCTGTATATGCATCTTCCGTTTGCGACCGCCTTAACTATAGTTGCAAAATTATCGTCGGCAAGAATCATTGAAGCGGCATCCTTTGAAACCTCGGTTCCTGTGATGCCCATAGCAACGCCGACGTCGGCTTTTTTCAGCGCAGGAGCGTCGTTAACGCCGTCTCCGGTCATTGAAACGACCATGTCCTTTTTCTGCCAGAGCTCGACTATTCTGATTTTATGAACGGGAGAAACTCTCGCATATACCGAAATCTTTTCCAGCTTAGCGGAAAGCTCCTCATCGGAAATCTTATCAAGCTCACTGCCGTCCATAGCCAAATCACCGTCTTTATATATGCCGATTTCTTTTGCAATAGCAACAGCTGTCAGATTATGATCTCCGGTTATCATAATAGGCTTTATTCCGGCAGAAATACACTCTGCAACAGCCGCCTTGCTCTCTTCTCTCGGAGGATCGGTCATAGCGATAAGACCGATGAAAATATAGCCGCATTCGTCCTCAAGACCGACAGGCTTGTCGCTTGAAAGGATTTTTTTAGCGAACGATAGAACTCTCATTCCGTTTTCGGAATAATTCAGATTTGCCTTTTTGATTTTTTCGATATCGTCATCATTAATGGGACGAATCCCGCCGTCTGCAAGAATAAATTCAAGTCTCGGAACAAGAACGTCCACAGCGCCCTTAGTATAGGCAGTTCTGACATCATTGAATACGTGAACGGTAGTCATAAGCTTTCTGTCGCTGTCGAAAGGAATTTCGTCCACACGGGGATTTTCTTCACGGATGCGGACATATTCATCATTGCCGAGATAATCGGAAAGAGCTGTTTCCGTCGGATCGCCGAGCCACCCGTCGTCCGATTTTGCAGCGTCATTGCAAAGAGCCATAGCGAGAATAAGCTCGTCCTTAGCAGCTTCGCCGGGGAAGTTAAGGTCACGCACAGTCATTTTATTCTGAGTAAGAGTACCTGTTTTATCCGAGCAGATTATAGAAACGCAGCCGAGTCCCTCAACGGCTTTAAGATCTTTGATGATAGCCTTCTGCTTCGACATTTTCTGAGTTCCGATAGCGAGAGAAATTGTAATAATAGAGCTGAGAGCCTCCGGAATCGCAGCAACAGCAAGAGCAACGGCAAACATAAGAGCGTCAACGACAGGCTGTTTATTTATAAAGTAAGTCATAAGGAAAACGGCAATGCAAATTGCAATAACCGCAATTGAAAGTATCTTGCTGAATTTATCAAGACTCACCTGAAGAGGAGTTTTCTTCTTTTTGGCATTCTGCATAAGCGAAGCGATCTTGCCTATTTCCGTATTCATTCCGACCGCCGTTACAACAGCTGTTCCACGGCCGTTTGAAATATTAGAGCCGGAATATATCATATTCACTCTGTCGCCGAGGGCAAGCTCCTCCGCTTCGATTTTGCCGGAAGATTTTACAACGTTAAGCGATTCGCCGGTAAGAGCGCTTTCATTCACCTGAAGAGAAGCAGCCTCAAGAAGTCTTCCGTCAGCCGCAGCAACGTTTCCTGCTTCTATAAGCAGAATATCGCCGACAACGACCTCCGACGCCGGAATTTCCACCTGAACGCCGTTTCTGATAACTCTTGCGCTTGGCGAACTCATAGCTTTAAGACTGTTTAGCGACTTCTGAGCCTTGATATGCTGAACGGTACCCAGAACCGCATTCATGATAAGAACGACCAGAATAACGATAGTGCTTCCTATTTCGCCGCTTATCATAGAAATAATCGAAGCAATAATGAGAATAACGACAAGAAGATCGGCAAACTGCTCTAAAAAGACCATAAAAATACTTTTTGGCTTTTCTTCCATGATAGCGTTTTCACCGTTTTTAATACGGCTTTCATCGGCCTGCTGAGTCGTAAGACCTTTTTCGCTGTCTGAACCAAGCTCACGCAGAACATTTTCTGCATCCTGATTAAAATAATTCATATTCCTCTCCTTTTCCATACGAGAACAAGCTCTGTATTTCCTATTAACGGCAGACGGAAAGTTTACGTCTGCATACAAAAAAGACTTTTATTGCAGCGGAAAGCGCAATAAAAGTCTTGCTAAAGCTTCACAATGAACGAATCATTCTGAGCCTTGCCCGCCCGACGGCTTAAAGCCGTGGTTATGGCGATACGGACACTTCTTCGGCAAAGCCAAAGAGAAGCTACTCCCTTTTATTTTCATATTTATATAATAGCATTAAATTAACCGGATGTCAAGAAAAAAATGGAAAACATTTTATAGAATTATAACAATTATATAAATATTTTTCTGTGCAAAAAAGACATTTCAAACTTCTTAATGCACATTTATCCACATAAAAAATTGTGCATAATGTTCAATTTACAGTAATTATTATAAAAATTTTATTACATTTCAGAAACTTTTTGAATAAATACTTGAAATAAGCCATAATGAGTGATATAATGGATATACGCTTATTTCAAAAATATCCGGAATAAGCCGGTATGCCATAATATAAACAGGATTTATAAGGAGATAACTTATGAAAAGAAAATTAATTGCAATTTTCGCCGCCTGTATCACGCTTACCTGTTCTCTTGCATCATGCGGAGACTCGGACGAAAGCGAATCTGAAAAATCATCACGTAAAAAGAATTCGTCATCAGATGTATCCGATAAGGATGACATTGACGATAAAGACAGCGACAACAATGATGATGACGATGACAGCGACGACAACAAAAAAGAAAAATCCACCAAAGATTCGGACAAAAAGGAAAATGAAAAAACAACTGCCGCATCAGATGATGACCTTGACGATGAAGACGTAACAAAACCCGATGAGGGTGACGATTCAGATTTCGGCGGCAGCGATGAAGCTATCGGCGGCGATGTTACCGGATATTGGGAGCTTCCGGATACAAGCGAAGAAAAAACGGCAATGGGCTTTGACGGAAACGGCAGCGGTTCTATTTTGGTAGATGCAACGTCCATTATGCACTTCACAAGCGACCGGAAGTTTTACATGGAAGACATGGAGTTTGAAGCCGAATTCGACGGAAAAACAATAACTGTTTCAGCCGATGCAAGCGATTTCGGTACGGATGCTGACGATGTCGATATGGATCTCACTATCCTCACGCTTGAAAGAACAGACGGATCAGACGCTTCCGGTCTGGACGGCGAATATTCTCTCACAGGCGGAATGATGGGCGAAGCTCTTGCAGGCAGCTTTTCCGAGGAATTCAACACAGAAGCAGATATTCCGGTCTATATGATAATCGAAGGTGAAAATTTCGGCGTAAAGCTCGATAAGATGTTCACATATTCTACCGACGGAAATATGCTTACAATTTCCGGACTCGACGCAATTTCAGATGAGTTGGACGGTATTGAAAGCGGAGAAGTTCCATATTCGGTAAACGGCAATAAGCTCACTATTTTTGACGATAACGGAGATATAATTACAATGCCCCGTTTTGAATATTAATTTAAAGGAGAATTTATTATTATGAAAAAATTGACTTCACTTTTTCTTGGATGCATGATGATTACCTGTGCTTTCACTTCATGCGGAGATAAGGACGAAAGCTCTTCCGAAAGGGCTGCTGAAAAGAAGGATTCTATCGTAGGCACATGGGAAGGCGATATCGACGGCACAGCCGGAAAATACATTTTCAACGACAACGGCAAATTAACAATGTCTATGGAATGGAGCGATTACCTTAACATGGACGGCAGCAGCTGTTATGTCGGCGGCACGGACGTTACGGAATACCTTGAATTCGATGGTTCCGAGTTTACTCTCGCAGAAGACGGCACAGAGCTTATTTCCATGAAAAAGACTGAAAAAACCGACGCTGATGACTTTGACGGCGAATACGACGTTCAGGGCGGCTATCTTGCCGAGGCGATCGAAAGCCAGTTTGGTGACGATGAATTCAATATTTCTATTACCTTTGAGGGAAAGGTAACATATTTCAACATAAAGGACATTGCTGATTACAGCATTGACGGAGATAAGATCACGCTTTCAAATATTCCTGAGTCAATGGCAGACGACGGCAGCACAACTGAAGAGCTTAGCTTTAAGCTTGACGGCGATTCGCTTACTCTTACCGATCCTGAGAACGAAGACGATAAGCTTGAATTTACAAGAGCAAAATAAAAAAATATATCAGACCGGAATTTTTTCCGGTCTATATTTTAAGCGCTGTCGTCAGCTTAAGAGATTCTGTACCTTTAATTTCTGTCAAATAGTATCCAATCATTGGCGGCAGCCATAATTATTTCAAATACCACCGGTATTTGAAATAATTAATACCGGGTTTCCAAAGGGCAGCGTGACGCTGCACCCAATCACGGGGTTACTGCCCATAAAAGATAGAAGAACACATCGCTCATGATTTACCATAATAATAGATTTCCTAAATGGTTATCAGTCCTTGTGGGGATACAGGGAATTAATACCAAAAAGTTACGAGATTTTGTACCTTGAACTTCTGTCAAATAGTATCCAATCATTGGCGACAGCCATAATTATTTCAAATACCACCGGTATTTGAAATAATTAATACCGGGTTTCCAAATGGTTGTATAACCCTTTGGCAGGGGTTTAAGGGGACAGAGTCCCCTTAATTTGACGACATCGACACTTTAAGGAGGTGTAAATTTAAATGGACGTCGGCTCTGACGGCAGTTCCCCCGGGAACAGTAGATATATCCTTATTATATTCAGATTCGGATCACGCTATCTTTGTTAGCATAACATAATGCACGAATCAAAAAATCTATCACGAATATAATGGAGGATCTAAAATGTTTACGCAGATAATTCTGCAAATTATTTTTATTGTTCTTTACGCTGTTTTCACCTGTGCGGAAACGGCAGTTATTTCTATAAACGATACTCTTCTTGAAAAACTTGCGGCAAGCGGCGGAAAAAAGGCAATACAGCTTAAAAAGGTTATTGAAAGTCCGTCGGGATTCCTGTCGTCTGTTCACACAGCTATTTCGTTTATCGGATTTCTCGGCTCAGCGTTTGCAGCTGTTAATTTTTCAGAAAAGCTTGCCGGACTTTTCGGGAATGTCATTTCAGGAATATCCGGAACGGCTCTTCTCTATATTTCGGCAATAATCATTACGATCGCCGCATTATTTCTTACAATAGTTTTCGGCGAACTTGTTCCGAAGCGCCTTGCCATGAAAAATCCCGAAAAAACGGCATTAAAAATGAGCGGATTCATTCTTATTGCCTCCAGGCTTTTCATGCCGATTGTATGGCTTACAAATGCCTGTTCAGGAGGTATTCTTAAAATTATGGGAATTGACCCCACTGAAAACAAGGATGCTGTAACCGAAGAAGAAATACTTATGATGTCTGATGCAGGAGCGGAAAAGGGTACTATCGACGAGGATGAAAACCGCATCATAAAAAACGTTTTTGCTTTCGACGATCTCACTGCCGAACAGGTTTGCACCCACCGTACCGACGTATCTGTCCTCTGGAATGAAGAAAGCGTTGAGACATGGGAGGAAACCATTCACCGTACCCGACATTCCGATTTTCCTGTCTGCGGTGAAAGTGTAGACGATGTGATCGGTATACTGGACGCTAAGGATTATTTCCGCCTTGACGATAAAAGCCGTGAAAATATAATGAAAAACGCAGTCCGTGAGCCTTGTTTCGTACACGAAAATATGAAGGCCGACAGACTTTTTGAACAAATGAAGCAAGCCGGTTCAGACCATTTTGCCATTGTAGTTGACGAATACGGCGGCATGAGCGGTATTATTACAATAACCGATCTTGTTGAAGAGCTTGTAGGAGATTTTGCCGATGATGACGATTTTGAACCATCTGCAAAGCTTGAACAGCTTAATGAAACCACTTGGATCATACCCGGAATAACTGCACTGAGCGAGGTTTGCAGCGAACTTGAAATAACGCTGCCTGCCGATAAATATGATACGTTCAGCGGCTATGTTATTGCCGAGCTTGGCGAAATTCCCAAAAACGGAACTCGGGTCAATCTTGACGCCGATAATCTTCATATTGAAGTTATAGAAGTAAATCATCACAGAATCGAGCTTTGCCGTGTTCAGAAGCTTGTAAGCAATATTTCAGATGACGAAAAAAATGAAGAATAAAAAAAGGAGCTGAAAAACAGCTCCTTTAAAAACTAATGCCGCACAAAATTCACGTCAGAATTTTGATGCGGTCTTTTTCTTAATGATAATATGAGTCGATGCCGAAATATTCCTCAAGGCAAATGCCTCTTTCATAGCACTCTGTAGCAACCTTAGAACCCACATAGCGGATATGCCATGGTTCATACTGATAGCCTGTAATATCTTCTTTGCCCTTCGGATAGCGAATAACAAAGCCGTATTCATGAGCGTGCTCAGCGAGCCAAGCAGATTCCGGAGTATTTCCGAATGCATCGTCAATGGTATTACAGTCTATTACAAGACCTGTCTGATGCTCAGAATATCCCGGACGAGCCGAATAAGTATCAGCCATTTCAACGCCGTCCATTGCAACATAATTGTTATAAATTATTTCCTGATCCTGATAAGAGCGATAACCCGAGCCTATCCAAAGATTAAGCCCTTCCTCAGCAGCTGCGCTTGAAAGAGCCTGAAAATGTTCTGAACAAATTGGTTCAAGTCCCGGATTGAAATCAGCCGGCATACTATAGGTTTTGTTGGCAATGAGAATACCGTCTTTATAGGTAAGCCCGTCCATATCATAAACAGGCGGAGGAGGAGCCTCAGCCAGATTAGCTGGCTGAGTTCCGTTTGTATTATTTGAAGTCTGCTGGACATTGCCGTCTGCAACGACTACCTTAACCTGAATCTCCTTAGTAGGATCTGCGGCTGATCTGAGGGTGATGTAGCACTCTCCGGCGCCTACAGCAGTGATATGTCCCCATTCGTCAACAGTTGCGACCTTTTCATCGCTTGAAGACCATCTTTCATCGGCTTCGGACGAACCTTCCGGATATTCCTGAACATAAGGCATATCAGTTCCGCCGATATCAAGATAAATACTGTATTTATCAAGCTTAAAACCGCTGTCATTGCTTCCGTCAGGATTTGTGACCGGAGCTGTAGTAGTCGATGTAGTAGTCATCGAACCGTCCTGAGTTGTTGAAGCCATTGTCGTAACGCTGTTCTTATTCTCGGTCGGCTTAGTATTTCCGCCCTTTTTCGTATCATCCTTCGAGCAGGCTTTAGCTATGAGGAGAATGAAAATAAGCACAAGAAGAGCAATAACTCCAAGCGCAATAAGCTGTCTTTTTCTTGCTGTTTCTTTTGAAACTCTTTTTCTTGGTCTTTGGTAATTATTATTGTCCATACTTGCATATTCCTTTCTTTTAATATGTATTCTTAACAGGGTTATACCCTTTTTATATTATATCACAGCCTTAATAAAATGTCACGTACTTTTACAGCTAATTTGCAAATTTCTTGCACTTTAACATATAAATGAATAATTTTTTGTAATTTCCTACAAATCCATTTTCAAACGCTTCATCAATCACTTAATAAACAAGGATTTTTTTATATAAAAATTGAGGAAACTAATGACAAACCGGCAAATCTGTGTTATAATATAATATTATACATAAGAAAATACGGAGTGTGATAAAAAGAATGAACAAATATAAAAAGCTTGCATTTAATACAATGATTTTCGCAATCGGAAGCTTCGGCTCTAAAATACTTGTTATACTGCTTACACGTTTGTATTCAAGCAATATCAGTCCGGCGGACAGCAGCACAAAAGAGCTTCTTGAAATTACCGCAAACTTCCTCCTTCCGATCTTCACATTCTCAATGACCGAAGCAATTATCCGTTTCGGTCTTGATAAAAAATACGATAAGGGTGAGGTTTTCACAACGGCAAGCTGTCTTAACGCTATCGGACTTATACTTATGTTTGTCACAGCGCCGTTCCTGAAACTGATTGATTTTATAGACGGCTATCTGATAATGCTGCTGGTATATGTCTGTACATCTGCATTCCGTTCGCTCTGCTCTCAGTTTGTAAGAGCGAAAGGAATGGTAAAGCTTTTCTCGCTTGACGGAATACTGGCAACTCTTACCTTGTTCATTTTCAACATCATATTTATTTCTCGTCTTCATTTCGGAGTAAAAGGATTTCTGCTTTCAGTCATTCTTTCCGATCTCTGCTCGGCGATATTCCTGTTTATAGCGGCAAATCTGAAAGAAAACCTGAATATCCGGTATTACAACAAACGTCTTGCAACAAGCATGATGAAATTTGCCGTTCCGCTCATTCCAACAGTAGTAATGTGGGTAATAACAGGCTTCTCCGATCGTCTTTTCATTCGCTATATGCACAGCGACACAGTTACGCTTGGAAAAGACGCAGCCGGAATTTACGGTTATGCAACAAAAATCCCGAATCTTATATCAATGGTTTCAACAATTTTCTTTCAGGCATGGAATATGTCGGCTATCATGGAGAACGATTCCGAAGACCGAAGTCAGTTCTACGAAAAGGTTTACGGAGCATATGAAGCTATATTATTTATCGCTTCCGGATTCCTTATCGCCGGAGTTCAGATCATAACGCCGTTTTTCGTAAGCACGAAAAATTTTGAAGCATACGGAGCGGTCTATAAATACACTCCCGTACTTGTAGTTGCTGCGCTGTTTATGTGCCTCGACCAGTTTCTCAGCAGCATCTATACCGCAACCAAGCATACCAAAAACTCTTTCTGGACAAGCTTTGCCGCAAGCATGGCAAACATCGTCCTCAACTTTTTCCTCATTCCCGAATGGGGCATACAAGGAGCCGCTATTGCAACGTTTCTCAGCTACTATCTTTGCTTCTGGGCAAGAATTATCGACGCAAGATACTACGTTCCGTTTAAATTCGATGGTATCAAATCCTTCATGAATACGACGGCGCTTCTTTTAATGTGCTGGATAATAATAGCAAAACCGGCTGTTTACGGTCTTTGGACAGTAATACTGCTTGCGTTTGTAATATGGAGCAATTATAAGGCTCTCAGCACAACGCTGAAAAAGCTTTTTAAACGAAGATAATAAAAAATAACCCGATAAGACCTTGATCTTTTCGGGTTATTTTTATCTTGCCAACAAACCGCAGTTCATATCAATCTCATTAATTTGCAGTTTTCTATTCCCGCACTCCAGAATTTTTCGATAGGTATACCCCTGACCTGACAAACAATGCTTGAATTCATTGCGCCATGTCCTACTATCAATATATCCTTTCCCTGACGTATCTGCGGTTCGATAATTTCCCTGAGAAATTCTCCGGTTCTTGCATACAGCTCCTCAAAGCTTTCAGCGCCTTCAACCGGAGTTTTATATTTCTCCGGCTCTTTAAAAAAGACATTTATCGGACAATCCGGAATCTGAAAACTATTTTCTATGCCTTCATACACTCCGAAACACATTTCCATCAATCTATCATCGGTTATTATCGGAATATTTCTGCCCTTCATCAGAATTTCTGCCGTTTCCTTGGCACGAATCAGCGGAGAACAATAGCACACATCAAAATGTATATCTTTATACTCATCTCTTGCCTTTTCAGCCATAAGTCTTCCTTCATCATTCAACGGAATGTCTGTTCTTCCCTGTAATTTTCGCTTAGCGTTCCATTCTGTTTTTCCGTGTCTTATTATATACAGCATACTTTCTCCTCCAAAAATTCTGATTTGTCATTAAAACAATTATAGCATCACCCCGCAAAAAAGTCAACGATAAAAGAAAAGCGGCTTCCGACATATCGTCAAAAGCCGTTTTGAGATATTGCTTTTATTTTACGTTAAGAGCCTTTTCAAGCCATACGCTTGCGATATCGAGCGCTTCGTACAGTCCGCAGTCCTTTTCGGTATTCTTCACAAAAGCTTTCATCGGATCAGAAGAATCCGTCGCCATCTGAATTACTCTTACCTTAGAAGCGATCTTCTCTCCGCCAGATTCTTTTGTTGAAAGTATCTGTATCCATATAACATACGGATCGGACATAAATCCATAATAAAGCTCGTTTCCCTTTCTAACCAGAGGATAACCCTTATACATATAAAATTTTTCGTTCATTATTATACCCCCATTTCCGGAACTTCCCGTTAAGGAAGTCTCTTATTATTTCCAAGTTTTGATGAATTCTTCTCCGGTTTCAAGCTTCTTGATGTTTTCAATAAGATTTTTCACATAGGATTTGCTTCCGAAGAATTTGCTTTCGCCGTCAACAGTTATAAGAACTGTCATAGCTGAGTAGTCGTAGAAATCAATTGCGTAAGTTTTATCGAGATAGGTGTCGTGATATTTAAGCGAAACCATTGGCTTTTCGGATGGAACAGTCACATCTATTGCAAAATCCTCTGCATTAGCGGAAATAAGGTATGCATAAAGCTGTCTGTAGCGTTCAGCGTCGATATTCTTTCCGTTATAATCAACGACAAAATCCTCGGTTTTGCTGTCCGGACGAGCCTTATTCGGATCGATAGGATCTATTCTGAACTTAGCGGACTCACCTGAACTGCATTCAAGGCTAAGCTCGTCTATATTCCATACGAAATTTGCGATCATGATTCTTGAAGCAATATCAATAGGCGTAACTGTTACCCATTTTGCGTTATCAGGAGACACCTTATAAATAATGTCCGTGCCCTCAAGCACCGCATAGCAGTAACGGCTGTCCTCCTCTTCATCGGTGATGATATCGCTGAGCAGCAGAACATATTCGTTTCCGTCATCGCAGCTCATGGTAACACGGCAGAAAGGATCAGCAAGACCTGTGTTTTTAATATCCTCATCCGTAAAATCAAACGCATAGATTCCGGAAGCTGTAAGACCGAACATTCCATTCGTTATATCAGTCGATTTTTCGACCGTAAGATATGCGCTTACCGGCTCGACCATTTCATGAGTAGCCGAAGTTCCTCCGGCATTGGAATCGTCGCTTGTTTTGCCGTATTCAAGAACGATATCGTAATCTAAATCCTTACGTTCAACAACAAGACTTTTAACGATCGGATAATCGTCTTCCGACGGTTCTTCGAGAATAGTTTTCTTTATAAAGTCCTTTACAGGCTTATAATAATTAGCTATGCTTGAATTTGAAACGGTATAAACAGTATTGCTTCCCTCAACTCTGAAATAAGTTTCGCCCTTATTTGCAGGATTAACGATTCCGGCATAAAACTTTTTAACGTTGCCGGATTCATACGTCAGCTCGGCAGAGATAACCGGATCATCAAGACCGAATTTCGCCAGATTTTCGCAGTTTTCTTCAATAACAGAAGCGGCAGTAAGTCCGTTGATGTTATTGATAAGAGTAGCCACAAGAGCATTATCCAGCGGAAGATTCTCATAGCCGTCCAGAGTATACTTAGCCGCAATTGTTTCAGTCGGAGGATCTGTCATAATAATATGAAGCTTGTCGGTCTCGTTTTCAACGTCCAGACTTTTCACAGTTCCTCTTAAAGCCTGAACAGGATTTTCATCATTCGGATCAGGAGCTTCCGAAAGAGGAACAGGGAGCTTATCGCTGTCCTCAATGAGAATTATTCCCTGTCCGACAGCGTTTGAGAGCGAAATATCCGAAAGCGAAGCGCTGCTGTCTGAATTATCCTTTGGTTCGGTAAGCTTCATAGCGGCAAGACCGCCGCCAAGAACCACAAGAACTGCGCTCAGTCCGATTATTCCCTTAACCTGTTTTTTCATCGATTTCTTCTCCTTATCAATACAACCAATCCAACAGCCGCAACAAGAACCGGAATCACAATAATTGCAACCTTAATTCCCTTATCCTGCTTTGCTGTAGGAGCGATAACAGCTCTCTGCAAAGCCTTTTCCGGAATAACAACTCCGCTTTCCTTTCCTGTCATCGTATTGAAAATATTCAAAAGAACGTTGGCGTTATTATAAGTGCTTGTCTGAGTAATAAGCTCCTCATCGAACATCATCGAGCTTCCTATAACAAGAACGCTGCTTGAAGTTGTTTCAAACTGATCCTCAATGCTCTGATACGTTCTTTTTGAAAGAGCGACAACATCTCTTGCTCCAACCTCTTCCGAAGCCTGTTCGTCTTCAGTAAGAACATTAGAAATATACGACATTGAAGAGGATTTGAGAATGGATGTAAGCTTGTTATCATTATTTTTCGTTAAAAGAGTGATCTCTCTTGAATAAGGAGCAACTATCGGAAGAGCGGAGTTAGGAACATATCCGACAGAATCGCTGTCGTTTATTGAAAGCTGAATGTTTGTAGGACTATTTCCCATTGCATAGTAAACGTCGCCTATTATCCTGTTTTCAACCTTAATGCTCCAGTCGGCAAGGAATTCGTCAATGTTGTTAAGATTGGTGCTTGCAAGATCTGGAATATAGATCATATTCTTGCCGTAAAGCTGATTATTGTACATAAAGTCCTGAAGCTTTTCGATAATCGCTTCGGTAAAATCATACTGAGGCATCGGAATAACGATAAGGTCGTATTTTTCAGTATCAAGCTCATCCTTAGCTATATCAATGTCGGTGCATTCATAACCGTTCTTTGCAAGAAGTGTATTTTCAAGAACGTCCACCTGCTTTTCGTAATCGGTTCTGTAAATAGACTGATCATTCATTGTTTTTACAAATGCCACGTTTACGATATGAGAATCGGTAACGTTCATGATCTCAGAGGTTATGTTGCTCTCTCCGGCGAAAACAAGCGACGGAGCATTTGACTGAAGCGTAGACTGATCGAACTGGATCATATTTATAATATCAGTTTCGCTTAATACCTTAACCTTGTCGCCTGATGAGAAAACGATATTGCTTTTTGTTATCTCTCCGTTGTAATTATCGGAATACTGCGAAATAGCGTCAGGATCGTTATTAAGGTCTACATATTTAACGTTTATCTTTCCTTTGCCGCCCTGTTTTGAGTACATTTCATACTTTTCAAGAATAACAGGGATCATATCATAAGGAAATTCAAGGCTCATGCCGTAATAAGCCATGATCATTCTTTCATAATATTCAGAATAGGTGTTGAAATCGTTTTTCGGCATTGTTACGAGAATATCAACATCGCTGTTAAGATTTTTAATAGCGTCGATAGTTTCATCGCTCAGGTCGTATCTTTTATCGGCAGTAAGATCGATTTTCAAAGGAGTTCTTTTCTCCATGACGGAAGCCATAACATTGATGACGACAACGATAGCAACAACAATTGCGGTCGTAATAACCGCCATAGAACCGTATTTTACTTTTCTGAGAGCCTTCGGCTTTTTTTCAGAAGTTCCGATTTCATTATTTTTCATCTTCATCATACCATCCTTTCAAAAAAGTTATCAGCTCCAGCGTTTTTTCTCTAAAACCTTAATAGTAAAGAAATTAAAGAGAAAAGCGGTACTGATGAAGAAGAGTATGCTTCCGGCGCTGAAAACACCGGTTGTGAATTCAACATATCTTGAACGGAATGAAAGAGCTGAAAGAACATCAAGAATCTTATCGTTTGAAATTCTTCCAAGGAACATATCATCGTAAACGTAAAGAATAAGCATAACCACAAAGCTTACAACAGCGGCAGTCATCTGATTTTCTGTAAGGGAAGATACAAAAAGACCGATAGAAATAAATGCAGCTCCGAGGAAAAGCATTGCAACATAGTTGCCTATAAGAGTCTGCCAGACAACATCGCCAAGATATTTAAGGATTATCGCATAAACAAATATAATGCTTTCAGCGATGACAAAAAGAGTAAATGCGGCTAAAAACTTACCTAAAACAAGCTCCCAAAGACTTATCGGAGCCGTAAGGAGTCCCTGATCCGTTTTGTTTTTCTTTTCCTCGCTTAAAAGTCTCATGGTAAGAACAGGGATAAGGAAAATAAAAATAATAAACATTGAAACGAACATAGGAGAAGTATCAGTCATTTTCGAGCTGAGAACATCGGTATAAAAGAAATATCCGGAAAACGCATAAAATACCGTTAAGAAAACATATCCCAGTCCTGATGTAAAAAATGCACCCATTTCACGCCTGTAAATTGCGCCCATTATTCATCGTCCTCCTTTTTATCCTCATCGCCGTCATCAGCGGAGTTCTCAGCGATTTCATCTTCCGTAACAAGATTTATTACCGGACGTGGTTTGCTTTCATTCTTAGCTTTTTCGGAATCCTTTCCAAGCTCCTCACCCATAGTGATTTTAAGGAATATATCCTCAAGAGTAAGATCTGAAAGCTGGAGCATAAGAATATTCCAGCCTTTTTCTCTGCAAAGCTGGTTGATGCTGCGGCGGACATCGGTCTGACCGTCAGTTTCAACGTCGAAATCATAGATTCCCTTTTCACGCTCCATATCGGCACGAACGTATTTCACTCCGCTGATTGCCTTTATGGCGGCAGTAATTTCAGCCTTATCGGAAGCGGTATGAGTTGCGCCTTCGATACGCAGAGTCATTTTGTGCTCGTTTGTAATATTCTTTGCGATTTCGTCAGCCGTACCGTCGGCAGCGACAGTTCCTTTGTTGATAATGATTATTCTGTCGCAGACCGCCTGAATTTCGGGCAGAATATGTGATGAAAGAATAACGGTGTGTCTTTTTCCGAGCTTTTTGATAAGAGTTCTTATCTCGATGATCTGATTCGGGTCAAGACCGACAGTCGGCTCGTCCAGAATAAGAACGGGCGGATTATTTATAAGCGCCTGAGCAAGACCGACTCTCTGCTTATAACCCTTTGAAAGATTTTTTATAATTCTTTTTCTAACATCCGTGATTTTACAGAGATTGCAAACATCGTTAAGATGCGCCTTTCTTGGAAGCTTACACTTCTTCAGGTCAAACATAAAATCAAGGTATGCGTCAACCGTCATATCAAGATAAAGCGGCGGGATTTCGGGAAGATAGCCGATATTAGCCTTTGCCTTTTTCGGTTCTTCAAGAATATCATTGCCGTTGATAAGAATATGTCCCTCGGTTGAGGAGATATATCCGGTAAGCATATTCATAGTCGTAGATTTTCCGGCGCCGTTAGGCCCGAGAAATCCGAGGATCTCTCCTTTTTCAACTTTAAAGCTGATATTATTTACAGCGAGCTTGTCGCCATATCTTTTTGTAAGGTTTTTAACCTCAATCATCAGGTTCCCTCCTTAAATTAGGATACTGTTTGTCAATTAAAGCCATTATATATAATGATACATAATCAATGTGATAATGCAGTGAAAGCATTACGAATATTATATGTTGTCACAATTAAAATCCGTATTTAGCGGCGAATCTGCAAGAACGGACTCGACATCGGATGCGATCTGCTTTTTCAATTCGTCGAGTGAGCCGAATTTCTTTTCTTCACGGATATATTGGTAAAAGGTCAATTCGACAAAAGCACCGTAAAGATCTCCCGAAAATCCGAGAATATGAGTTTCAGCAAGCGGCTTATCGTAGTTTCCGACAGTCGGCTTTACGCCTATGTTGGTAACGGAATCATAAAATCTTCCGTTTAACAGAGCGATCGTGTGATATACTCCACGCTTCGGAACGAGCTGTCTTTCGGCGAAATTCTGGTTAATGGTCGGGAAATTTATCGTTCTGCCGATATGATTTCCGTCAACTACCTCTGCACAGAGCGTGTAAGCGTTGCTGCTTTGATAAAGCTCATAAACCCTTCCCTCACGCAGCATATTCCTGTATTTTTCCGAAGAAAAAGCGTCCGGCGGAAGATTTATTATCCTGACCTCAAAGCCGTATTTCTCACCGAACCGGCGAAGCTCTTCAGCTCCGCAGCAGGCATTTTTCCCAAAACGAAAATTGTCTCCGCAGACCACAGCCCCTGCGTTCATTTTCCGGCAAAGAATATCACGAACGAATTCTTCGCCGTCCTTTGTCTTTATTTCGTCAAAATCAGGAGAATAAACGTACTTTGCCCCAAGCATTTCAAGATATTCAAGCTTCATGAAATTTGTATAAATATATTCAAGAGGCTTACCGTGCTTGAATCTGAGCGATTCGGCATTAAACGTAAAAACCGCCGGAGCAAAGCCTTTTTCCGCATATTTTTCCGTCTCCGCCAGAACAAGGCGATGACCGCTGTGAAGCCCGTCGAAAAAGCCGAGAGCAACCGCCGTTTTTTCAGTAATACAGTCATTTTCTGCAATTTCGATCAAGTTGTAATCACCTCGTTTATGAAAGATTCTTTCCTATTCTTAAAATACCGTTTTCCCAATCGGGATAAGCCGTTCCGATAAAAGCTCCGTCAAAGCCGCATATTCTGTATAAGCTGTACTCACGGTTTAAATTGTTGACTCTTGCAAGATCGAGCTTTACTCCGTTGCGGTACATTCTTGTCTGAGCTTCATTCAGCCGCAGCTTCGGGAGCGTCTCAAAAACACGTTCTATCGGCAGAATAAGCTCCTCCAGCCTGTCGCTGTCTCTTGCCTGCTGAATCTGTTCAAATGTAAAGCAGTCGTCAAGGGTAAATCCGCCGGAGCTTGTCCGTATAAGGGAGGTCATAATACCTCCGCAGCCGAGTTTTTCTCCGATATCATTGATAATAGTGCGGATATAAGTACCCTTTCCGCATTTTATTTCAAGCTTTCCCTCGCGTTTTTCCTCATCGTATTCAACAATATTTACGCCGCTTACCTCTATTTCTCTGGGAGTTCTTTCAACCTCGACGCCTTTTCTGGCAAGGTCGTATAAACGCTGTCCGTTTACCTGAACCGCAGAATACATCGGAGGAAGCTGCATGATCTTCCCCGTAAACTGAGGAATTATCTCTTTCAGCATTTCAAAGCTTACTGCTGTATCCGATCCGGACAGAATTTCACCCGTGATATCCTGAGTATCGGAAGTTTTTCCAAGCTGAAATCCGGCAAGATAGCTTTTTGAATTATCGGGCATAATATCGCAGGCTTTCGTTGCATTTCCGACGAAAACCGGAAGAACTCCCGTTGCCATAGGATCAAGAGTTCCGCCGTGACCGAGACGTTTTATTTTAAGGATGCCTCTGAGCTTTGCTATAACGTCAAACGACGTAAATCCGCTTGGTTTGTTTACGCACAATATTCCGTTCATGAGCCGAGCGCCTTTTCAACAATTTCAACAAGCTGCTTTTTGATATCTGAAATATCGCCGCTTACCGTACATCCGGCAGCCTTTGCATGACCGCCTCCGCCAATCCTCTGACATATTTCGGAAACGTTGATATCGTTTGCCGAGCGGAACGAGCATTTGAAAACTCCGTCCTCACGCTCACGCATAAGGATTCCGACTTCGCTTTCTTCAAGCTGGATAGTAAGCGGAGCAAAGCCCTCAAGCTCTTCCATAGCAACGCCCATTTCCTTCATCATATCCTGAGTTACAGCAACAATATTGAGCTTTCCGCCGAGATAGCTTTCCATAAGCTCGTTCAGACGGCTTTCAAGCAGCATTCTTCCCTTGGATTTAACATCGAACATATAGCGGTTGATTCTCGAAAAATTGATATCGTATTTACGCATCATTTCAGCGGCTATCTCATGTGCTCTCGGAGTAGTGCAGTCATACTTGAAGCATCCGGAATCAGTAGCGATACCCGTATAAAGGCACATAGCGCAGTGTCTTGAAATATCAGCCCCCATAAACTGAGCGAGATCGTAAATAACCTCGCAGGCAGCAGCAGCGTCCCCACGAAGAAGAGTTTTCTCCGCATAATCCTTGTTCGAGATATGATGATCTATACAAAGCTGAATTTTGTCGCCATAAACGGCTTCATACCGTCCCATAAGCTTTTTATCGGCAATATCGACTGAAATAAACGATTTCGGCTCAAAATCCTCGCCTGCTCCGACATTTGTCAGAAAATCGAAACGCTTCGGAAACTCGTCGCTGCAAACCACCCTGCTTCTGATTCCGAGTTCTGCGAGAATATCCTTCAGGGCAAAACCCGAACCGATGCAGTCGCCGTCCGGATTCTGGTGAGTAACGATAACGGCGTCCTCACAGTTTCTGAGAAAAAGTTCGGCTTCACGGAAGTCAATATACATGGTCACTCCTCCTCATCGATAAGCCTGCTGAGCTTTTTGCTTATTTCTGCGCTTCTTTCGATAGAATTATCGGCAATGAAGGTAAGCTCAGGCGATTTGCGCATTTTAAGTCTGTGGAAAAGCTCTCTGCGGATAAATCCCGATGCGCTTTTGAGTCCCTGAACGGATTCTCTGGTTTTTTCGATGCCCTCAAAGCTCGAAACGTAAATTTTACAAGCCGACATATCTCCCGACAGATCGGTTCTTACAATTGTGAGCATCTTGTCGATTCTCGGATCTTTAAGCTCACGCAGAATCGCAGTCATTTCTCTTTTAATATCCTCTGCCATCCGGCTGTTTTTAAAATTCGGCATATTTTCCTTTCCTTGCGCAATTGCATTTATATATTAACGGTAAAGCTTTCCTTGCCGTTCTGTTTTTTGTCTGTTTTATCAGGCTTTTCCGCCGTTTCGTCTCCGGACTTGCTCTCCGGCGGCAAATCGGCAGTTTCATATTTTCCTTTGTTCTTGCCACCGTCGTTTTTATCCGGCTGTTCATCGAAAAAGCCCTCGCCGAATGCAACGGACGAAAAAGCTTCGTCCTCATCGCTGCGGCTGTAATCGGGAATATCATCGTCGCCCTCTTCGCCGTAATAGATATCGGCATATTTATCATAATCAGGCTCAAGCTCCGTATCGCTTACCGGACGCTCGATTCCCATAAGATCGTCTATAACCTCTTCCGGTTCTTCCATTGCACTGCACTGACCGAGAAGAATTTTTTTCACAGATTCAAAAAAGTAAATATCAATCGGGCCAAAATCATCCCATGCCAACGCTTCATTGCAGTACTGAAGCATATCGGCTGTACTCATTCTGCTGTTATCCATAGTTTAACTCCCCCTGTTTTTATTTAACCGAAACGTATTTACTGATATACGGCAAATACGTTTCGGAAAACGAATTTAATCCTCACGATATTCTTCTACGACATAAGTTTCAAAGATATCGCCTTCCTTAACGTCGCTGAACTTCTCCAGACTGATGCCGCACTCGTATCCGTCGGAAACTTCCTTAACATCGTCCTTGAATCTTTTAAGACCGGCTATCTTATCGTCAGCAATAATGATTCCGTCACGAACGACACGAACCTGACATCCCCTTGTCGCCTTGCCGCTGAGAACGTAGCTTCCCGCAACCATGCCGACGTTCGAGATCTTGTAAACCTGACGAACCTCAACTCTTCCAAGCTCAACGTCTCTGAACTTAGGAGCGAGCATTCCCTTCATAGCCGTAGAGATCTCCTCGATAGCGTCGTAAATTATTCTGTAAAGACGTATATCAACGCCGTCTCTTTCAGCATTTTCAGCAGCAACGGGATCAGGTCTTACGTTGAATCCGACAATAATAGCGTTTGAAGCGCTTGCGAGCATAACGTCGCTTTCCTTAACGGCTCCGACTGCTCCGTGAATAACTCTTACTCTTACTTCGTTGTTTGAAAGCTTTTCAAGCGACTGCTTAACAGCCTCAACAGAACCCTGTACGTCGGCTTTTACGATAATAGGAAGTTCTTTTATCTCGCCCTCTGCGATCTGACTGAAGAGATTATCGAGAGTAACCTTTCTGTAAGCGTTGAACTGCTCCTGCTTAGCCTCGTGCTTTCTCTTTTCAACAAGCTCTCTTGCGAGTCTTTCATCCTCAACGGCATTGAAGATATCTCCTGCGCTCGGTACGTCTGCAAGACCTGTTATCTCAACAGGAACAGAAGGACCTGCGGACTTAACTGTTCTTCCCTTATCGTTTGTCATAACACGAACTCTTCCGACGGATGTTCCCGCAATAAGCACATCGCCCTGTTTAAGAGTACCGTTCTGAACGAGAAGCGTTGCAATAGGACCTCTTCCCTTATCGAGACGAGCCTCGATGACCGTACCCTTTGCAAGACGCTCCGGATTCGCTTTAAGTTCCTTGACCTCGGCAACGAGCAGAACGTTTTCGAGAAGCTCGTCAATGCCCTCGCCCGTTTTAGCGGAAACGGGAACGCAGATAACATCGCCGCCCCAATCCTCGCATACAAGATCATATTTAGTAAGCTCTTCCTTGATTCGATCGGGATTTGCGCCCTCTTTATCCATTTTATTGATAGCGACTATAATTGAAACTCCGGCAGCCTTGGCATGGTTGATAGACTCAACAGTCTGCGGCATGATACCGTCGTCTGCGGCAACAACAAGGATAGCGATATCGGTGATGTTAGCACCTCTTGCTCGCATTGATGTAAACGCTTCGTGTCCGGGAGTATCGAGGAAAGTAATGTCCTGACCGTCGATATTTACCTGATATGCACCGATATGCTGAGTAATTCCGCCGGCTTCACCTGCGGCAACATGAGCGTTTCTGATGCGGTCGAGAATAGAAGTCTTACCGTGGTCAACGTGTCCCATAACTACAACTACAGGACATCTTGGTTCAAGGTTTGTATCGTCATCGTCGCTGTCGTCGATAAGACGCTCTTCAATGGTGACGATAACTTCCTTTTCGACCTTTGCTCCAAGCTCTTCTGCAACGAGAGAAGCCGTATCGAAGTCGATCTCCTGATTGATAGAAGCCATAATTCCAAGTCCCATAAGCTTCTTTATAACGTCAGTAGCAGTAACTTTGAGACGTGAAGCAAGCTCTCCTACGGTTATCTCATCGGGGATAAGAACCTTGAGCTGCTGCTTTCTTGCACGTTCAAGTTCAAGGCGCTTGAGCTTTTCAGCTTCTGTTTCCTTTTTGGAATACTGCTGACGGTTTCTCTGAGCGGATTTCTGATTGATCTTCTGCTTCTTAGAAGAATAATTATCGTTCTTGTGCTTATTTACAGGAGCGATCTGTTCATATCGCTCGTTATACTTATCGAGATCTACATAGCTTCCTCTTGTATCGACGGTTCTGCGCTGAGTAGAAGTCTGAGCCGTTTCAGAGCTGAATCCGGAATTGAACTTAGTACGCTCTCCTCTTTCCTGAGCCTTGGCCTGCGGCTTATCTTTCCTGTCGTTCTTTTTATTTTTAGGCTGAGCTGTATTCTGCTGCTGTTTTGCAGGCTCTGCCTTTACAGGTTCGGTTTTAACGGGTTCCGCCTTTTTCACGTCGGGCTTAGCTGCCTGATTTCCGGTATTCTGCTGCTTATTATTATTCTCTTTACGGTTAGCCAAATTCTGCTCTTCTTTCTTTTCATTTATTGCGGGAGCTTCATTTTTAGCCGGCTGCTGTTTTTTAACGGCCTGCTCCGGAGCGCTGTTTTTTTCGGGCTTTTTATCAGGACTTTTCTGAGCTTCCTGCTTTGCGCCTGTCTTTTTCTCAGCCGGTTTCTTTTTCGGAGCTTTTGCCTGTGCCGGCTTATTTTCCTTTTCCGCAGCCTCTGTTTTCTTTTCAGGCTTAGGATCGTTCTTGGAAGCGAAATATCCGTCGAACGAGCTTACTTCGTTTGACTTTGTATAATGCTCGAGAAGAAGATTCATTTCCTCTTCCGTAAGCGCAGAGCCTGCCTTTTTCTTTGTATCGCCCTTATCAGCGAAGTAATTGATGATTTCCTGCGAGGTAACGCTGAGATCTTTAGCAGCGTCGCTTAACTTTATCTTTTTTGCCATAGGCTGTAATACCTCCATCTGTTTCTGCCGTATACACCGGCAATATTATTCAGAACTTATATATCAACACATTAACCTGTGATTATTTTTTCAAATCCTCCTGCAAACCCACTGTCGCAGACTGCGATAACAGCAGTGCTTTTACCGCAAAGCGTTCTGATCTCTTCCTTTGAAAGCTCCGAGCCAAGAAGCGGAACATTATATTTATCACAGAAAAAAGCAGTTTCCTTAACGGTTTTTTCCGAAGCGTCCGACGCTGTTATAACGCATTTTGCAGTATTGCTTTTAACGGCTTCAACGGCGCTGTCGAATCCCTTAACGTCTTTTCCGGCTTTAAAGCAAATTGTAAGCAGATCAGCCGTTCTGCGTTTCTTTTCCGAGCTCATCCGCCATCACCTCGTAAACGCTTTCTTCTATTTTACATGAGAATGATTTTTCAAATCGTCTGCCTTTTCTTGCCTTTTCAAAGCACTCGGTATTCCGGCAGATATAAGCTCCTCTTCCGGATTTTTTTCCCGTAAAATCGAGACTTATCTCGCCCTCGGGAGATTTCACCGCACGGATAAGTTCTTTTTTCGGCTTCATTTCATTGCATCCAAGGCACATTCTCATAGGAATTTTTTTCGGTTTCATAAATTATTCCTCTTGTTCAGATTTTTCCTCTTCTGTTACGGAAACTGTCTCCTCTTCGGAAGATACTTCCTCTTCCGGAATTTCAGCAGCGGTTTCTGTCGTTTCAGATACCGTATCTTCGATCGAAGTCTCTTCATCGGCAGTTTCTTCAGGAACGATCTCTCTCTCCGGGAGCTTGAAATCCGGACTAAGCTCCGGAGCTTCTTCATTGGTGATAGTATCAAACTGCGGCTTTATGTCTATCTTAAAACCTGTGAGCTTAGCGGCAAGCTTAGCGTTCTGTCCCTTGTTTCCGATAGCCAGTGAGAGCTGATTGTTCGGAACGATAACAGTGCAGGTTTTTTCTTCGGGTGAAGTGATGACCGTTTTCAGAACTTCTGCCGGAGCAAGAGCCTTTGCGATAAACTCCTCGGGCACTTCGCTCCATGGGATAATATCTATCTTTTCACCGTTAAGCTCGTTTACCACAGCCGATATTCTTGAACGCTTTGCGCCGATGCAGGCTCCTACAGCGTCAACGTTTGCGTCCTTGGACCAAACGGCAATTTTTGTTCTCGAACCTGCTTCACGGGAAATTGACTTGACTTCAACAGTTCCGTCATAAATTTCGGGAACTTCAAGCTCAAAAATTCTCTTAACGAGGTCTTTGTGAGTTCTGGAAATTTTCACGATAGGCTTCTTGGTTTTTCCGACGATACCTGTTATATAAACCTTGATAGATTTTCCCTCTTCAAAGGTTTCGCCTGGGATCTGCTCGTTTCTGAAAAGATAAAGCTCCGTACCCTGATAATCGACGGTAACAGTACCTCTTCCCGGCTCTATCTGAGAAACCTTAACCGTAATGCACTCATGCTCTTTCGACTCAAAACGGCTGAGCATCTGTTCACGGTTTATTTCTCTCAGATCGCCCTTGATAGACTGTTTTGCGGAAAGAGCAGCCATTCTTCCGAGCTTTGAAATATCGATCTCTTTAAGGATAGTTCCGCCTACATAAGCATTCGGATCGATAGTTTTTGCAACTTCGATATTAACCTCGTTTTCGTCGATAGGATAATCGTCGATAACCTCCTGAACGATATACATTTCAAATTTTTTTGTTGCCGGGTCTATCTCAACTCTTATGTTTTCCTCGCTGTGGGGATAAGCCTTTCTTGCCGCTTTAAGCATTGCTGACTTTACCTTTTCAATAAGAAGCTCCGTTTCAACGCTGTTTTCCTCGCCGAGAGATTCAAGAGCCTTGAAAAAGTCGTTATTCTTGTTCATTTCTGTTAATTCCTCCGATATTTTTTGTTTTATTCAAATTCCATATAAAGCTTTACAAAAGCAATATCTGAAAGGGGATAAATTTTTTCTTCTCCGCTGTCGTCAACAACGGAAACGCCGTCTTTTCCCGCATCCTGCAAAACGGCAGTGATCTCTTTTTCGCCGTCCACGCTTCTTATAAAGCGTATGCGAACCTTATCTCCTCTGCAAATCTCAAAATGATCTTCCTTTAAAAGCTCTCTTTCAAGACCAGCCGAGCCGACCTCAAGCACATAGCTCTGAGCTATGGGGTCTGTTTCATCCAGTATTTTATTGATAGGAGCGGTTGCTCTTTCGCAGTCGTCAATACTGATTCCCTCATCCTGATCGATAAATATTCTCAGATACCACATTGCGCCTTCTTTTTCATAGCAGACATCCCAGAGATAATATCCAAGCTCATCGGTAACAGGTCTGATAAGATCGTATATTTTCTGTTCAGTTGCGCCGAATTTTTTAAACTTCATAAATCCTGATCATTCTCCTTTCTATTGATGTATCAATAGTCCATATACAAACGAAAGACCGGAATGCTCCGGTCTTTTGCTTAAACTATCATCATTTAGTATTATAACACCGTTTTACATAAAAATCAAGTCTTTTTTGAAATTTTTCCATATTATTCAATAAATTCATATTTAAAGAGGTATAATGCTATTGAAATTCACGGAAAATCATGGTATAATCTGTTAAGACGAATTAAAATTTGCTTTGAAAGGAGAAAATAAAATGCTTGCCAATTATCACACCCACACTTTCCGCTGCCGTCATGCCTATGGCGAAGACAGAGAATATGTCGAACACGCAATCGTTCATGGAATGAAAGTTCTCGGCTTTTCCGATCACTGCCCATGGGTTTTCGGAGACGGCTTTGTTTCGGGAACAAGAATGCTTCCAACACAGCTTGACGATTATTTTTCATCGCTTACAGCTCTTAAAAAGGAATATGCATCCGATATTACTATATATATTGGTTTTGAAGCGGAATATATTCCCGAACTTATGAAAGCGCAGAACAAGCTGCTTTCGGATTATCCCGTAGACTACATGATACTCGGCGAGCATTTTACTGCAAGAGAGCCTTATTCAGACTATGTAGGATTTGAAACAACCGATGAAGTCTTTTTTAAAAATTATATTGATCTCGTCATTGAGGGCATGGAAACCGGAAAATATAAATATACGGCTCATCCCGACCTGTTTAATTTTGTCGGTGACAACGATGTTTATTACAAACAGTATTCAAGACTTTGCCGCTGTTTCAAATCAAAAAATATCCCTATTGAGATAAATCTTCTCGGCTTGAACGATAATCGCCACTATCCGTCTGATAAATTCCTGAAAATAGCCGGAGAAATCGGCTGCTCTGCAATAATCGGCTGCGACGCACATACTCCGGACGTACTTTCATGCTCTGAGAAAATTGAAAAATGCTGTGAAACGGCAAAAAAATACGGTCTTGAGCTTATAGACTATCTTCCGGGGCTTGAACCTGAAATTAATTGCAAAGGAGAACTTTTATGAGTATTTTTGATATCTTCGACAGAATTTCCTCCGATTCTTCCCGTACAGGAGGTAAAATAGAATATATAATAGCCGGACTCGGTAATCCGGGAATGGAATACGACAACACCCGTCATAACGCAGGCTTCAACGTACTCGATACCCTTGCTTCACAGCTCGGCGAAAATATAAACCGACTGAAATTCAAGGGCAAAACCGCCGAAGCTTCAATTGCCGGCAAACGCTGTCTGCTTCTTAAACCGACAACCTATATGAACAACAGCGGCGAATCCATAGTTCAGGCAATGGAATTCTACAAGATCGGCATCGACCATGTTATAATTGTCTGCGACGATATTTCTCTTGATACGGGAAAGCTCCGCATACGCAGAAAGGGAAGTCACGGCGGTCATAACGGTCTGCGGAGCATCTGCGAGCTTACAGGCAGCGACGATTTTCCACGTATTAAAATAGGAGTCGGCAAAAAGCCTCACCCCGATTATGACCTTGCAAAATGGGTTCTCGGCAAATTCGGCAAAGAGGATTCTGAAAAGATGAAAAAATCCGCCGAAAATGCCTGTGAATGCATAAAACTCATGGTTCAGGAAAAAACAGACGAAGCCATGAATAAATATAATAGTTGATCAAGGTATCAGTTTTACTTTTATTGAAGTTTACGAAGGGGACGCTGTCCCCTTAACCCCCTGCCAAAGGGGAGTACATCCCCTTTGGAATTCCGGTATTAATTCTCACAGATACCCATAAAGGATATCTGTGAGAATTAGGGCAGATTGCCCAAGCAACAATAACCGCTTTCAGCATAAAATCAAGAAAACAACTGTCTGCTTCATATACTCAGTAAAACAAATACTGATTTCTTAAACAATTCGATTATTTACGGAGATAATAAAATGTACCTATTCAAACAACTTTTCAGCGAGCTTTCCAGCTTTAAAAGCGTCACGGAAGCTATAAATAAAAAAATCTCGCCTGTTTCCGTAACAGGTCTTTCGCACATACACAGAGCTAACCTTATTTACGCTCTTTCAGGAGACAAGATCAACCTTGTTATAACCGGTTCGGAAGCCGAGGCTAAAAAGCTCTGCGACGATATCAATATGATGTCGGGAACGGAAACAGCCGTGCTTTTTCCGTCAAAAGAACTTGTTCTCACTCCCGTAGACAGCTCCAACCACGAATATGAGCATATGCGTATCGCCGCTCTCAGCAAGGCGATGCGAAATCAATGCGGAGTCATATGCGCAAGCATCGAAGCCATTATGCAGCCGGTAATTCCGGTCGGAGTTCTTATCGCCGCAGGAAAAGAACTTTCTGTCGGTCAGGAAATAGACCTTACCGCTTTCTGCTCGGAGCTTTCAAGAAGCGGCTATCAGCGCTGCGAAAAGGTAGAGGGAGCTTCACAGTTTTCAGTCAGAGGCTCTATTCTCGATATTTTCCCCGTTCAGTGCGACAAGCCTGTAAGAATAGAGCTTTTCGGCGACGAGATCGACAGCATATCGGAATTTGAAATAGACTCGCAGAGACGTACCGATTCCCTCGGCAAAATCGAAATTTCTCCGGCGAGCGAAATCCTTTACGACTGTCGGGAGCTTGCGGAAAAAATTGAAGCTCTCGGCAAAAAAGTGCGTGGAAAGCGTATGGAGCTCGTCCGTGAAAGACTGGATTCAGATATACAGCGTCTGGAAAACGGTGAAATTCTTGCTCACAGCGTTAAATATTACCCCCTTATCTACGGCGAGCCTTCGACAATTTTCGACTATATTGACGGAACCGTTCTTTTCAGCGATTTTTCCGACGTTATGGACAATTCCGCCGGAGTTGTATCACGCTATAACGAGGATGTGAAAATTCTTATTGAGGACGGACAGCTCTGCAAAGGACTTGACGGATATATACTTGAACTTCCGGTTATTCAGAATTTAGCCGATAAGCACGTCTGTCTCTACATGAGCAGCTTTATGCAGGGCGGCGAACGCATTGATTTCCGCCGTCTTGTAAGCTTTGAAGCCATGCAGACTGCTCCATGGAGCGGAGAAATGAAACAGCTTATCGAAGATCTTCATTCGTTCAGAGAACGCGGCTATCGTATGATACTTGCGGCGGGAAGCGAAAAAACTCTCTCTATTATTCAAAGCGATATCGCAGAAGAAGGCATCCCATGCGATATTGCGTCCGATGAAATAAAACCGGAAAGCGGACGCGTTTGTCTTATGTCCGGAAGCTTCGGCGGTGGATTTGAATACCCCGAAAATAAAACCGTTCTCATAACTCAGGGACGTTCAATGGATTCGGCAAGGAAAAAACGCCGCAAAAAGAAAAATAAAGCCGAGGAAATACGCAGCCTTGCCGATATCACAGAGGGCGACCTCGTCGTTCACTCCGGACACGGCATCGGACGATTTGTAGGTATACGCAAGCTCGAATTCGACGGCGTTACCAAGGACTACATCACGATTCAGTATGCCGGAACGGATAAGCTCTATATTCCCGTAACACAGCTCGATATGGTTTCAAAATATATCGGTCCGAGGGATAATTCCGGAGTAAGGCTCAACAAGCTCTCTTCAAACGAGTGGCAGAAAACGAGGAGCAACGTCAAGCGTGCTGTCAAGGATATGGCTCATGAACTTATCGCTCTTTATGCGAAAAGAGAAAAGAGCAAGGGATTTGCATTTTTCCCAGATGATGAGCTTCAGCGTGACTTTGAAGAACGTTTTCCATATGCCGAAACGGACGATCAGCTCCAGTCTATCGCCGAAATAAAAGCCGATATGGAGCGTCCGAGACCTATGGAAAGACTTCTTTGCGGTGACGTCGGATTTGGAAAAACCGAGGTTGCGCTTCGTGCTGCAATGAAATGCGTTATTTCAGGAAAGCAGTGCGCCATTCTTGCTCCGACAACTGTTCTTGCCTATCAGCATTACCAGACCGCTCTCCGCCGATTCGAGCATTTTCCTGTTAACATCGAACTCCTTTCACGTTACCGCAGTCCGAAACAACAGGAAGAGATAATCAAAAAGCTCAAACAGGGACGAATTGACATCCTTATCGGAACGCATAAAATAATCCAGAAAAGCGTGGTGTTCAAGGATCTGGGTCTTGCTATCATAGACGAAGAACAGCGTTTCGGAGTTGCTCACAAGGAAAAATTCAAAGAAAATTTCAACGGAGTCGATGTTCTTATGCTTTCCGCAACGCCGATTCCGAGAACCCTTAATATGGCTATGAGCGGAATCCGTGATATGTCGGTAATTGAAGAACCGCCGCAGGACAGACATCCTGTTCAGACATACGTTATCGAATATAATGCCGGAACGATAATTCAGGCTATCGTCAGAGAACTTCGCCGAGGAGGGCAGGTCTACTATATCCATAACCGTGTGGAAACAATTCAGGCCTGTGCCGCAAGACTTCAGGAATTTCTTCCCGAAGCAAGGATAGCCTATGCTCACGGTCAGATGAGCGAGGACGAAATGTCCGACATCTGGGAGCAGCTCGTCGAACACGAAATAGACATTCTCGTCTGCACCACCATTATTGAAACGGGAGTCGACGTCCCTAACGTAAATACCCTCGTTATCGAGGATTCCGACCGTTTCGGACTCTCTCAGCTGTATCAGCTCCGTGGAAGAGTTGGACGTTCCAACCGGAGAGGCTACGCTTATTTTACATACCAGCGTGACAAAGTCCTCACGGAAATTGCAACGAAACGTCTTAACGCAATGAAAGAATTTACTCAGTTCGGAAGCGGATTCCGCATCGCCCTGCGTGACCTCGAAATAAGAGGCGCAGGAAGCATTCTTGGCGGCAGGCAGCACGGTCATATGGAAGCAGTCGGCTACGATATGTATTTACAGCTCCTTTCGGAAGCCATCGCAGAGGAAAAAGGCGAACAGCCGGAGAAGATTCCGGAATGTCTTGTGGATATCCAAATCGACGCTCATATTCCGGAAAAGTATATCTCAAGCCTTAATCAGCGTATTGACATCTACAGAAAGATAATGACCGTCAATCACGATGACGATAAAACCGATCTCATCGACGAGCTTATCGACCGTTACGGCGAGCCTCCTAAATCCGTTATCGGACTTATCGACGTTTCACTTCTCAGGAACAAGGCGGCTCATCTCGGAATCACTGAAATATCGCAGAAAAACGGTTCCATGTATTTCTATACTGAATATATGAACACCGATCAGATAGCTGCTCTTTCAAAAACTTATAAAGGAAAGATCACATTTAACGGTCTTGGAAAATCCTACGTTTCAGTTAAGATCTCATCAAGAATACGTCCGTTTGACATGATGAAAGAAACGGTCGAGCTTATTTACGAGCACCGGAACAAGCAATAAAAACTCTGCAAAATATGCATAAATTATACGTACACGCAATTTATAGGATAAAATGTGCGGTATGCATACATAGAATTGTGTAAGTTTGTTTAAATTGCTAATTTACTTTATCTTTATTTTGTGATAGAATAATGATATAATATTATAAGGTGCGGCGGATCATAGAACAATAATAGGCTCTGATTCCGCTAAGCGCTTAAAGTTAGGAGTTTTTAATTATGAAAATGAATAAGATTCTTGCAACTGTTGCTGCATCTGCACTTTCACTGTCCGCTCTCGCAGCAATGAGTTTTTCAGCAAGCGCAGCTGTCACTGAGATTCCATATACTCAGTCTGAGGATTCTCTCTCAACCGATAATGATGGTCGTTCACTCAGAAGAAATATTTACAATGTGTGGACCACACCAAACACAGCTGATATTGATGGTGCAAAAACTACAATTGAGGACAACGTTACAGTTGAATTCACTGTAAGCGGTATCGGCGATGCTTCAACTACAGACGATGGAACTCAGCTTAAAGCATGGCTTGCCGGAAGCATTGCCGGCAATTCCGTATGGTCTCTTAATGATGCTGGAGAAGCTGCAATCGATATTAATGGAGACGGCACATATACAGCTACATGGGCACTTGAAGGCTCTGAAAATGTTGATTGTCTTATTGTTCAAACTAACATAAACATCTACTCTTTCGGCAACAATGTTACAGGCATTGACGATACGACAGCTAATATTACTGTAAATAAAATTTATACCGGTAAGGAAGATGCTCCTGCTGAAACAACAACTACAACCGAAGCTCCCGCCGGAGACACAACAACAACTACAACAGCTAAACCGGCTGCAGGAGGCACAACAACTGCCAAGCCGGCTGCAGGCGGCACAACTACTACAGCTAAGAAAGAAGCTTCCGCTGCTACAGGCGATATGGGCGTAGGTCTTGCCGTTGCTGCTATTGCAGTTGCCGGAGCTGCTGCATTCGTTTCAAGAAAAAGGGACTAATCTAAGTTCTGATAATTGCAATTTATATAATGCCCTCTGATTTCAGGGGGCATTTAATAACTTATTCTCATAGAATATTGTACGCATGATCTCTATGAGAACAGGTTCTGATTTAAAGGAGTTTTCAATGAATTTCAAAAAAATCCAATCGGCAGCTGCTGCGCTGATCTTTGTTTCCTGTCTGGCATCATGCGCCGGAAAAAACAGCTCGGATTCATCTGATACCGCCGTTACGACAGCTTCCGGAACAGAGGACGATTTTCAGCCGATCGAAGTAACTTCCGAAGAGCTTGTTCCTCCAGCCCCGGCAGAATCGACCGACCCTAATGCCGTAACCTTTGATGACGATGATTTCTCTTTCGCCTATATTCAAGATCAGGATCCGGATTCGGCTAAGGGAACGCTTGCAATTGCCGAAGTTCAAGGAAATAAAATGCTTAAATTTGACGACGATTTCTCCGTTCCAACCAAGGGAAAGGTTCAGAAAATCATTATCAATGCCGCAGCGCTCCTTGGGACAGATAATCTTTCTAAAGTAAGAAGCATCGAATTTGATATGTACGCCGATGCAGAAACGGACGCTTATATCAACGAGGACGGCGAAAATGTTAAAGTCCCCGGAACAATAAGCGGCGGCGGCGGTACTGTAACCGCTAAAACCGACAGCGAGGGAAACGGAAGATGGTACGATTTCGATGAATTTGAAGGCGGCGAATATAATTTTGATATGTCCGGAGCCGTTCACGCAGAATTCAAATTTCTCCTTTCAGCAAGCGGATTATGCTGGTCGTCCGAAATGGAGGATGCAAATTTCCTTATTATGCGATGGGGTTCTGAAAACGATTCCAATTTGTACATTGACAACATCGTTTTCTATGACGAAAACGGCGAGTCCATCCCTCTTATTGACCGTTCAGCCGAACCGACCGAGGAAACAACATAAAATAAACCCGAAAAGAATTTCAGCGTTCTTTTCGGGTTATTTTAATAATATGAAATTTATGGGCTTATTTCGAGAACTGCTCATAGGCAATATTTTTTTTTTCACGAAGCCTTTGATAGTCTTCCTCGCCGCTTATAACGCCATAGCAGGGTTTATCATCATCTATGCAGCAGCTTCCATAATCATTGAAATAATTATCGCCATTATAATAAAATTCAACAAACGGCAATATGTCCTCACGAATATCTTCATCCCACAATTTACCGTCACAGTTTTTAAGCAGATACTCAGTACCGCTCATCTGCCCGTTTCTTACTTTACCGCAGTCCTCTTCGTCAGCGTCCTCGCCCTCAAAGCCGTGTTCTATTATCCACCTTAAAAACAATCCGATATGATTGCCTGCAAAAAGCCAGATACTCTCTTCCTGTTCATCCGTAAGATCTCCCGTAATATTGCAGTTTTTGCGGTAAAGCTCTTCAGCGCTTTCCCAATGCCAGTCTGCTCTGTCTATTGCCATAAAATCAATCCATTCCTTTCATGTAAATAAGAATCATTAAGGAACCACTGAATAAATCACGCCTGACGGCTCAGCACGCATCTTGCTTGCATATTTTCCGTCATCTTGCACAGAAATTTCTTGATAGGCGACAGCCTGCCTGCGAAATTTCTATACAATCTGACGAAAAATCTGACTGCGCAACCTACGCACTGGATTTAATCAGCGCTTCCTTAACTCTCATCGTTATCAAGCTCTGAAAACATTTCAAGCATTGTCGGATTGTCCTTTGTAAGCTTTTTTATTGATATATCGTCTAACTTGTTGTTTGCTTTTTTAAAATGATCTATGCTTAAGAGAAGATTATCCCTAACACTTTCAAGAGTTTTGATGGTCTTGTTAATTTCAGCAATTGCCTTATCAAAACTATTGTTAGCGTTTTTATAATGCTTTAAAAAAACGTCCTTGTAAGAATTTAATTTGCTTTCAAAATTCGTGATATCAATACTTTGATTCTCTAATTCTTTTACTCTTCTTTTATATTCTATTGCGTTTGAAGCGGCATTACGAAGTATTGAGATAATTGTAAGAAAACATTGCGGACGTACAACGTACATTTTCTCATATTGTTCATCAGAAACGTCAACTATCCCCTGATTATAATATTCATTATCCGCTTCAAGAAGAGTCACCAGAACAGCATATTCACATTTTTTCAGCCGTCTGTCTTTGTCAAGCTCTTTAAAGAAGTCTTCATTCTTATGCTTCGCAGCGGTGGTGTCCATTTCGTTTTTCATTTCAAACATAATAGATATGAGTTCATTTCCGTATTCATCAAGCTCCCGATAAATAAAATCTCCCTTACTATTATTCCTGACATCATTATCCTTGCCAAATGAAACTCGTCCTGCCGGAAAATATCCCTGAATTTTCCTGAACTCGTTTTCACAGTGCTTTTCAAGACTTTCACCAACCATTTTGGTAGACAATCTGGCTTTAAAATCCTTGTAATATTCAACCAGTTCTCTTTGCTGTTTAAGTTCGGCTTCATATTCAGCTTTTTGTGCGTCACGTTCTTGTTTGATTTTAGAAACTTCCGTTTGAATCGCAAGGTCTTTTTCTAACGATTTTTTACTTAATTCAGAATTAAGACTCTGTATATCAATATTTAATTTGTTTATCTCTTCGTTCTTTTGCGAAACAGCTTTTGCAACCTCTGAATCAATTTCCAAATTATGGGATTTTTTCATATTCTCTATCTGCTGTTCGAGCATTGCAATTTCTGTTTCTTTTTCGCTTACCGACTGCTTTAATTCTGAAGAATGCTGCTGTTCAGAGTTTTCTAACTCAGCTTTCAGCTTTTCAATATCAATATTTAATCTGTTTATCTCTTCAATTTTTTGTGAAAGAGCTTTCGTAACTGCCGATTCAATTTCCGAACTATGAGATTGATTCATATTCTCTATCTGCTGTTCAAGCATTGCAATTTCTGTTTCTTTTTCGCTTACAGACTGCTGCAATTCTAAAGAATGCTGTTTTTCAGCGCTTTCCGACTCGGCTTTAAGCTTCTCAATGTCAATTTTCAGTTTACTTATTTCACTGTCCTTAAAAGCTTTTACTTCGTTAAGCTTTATTTCCGTATCCTTGAAATACTGCTTTTCATATTCGGACATACGTTTCTCAATTTCCTTGTCAAATTCCTTAGTGCGAACCTGACTGAGAATTGCTGAAAAACCGGCTTCATCCACAGTAAATAATTGTCCGCAGTTAGGACACTTGATCTCATTCATAAAACCGCTTCCTTTCCATTCCGGCAAAATGATAATATTCAATCACCCCCGCCATATGACGAGGGTGAAAACAATCTTTCTGAAAATTCAATTAACCCAAAGCGACAGAGATCTCATTCACATCGCCAAGCATATCAGCGGGAACGTAGCATCCGTCGATTTTTTCGCCGTTTAGAACGATCTGTTTAACGCCGGATTCAACGTGAGCGGAGTTATCGACAGTGATATTGAGCTTCTTGCCACGGAAGTTCTTTTCAATCTTAAATCCGTCCCACTCGGAAGGAATTGACGGAGAAATTGTAATTCCGTCAGCGTCGGGACGCATACCGCAGATACCCTCAACGCATCCGACCATGACTGTCGAAGCCGTACCGGTGAGCCAGTGAACATGAGAACGTCCCTCGTATGGAGAAGCCTTGGATTCAGTGAACTGACCGTGAACGTAAGGCTCCATAACACGAATCTCAGCCTTGTCGTTCATAGCGGCAGGAGAGCTTTCCATGAAATACTCGAACGCTCTGTTTCCATGACCGAGAAGCGATTCGGCAAGAATAAGCCAGCCCTGCGACTGTGAGAATATACCGCCGTTTTCCTTGGTATCGGCATTGAAAATATGCATAAGAGCTCCGTCGAAATAATGATCCTTGTAAGGCGGTTCAAGAAGCTTTGCTCCGTATGGAGTGTTCAGGATATCGTGAACGCTGTTCATAGCCTTTTCCGCCTGTTCGTCGGACGCAAATCTGGAGATAACGCTCCATGACTGCGGATTGAGCCACATATTTGCTTCGGGATCTTTCTTAGCTCCGACGATAACTCCGTCCTCACGGATTCCACGGATAAATCTATCCTCGTCCCAGCACTTTTCAAGAGCTTCGGCAAGCTTGCCCTGAACATCGTCAATATAAGCGATATAGTCGGTATCGTTCTTTAAAACTGCCATTTCCTTGATAGTAGTCATTGCATAGTAAAGCTGGAAAGCGACAAAAGTCGATTCGCCCTTAGCTCCCAAACGGAGACAGTCGTTCCAGTCGGCATGAAGTCCCGCAGGCATATCGTGATCGCCGAGACGCTCCATAGAGAATCTGATAGCATTTTTAAGATGATCGTAAACCGTTGCCTCGCCGCCGTTTGCATAAACGATAACCTCATCGAGGAAGCCTGTGTTTCCGCTTTCTCCGATATATTTAACAATAGTCGGGAACAGCCAGAGAGCGTCGTCTGCACGGTATGAAGGATGACCTGTTTCCTTAACGTAATCGGGATCGTCGGGAGTATTTTCGTGACCGGCATTGTGATTGAACTTAACAAGCGGAAGTCCGCCGCCGTTGTCTACCTGAGCGGAGAGCATAAATCTTATCTTCTCGGCAGCCATTTCCGGATCGAGATGGATAATTCCCTGAATGTCCTGAACCGTATCACGGTAGCCGTAACCGTTTCTGAGTCCGCAGTAAATGAACGAAGCCGCTCTTGACCAGATAAATGTGATGAAGCACTGATAAGCGTTCCAGACGTTGATCATATTGTTGAATTCCTCCGAAGGAGTTTCAACCTTGAAGTTAGAGAGCTGACCGTGCCAGTAATCCTTGAGCTGCTTGATTTCAGCGTCAACCCTGCCTGCTTCCTTGTATTCATTAAGGATAGCCGTTGCCTGAACGTTGTCCTTCTGACCGAGAATGTAGATAAGCTCGGCAGTTTCGCCCGGTTTGAGAGTTATATCGGACTGGAGCGCTCCGCAGGAATTGCTGTTGAAGTTCATAGCGTTATTGCATTTTCCGGATTCAACGGCAATCGGATTCGAGTATGTTCTGTAAGGTCCTATAAAGTCGCTGAGAGAACCGTTGTATGCGGAAATATCTGCTCCGACCATGCCGAAAAATCTTTCCTGATGATTAGAACCCGATTCGTCACGTCCGGAATTTTCGTTTATGTGCTGAACGATCTTATTCTCCTCAAAGCTTGTGCGGGTGATGAAAAGGGTGTACTGAAGATTTACCTGATCCTGCTCGTAATTGTTCTCGTTTGTAAATTCAACAAAGCCAAAAACTGAAAGTTTGCGCTCCTTATCGCTGTTGTTGGTAATTTTTTCACGCCATACCTCGTATGTTTTTCCATAGGGAACGTAATATGTTGCCTCCGACCTGATATCTGCATATTCTGCGGATATCACCGTGTAAGCCGTACCGTGGCGGCACTCCGACTTATACTTGTCAAGCGGCTTGCCCACAGGCTGCCATGAAGCCGACCAGTAATCGCTTGTTTCGTTGTCACGGATGTAGATGTAGCGTCCCGGCAGAGCCATTTCAGAGTTGAAGCGGAAACGTGAGATTCTTCCGTTTGCTCCCGACTTAACAAAGCTGTAGCCTGCTGCATTATTCGAGATCATTGCACCGTATTCAGGATCGCCAAGGTAGTTTGCCCATGGTGCAGGGGTCGCTGGATTTGTTATTACATATTCCTTGTTTTTCAGGTCAAAATGTCCGTACTGCATATTTTTTCTCCTTTTGTGCTGATAAACGGCAGTGCTATTCCGTAACAGCGTAATAATAGTAGTTTTATTATACCATTTTTTTCAATTTATTTCAAGTACTTTAACAATATTTTATCACGGCAACAGCATTTATTTTTTTACATATTAAGGGGACGCTGTCCCCTTAAACCCCTGCCAAAGGGACGTAAAGTCCCTTTGGAAACCCGGTATTAATCCTTACGGATACCCTTTATGGGTATCCGTAAGGATTAGGGCAGGACGCCCAAGCGAAAATAACTCCTTTCAGCAAGAAATCAGAGAAACAAAGTCCGCTTGATAAACATAACAAAAAGTAAATATTGTTGCCCTGGATAATTTATGAAAATTTTTGAATTAAAATCAGGAGATAAGTTGTACAATTCCAACAATTTTTTTCAGAAAAAACCGCTTGTTTTTTACTCGTAAATACTTGAAACATAAAAAAAAATATGATATAATAATAGAGATATTTGAATTCGTGTATTCTAATGGAGGTATTTTATTATGTCAACGCTTGAAATCGTCGGAGGAGTGGTTCTCCTTATCATAAGTGCTCTTGTTATCATTCTTTGTCTTTCACAGGAACAGAAATCACAGGATAGTATGTCTGCCGCTCTTACAGGAGCAAGCAGCGATTCTTTCTACGGAAAAAACGAAGGCAGAACTAAGGAAGCTATTCTCAATAAGATTACAAGAACTCTTGGAATTATAATGTTCATTATTGTTCTTGCAATTAATTTAATTCCAATTTTATCCAAGTAATCAGAATCAGCCCTGTGACTTAGTCATGGGGTTTATTTTTTAAAGCGAGGTAATTATGCCAGAAAAAAGAAAAAAGAAATCTGCTGCAAAAAAATCAAACAGTTTATGCAGCGTGGAAAGCTATAAAAACAAAATCGTAACATTCCTTAAAGCTTACGGGAAAAAACTTATGCCCCTCAGCGAACTTGAAGCCAAGTGCCGTACTAAAAAACAAGGCAGAGATAATTTTGTCTCCGCCTTTGATGAACTGCGTACAGAAGGCGTTATCACTGTAAAAAAAGGGATGAAAGCCGGTCTTTGCTCACGTCTGGGAATAGTGTGCGGAACGGTTTCACGTCTCAGCCGTACTTTCGGTTTCGCTGTTTCGGATGACGGAACAGAATACTTCATTCCCGGAAAATATATGCTCGGAGCAATGCCGGAAGATCGTGTGCTCATCGCCGGCATCGCCTCACGTTCAGGCGAACCGGAGGGCGAAATAATTGATATTATCAGCTTCGGAAGCTCGCAGATGACGGGAAATATTGAATTTGCCGACGGGAAACCGTATCTCGTTCCGGATAACGCCTCAAAAAATCATATTATAATATCTGAAAACGAAAGCGTTCCTTTCAATAACGGCGACAAAGTTCTTGCGGAAATCGTTTACCGTGGCCGCCGTCATGCCGAGCATAGAGTTAAAATAACAGGAGTTTTCGGAAGCTCCGACTACGCTTCTTCCTGTGCGGCTTCTATCCTTATCTCTCACGGCGCACCAATTGAATTTCCTGAGGACGCTCTTAAAGAAGCAAGAAAGATCTCCGAGGGAGGCATTCAGGATTATTCATTCAACAATCGTGAAGACCTGCGGCATCTTAATATTTTCACTATCGACGGAGCTGAATCAAAAGACCTCGATGACGCTGTTTCGCTTTCCAAAACGGATAAAGGTTATCTTCTTGGAGTCCATATTGCCGATGTTTCGCACTATGTCAAGGGAAACAGCGCTCTCGACAAAGAAGCTCTGAAACGTGGAACAAGCATATATTACGCCGATAAAGTGATTCCAATGCTCCCAAAAGAGCTTTCCAACGGCATCTGCTCGCTTAATCCTGACGAGGACAGGCTCACTCTTTCCGCCTTTATCGAGCTGGACAGCGAGGGTGAAATGCTCTCATACCGATTCTGCAAAAGTGCGATACGTTCAAGAGTCAAGGGAGTTTACTCGGAGATAAATTCGATTATTTCCGGTTCCGCAACCGATGAGATCAGCGAGAAATACGCTCATGTACGCAGCGAGATCGAGCTTATGAACGAACTTGCCGATATTCTTATCGCTAAAAAGGCTCGGAGGAACGCTCCGGAAATCGAAACGACCGAAAGCAAGCTGATAATTGACGAAAACGGTATATGCTGCGGTATCGCCGCAAGAGAGCGTGGAAAAGCTGAACGCATTATCGAGGAATTCATGCTCACCGCAAACGAGGCAGCCGCAAAGCTTGCAAGAGATAAAAAAGTCCCGTTCGTTTATCGTATTCACGAAGCTCCGCCGGAAGCCAAAACGGAAAATCTTCGTGAAACGCTTATAAGGCTTGGCATAGAATGTCCGCCTTTTACGGAATTCAAGCCGTATCATGCAGCAAAAATTCTCGAAAATGCTCGTGGTACGGATAAATATGAAGCCGTAAACCTGATGGTTCTCCGCTCAATGGCAAAAGCGAAATATTCTCCGGAGCCGCTTGGGCATTTCGGACTTGTTCTTGACGACTATGCCCATTTCACCTCCCCTATCCGCCGCTATCCCGACCTTGCAATCCATAGAATAATTACGGATATTCTTGCCGGATATGGAAACGAGTGGATGAACAAACGTTACTCCGGATTCGCCGTAAACGCTTCCGAACGCTCTTCAGCCGCTGAAATACGTGCCGTTTCTATTGAGCGTGAATGCGAGGACTGCTACAAAGCGGAGTTCATGCGTCCGCATATCGGAGAGGTTTTCGACGCACGAATCTCAGGCGTTACAGAATTCGGATTCTACGCTCAGCTTCCGAACACAGTCGAAGGACTTGTTCACATAAGAACTCTGCCGGAGGGCGAATACGATTATTCCGAGCCAATCTCGCTTACGGAAAAATTCAGCGGAACTTCATATACTCTCGGTCAGGCAGTTCAGGTGATCTGCGCCGCAGTCAATGTCAGCGACGGAACGATTGATTTCGTCCTGAACAGCGATGACGAATAGGAGGATTAAATTATCATGAGAAAAAAATTTACAGTCGCATTCCTTTTTGCCGCCTCTTTGCTTGTTATATCGGGATGCTCAAAAAAGGCGGAAAAAACTTCTGAAACAATTTCCGAGTCAAACGCTTCGCAGAGCGAGACTACTCTCCAGCCTGATCCGCTTTCTACCACAGAAGTAAGCACTGAGACGTATTCTGATGAAGATTCAACAACAGTATCATCGTCAACCGCTCCGGCAGAAACAACCGTTACAACCGCCGCTGTAACTCAGCAAGCCGATCCCCAGGGCAGCGGAGCTTTTTCCTATGACGATAACGGAGCGGTCAGCTTTAATACGGATATTTCCCAGCAGGACGACCGTACCCTGATTGCCGCAGCACAGGCTCTTTTTGAATCCGCCTGCCGTACTCAATGGGATTATACCGTCGGATGCCCGTACGATGTCGACTCCGGCGATATTGTCGAAAATCAATTTGGATGGCAGTTCTGCCGCATTACAAACAGTGGAATAAATTCTCTCAGCGACGTTGAAAATGATTACTATAAAGTTTTCAGCAGCAGATACCCGAATCAGCTTGGCGACCTGTATATGGAGCAGAACGGCTCTGTTTACGTTACAAGCGGAGCAAGAGGTATGGATCTTTATTACTCCAGTTCTCAGATAACCGGAATCGAATCCCGAACCGATGACGAGATTTTTTTCACCGTCGAAAATTTTTACACCGGTACTGATTTCAACAGTTCCGAAGCCTATTCCCAGACAGATACTTTTTCAGTCGTTATCGACGACAGCGGAACTTGGAAAGCCGGTCAGTTCAAATTGCCTTACTGACGTTTATTATTTGCGGGGACTCTGTCCCCACACCCCTGCCAAAGGGATATTCCTCCCAACGGTCGCCCGTCCCCTCTGTCGGCAAGCCGACATCTCCCCACACTGTGGGGAGTCACCCTTTGAAAACCCATAATTAATAAATAAAAATACCCCATAAAGGGGTCTTTTTATTTATTAGGATGAAATGTCCAATAGCGTAACAACACTTGACAAGAAGTATAAGAAACAGAATCCGCATTAATACACTCAATGTGGCAAATTCAAACTGCTCAGTTTCTCTCGCAGACGGAAACTACAAATTTTCCATTCTGCAAAATATACTGCCTGAAACGGAATCCTTCGGGATGAACGAAGATTTCGTCCCCGTCGAGGATAAATTCTGCTTTCGTCAGCGGATAAGATAGTCCTGTTCCGAGCGCCTTTATATAAGATTCCTTTAGCGTCCACAGGCGAAAAAAAAGCAGATCTTTTTCGCTTTCTTCCATATTTTCTATAAGAGCTTTTTCCGCTTCGGAAAAGACTCTTTTTACTACATTGACGTGGTATGTCCGAACCCGTTCGCAGTCTATTCCGCATTCTTTTTCTCCGACAATACAAGCGGCAATGCCGTCTCCGTGAGAAAGATTATATTGTATTTCAGGGTGCTCCGCAAGAGAAGGCTTCCCATGTTTTCCCTTGATAATCGGAGTAGACTCGCTGTAGTTCACTCCAAAACGTTTAAGACATTCTCTGAGCAGCTTATGAGCGTGGGTATGCTGTTCTTTTTTATTCAATTCGATTAATGAAATTGCTGTCATATTATCACCTGCGAATATTATAACAGATATCCGGAAAAAAAGCAATCCCCGGTTTTTCCGGGGATTCATATATTATGTATTTTCTGATACAACCTGTTCATAAACTTCGTCAAATGACATATCATCAAATTCATAAGGCGAGTCATCCACTTCATTCAATTCATCAGGCGAAATAAACTGTCCGTCAGACAAGGACGGTGCGTCAAAATGCCCGATAAATTTATTATCATCTGCTTTTATATACGTTGATTCACACTTACCATTTTCGATAACCGCAAACCACTCTATTGCGTCAATATTAGTATAGAAATCATGCATATCGGAATAAAATTTATCATCAATTCCTTCAGCGTTGACGTTTTTTTCTGTATCCGAACAAACTATCACTGTTTTGTCGCTTTCGAGAATATCGGACATTCTTTCTTCTTCATCCGCACAAGACAAAACGGTGTTCGCTGCATTGCATACAGATTTAGCGGAAGATCTTGATTCAGCCAATTGTTTATTATTGCCTTTATCAGATGAAGATCCCTTATCGCTGTCACCACAGGCAGTCATAGTTCCAAGCATACTCAGAGTCATTAAGACAGCAATAGCAAATTTAAGCTTCTTTTTCATTGTATCATCCTTTCAATTAAACTTATATCATTATATCACATTAAATCGAAAAAGTCAATAAATTTATGAAATTCAATAAGGTCAACAGCATTTACTTTTTGTTATGTTTATCAAGTGGACCTTGTCTCTTAAATTTCTTGCTGAACGGTATATTTTCTTTTGGGTATTTCTTCTAAATTATTACAAATACCCCTTTATGGGGTATTTGTAATAATTTAATTGTGGGTTTCCAAAGGGGATGTACTCCCCTTTGGCAGGGGTATAAGGGGACAGCGTCCCCTTAATAACTAACAAAAAAAGTAAATACTATTGCCGTGGAAATTAAATAAAAAACCTGCCGCACTTTCATGCGGCAGGCAATTTTATTTATTCAAAGATCAGTCCTGACCATAAAGCGTTGTAAGCTTAGTAAGATAATCGTATCTGTCCTTAGCGTTAGCAACAGCTGTATCAAAGAGTTTTGCAGCTCTTTCAGGATTCTGACGAGCGAGAGAGTTGTAACGAACCTCGCCCATGAGGAAGTTCTTATACTCGTCCGTATTAGGAGCCTTGGAATCAAGAATAAACGGATTCTTTCCGGCTTCTTTGAGTGCAGGATTATATCTGTAAAGATGCCAGTAACCAGCCTCAACAGCCTTCTTCTCCTCTGCCTGAGCAGTAGCCATACCTGTCTTGATACCGTGGTTGATACAAGGAGCATAAGCGATAACGATTGAAGGTCCGTCATAAGCCTCAGCCTCGGCAAATGCCTTGATGCACTGATTCATATTTGCGCCCATAGCAACATGAGCAACATAAACGTAGCCATAGCTCATTGCGATACCTGCCAGATCCTTCTTCTTCATAACCTTACCGGCAGCGGCAAACTGTGCGATAGCGCCTGTAGGTGTAGACTTAGAAGCCTGTCCGCCTGTATTTGAGTAAACCTCTGTATCGAATACGAGGATATTAACGTTCTTGCCGGAAGCGATTACATGGTCGAGACCGCCGAAACCGATATCGTAAGCCCAGCCGTCGCCGCCGAAGATCCACTGAGACTTCTTGCTGAGGTAATCTTTTTCAGCGAGAATAGCCTTAGCGTCGTCGCATCCGCAGGCTTCCAGTGCAGCCACAAGCTTATCTGTAGCGTCAGCGTTCTTAGCTCCGTCGTTGAATGTGTCGAAATACTCAGCAATTGCAGCCTTTACTTCAGGCTTTTCAGCCTTTTCTTCAAGAGCCTTTACCTTGTCTGATACTCTCTTACGGAGCGTTTCCTGAGCAAGATACATACCGTAACCAAATTCAGCGTTATCCTCGAAGAGTGAGTTCTGCCATGCAGGACCTCTGCCCTTCTTGTTTACTGTGTAAGGAGTTGAAGGTGCGCTGCCGCCCCAGATAGAAGAACATCCTGTAGCGTTAGCAATGAGCATTCTGTCGCCGAAGAGCTGTGTAACGAGCTTAGCGTAAGGAGTTTCGCCGCATCCTGCGCAAGCGCCAGAGAATTCGAGAAGCGGCTGTCTGAACTGTGAGCCCTTAACTGTTTCAGCCTTGAACTTAGCGGCAACCTCTGGCTTTTCGTCAATAGTAACACCGTAGTTGAATACTTCCTGCTGATCCATCTGAGAAGCGATAGGCTCCATAACGAGAGCTTTCTCCTTAGCAGGACAGACATTAGCGCAGACTCCGCAGCCTGTACAATCGAGAGTAGAAACTGTCATAGTGAACTTGAGTCCGGTCATAGCAGGCTTGAAATCAACGATCTTTGCAGCAGCCGGAGCAGCTTCTGCTTCTGCCTCTGAAAGCGCAACAGGTCTGATTACAGCGTGCGGACAAACGTATGCGCACTGGTTACACTGAATACAATTTTCAGCGATCCAGTTCGGAACCTTAACAGCGATACCTCTCTTTTCAAAAGCAGCGGAACCCTGTGGGAAAGTACCGTCAGCCATATCAACGAATGTTGAAACAGGAAGGCTGTCGCCCTTCTGAGCGTTGCATGGGATCTGAATATTGTTTACATAGTCCTGAAGCTTCTTGTCATCGCAGGTAACGGCAGCCATACCAACCTGAGTGTCGGCAGCGTCAGCCCATGAAGCGGGAACATCGATCTTAACGATATTCTGGTGACCTGCGTCGATAGCGTTCCAGTTCTTTTCAACAACATCCTGACCCTTCTTGCTGTATGAAGCCTCAGCAGCAGCCTTCATATATTTAAGAGCGTCCTCGAAAGGAATGATATTTGCAAGCTTGAAGAAGGCGGACTGGAGAATTGTGTTGATTCTTGTACCCATTCCTGTTTCTTCGCCGAGCTTAACGCCGTTTATGATATAGAAGTTGATATTATTCTGAGCAATATATCTCTTGACCTGTCCCGGAAGATTAGCATCAAGCTCTTCAGGACTCCAGATAGTGTTAAGGAGGAATGTTCCGCCCGGCTTGATATCGGAAACCATATCGTATTTGTCGATATAACTCTGGTTATGACAAGCTACAAAGTCTGCTTTGTTTATAAGGTAAGTTGACTTGATAGGAGTCTTACCGAAACGGAGGTGAGAAATTGTAACACCGCCGGATTTCTTTGAGTCGTATGCAAAGTAAGCCTGAGCGTAAAGGTCTGTGTGGTCGCCGATGATCTTGATAGAATTCTTGTTAGCGCCGACAGTACCGTCTGAACCGAGTCCCCAGAACTTGCAGGCAGTAGTTCCGGCAGGAGCTGAATCGGGGTTTTCCTCAAGAGGAAGCGAAAGATTTGTAACGTCGTCCTCGATACCGATAGTAAATCTCTTCTTGGAATCGTTCTTGAATACGGCAACGATCTGAGCGGGAACTGTGTCCTTTGAACCGAGACCGTAACGTCCTGTAAATACAGGAACATTGTTGAACTTAGTGTCCTTGAGAGCAGCAACAACATCGAGGTAAAGCGGTTCGCCGAGCGAACCCGGCTCCTTTGTTCTGTCGAGAACTGAGATTCTCTTAACACTGTCCGGAATAGCTTCAACAAGCTTGTCTGCAACGAAAGGTCTGTAAAGACGAACCTTAACAAGACCGTACTTGCCGCCGTTAGCGTTAAGGTAGTCGATAGTTTCTTCAATTGTATCGTTTACAGAGCCCATAGCAATGATAACGTGTTCAGCGTCGGTAGCTCCGTAATAGTTAAAGAGCTTGTAATCCGTACCGATAAGGTCATTAACCTTATTCATGTATTCTTCAACGATATCCGGAAGAGCATCATAATACTTATTGCAAGCCTCACGAGCCTGGAAGAAGATATCAGGGTTCTGAGCCGAACCACGGAGAACAGGTCTTTCAGGGTGAAGAGCGCCGTCTCTGAATCTCTGAGCAGCGTCTTTATCGAGAAGATCATAAAGGGTAGCGTCATCCCATGTTTCGATCTTCTGAATTTCGTGAGAAGTACGGAATCCATCGAAGAAATGGAGGAAAGGAACTCTGCCCTTGATCGTTGAAAGATGAGCTACAGCGCCAAGATCCATAACTTCCTGAGCATTGGAAGAACAGAGCATAGCATAACCTGTCTGACGGCAGGCATAAATATCGGAATGGTCGCCGAAAATGTTAAGGGCGTGTGAAGAAACGCATCTTGCGGAAACGTGAATAACGTTAGGAAGAAGCTCTCCTGCGATCTTATACATATTAGGAATCATAAGGAGAAGTCCCTGTGAAGCCGTGTATGTAGTCGTAAGAGCGCCTGCTGCGAGAGAACCGTGAACAGTACCGGCAGCACCGGCTTCAGACTGCATTTCTGCAACAGTAACAGGCTGTCCGAAAAGATTCTTTTTATCTTTAGCAGACCAGCTGTCCGTAACCTCAGCCATAACTGATGAAGGTGTGATCGGATAAATAGCAGCAACATCTGTAAATGGATATGAAACCCAAGCGGCGGCGTTATTGCCGTCCATGGTTTTCATTTTTCTTTTGATTGCCATAGGAATGACCTCCTGAAAAATAAATTTAATGGGTTATATATTGGTAAGAGAAAACATTAACCAAGTATAACTGCTTTTTATATTATAACATAAAAACTAAAATTTGTAAACACCTTTTTGTAATTATAGTAGAAATTTATATATATAATTTTTTACGTCTTAGAACCTGAAAAAAAGAGTTGCAATTTTGTGAATATTGTAAATTAGCTCGGTTGATTATTGTGCAAGATTACAGAAATTTGACAAAGAATGGATTTTTTTCTTTATTTCCCTTGACGAAACGGCAGAAATGCGATATAATAACTATAGTGTTAAATAATCTTTAATTATTAACACTCGTTTTGTTGTCTCCTTTCTTTTGTTCTACACATATTTAGTTTTATTTGTTTGTGTTAAGCAGGGCAGTTGCCCTGCTTATTTTTTTATTGAAAGAAATAATAGATCAGACCGTAAACTACTGATGCTGAACATCCATAAAGTATTACAGGTCCGGCAATCGTAAAAATTTTTGCTCCGACTCCAAGAATAAATCCCTCGGATTTAGCCTCTATCGCAGAAGAGCTGATAGCGTTTGAAAAGCCTGTTATGGGGACGAGAGTTCCGGCGCCGGCGTGTTTGGCGAGCCTTTCATACAATCCGAATCCGGTCAGAAGAGCGCTTAGCCCCACGAGGATTATAGAAGTCCATGTTCCGGCAGAGAGTTTATCAAGCCCGTAATTTTCCAGAATGGCGGAGATGATCTGTCCAATAGCGCATATTGCTCCTCCGGTGCAGAATGCAACCGGAACATTTACTATCGCTCTTGATTTAGGCGAAGCCTGACGGCTCATTTCGCTGTATAATTCAGGTGTTATATTCATGAGATGTTTCCTCCTTTTCTTTTTATTTTATTATTAACAGCAAATACAAATTTATTCGTTTATTTTTTTCACAGCAAAAAGAGCCGCCGCACCAAAGTGCAGCAGCTCCTTTTTTATCTTTCGGACATTATATTATAAATCAATAAGAATTATTTCTGGTTAGCAATTGCAGCCTGTGCAGCAGCAAGACGAGCAATCGGAACACGGAAAGGTGAGCAAGATACATAGTCAAGACCGATCTTGTGGCAGAACTCAACAGAAGTCGGGTCGCCGCCGTGCTCGCCGCAGATACCGATATGGAGTTTCGGATTTACAGGCTTACCGAGCTGGATAGCCATTTCCATAAGCTTACCAACACCAGTCTGATCGAGCTTAGCGAAAGGATCGTTCTCGAATATCTTTTTGTCATAGTAAGCGTCGAGGAACTTACCAGCGTCGTCTCTTGAGAAGCCGTAAGTCATCTGTGTAAGATCGTTTGTACCGAAGCAGAAGAAGTCAGCGTTAGCAGCGATCTCGTCAGCTGTAAGAGCAGCTCTTGGGATCTCGATCATTGTACCAACTTCATACTTGAGGTCAGAACCAGCCTCAGCGATAACAGCGTCAGCAGTCTCAACAACAACCTTCTTAACGTATTTAAGCTCCTTAACATCGCCTACAAGAGGAATCATGATCTCAGGAACGATAGACCAGTCAGGATGAGCGTTCTTAACGTTGATAGCAGCCTTGATAACAGCCTTTGTCTGCATTTTAGCGATCTCAGGATATGTTACAGCAAGACGGCATCCTCTGTGACCCATCATCGGGTTGAATTCGTGGAGCGAATCAATAATAGCCTTGATAGTCTCAACGGGCTTGCCCTGAGCTTCAGCGAGAGCCTTGATATCAGCTTCTTCAGTAGGAACGAATTCGTGGAGAGGAGGATCGAGGAATCTGATAGTAACAGGGCAGCCCTCAAGAGCCTCATAAAGAGCCTCAAAGTCAGCCTGCTGCATTGGTTCGATCTTAGCAAGAGCAGCTTCTCTCTCTTCAACAGTATCAGAGCAGATCATCTCACGGAAAGCAGCGATTCTGTCAGGATCGAAGAACATATGCTCAGTACGGCAGAGACCGATACCTTCAGCGCCGAGTTCTCTTGCCTTCTTAGCGTCAGCAGGAGTATCAGCATTTGTTCTTACCTTAAGAGTTCTGTACTTATCTGCCCAACCCATGATTCTGCCGAATGTACCAGCGATCTGAGCGTCAACAGTAGGAATGATGCCATCGTAGATATTACCTGTAGTACCGTCGATTGAGATATAATCGCCCTCGTTGAAAACTTTTCCGCCGAGTTCAAATTTCTTGTTAGCTTCGTCCATCTTGATATCGCCGCAGCCTGATACACAGCATTCGCCCATACCACGTGCAACAACAGCAGCGTGTGAAGTCATACCGCCACGAACTGTAAGAATACCCTGTGCAGCCTTCATACCTGTGATATCCTCAGGTGAAGTTTCAAGACGAACAAGAACAACCTTTTCGCCCTTAGCAGCCCAAGCCTCAGCGTCGTCAGCAGTAAATACAACCTTACCGCAAGCAGCACCTGGTGAAGCGCCAAGACCCTTGCCCATAGGAGTTGCAGCCTTAAGAGCAGCAGTATCAAACTGTGGGTGGAGAAGCGTATCGAGGTTTCTTGGGTCGATCATAGCAACAGCTTCCTGCTCTGTCTTCATGCCCTCGTCAACGAGGTCGCAAGCGATCTGGAGAGCAGCCTGAGCAGTTCTCTTACCGTTTCTTGTCTGGAGCATATAGAGCTTCTTGTTTTCAACAGTAAATTCCATATCCTGCATATCGTGATAGTGATTTTCGAGAGTTTTGCAAACTTCAACGAACTGTGCATAAGCCTCCGGGAATGTCTCTTCCATCTGAGCGATAGGCATAGGAGTTCTTACACCGGCAACAACGTCTTCGCCCTGTGCGTTTGTAAGGAATTCTCCCATGAGCTTCTTTTCGCCTGTAGCAGGGTCACGGGTAAATGCAACGCCAGTACCGCAGTCGTCGCCCATGTTGCCGAATGCCATTGACTGAACGTTAACAGCAGTACCCCATGAGAAAGGAATATCATTATCTCTTCTGTAAACGTTAGCTCTTGGGTTGTCCCATGAACGGAATACAGCCTTGATAGCGCCCATGAGCTGCTCCTTAGGATCGGTCGGGAAATCTGTGCCGATCTTAGCCTTATATTCAGCCTTGAACTGTGAAGCGAGTTCCTTGAGGTCGTCAGCGTCAAGCTCAACGTCCTGAGTAACGCCCTTCTTTGCCTTCATTTCGTCGATAAGCTCTTCAAAATACTTCTTACCAACTTCCATAACTACGTCGGAATACATCTGGATGAATCTTCTGTAGCAGTCCCAAGCCCATCTTGCATTGCCGGACTTAGCAGCGATTGTTTCAACAACAGTTTCATTAAGACCGAGGTTAAGGATTGTATCCATCATGCCGGGCATAGAAGCTCTTGCGCCTGAACGAACAGAAACGAGAAGCGGGTTCTCCTTATCGCCGAACTTCTTGCCTGTGATCTCTTCCATTTTAACGATATATTCGTTGATTTCAGCCTGAATCTCTTCACTGATGCCGCCGTCCTCATAATACTGAGTACAAGCCTCTGTAGTGATAGTGAAGCCCTGAGGAACAGGGAGACCGATGTTAGTCATCTCAGCGAGGTTAGCGCCCTTACCGCCGAGAAGTTCTCTCATGTTGGCATTACCTTCAGAAAAAAGGTAACAATACTTATTAGCCATTGGTATATACCTCCAGTTTTAAACATTACCGGAAAGGGTCAAAAACAATGCCCCTCCGACTTATAATTATTATAACACATTTCGGAAAGAATTACCATATATAATATAAGAAAAATTAATCGTTGATTTTGTAGCACATTTCACAAAAAAATACATTAATACAGGTTATTAAGAAGAAACTGCTGTGAATTTTGTTAATAAAACATCAAAAAAATCAGGCAAGAATCAAAAAACAACGGCTTTCATTGGCGTCCTCTCAAAAGCCAATGAAAGCCGTTATCACAAAGCACAAATGCGCACCCTCTATACGCATCCGCAGCTACGGCAGGCGCAATATCCGAAGCGCCTTATGATTCTTTTGTTACAGTATAGTTCCTGATATAATGTTTCAAATGTCTTGAAGCTGATTTAGGCGATTAAACATATTATAGGCATTAATGTTTAATAACAGCTCTTTTGCAAATAAGTTTAGTAGAACCAATGATACAATAAATCCGGCGGAGTTTAAACCGGATAAACAAAAATGTAATCATAATCTGCCGATTTTTACAGGATACAAAAAGTATCTGAATGTAATTATGCTTTGGAGCGAAAGCCGATATATCGACGATTTCCGCATCCAACAATTGTATTATAAAACAAACCGGAGCGATAATCAATTGAAAATATTGCTTATTTTTAGCACTATATTGCTATTGCTTTTTCAAATATTTAAATTAACAAATCGTTTATAAATTATTTATTATAATATATACATATTTCATTGAAATTATATTAATTAAACAAAGTATGTATATATTAAAATATAATTTGAATTTGATTTTACAGCAAAATACAGGCAATATTTCAACCGGATATCAATTTTTTCATTTTAAAGCTAACACATTCAGCTATCCGATTGCAGCAAAAAATCATCCGGCTCATTCTTACAGTAAAATAAATTTATCAACTGGTCATCTGAAAAAAGCACAAAAATTTTTCCGGACAACATAAAAAGGCTGCCGCATTTTCTATGCAGCAGCCATAATTTGTTGGTCAGATAATTCCCTGTGCGGCTTCCTGAATACATTTTTCGTAATAATCCCTGCTCCAGCTAAATTCAAATTCGCTGAAAAGTCTGAGGCAGGCAGACGTACTTTCAACAGCCGCTTCAAGTCCCTCTTCGTCGCCTGAACAGGCAAGCAGATAGACTCCGGTTATCATAATTTCAAGCAGTTTAGTATCATTTTTGCCCTGCGGTCTGTAGCCGAATTTCATAAGCTTGAACGCCTGATTGTAATGTTTTGCGGCACAGTCGGTAAGAGCAAGAGCAATAAACATATCCGCCTGCTGCTGAAGCGGTCTTTTCTGCGAATAATTCTGCATAAAATTTATATTTTCAGTCCTGAAATCTTCAGCGTCACGCCAATGGCCAAGCTTACTTTCAGTTTTAAGCATTTCAATACAGTAGTAGAATTTCTCATCGCCGCCGAGTTTCTTTTCAGCAAGCATATCAAGATAGAACGAAGCGCTTTTATTATCGTGTATTTTATCATAAAGATCGGCAAGCTGAATTATATCCTCGCTTGCAGGCTTTTTGGCATTGTCCACAAAAAAGTCGGCATATTCTTCACACAGATTCTTAGTATAGCCTTCCTCGGCGAAAATCCTGTAAATTTCTTCATATTTTTTCATTTCTGCCCCGAAAGATGGTTTTAAAGATTTAGCAAAATTAATTTTTTTACGTTCAGACGGCGATAGCATGAAAAATGTCCCTCCCCATACGCAGTAATATATTTTAAGTTCTATACTTACTGAATAATTCTAACACAAATTTAATAATTAGTCAATATTTTGATGTTGAATTCCTCCAAAACCGTTGATATGCACAAAAAACAAGGCAAAAATTTTCTTAATCAATTCATTGAACTATATACTTTTTTAAGACTATTTCAACTATTTATGATATAATTAGAATAAATCATAGTTCTGAAAGGAGAAAATATATGAAACTGCTTGTTGTTGAAGACGAAATTCAGCTCGCCGACGCTCTTACCGAAATACTTAAAAGGAACCGATATAACGTTGATACGGCCTATAACGGCATAGACGGTCTCGATAACGCTCTTACAGGCGTTTATGACTGTATTATTCTCGACATAATGCTTCCGGGAATGAGCGGAACGGAAATTCTCCGCAATATACGTCAGGAAAAGATAAACACTCCTGTTCTGCTGCTCACGGCAAGAAGCGAAATAGAGGATAAGATAAACGGTCTTGATATGGGTGCGGACGATTATCTTACCAAACCTTTCGTCACAGGCGAACTTCTTGCCAGAGTAAGGGCGCTGACCAGACGCAAGGGCGAGATCGTTGACGAAAACAAGATAGACTACAACGGATTGCAATTAAATAAAAAAACCTGCAGCGTAATATGGAAAGACAGCGACGTCAAGCTTAGTCTTAAAGAATATCAGATAATGGAGCTTCTTATCATGAATCCCCGCCAGATTCTTCCGAAAGAACGTATTATTGAGAAAATATGGGGATATGAAAGCGATGTTGAATATAACAACATCGAAGTTTACATATCTTTTTTAAGGAAAAAGCTTTCAGTAATTTCCGCTCCTGTTCAGATAAAAACCGCCCGTGGAATCGGCTATTCGCTTGAGTAAAAAAGAAGAGCAGCAGCTTTTATTTTTATCAAAAATTATAAAGGGGGCTCTGTCCCCTTAAACCCATGCCAAAGGGTAAATTCACCCTTTGAAAACCCGATATTAATTATTTTCATTACCTCTTTACGAGGTAATGAAAATAATTAGGACAGGATGCCCGAACGGAAATAACTCCGTTTCACAAGAAATTAAAGAAACAAAGTCCACTTGGTAAACATAACAAAAAGTAAATGCTGTTGCTTTGGGTAAGAAAGGAGCGGCTTAATGTTCAGAAAAGCTCAGCTTAAATTTTTTTCAATAATAATAAGTATATTGCTCGTTATTTTTACGGCTATTCTCGGTTCGATAAATATTATTATGAAAGTTGTGATGGAAAGTCAGTCGAGAACAGTTTTAAAACAGATCGCCGCCGGAGTTGAATATGATGACGCAACTTCAACATTTACATACATTCACCCCGATTTCGACGATCCAGACCACAACAAACACATCGAAGAACCTCCGCCAAAGCAAAATGAAGAACCTTCCGAGAAAAATACCAAACCGTCCGATGAAAAAACAGAACCGTCGTCCGAGGAAGATACTACAAGCGAAACGTCTACAGCGCCTGCGCAGGATACGACGGATAAGCCTGCGGATTCTTCCGGCGAAAACCGGAATTCTCCGCCTGACTCAACAATTCATACCACTTCACCGCCCACTGAAAACAATGTCGTCACAACAACCTCTGCCATACATGAAAATCCAACGTCAACTACGTTCCCTCCGGAGCAGATTCCGCCGGAGCACGGCTGGCAGCCTCCTGACGACGAGCATCAAAGACCGGATCCTCCGCCCGATGACTGGGACTGGCACGATGAAAACCCCGTTTATCCTCCATTTGATTGGAGACCGTGGCGGGAGGAAGATCAGAATAACGATTCTTATTCCGAAACCGCATATACAGACGGATTCTGCGGCGGCAGCATAATTCAGCTCGGAAATACTACAACAACTGCTCCTCCGAAAGAGGAAAAAGAACCTCCTGTTTCGGAGAAAAAATGGAATCCTTCGGATATTCGTCCGGGGGCGGAGGCTGTTCCTAAATCGCTTGGTTCTATCGACTTTTTTATTGTTATGGCTGATAAGCAGGGACAATATCTTGCAACGCTTAATAACGAAGACCTTTCCGCAGATACTGCCCAGAGCTATATAACCGGCGTTCTAAATACGAAAGCAGAAACGGGAACGCTTAATAATTTTCAGTTCTATCAGCTTCCGAAAGACAACGGAACTCTCATGGTTTTTACCGATAAAAGAGCGGAACTCGATATGCTCAGCAAACTAATGCGTACTACAATTACAATAGGTATAGCGGCTTTCCTGATTTTGTCCGTTGCAGCATATTTTCTCAGCCGTCAGGTCATGAAGCCTCTGAAAACCGCCTTTGAAAAGCAGAAACAGTTCGTTTCAGACGCAAGTCACGAGCTTAAAACTCCCGTTACGGTAATTTCCGCAAACGCCGACGTCCTTGCAGATGAAATCGGCGAAAATAAGTGGCTCACCTATATCAAATCACAAACCGAAAGAATGAACGTCCTTGTAAACGATCTGCTGAATCTCACACGTCTTGAAAACAATACCGCCGATTTTGTCAAGACCGATTTCGACCTTAGCAAAGCAATTGTAAACACGGCTCTTCCATTTGAATGTCAGGCTTTTGAGACCAACAAAAAATTTGAACTCGACATCGAAGAGGATATCTCTCTTAACGGAAGCGAACGTCATATCAAGCAGATGGCAGCTATTTTTATTGACAATGCCCTAAAATATTCCTGTGACGGAGGAATTGTCCGTGTTACGCTGAAAAAGTCGGGCGATAAGCGGTTATTGTCAATATATAATACAGGAAAGGGCGTTAAGGATTCGGAAAAGGATAAGATTTTCGAGCGTTTCTACCGCAGCGACGAATCACGCAACCGTGCGACCGGCGGCTACGGTCTCGGACTCGCTATTGCAAAATCTATCATCGACCGCCATAAGTTCAAAATCAGCGTTGAAAACATCGAGGGCAAAAGCATTTGCTTCATCATTACAATGTAAGAGGGGGACTCTGTCCCCCTTTACCCCCTGCCAAAGGGTTATTCAACCCTTTGGAAACCCAGTATTAATTAACTTAAATACCCACAAAGGGCATTTAAGTTAATTATGGCTGAAAGCCATAGAATAAAAACACCTGTAACAAGAAGTAAAGGAGAACAAATTCCCTCTTTATATGCAAGAAAAGCAAAACTGCTGTACGACTTATGTACAGCAGTTTTTTCGTTAAGAATAAATTCCTTTTAAATTAAGTCTCGTTTTCTCTTTTGCTATTAAACTCGGCAAGAGTCATAGCTGTTCCAATAACCTTGCCTTTATCTATGTCATGTAACTCATTATAATATGTAAGAAGTTCCTGTTCATCAGCGGTCAAATTAACTGTTGAAGAGTTTTTTTCTTTGCCAATAAGAAGATAGTCAATGCTAATCCCGAAAAATTCTGATAACAGAATCAAAACAGAAGCACTTGGCAACGAACCGTTCTTCCAAGCAGTTAATTTAGATGTACTTATTTTTAATTTCTGAAGTGTTGCAGTCGGAGAAATATCTCTTTCATAGCATAATTTAGTAAAATTCTCATAAAACATAGCGAACCTCCTTGTGCAATTATACAAAATCATTGGATACTTAAATAGATGTTATGTTATTTTTCACTTAATTCTTCTATAAGGTTCATAACTTTAACTTTATCCGAAAAGCTTAGTTTGGAAAATGCCTCCAATACCTGATTAGCAGTTTCGTCATATTGTTTTTCATGATTCGATTCCATGATATTTGTTGTGTCATTTTCTTCTCTTCCTAAAAGGTAATCTACGGAACAATTAAGATAATCAGCGATTTTATATATGGTTTGCGTGGTAACATCAGCACCAGAAGCAATTTTAGAAACCGTATTTGGACCTAAAGAACAATCTTTAAGCAGTTTCTTAATAGTAGTATGCTGTTTTTGGACTTGAATTTTTATATTTTCTGCTATTATTTGTGTATTTTTCATAATAACACACCTCATTTTTGTTTATTACGACAAATTCAACCTTTAAAGGTTGACAATAACCTTGTAAGGTTGTATAATAACTGTAGTAAGATTTAAATGATATAAAATGGAAAATGATATACAAAATTATTATATCACATAAATTAGCCACAGTCAATATAAATAGGCTACACATAAGTAAATAATCCGAAGTATAATCATACTAAAGGAGATGTTAGACAAATGAACTATATTGGCGAACGAATATCGCATATCAGAAAGGCTCGTGGATATTCTCAAAAAAGACTGGCTGATTTAGCTGGTATTTCAGTTCAGTTTCTTTCCGATATTGAGAACAATAAGAAAGGTATGACTGTGACAACACTAAAGCATATAGCTGAAATTCTCAATGTTACCACAGATTACATTATTTATGGCATAGAAACGGAAAATAGAAACTGTATAATTGACACTGCTCTTGATATTTTCTCTAATGCAGAGAAAAATAAAATTAAATATATACTTGAGATTTTCATAAGCACTATCCTCCAATAATTCATTGACATTGTTACAATAATATGATATAATTATATTATCTTAATTATTGGAGGTTTACACCATGAAAAAATTACTCGCATTTCTTACCGCATTCACTTCAGCAGCTGCGCTTTTTGTCGGCTGCGGCAAAACCGACGATTCCGACGATAAAGAAAAATCCTCCGATTCTTCGGGCTACGAGGAAGCTGTTCAGGATATGGTCGACGCTATCAACAATAAAGATGTGAATAAAATCATGGAATTATCCATGCCCGATGACGCCGCCGGATTTGTTGTTGATATACTCGAAGCGACCGGAAACGATATGGGCGAAGTTCTGGATGAAGAATTCGGCGGAGTCAAACTCATCAGCGTTGAAAAAACAGGAGATGTTGACGAAGAAACTCTTATGATGCTTGAAAAAGTCTTTTCCATATTAATTGACGTCGGAGAATATATGGACGAAAACGACCTCAGCTTTGAAGACCTGATGGAATTTGACGAAAGCGAGCTTGAGGATACTCCCTTTGCATATCTGAAGGATATCGACTCCGAAGAGGATCTCAAAAAAGTCGAATCAAGATTCACTATAGCAGATTGCCTTCTTGCCAACGTTACTCTTGAAGACGAGGACGGCGAACAGGAATCTATGGAAATTCCGCTTTATAAAATAAAAGGCGAGGGCTGGAACACCGACTTGATAATGTATCCTGCTATGATAGGATATGTCAAGAAGTCGAAGCAGGCTTCTCTTAACTCATATGCAAATACATTATCTAAAGCAGCTATGGCAGCTCTTACAGACATGGACGAAGAGGGCTATGATATAGACGGAACCTTTATTATCAGTTCTGATGAAAGCCTGAATTATAATGTAAACAGCGATTTTGACGTTGATATGTTCAAAGAAAATGCAGAAAATTATTTCGGCGATATCACTAAGACAGATTATTTCGTTGTTATAAGCGAGGGAAGCTGCGTATATTCGGCTTGCATCCGGAATGAGGATGAAGAGTATATCGGAACATACCCCATTCAGGCACGTCCCGACCGCTTTGAGTATAAGTCTTATCTTGAAACAGAATCCATTGAAGGCTCGGAATATACCCTCGAGGAACTTTACAATATGGCTGTCGATGCGATCGACAACATGGATTATGAGGACATGGAATAAAAAATTAACGGCAGTCTTTAGGGCTGCCGTTTTCACTTTATTTTCACAAAAATTTGTTGACATTCCAATGCAAGTATGCTACAATAAATTTATAAAAAATATTTGCATATTGTTCTCATAGACTGAGAACAAATTAATTTAAGGAGTGAAATTATATGACTTTATTCAAAAAGACATTGGCAGGTCTTTTTGCTCTTTGTATCGGAACTGTTAGCATTCCGGTTTCAGATTCTTTTATAAATAATAAAATTTCTGTATCGGCAGCTGAAGATATCTCGTCAAAAATGGAATGGGATACTATGAAAATCGGCGGCGGCGGTTTCGTTTCAGGCATCGTTACCGGTCAGAAAGAAATGTACCTCCGTACAGACGTCGGCGGTGCGTACAAATTCGACTACAAACAGAACAGATGGGTACAGCTTTTTGACTTTCTCAATGAAGAAGAAAGAGGACTTTTAAGCGTCAAGGGCATGGCTATAGACCCAAATGATGATGATACCGTTTATTTCCTTTGCGGCTGTGCCTACTTCTCAGGTGCAAGAACTGTCATTTACAAGACTACCGACGGCGGTGAGACTTTCACAGCGGCTGATGTTACAGACATGATTCAGGTACACGGCAACGGCGACGGACGTGAATGCTGTGAACCTATCGCTATAAATCCCGACGACCCGGATACCATCTATGCGGGCGGCGACGTCACGGCAGGTGATTCCGCACTTATCAAGTCAACGGACGGCGGTAAAACATGGAATCCCGTAAAGGGTTACGATGATTTGGGACTGTTTGACTATTCCATGAAATATCCTTTCTGGACAGACCATATTGCCCGTGGCTGTGAGGATAAGGGCGAACAGGGCTATAATCAGCAGAACGGTATTGGTACTATCCATATTGAGGGCGGTAAGGTATATGTCGGAACATCTGTAACAGGTCAGACAAATATCCACGTTGCTGATGTTAAGGACGATAAATTTACCGAGCTTTCAGCAGATCTTCCAAACGCTAACTATCCGCTTTCAATAACAAGCGACAAAAACGGAAATCTTTTCTTCACATATATTGCCGGTCTTGCATTTTCCGGTTCGGCAGGCGGAGCTTACAAATACAATATTGAAAGCGGCAAGGTTTCAAAGCTTTCCGTTACAGATAATGCCGTTGGCATGATAACCGTTGATAAAAACGACCCGAATAAGATGGTAGCAAGAACCTGCGGTCTGTGGTCTGACCAGTGGTATGAAAAGGAATGGACAGACGGCAGTATAGCATGGGGCGATCATTTCTTCCGTTCAACTGACGGAGGCGAAACATGGCAGGATATTACTCCCGGTCAGGGCGAAACTATTTACGACGCAAACGGTTCACATAAGGAATTTGTTTCACTTCCTATCGACACAAACGGCTACGACTGGATCTACGGCAAGGCTTGCCATTGGGGAAGCGGTATTCTCATAGATCCAAGAGATCCCGACAGAATCCTTATGACCTCCGGCAACGGTGTTTTTGCCTGCGATAACGTCTGGGACAAAGAGGGTGTACAGTTCTATTTCCAGCCTGACGGTGTTGAAGAAGTCGTTGCACTTGACTTTGTAAGCGTTCCGGGCGGAGCAGCTTACTCGGCAATCGGCGACTATGACGGCTTTATTCATGAAAACAAAACCGACATACCTCAGCAGTACAGCCCTAATATCGGTTCAACAAGCGCAATTGCATATTGCCCTCAGAATCCTGATGTTATGGTCAGAGTTTCCGAACACGGCAGCGACAACGGAAGCGGCTATTATTCTACCGATGCCGGTAAAACATGGACGAAAATGGATATATCCTCGGGCGGCAAGGCTGCAATTACTCAGCTTGACGACGGTACCTACAGAATTATAAAGGCAAGCGGCGATAACGCTGCTATAAGCTATACAGATGATTTCGGCGCAACATGGAAAAATTCAACGGGTCCTGACGGTTCAAGAACAACGTATCCGCTCGTTGACCCGAATAATCCGGCTATCGTTTACGGCTCAGGTATCAAGTATAACGATTACTGGGCATCTGATACAACCAAGAAAGAACCTACTCTTGACGACGCACAGTATAATTTCTATATCAGTACAGACTACGGCGCAACTTTCAAAAAAATTACCGTATGCAAGTATGATATGTGCGATCATACAGGCGATCTTGCCTATATTACTGATGATACGCTCGCTATGGCAGTCGGCTGGAACGGTATGTATATAATTACAGACGGCGGAAACAATATTGAAAAATCAGATGTATTCTATGCCAAGACAGTCGGCTACGGAAAACCTGAAAAAGACGGCGGCGTAAATACGCTGTTCATTTACGGCAAACCGGCTGAAACCGATACCGAAGGCATCTATCGTTCAACAGACGGCGGAAAAACATGGGTTTGCATTAATACGGAACACCTTTACGGCGGCACAGGCAACGGTAACTTCCTCGTCGGCGACATGAATGAGTTCGGCAAGGTTTATATGTCTACTGTCGGATGCGGCATTGTCGTAGGCAGGCTCTCTGATGGTCAGCCGGATAATCCCGACGATAAAACCGTCTGGGGCGACGCTAACTGCGACGGAAAAGTAGATATGTCAGACGCTGTTCTTGTAATGCAGTCGCTTTCCAATCCTGATAAATATGGTGTTAAAGGTTCTGATCCTACTCACATTACAGAGAAAGGTCAGCTCAACGCCGACGTTTATGAAAACGGCAGCAGCGGTATTACCAATGAAGACGCTCTTCAGATTCAGAAATTCAAGCTTGAACTGATCGATTCGCTCGATCCGAAAAATACTAAGTAAAACAAAAAGGGAGCTGTATAAAACAGCTCCCTTAATTAATTAAAAGCAGTAACGACTATTTCCGAAGCGTCATTTTTTCGTATTGCAATAACGGCTCCGCATATAAGGTATGCCGCAGGATCACCGCCGGAACTTATATGAAGACATTCCACTTCTGCGCCATATGTCATGCCAAGATCCATAAGACGGCTTCGCATTTTTCCGTTCATATTAAGCTCCTTGATGCGGCAGCTCTCTCCCTCTTTGAGAGAGCTGAGTTTTTTTATGTTCATTATAGTAGCCCTCCTTAATAATAATATGCCTGCTCCGGAAATAATGTGAATGGCTCTAATGCGGAAATTTATCGTGATAAACGCTTATTTCGGTAAAAATTCCTCTTTTGCTTCCCTTTATGCTAACGGCAGAGATACGCTCCGAAACAACTCCGCTGAAAGTTATCAGATCGGAAAGATCTTCGCCGTTATATCCGCTGTAGCAGCAAAAAAATCTGCGCTTTTCTCTTGAATCAAATTTATTATGATAAAAAAGAGCGTTTTCAGGATCGTTAAGAAATTCCTGATCCATTTCAAAAAATTTATGACGGATAATATTTGCCGATACAGCTTCCGTATCGGTATATTCGTACTGACCGTAGTCTCCGTTGATATCCGACATATGAAGATGACTGAGAAGCCGCCTCTGAGTTAATGCAGAACCTGTTGAAATCAGCTCCGAGCTATGATAACTAAAGCTTGCCGGTTCGCTTACGGGAGTTATTCTCACGCAGTTTGTATCCCTTATAAAGGGATATCGTCCGCTGAATCTGTAAGCGAGATTGACAATTCCATCCCACATTGTAGAATTTTTTCCGACATAAATATAATTGCTTTCATCGGAATTATCCTCATGAGTGATATTGGGCAGGGTATAAAAACTGTTCATGAGCTTATTTATAGAAATTCCGATTTTCAAGCCGGGTTCGATCTGATTCTGACAAAGCAGCGATGTAAAGCCTCTTGAAACGACAGAAGAAATTTTGCCGCCGCCGGAATTTGTTGTTTCGATCGTGTCAATAAGACCATGATGAACGAGCTTATCGCCGACATAAAGCTTGATCTCAGTTACATTTAAAAACGAGTCCGAAGAACTTATAAATCTTACGCTTAGCATGGTATACGGAAGATAAGCTTCCTTTCGGAAACTGAAATACAGGATAGCGTTTTCTCTGTTCTCCGTTCCGTCGGCATTTTTCATAATAATATACGCATTCATTTTTTAATCTCCTTTAAGGGAAACAGGTTCCGCACTAACAAGCGTTATCGAAGCGTTTATAAAATCCCCGCCCTTATCCTCTGCGTTAAAGGACTGAATACGGCATTTATTGAAAACAAGTCCACGATAATCAATATTAAAGGTCGCCTGCGTTCTGAGCATATTATTTGCCGTCTGAACGAACAAAACCGGAGACTCCTCATTACATATCCGTCCGCTGAACGTGATCTTCAAAGAATGGGGACAGCTGTTTGTTATTGCAGGATTTCCCGTTACCGTTGCTTCCTCTGAAAAGCTCTTAACGGCAGACGCCTTGAATTCCTCGCACCATACGGTTAAAACTCCTATATTTACAGGAATAGCTTCACGGGAAGAAAGCTTTGTAATGCAACTCATTCCGGACTCCTTTCAGTTTTAATCATTCCAGCCGCCGGAATTTTAGCCGTAAGAACAAGTCTGTTTATATTTGAATCAAACTTGATAGATATCCCGCTTAAATAGCAGCTCATGGACGAAAATTCATTTATTGCCGGAACAGCCTTCTTATCGTAATATTCATAAAGCTGAGCTATTGAATAATTTTCGGGAGCAGTAATTTTAAGCGATATTTCCGCCTTAAACGGTGTAAAAACCGTAAAAAGCGAATATATCGGAGCAGTGCTTTCAAAGGATTCAACCTCGATAACAGTAAAAATACCCTTATCCTTATTTGAAACCGGAACAGCGTCAAAAGCGTTATAAACCGGAGCAATTCCTCCGTTTATAAGCTTTTCAGTGATATTTTCAATTATATCCTTTATCATATTCAAACCTCCCCTTTTGCGGAAAAACCAATAAATGTAAAGCTCTGCGGACGAATAAGATCGCTGCAAAGCTCAATGTAATCATGCAGAAGCCTTTCCGAACAGGCAAGGAACGAATTATCGCTCTCTTTAAGCATTTTTCCGGAATACGTCACACGAGTTCGGTCACGGGCGGAATTTATCTGCTGTAAGCGATGATTAGCAATTGCCGCACTCAGAAAATCAAGACGGATATCGCTTGTGTCCGCATCCGGCAGCAGCATTCTTTCAGTTTCCGAAACTGCAAGATTAATAAACGGAGCATATTTGTCGCAGTCGTCTTCTCCTGAAAAAAGAGTAAACAGCGATTTTACAGATTCAATATTCAAAATTTACTCCTCCTTATCTAAGCGAATATTCAGCGTTTAAGCTGTCTGTTTTTGTCTCCGGCGAAAGCTGTAATTCAATACCTCCCCTGCTGCGCCGTTTTTCCAGCGACTTTTTTAAAGCGATAAGCTGATTTGTATTCATTCCGCATGAAGTTATTGCAATAGTATCTGCCGCAGTCTTTCCGCCCGTAAAATAAGCGAGTTTTCTTATATCACGTCGCAGCTCGTCGTTGGCGTCCGATATGACGGTCTCAACCGAAGCAGATTCCACTCCTGCCGAAGAAAAACGCTTAGTAACACCTGCGTTGACCTGCGCAGGAACAGCTACAAAGCTCCATTCATAAGCGTCCGTTATATTATCAAGAATCGTATGACATATTTTGCCGCCGTAATTTTTTCCTTTTACGTGACTGCATGAGCTTAACGACTTATCGCATCCGCATACGGAACAAATACGCTTAGCCGCAGAACACGAAACACTCACCTCTTTTTTGATACCGCCGTCGATCTCGGCAATAAGATTGCGGTTTTCATCAGTTTTAACCATATATGCGCTCGCCTTAACATATTTATAAGCCGCATTATACTTTGTAGCACGGCTTTCATCTGTAATCAGCTCTGTATCAAAGATTCTTGCAGTCTGGTTAGAAGCGCTTGCATTGTGGTCTGAAATACCTGTTTTACCTATAAATTTTTCACAAATCTCTTCAAGAGCCGTATCTGAAAAACGCTCGCCGTCACGGTCTATTTCGTTATCGCAGAGAATTACAGAAAAGACGTAAACCTCATCTTCGGTTAACGGACGGCGTGTAAATTTATTTATCTTTTCAAGAATATCCGGATTCATAACAGTTTTCTCCTTTCATGAGACACTTTTTCTGTGTGTATTTGCATTTTCCTTTCTCCATGCTAAGGATTCATATTCCCTATGGGCGTTAGCCCTAATTAAGCTGATGCCCTATCAAAGAGCATCAGCTTAATTAATACTGGGTTTCCAAAGGGGATGTACTCCCCTTTGGCAGGGAGAATGGGGTGACTCCCTACAGTGTAGGGAGATGTCAGCTTGCTGACAGAGGGTACGGGCGACCGTTGGGAGCAGAGTCCCCCATATATCAAGTAGAAGTAACAGTAAGAACCTTAACAGCATCGGGAGTAATTTTTCTGAAACCGCAGGTAATAGAAACAGTGATCTGATCGAGCTGACGGTCGATAAGCTTATCGGTTTCCATAACAAGGTCGGTGCTTGTGATAAATTCAAGAGCAAAATTACGGTCGATACCTATAATTTTTCCGCTTCCGGCAGCAGAGGTTTTAATAAGTTCCGAACCGAAAGGAAGCATAAGCTTTCCGTCAGCGTCAGCGGAGCATTCTGAAACGGGCTTCATAGCTGCAATTTTAGACGCAAGCTCCGGAGAGGTAATAACGGTCGTCATATCAAAGCAGTCGAACTTTCCGTAAAGAGCGGCAAGATCATCGTAAACGAGTGAAGCTGTTGTGACGGAGGCTGCGTTTGCCGCAAGAACGTCAACAGCCTTTTTAACTACGGAGGAAGCAAGCTTAACGCCGATACTTCTAAGCATAACGCCAAAAACGTCAAGTCTCTGCTGTCTTACGGCCTCATAGGAAGTATTGATAAGTCTGCCGTATTTTTCAAGAACAGTAGCAGTAGCGCTTTCCTTAACCGTTGCAGTCGGAAGAGTTTCAGCCTGATCAGAAGTCTCATAATCGGCTGAATCATCGAGAGTACAGCCGAGATACTGTCCGGAAGCGCAGATAGTTTTTGCTGCGCAGATAGAAGAAAGAACGGTTTCATCAAATCCCTTTCTGATACAGCGTGTTACAAATTCAGGGAAAAGCACCGCTGTTTCAGTTGAAGAGAAGAATTTCTCAACACGGTCGCATTCAGAACCGCTGATTCTGATATTGAAACGCTTGAGCTGTCTTTCAAAAGCGTCGAGCTTTTCAAGCGAAGTTCCGCAGTAAGCGGAAGAAGGGTCAAGCTCCTCAAGAGCAGATGTGAAAGATTTTCCGCTAAGATTATAAAGTCCTTTTTCAAGTTTGATTTCGTTATACATAAACGTACCTCCATAAAATAATTATAAATTTTGATTATTGTCAGTCATTTATGACTGAAGCGAATTTATCCGCATTTCGATTTCCATAGCCTGAGCATTTTTCAGTCTTGTTTCGGCAAGCACAGATTCATCCTGTAAATTGATGTTGTCCCATTCAACTCTGCAAAAGGCGTCCGAGCCGATAGAACAGAGAAAAGCGCCGGCGATATCATTTATAACAGGAGTAAGCAGACGGCGGAAATACTCCAGCTCGGAAGTAAGAATATCCGCCTGCTGAGACGACATTCTCTCCGTACTGCTCCAGCTGAGACCGAGCAGAAACGGCGGAATTGAAAGCTTTGCAATAAGCTGTTCCAAAAGCTGACGAACAGGAACGTTGGTATCAAAAAGCTGATTCTCTGCTCCGATAACCTTGATATCCACATCACCTACAGCAACGAAGTCCTTAACCTGACCGTAGCGTGCTGAATTCATTCCGTCCGCCCATTCTCTTGCGATCTGCTGCGCCCTTTCACGGGAATAAACCATATCTCCCGAATCAGAGGAAGGCTTATATGTGATAGCGTAGCGGACATTTCCGGCACGGTCAAAATTTTGACCGATACACTCGAATATCCGCATAAGAATGCTGCTAAGAGCCGGAAGCCCTCTTAAAAGCGAATGACCTCCTATAAGAGAGGCGTAAAGAATCCTCTCGGGATGAGAAACGGTTTTCTCGGAATTATCGTGATTTTTTACTGTATAAACTCTTGCAAACGGATCTTTTCCGGAAGATATCCTGATTTTAGAGATATCTCCGTTCCACAATCCGGCAATACGATTTTGGGAATCGTCAATAACGATCTCTCCGGCAGCGCTGCCATAAGTGAGCATACTGTCGAGAAAATTATCGGCAAAGGTACCGATTGATCTCCCCGTAAGTCCCACCGGAACAGCTTCAAGGAAACTATCCAGAGCCTCCTGATATCTTTCATCAGAGCAAATAACTCTGAATCCTCCGGTAAGCCGGACTATTTTCATAATAGCAGCGTCAAGAACCGGAACGGCACAGCGAAGCCTGTCATAAAGTTCCATTTCAAAAGGCTTGACAGACGGCGGAAGATTCATTTTCCCACCGAACTCGCGCTGAGCAGAAGCTATATCCGTAACGAGCTTAGCGCTGATGTTTTTCTTTTTAAAAAGTTTCATTTTTCCTCCTTTTAGAAAGATCTGAACGATGATCAGTCATAAGAACCTGTATTCACAGGAGAATTTGCACGTCTTTTCGGCGAATTTTGCCTCTTACTGCGTCAAAGCTCCTTGCAATACGTCAGTATTCCTGTGGATTTTTCTTGTAATCGGCAAAATTACGTTTGAAAATCCGCACATATTTCCTATGAATACAGGTTCTGAATTTTATCTTGAAATTGAAACGGCGAAAAAATCGTCAATGCCAGCCGAGGCGATCATGTCTGTCACGAAGTATCGCATATCATCCATAGCGTGATCATTCTCCTTGACCGGAGCGTCCATGCCGGACTTTTCGCTCCAGCGGTAAAGCTGAAATTCTCTTAAAATATCACTGCATGATTCATGAAAACGCAGCTTATTCTCTTTAAGAGCCGAACTTACCTGACGTATACCCTTGACAACATCGTTATCCGCCTTAACCACTCTGAATTTGCCGTGCCTGCGGATGCACTCAATAAAACTTGCGGCAGAAGGATCAACAATCACCTTGCTGATTTTCCTGTCGCCTGCAAGCTCCTCCAGAGCGGAATAATGCTCTTCGTCCGTGCGTGAAACTCCCTCTTTTTTTGAGGAGTAATAATACTCCTTAATGCGGTGCCAGACGCCGCCTGAAAGTCCCCACAGCCCGAAAGACGATGGATTAACAGTGCCGTAATCACAGGATATAACGAAGCGTTCACACTTTATTTCGCCGCTGAAAACATGAGTTTCAGCGTTGAACATAGGATACACAACACCCTCGGAAGCCGTCCATTTTCCAAGAACGAACCTATCGTAAAATGCTCCGGAATAAAGCCTCTTATAGCGGTTTTTCATAGTTTCTGAAAGGGAAGGGTTATCATCCATAGTGAAATGAAGATAGAGCGCACGCTTCTGCTTTGCCTTTTTGATCCACTCATTATAGAACCAATGGGACGGATTATCGGGATTGCAGTTGAACCACATCTTAGAACCGCTGACAGAACATCTCGCAAGGGCCTGTTCGACGAACGAACGAGGCATCAGAGCAGCTTCGTCAAAAAACACTCCGGAAAGAGTCATACCCTGAATCAAGGAAGCCGAACCCTCATCCTTTCCTCCGAAGAGATAAAAGCGGTTTGTATTTCCAAGAAAAGTGATATCAATATAATTCCTGCTGATCTTTTCCAGACAGGTAAAGCTGTATTCCTTTAAAATGGGAATCATAGGAGTTACAACATTTCTGCGAAGCGAAGTAACGGTTTTTCCGCAAAGAGCGAACGAACTTCCGTTAAAGCTTGCGCAGGCCCAGAAAATAAATCCAATAGACATTGAAAGAGTTTTTCCGCTTCTGACAGCGCCGTCGCAGATAATAGCGTCATAATTTCGGTACTTAGGATTTTTCCACCAATTCATAGTGATTTTCTGCTTTTTTGATAATTTTTCAATCGTCAACAGCGTCACCGTCCTCTGCGGAAGAAGTAAGAGCCGCCATAAGACCGGCTGCCTTTCCACGATCGGCAAAAGAATTTTCAAGCTCAAAAAGCTTTTCAAGAGCTTTGAGCCTGTCAAACAGCTTAACCTCAACACCGCCTCCCTTTACACGCTTGATCTCTGAAACGTTAAACAGATCGAGCCTTTCGATAACATCCGGCGAGGGAAGCTCATCGGCGAACACAAGATAAACAGCGTCCGAGCAGTTCCCGAATGCAAGGCGTTTCAAACCGGCGGTAACATTATTGCTGTCCGAGAGCGTTTCCCGAAGCTTAGCGATATTCTTCCTGCATTCTGCCGATTTAAGACAGCTTATTCCCTCGCTGAGAGCATTTTCCCTGCTGAAACCGGCTTTAACAGCCGCCTCCTCGACATTGCCAAGAGTAACGTAATAACAGCAAAACGCATTGCGTTTAGATTTAAGACCATTTTCACTCTGCATAATAAAAAGACCTCCTTTCAGTCATTGAGCGGAACTGATCACCGTTCATAGGAGGGCTGAAATGAGGCCGTATACAACTAAAAACCGTTGTATAAAGAAAAAAATTATTTTTAATTTGTAAAAATTCACAAATGAGTAACAACCCAGCGCTTTCTCATTAGCAAATTTCAACAATAAAAAAGACCAGCCTGAAAAACTGATCTTTTTATTATTTTGAAGGTAATTCTATCCCCTTTATTTTCTGACAATGGCAACATATCTATGGGCAGCGCCCTAACAAATTGACCTACTCACAAATGAGTAGGTCAATTTGTTAATATCGGGTTTCCAAAGGGGATGTACTCCCCTTTGGCAGGGGTTTGAGGGGACAGCGTCCCCTTAAAAAAGTCCAAAGATAAAAGCCGCAGCGGAAGCTGAAAGAGCCACGACAATAAGCGGCAGGTCGAAATAAGCCAGAATAACAGCAACGACCGTACCGGCAACCGAAGTTACAAGATTTCCGGTGCTGTAAAAAATAGCAGGAATAGTCATTGCGCTCAAGACGGCGTAAGGGATATAATAAAGAAAGCTTCTGAAAAACCTTGAAGTGATCTTCTTTCGGAAAAAGGCGAAAGGAATCATTCTTATAAGGTAAGTTACGACAGCCATAACGGCGATATACACTATCAGACTCACGGAGCGGACTCCTCCTCATCTTTAACGGGAAAAAGAGCAGCCCCGGCCAGTGAAGCGGCAACCGCACTTATAATTACGGCAAATCCTCCGCTTACCATAGTGAAAACATACTTAAAAAGTATGCTTACCGCCGCAGCCGCAATAACGACTGCAAGAACGCTTTTCTGCTTTTTTGAGGGAGGAATTATGATTGCGAGAAACATTCCGTAAAGGACAATGCCCATAGCGCTGTTTACGGATACCGGAAGAAGCTGTCCCGCCTCTGCGCCAAGAGCCGTACCAGTGACCCAGCCGACAAAAGCGACGAGAATCATTCCATACATATAAGCAGGAGTAAGAGGCTGTTTCTGAGCTGAACAAACGGCAAAAATTTCGTCGGTGATACCGTAAGAAGCAGCGAGACGGTGCGGGAGAGTAAATTTTCTATCGAGCTTTTGAGAAAGCGAAAGAGCCATAAGAGAATACCTTATATTTATTGTAAGCTGAACGAGAATCATCTCGATAATCGTACCTCCGGCGGCGATTATATCTACTCCGGCAGCCTGTCCTGCGGAAGTAAGATTTGTCGCCGAAACAGCGGAAGCGGCAAAAACCGATAATCCAGCTTTTGCCGCCATAATTCCAAAACCGAATGATACCGAAAGATAACCGAGAGCGATAGGTATTCCGTGATACATACCACGCAGGAAATTCGATTTCATTTAAAAGCTCCCTATCAGCCGATCGAATCTAAGCAGCTCATGTAATCATCGACCGAGCCGCCCTCAAGACCGGAGGTATAGGCAATAACGAAAATAAAGTTATCGATCTTGCGTCCAAGATAAGTCTGAGTCAGCTCAAAACCATAGTCATCATAAGAAGTTAACATATCGTACTTAATATATTCCGTACCGCCGATATCGACAGTTTCCGTTTTATCGTCTCCTGTAATGGTAACGCCGTTCATCATCTGCGAAGCGCTTTTTAACGCTGAGTCATAATAATCCTCAACAGTGAAGCTGTCCGGATCGGGAACTGTTTTAGAAATATTTTCATACATGATAATAATAGATTCCTGCGTAGCCGGATTATTTGCAACAGCGTCATAAATTGCAACCTGCTCCATAAGCTCGGCAGTAAAATTAGCGTCGGTCATATCCAAACCGACGTTCATAGTTGCGAGAACATCCTCATCGGACATGAATTCCCAGCCGCTCGGAAGAGTGAACTTAACTCCGCTGTAATCGCTCGTATAAACGTCGCCGTCAACGGTACCTCTCTTGAAATCAGTACCCTTTGCGGCTGTAATAGTTTTTTCCGTTGTAGATTCAGTTTCATCTTCTTCAGGCTCTGTCTCATCCTCTTCGGGTTTTGTTTCGTCCTCTTCAGGCTCTGTCTTATCCTCATCGGAATCTTCCTTTTCATCCTTTTTGGAATCTTCTTCGGATTCATAAGAAGAAGAGGATTTTTTGTCGTCATCATCGTCGTCATTGTCACCGCAGGCAGTGAAAGCAGACACGCTCATAAGCATAGCAAGGAGCAAAGCAATTTTTTTCATAATAAACCTCCGTTAAATAAGTATCAATTTATTGTTAATGAAATAATTATAACACAATAAAAATTATTAGTCAATAGAAAATGGCGGATTTTTCACAAATCCACCTATCATTAAACATTCCCAATGGCAACAGAAATAATCTCTGAAATCAAAACAGGATACTTTGTTAGCAAATTATAAATCTTATCATCAAATTGTATGGTTATACCATCACGATGAGGCGTAAGTCCCGTTAGCTTTGACAAATGCTTATCAAAGCCATATTTTGTCGAAACCAGTATGAGTCGGTCGCTGGTCACATAAAACATAGCCGGAGTATTCTCAACCGTATCAGCCCGTACAACCTGATTCTGGCTCTGCCCGAATCTTGCATAACCACTTTTTGAAATTTTCGAACTCATTCCATACGAATTTCTCACACTGCCAACAACAACATTTTTAGTTTTGGTGACTTCAACCTTACCGCAATAATGACAAATTTCTCCCTTTTTCAGTACAATATTATTACCTTTCACATTCGGAAGAGTTTTATTGACACCATCCTGAATAACTCCACGGGAAATATCGAATAACAAAAAATTTCTCTCAACCTTTTGAATAACAGAAAGTCTTTTCCTGTCATGATGACTGAGGGGAACTTCGGTTTCACATATTTTAGATTTAGGTTCAATAATTTCTTTTTCAGCAGCGTTTTCGGAAGGATCCATCTCTGTATCCTCTTTCTTATTTTCCTCAGGTATATTCTCTTTATGCTTATACATCCCTGCCTTCATATAACTCAAATCTAAAAATTCACAGTATTTTTTCAATTCATGTATAAGATTCCTGCCATTTTCCAAATCATTCTCTTTAAAAATATCTATAATACTATCTGAACGATTGGGCAATGAAAATATGATCGTTAACATCTTGTTTTTAAAAATATCCGAATTTTCTCTTGTATGCAAAATTATAACCTTATTCACTAAATCATTGTAGATAATTTTCTTCTTTCTAATAATCGTCAATTTATCGTCTTCAAGAAGATAAGTAATGTGGCTTTTATTATTTACGACTTCATATCTCAACGTACTTCCCTCCTAAAAATTATGGAGAATGACATAAAATCATTCTCCATAAAGTTATTTTTCAATATTAGCCCATTACAACTTCAACTTCGTGAACACCGCCGTCAGCAGCAGGGATAACATTTCCGTCAACAGCCTTGCCGTCAACAGTCATGCTCTTAACGCCCTTGCAAACGTGGTCAGGGTTCTTAACAGTGATGTTGTATGTAGCGCCACGGAACTTTCTTGTAGCAGTAAGTCCGTCCCACTCGTGAGGAATGGAAGGATCGATCTTCAAACCGTCGAAATCAGCCTGTAAACCGAGGATATACTGCGAAATAGCAACCATGTTCCAAGCAGCAGTACCTGTAAGCCATGAGTTCTTGCCCTCACCGAATCTGCTTGCGTCCTTACCGGCGATCATCTGACCGTACACATAAGGCTCAGTCTTGTGGAGATCGGAGATTTCCTCATTGAAAGCAGGAGCGATCTTGCTGTAGTACTCGAAAGCCTTGTCGCCACGGCCTGCATAAGCCTCAGCGCAGATTATCCAAGCATTGTTGTGAGTGAAGATACCTGCGTTCTCCTTATATCCGCCCGGATATGTGGAAATTTCGCCGTACTGGATATAGTACTTAGTGAAAGCAGGGTTATTGAGAACAAGACCGTACTGAGTGTTGAGGTACTTGTCGATAGCGTTGAGAGTCTTGATGTCAGCGCCCTCTTCCTTGCCGATCTCGGACATAACAGCGAATCCCTGCGGCTCGATGAAGATCTTGCCCTCTTCGCATTCCTTTGAACCCATCTTAGCGCCTGTAGAGTCATAAGCTCTGATGAACCAGTCGCCGTCGAAAGCGGATTCCATAACATTCTTCTTCATCTTGTCGATCTCAGCCTGAGCAGCCTCAGCCTCAGCGTCCTTACCGAGGTGTTTGAGGATAGCAACATAGTTCGGACCGGCATATGTAAACAGAGTAGCAACCATAACGGACTCAGCGATCTTAGAGTAGCCGCCCTCAGCAGCAAACTTCGGATTAGTGTAAGTCTGGAAGCTCTCACCGGGAGTGTCGGAATAGCATGAAAGGTTGATACAGTCGTTCCAGTCAGCTCTCATAGCAAGCGGGAGACCGTGAGGACCGAGGTTATTAACGATCTTATAGAATGAAACCTTGAGGTGATCGAGCATAGGCTGAGCCTTAGACTCATCGTTATCGTAAGGAACCATTTCATCGAGGATAGACCAGTCGCCTGTTTCCTTGATATAAGCGGAAACGGAAAGAATCATCCACAGCGGATCGTCGGAGAAGTCGCCGCCGATATCGGAGTTGCCCTTCTTAGTAAGAGGCTGATACTGGTGGTAGCATCCGCCGTCAGGGAGCTGAGTCGAAGCGATGTCGATGATACGCTCTCTTGCACGGTCAGGAATCTGGTGAACGAAACCGAGGATATCCTGATTGGAGTCTCTGAATCCCATACCTCTGCCGATACCGCTCTCGAAGTAAGAAGCGGAACGTGAAAGGTTGAAAGTAACCATACACTGATACTGATTCCAGATATTAACCATACGATTGACCTTATCGTCAGGAGTATCAACGTTGATAACGCCGAGGAGCTTGTCCCATGTTGCCTTAAGTTCAGCAAGACCTGCTGCAACCTTTTCGGGAGTATTGTACTGCTCGATCATAGCGAGAGCCTTTTCCTTGTTGATAGTAACGCCGTCAGCCTCAAACTTCTTGTCAACAGGCATTTCAACGTAGCCAAGGATAAATACTAAAGTTTTGGATTCGCCCGGAGCGAGAGTGATCTTCTTATAATGAGAAGCGATAGGAGACCAGCCGTCGGCAAAAGAATTGTTAGCCTTATCGGCAACAACAGCCTGCGGATCGTTAAAACCGTTGTAAAGACCGATGAAAGAATCTCTGTCGGTGTCATAGCCGTCGATCTCGTCGTTAACGGTATAGAAAGCGAAGTGGTCACGTCTGTCTCTGTATTCGGTTTTGTGATAAATAGTAGAACCGACAATCTCTACACGTCCTGTAGAGAAGTTTCTCTGGAAGTTAGTGCAGTCGTCCTGAGCGTCCCACAAGCACCACTCGGCAAAAGAGAAGAGCGAGAAAGACTTAGCTTCCGAGCTTTCATTAGTAAGAACGACCTGCTGAATTTCGCCGTTATAATTCTGAGGAACGAAGAAAGTAACTTCAGCCTTAAGGTTGTTTTTCTTACCTGTGATAATAGTATATCCCATACCGTGACGGCATTCATATGAATCCAGCTCTGTTTTAACAGGTGACCAACCCGGATTCCAGATAGTACCGTTTTCATTAATGTAGAAATAGCGTCCGCCCATATCAATAGGAACGTTGTTATAACGATATCTTGTAATTCTTCTGAGACGAGCGTCTTTATAGAAAGAATAACCTCCGGCAGTATTGGAAATCAGTGAAAAGAAACCCTGCGTACCGAGGTAATTGATCCACGGATAGGGGGTTCTTGGGGAATTAATAACATATTCCCTATTGGCGTCGTCAAAAAATCCGAACTTCATATTCATTCTCCTTTATCTTCATTAAGAGCTTACTTAAACAAACGGATAAACCGTGTCAGAAAGTATTATACCATATTTTTCATTATATTACAAGAGATAACACAAAATTACTGCGTATTATTTTTAAGCATATTTTTGTGCATGATGACGGAAATCAAAGCTTTCAGCACATGGATGACAATTCCATGTCAACAACTTAAAAGATTTTGTGCCTTGAATCTCTGTAAAAGAGTATCCTATCATTGGCGATAGCCATAATTATTTCAAATACCTTTGGTATTTGAAATAATTAATACTGGGTTTCCAAAGGGTTGAATAACCCTTTGGCAGGGGTTTAAGGGGACAGAGTCCCCTTAAGCTGCGACATATGATATCAATCCGCTCTGGTGAAGAATCTCTGATTTGCCTCAAAGGTTTCGCCGGGCTTGATCTCACGGTATCCGGTCACATCGGCAGGAAGCGAGAGATTAGGAGCGTCGATCATAGCTGTCATCGGTTCGGGACAGAAATAATGGTTGAAGCCACGGTCGTTCCAGATTATCCAGAATTTATACTCGTCCGAAACCTCATAGCAGATTTTCTTTCCGCTTGCGATATCCTCGGCAATAACTCCGTGGAACTTCTCATGATCGAGTTCTGCATACTCGCCGAAATACATATCGTTGTCGCAAACCTGAAGAACAGGGCACTTATTTCCGCTCTTATATTCAAGATCCCACATTGTAAGCGAATTAAGCTTTTCTGTCGGGAGACAGCGTTCGTTAAGCTCGCATTTCTTGCCTATCGGAACGGTAAGACGGATATCGGATTCCTTTCCGCCGTCCACAAACGGAGCGTTGATGGTCGTATGGGAAGCCAGCGACATAGGGAGAACCTTGCTGCCGGAAGTGTTAATGAATTTAATATTCTGCTCCAGACCGTTTTCAGAGAGAGTGAAAGTATACTCGGCAATGAAATTCACCGGGAGGTACTGGAAAAATTCGTCCCTTTCATCATAGACATAGCGTGTTTTTACCCATGCGCAGTTGCTGTCGGCATTATGCTCAACGACCTCATGAACTCTCTTATGGAGAAATCCGTGAATATGATTATTGTAAGGAGCTTTTTCGTTTACCGGAAGCTGATAAACGGCGTCGGAAGTTTTAAGAACGCCGTCTGCGAATCTGTTTGGCAGATAAAGCGTAGGAAGTCCCCACACTTCGGCGGACTGCCTTATAGTTTCGGCGGAATTATCGGCATTAAAGCGGAAAAACTCTATACCGTTCGTGTTATCTCTGAGACGGATAACATTCGAGCCGATCTCATAAGCCACAAGAGCCTCATATCCGCCCGCCTGAAGTCTCACGCAGGCGGTTCCGTTGAAGTTAAAAAGCTGGGTATTGTTCATATATTTCATTCCTTTCAAAAATAATTTCAATATTAATCCATTCTGTTTTCCATATCGGTATATTCACGAACAGGAGAAATAGCCTTATAAGCCGGACGGATTATCTTATTGGAGTTGATAAGCTCCTCTATACGGTGAGCCGACCAGCCTGCAATTCTTGAAACGGCAAAAATCGGAGTAAAAAGTTCATCGGGAATACCGAGCATTCTGTAAACGAATCCGCTGTAGAAATCGACATTGGCGCAGACGCCCTTATAAATTCTGCGTTCCTCGGCAATAACCTCGGGAGCAAGTCTTTCAACGAGGGAATAGAGTCTGAATTCCTCTTCCCTGCCCTTTTCCTCAGAAAGCTTTTCGACAAACCCCTTAAAGACCTTAGCTCTCGGATCGGAAGTTGAGTACACAGCGTGTCCCATGCCGTAAATAAGACCGGAACGGTCGAACGCTTCCTTGTGAAGGAGCTTGCGGAGATAGGTTTTAACCTCTTCCTCGTCCTCCCAGTTGCCGACATTTTCCTTCATATCGTCGAACATCATAGCGACCTTGATATTTGCTCCGCCGTGCTTAGGACCTTTCAGCGAACCGAGAGCCGCAGCGATAGCGGAATAAGTGTCCGTTCCCGAAGATGAAACGACATGAACGGTAAATGTTGAGTTATTGCCGCCGCCATGCTCGGCATGAAGAACGAGAGCAAGATCGAGTATCCTTGCTTCAAGCTCCGTATAATTTTTATTGGGACGAAGCATATAAAGCAGATTTTCCGCAATAGAAAGCTTGGGATCAGGATCGTGTATAAAAAGACTTCCGCCGTAATTGGAATATCTGTAAGCCTGATAACCGTATACTGCAAGTACAGGGAAAAGCGTTATCAGTTCAACACACTGACGCAGAACGTTGGGAATTGAAACGTCGTTAGCGTTATCATCGTAAGAATAAAGAGCAAGAACGCTTTTAGCGAGAGTATTCATCATATTATCGCTGGGAGTTTTCATAATAACGTCTCTTGTAAACGTAGACGGAAGAGTACGGAAATCGGCAAGAAGCTTTTTAAATTCATGCAGCTCGTGTTCAGAGGGCATACTTCCGAAAAGAAGCAGATAAATAGTTTCCTCAAAGCCGAAGCGTCTTTCCTTTATAAAACCGGCGACGATATCTTCAACGTCGATTCCTCTGTAATAGAGTTTGCCGTCGCCGTGATTGGGAGTTCCATCGCCGGTATCAAGAACCTTAATGGTGCTTATATTGGTAAGACCGGCAACAACTCCGCTGCCGTTGATATCACGCAGGCCTCTTTTAACATCATACTGTGTATAAAGTTCAGGGTCGATCTTATATCCTTCCAGTGATTTTTCGGCAAGGTGTTTAATTTCCGGAGTAATTTCAGAAAATCTGTATTTCACAGTATATCGCCGTCCTTTCTTTTCCGCTTTTTCAGCAATTCTTATTTAATAATATTTATTTATTATAACACATTTCAACAAACTTGTCAAGCTTTTCACAATATATCACAGCAGAAGCGATAAAAAATGTAAGTTCAGAGATAGAATTTGTAAATTTCTATTGCAAAAAGGCAGTATATTTGGTAATATAGATATATATACATGATAGGAGTGATACCATTGAATGCAGCAGAATATAAATGTCCAAACTGCAATGCCGACCTTAAATTTGATCCTGAATTACAAAAACTAAGCTGTGAATACTGTCTCAGCGTATTCACGGTCGAGGAAATAAAGAAGATATGTGCCGAAGCGGAAAACAGCATCCCGAAGGATTCCATGGTGCAGTCGCAGCAGGAATTTGAAGACCACAATCAGCTCTACCACTGTTCAAGCTGCGGAGCAGATATAATGTGCGACGACCGCCAGACTGCCCTTTTCTGCTATTACTGCCACAATCCGGTCATTTTATCGGGCAAGCTTTCCGGAGCATACAAACCGAGCAAAATAATCGGATTCAAGTTCACCAAAGACCTCGCCGTTGAAAAGTTCAAAAACTGGATAAACGGAAAGAAATTCGTTCCGGACGATTTCAAAAGCGAACAGCAGATCGAGAAAATCACAGGTCTTTACGTTCCGTTCTGGATAGCGGACTGCAAAATAAACGTCAATTTCAGCGCCATAGGGAAAAAAATACGCCACTGGAGCTCCGGAAGCTACGCCTATACCGAAACGAAGGAATTCCGCATTTCACGTCAGGGAACGGTAGCCGCCAACGGTATTCCTGCCGACGGCGAAAGCAAGATAGACGATCTTCTCATGGAGTCGATAGAGCCCTTTGACTACGGCGAACTGAAAGACTTCTCCATGTCGTACCTGAGCGGTTTCTACGCCGACAAATACGACGTGGACAAAGCCGGAGTTTTCCCCAGAATACGCACCAGAGCTTCGGAGGCAAGCAAAAAAGTTGTGCGTGACAGCATCGGCTCATACTCCTCGCTTGCCGTATCGGTCGAGCAGTACAACATCATGAACACCGACTGGGAATACATGATGCTGCCGGTATGGTTCATGACCTACAGATACAACGATACTGTCTATGAATTTGCCATAAACGGTCAGACCGGAAAGCTTGCCGGAACTCCTCCCCTCGATAAGGGCAAACTGAAAAGCTTCTGCGCCGCTATAGGAATTGCGGCAGCGGCAGGACTATATCTTATCGGAGGTGTGATATTCTGATGAGCAAAAAAATAAGTCTTTTAGTCATATTAGCCGGACTTGTCACAGCCGCCGCAATCGTACTCAGCATCTTCTTTGGCGGGCAGAAAAATCTCCGTGAGGAATTTGACGGCGATACGAGTTTAAGCGGAATAATCGACGATTACGGCTTTTACGACGACGACAGCGAAAAATTTGCGGAGCTTGAAGCGTATGTTCGTGATACTGCCGAAATGCTTGAAATGAACGTGATAATCTATCTCAGCGGAGATTCCGGCTATTACCGTACCGACGACGACATTGACGATTATGCCGCCAAAAGATACGACGATATCTGCGGAAAGGATACCGACGGAGTGTTCCTTTACCTCGATATATGCGGAAAAAGTCCGGCATACGATCTTCTTTCATGCAGCGGAAAAGCCGGAGTAATTTATGGCAGGGACATAGTCTCCATAGTTGAAACAGCAAACTCTGAACTTCCTCCGTCCGGTCATACCATAAGCGAAAATCAGCTTACATCAGCAATAATAAATTTCTGCGTCACGATCAGCTCCAGATACGAAAACTATAAACCCAACTCTTTCCGCTGGGAGCATGATAAATATACGGGGAAATATTTCTACTACAAAAACGGTGAATTTTACGTAACGAAAAAAGCTCCACCGGTGCTTCGGCTTATCATATTTGCAATTGCATCGGTAATCGGAGCAGTTATAGCCATTATCTGCTATTATGCGATAAGGAGCAGATATAAATTCAAGACGAGCGCAAATCCGGGAATTTACGTTGCTCACGGAGAAACGCATTTTACAGACAGCTCCGATACCTTTATACGGAGCTACGTTACGAAGCGTAAGATCGAATCGAGCAGCAGTTCCGGCGGAGGAGGCGGCGGAAGAAGCGGCGGCGGAGGACACATCAGCGGCGGCAGCCATAGATAGGCAGCGTGACGCTGCACCCAATCACGATGTTACTACCCATAAAAGATTTCAGAACACATCGCTCGTGGTTTACTATCATTAAAAGATTTCTTTAAAGGCGACGTGACGCTGCACCCAGCCACGATGTTACTACCCACAAAAGATTTCAGAACACATCGCTCGTGATTTACCCATAATAACGGGTTTCCAAAGGGTTGAATAACCCTTTGGCAGAGTGCAGGGACAGCGTCCCTGCTGGGGTATCGGGGCAAAGCCCCGAAAAAGACAGCGTGGTGAGATTCCAAAAGAAAATTAAAACCTGCCATTCTATAAAAATCATATTAGAACACATTCCACGCTGTCCGAAAAGCAGGGAGCACAGCGAAGCGTCTGCGACCGGACGTTTCGCTAAAAACCGAAAATGACAGAAAAAACTGCTATACCTAAAACGGTACAGCAGTTTTATTTTACTCATCGTTTTTTTCACTCAATTCGGCGATAAGGTTCATAACCTTAGCCTTATCGGAAAAGCTCAGTTTCGAGAAAGCCTCTGAAACTTGATTTGTAGTTTCATCGTATTGTTTTTCATGATCTGATTCAGTAACAATGATATTTTGTGGTTCTCTGCCTAAAAGATAATCTGTACTTACCTGAAAATAATCTGCAACTTTTTGCAAATAATCAGAACGCATATAACCCTTTTTCCATGTTGCAAGATTACCAGTACTATTAGTTACAATTTCACATAATTTTGATATTGATATATCATTTTTATCACATAATTGCTTTATTATTTCGTACATAGAATCCTCTTTCCCTTGTGATTTATCACAATTATTTACAAAAAACCAGCATTCCATTTGGATATTATCAATATCTTTTTCAAATATTTGCATTTTTCTATTGACAACTTGCAAATATTTGATATAATAATAACTGTAGCTAAGAATCGCATTAAAAAACGGAACTTACTATACAAAGTTATTATATCACATACATAAACTACAGTCAATATAAATATACGTGCGATTCAAAAGTCTATAGTTTGGTATATAATTATCCTAAAGGAGATGTTAAACAATGACCTCTATTGGCAAGCGAATAGCGCATATCAGAAAAATGCGTGGCTATACTCAAGAAAAGTTAGCAGAATTAGCCGATATTTCAGTTCAATATCTTTCAGATATCGAAAACGACAAGAGAAATATAACAGTTACAGTATTAAAACGCATAACCGAAAGTCTCTATGTTACTACAGATTACATAGTCAGAGGCATAGAAACAGGCAAAGAAGATTGTGCAATTTACCATATGCTTGATACCCTATCAGATAAAAACAAAAGAGGCGCTGAAAAAATATTGGAAACTTTTATAGAAGTTCTTATTCAATAATCAGTTATTCATACCCATTTCAATAGCTCTGAAATTATTTGCAATCAGCTTAGCCTTAGCGGGCGGAACGACCTTTTCGATAGCCTTTTTCATGGTATCGAGCGAGAAAAGTCCTGTTTCCTTGATAAGCTTGCCGAGAAGAATGATGTTCGAGCCGCCCTGAAGCTCGTTGTCGTCAGCGAGCTGGGACGACGGTATATAGAAGCATTCGATATCGGTTCTTTCGCACTTTGATTCAATAAGAGTGCTGTCGATAAAAGCCTTGCCGCCGGGTTTAACAGCATTGATAAATTTATCGTAAGAGGGCTGATTCATAGCGATAAGGATATCCGGAGCAAGAACCAGCGGCGAACCGATAGGCTCGTCGGAGATACAAACGGAACAGTTAGCCGTACCGCCTCTCATTTCCGGACCGTACGAAGGAAGCCACGAAAGCTCCTTAGAGTCCATAAGACCGCAGTTAGCGAGGATTTTTCCGGCAAAGAGAACGCCCTGTCCTCCGAAACCTGCGAGAAGAATTTCGGTAGTCATTACTTTTCGCCTCCCTCTGTAGTAGTGTCCTTATAAACGCCGAGCGGATAATAAGGGATCATTTCGTCCTGAAGTCTCTTGATAGCCTCAACGGGAGTAAGTCCCCAGTTGGTCGGGCAGGTTGAAAGAACTTCAACGATAGAGAAGCCCTTCTTCTCCTTCTGATTTTCAAAAGCCTTGCGGATAGCCTTTTTCGTTTCACGGATATGTGGAACGGTATCGACTGCAACACGGTGAGCATAAGCCGTACCCGTGAGAGTAGAGAGCATTTCGCAGACTCTTACGGGATAGCCTGCCAGCTCGGGATCACGGCCGTAAGGAGTGGTCTGAGTAACCTGACCGGGAATAGTAGTAGGAGCCATCTGACCGCCTGTCATACCGTAAATTGTATTGTTAATAAAGATAACAACGATATTTTCGCCTCTTGTAGCGGAATGAACCGTTTCAGCCGTACCGATAGCGGCGAGATCGCCGTCGCCCTGATATGTAAAGACGAACTTATCGGGGTTCGTTCTTTTAACGCCTGTAGCAACAGCCGGAGCTCTTCCGTGTGGAGCTTCGATCATATCGCAGCCGAAATAATCATAAGCCATAACGGAGCATCCAACAGGACATACGCCGATAGTATCGCCCTCGATACCCATTTCATCGAGAACCTCGCAGATAAGTCTGTGAACGATACCGTGGGTACATCCGGGACAATAATGAAGCGGAACATCAAGAAGTGATTTTGGTCTTTCAAATACAACAGCCATTACTTAGCACCTCCGACTTTTTTGATCTCTGCCAGAACCTCGGCAGGAGTAGGAATAACGCCGCCCGTTCTTCCGAAGAATTCAACAGGCTTCGAGCAGTTGATAGCAAGCTTGATATCGTCGATCATCTGTCCCATGGACATTTCAACGCTGAGGAGCTTCTTAGCGCTCTTTGCAGCCTCGTTGATCTCCTTGACAGGGAACGGCCAGAGCGTTTTCGGACGGAAAAGACCAGCCTTGATGCCCTGAGCTCTTGCCTCGTTCACAGCAGATTTAACGACTCTTGCCGTAGCGCCGAAAGCGCAGAGAAGGATATCACAGTCCTCTGTAAGGTAAAGTTCAGCGTCAGTTTCCTCGGCCTTGACTATCTCATATCTTTCAAAACGGTTCAGAACGGAAGTCTGAAGCTCATCCGGCTGGAGGTAGAGCGAATTGATGATATGATGCGCTCTCTTGCCCTTATGACCGTCGGCAGCCCAACCGCTCTTATCGTGAGCATTGGGAGTTATCTCCGGGAACGAAACAGGCTCCATCATCTGACCGAGAAGACCGTCGGCGAGTATCATAGCCGGCATTCTGTACTTATCGGCGGTATCGAAAGCCTTAACGACCATATCGACCATTTCCTGAACGGAAGCCGGAGCAAAAACGAGAAGGTGGAAGTCGCCGTGACCGAGAGCCTTGGTAGCCTGCCAGTAATCCGCCTGAGAAGGCTGGATTCCGCCCAGTCCCGGACCTCCTCTCTGAACATTGATAATAACTGCCGGAACATCCGAACCTGCAAGATAGGAAATGCCCTCGCTCTTAAGGGAAATTCCGGGAGAAGAAGATGAAGTCATAGCTCTCACGCCTGTAGAAGCAGCGCCGAGAACCATATTTATAGCGGCGATTTCAGATTCTGCCTGAAGAAAAACGCCGCCCGCCTTATGCATACGCTTAGCCATATAAGCGGCAAGCTCTGTCTGCGGAGTGATCGGGTAGCCGAAGAAGCATTTACAGCCTGCACGGATAGCGGCTTCTGCAAGAGCCTCGTTACCCTTCATAAGATTTCTTTCCAAAGCTAAACAGCTCCTTTCAAATATATGTAATTATTTCTCAACGATAATAGCGCAGTCCGGACACATCATGCCGCACATTGCACAGCCGATACAGGCGTCCTGATCGGTACAGACAGCGTAAAAATATCCTTTTTTATTACGTTTTTCTTTCTGAAGAGAAACGATTTTTTTCGGACAGGCAGTCGCACAAAGACCGCATCCCTTACAGCGTTCGGTAATAACCGTCATTTTAGCCATTATGTAACACTTCCTTTCATACAGCTTCTTGTATATAAGAGAGATCATATTCTCCTTATTCTCTGTCAAAGCATTATATGCCATTTGGGCAGCGTGACGCTGCACCCAGTCACGAAGTTACTACCCATAAAAGATAGAATAACACATCGCTCATGATTTACCATAGTATGGGGCAATGCTAACAACTTAAGAGATTTTATTTCTTTAACACCCATAAAAGGATATCTACCATTGGCGATAGCCATAATTATTTCAAATACCATCGGTATTTGAAATAATTAATACCGGGTTTCCAAAGGGGATTTACTCCCCTTTGGCAGGGGTTTAAAGGGGGACAGAGTCCCCCTGATTATACTTCCCAAGGCGGCTTGACGTAAATTTCAGCGGAAAAAACGTCGTTTTTATCTGAAAGCTCTGCGCATCCGGCAGGATAAACCGTAAATGCGACGGGAATTCCTGTTTTGCGAGAAGCTTCTTCTGCGAAGGCTCTGGAAGACTCGATTATTTCCAGCGTAGTTTCACAGCCGAGATTAGTATTGTTTACGATTGCGGTATGCTTCAAGCGTGAAGCCTTTTCGATATCGTACATAAGAGCAACAGCCTCATCAGGAGAAGAAGTAAAGTATCTGCGCTGATTGATGACATAATACATTTCGATATCGGCCTTATACTGCATAAGCGCTTCGGAATATCTTCCAAGGGCGACCGCTCCTGAATCGTCTCCGCCGACGTCGATAATAAGAACGTCGTCTCCGGCAGCGAGCTGCTCAACATCGAATTGCAGCGAGGGGATATCAAGATTACTGTTTGCAAAATCCGGCGCGACAAGACGAATACCCATACGGCTGAACATATCGCTGAAATCCGCAGTTCTGAAATATGGGTTAACGATATCGAGATCGACAATAGCGGTCTTTTTTCCTTCACGAGCCGATCTTACGGCAAGATTAACGGCAAAATTAGTTTTTCCGCTTCCGTAATGTCCGGTAATAATAGTAATTCTTTTCATATAATCCTTTCATCAACAGCAGGAGTGTTATAAGCAATCCCGCCCTGCAAAAATACTTTAATAAATATTATACCACTATTATAACACAATTGCAAGGATTTTTTCAGCAATGTTAAATTTAGGTTAAAAAAAGGTCTTTTCTATTGACGAAAATGAAATCAAATATATAATAATATTTAGTTATGTAAATTCAACGTTAAGGAGCGTCTTAAATCATGGGCGAGAAATTTTCAATCTTTAATATTTTCACCATGCTCGGCGGACTCGCTTTCTTCCTTTACGGAATGAACGTTATGTCTACCGGACTTGAAAAGCTTACCGGAGGCAAGCTTGAGGTTGCTTTGAAAAAAATGACCTCGAATAAAATCAAAAGCCTTCTTCTGGGCGCAGGTATTACTATTGCTATACAATCATCATCTGCGCTTACAGTTATGCTTATAGGTCTTGTTAACTCAGGAATCATGCAGATCGAGCAAACTGTTGGAATTTGTTTCGGCTCAAATATAGGAACCACGCTTACGGCATGGATTCTTAGCCTGTCCGGAATTGAAGGCGGTAACTTTTTCATTAAAATGCTTAAACCGGAATCATTTTCACCTCTTATAGCTCTTACAGGCATTATCATGATAATGATATGCAAAAAGAATAAAAAGAAAGATATCGGACGTATTCTTGTAGGTTTTGCAATTCTCATGACGGGTATGACTCTTATGTCTGATTCTGTTAATCCGCTTGCAAATTCTCCGGAATTTCAAAAAATGCTTACAGCTTTTCAGAATCCTTTCCTCGGCGTTCTTGTCGGAGCTGTATTCACCGGTATTATTCAAAGTTCTGCGGCGTCTATAGGCATTCTTCAGGCATTTTCACTTACCGGAGGTCTTTCCAATGGAATGGCTCTTCCTATCATCATGGGACTGAATATCGGAACCTGCGTCACTGCTCTTATTTCAAGCATTGGCGTTAAGAAAAATGCAAAGAGAGTAGCGTGTATTCATCTTCTGATAAATACATTAGGAACACTAATTCTGCTTCCGATCGTACTTATTCTCGAAAATCTTGTGCATCTTAGTATATTAAGCGATACAGCCAATGCATTTTCAATCGCTTTTATGCATACTATCTTTAATGTTGCAATAACCATAATATTTATACCATTTTCTGAAACTCTTTGTAAAATATCAAAAACGATTATCAAAGACGGTAAGGACGAAAACGGAGAGAATCCAAAGCCTACAGTCGTACTTGACGATATATTGCTGAAAACTCCTGCCGTAGCAGTTGAAGCCTGCAAGGGAGCAACCATTGAAATGGCAGAGCTTACAAAAGAAACAATCATGAAGGCTCTTGAAATATTGACCGTATATAACGAAGAAACAGCCGAATCCATTATCGAAAACGAAGATATCATCGACGGCTTTGAGGATAAAATAAACGGCTATCTTCTTAAAATATCACGAAGCAGCGTTACCGGAAACGACAGCCGAAGCGTTTCAAAAATGATGCACTGCGTAGGAAACTTTGAACGAATTTCCGATCATGCCGTAAATCTGGTTGAATCGGCTCAGGAAATGCACGAAAAGGGTATAAAGTTTTCTGCCGAATGTCTCAATGAAATCTCGGTTATAACCGACGCTATATCCGAAAACATAAGCAAAGCGTTTGAATCCTATAAACTGAACGATCTGGCAGTTGCACATAAGGTTGAGCCGCTTGAAGAAGTGGTCGATAACCTCAGCACCGAGCTTAAAAACCGTCATATCCGCCGTTTGCAGAACGACGAATGTACCGTTGAGCTTGGATACATTTTTCAGGATATTCTCACCAATCTTGAACGTATTTCCGATCACTGCTCAAATATTGCCGGATGTCTGATAGAAACGGACGAAAAAACCAACATACACGAATATCTCCACGACGTTAAGGAAAACGACGAAACATTCCGCCGTGAATACCGTGAATATGCCGAAAGCTATTTCTCCAGACTTGAAGCGTGACGCTGCACCCGAACACGGAGTTACTTCCGATAAAAGATAAAAGAACACTTCGCTCGTGGTTTACTATTATTAAAAGATTTTCTTATAGGCAGCCTATAAAGCATTCTAATAATGGGATTCCAAAGGGATAATATCCCTTTGGCAGGTCAAGGACAGCGTCCTTGCAGGGTGTGGGACAGAGTCCCACAAAAGACAGCGCAGAGCAAGATAAATAGAATCAGAATATTATCCTACGTTAAAATTCAAGCAGAACAATATCTGCGCTGTCCAGCAGCAGCGAGAGAGCGAAGCGTATCGAGCGGACGGTTTGCATTAAACTATAAAAAGAGACTTCAAATCGAAGTCTCTTTTTTCATATAATTTACGTTAAAAAAATCTTTAGTACTGTTAAGTGCTAAATCCAACACTTTAACAAAAAAATATGTTATAATGATATTTTAAGGTCAAACTAAGAAAATTTAATTTGCAATGAGAGGAGTGATTTAAATGTTTGAAGTAAAGAAACCGTCTGCATCCAACAAGACCATTCGTCTGTCGGATTCATTGATTGAAAAGCTTGAAAAACTGGCGAAAAAGAATGATGTGTCATTCAACCAGTTAGTAGTTCAGTGCTGCGAGTACGCTATAAAACATCTTGACAGCAAAATCTGAACATTCGACTTTATTCGACACCATTTAATATGCAAGTCGAATAAAGTCGAATAAAGTCAATCAACTTGCCTGCTGCCAAAATGACATCGGGTCAAATACAAACAAAAAAATCCGGCACAAAGCCGGATTTTTTATTCTTATTCAGCGTCAGAATTCTTCTCGATATAATTAACGATATCGCCGACTGTCTTGATTTCTTCAACAGCCTCGTCAGGGATCGAAAGATCGAACTCATCTTCAATAGTAGTAATGAGATCAACGACATCGAGCGAATCTGCTCCGAGATCATCCTGAATATTAGACTCTGCCGTAACCTCTGCTGCGTCAACGCCGAGCTGATCAGCAACGAGATCCTTAAGCTTTTCAAAAACCATGTGAAAATCCTCCTTAAATAAATTTTGGATAAAGTTCGGCTCATTCAATGAACTCGCCGATCTTTCTAAACTTAGTATAACGTTCTTTAAGCAAAACGTCAATATCTTTTTGACATTTTTCCGGGATTTTTTGTGACAAATATTCTTTAATATTTTCGGAAATTTTGTCTAAATCGTTATGTGCGCCTCCGAGAGGCTCTTCGATTATCGCTTCCGCAACACCGAGACGAACCATATCTTCCGCATTAATACGCATAATTTCGCTTGCTTCCTTTTCACGGGAAGCGTCTTTCCAGAGTATGCTTGCAAAGCCTCTCGGAGAGAGAATAGAATACTGAGCATTCTCCAGCATAGCAAGCTCGTCGCACACTCCAAGAGCAAGAGCGCCGCCGCTTCCCGCCTCGCCGAGAATTATAGAAACAACGGGCGTTCTGAGGGTCATAAACTCGGAGATATTTTTTGCAATCGCCTCGCCCATGCCTCTTTCCTCCGCAGCAATGCCGCAGAAAGCTCCGGGAGTATCAATAAAGCATATAACGGGACGGTGAAATTTCTCAGCCTGTTTTGCAAGACGCAGAGCCTTTCGATAGCCCTCCGGATGCGGCATAGCGAAGTTGCAGGCTTTATTCTCGTTAAGATCTCTGCCCTTTACCTGAGCTATAATAGTAACAGGTCTGCCGTCGAGACGGGCGATGCCGCCCATAACAGCCTTATCGTCGCCGTAAAAACGGTCGCCGTGCATCTCGTAAAAATCCGTAAAAATAAGCGGAATATAGTCCCTTACCGTAGGTCTGCCGCTGGTATGAACAAGCTGCATACGTTCCCACGCTGTTTTTTTCTCACTCATAGCCGCTCAGACCTCCTTTTTATCGAAACCGTGAAGCTTCAGAAGATGTGAAAGAACGCTTCTCATTTTTTTGCGTTCAACGATCATATCCACAAAGCCTTTTTCAAACATAAATTCAGCAAGCTGGAAGTCATCCGGCAGTCTCTGCTTGATGGTGCTTTCAATAACTCTTCTTCCGGCAAAACCGATAAGAACCTTTGGTTCGGCAATGATAATATCGCCGAGAGAAGCAAAGCTTGCGGTAACTCCGCCGGTAGTCGGATCGGTAAGAACGGTTATATAAAGTCCGCCGCTGTCGCTGTGGAACTTAACGGCTCCGGAGGTTTTCGCCATCTGCATGAGCGAAACTATGCCCTCCTGCATTCTTGCGCCGCCGGCAGCCGTAAACATAACTACAGGCAGATTATTTTTCGTGGCATATTCAAATGCTCTTGTAATTTTTTCGCCGACAACGCTTCCCATGCTTCCCATCATATAGCGTGAATCCATAACGCCGATAACTACAGGCGAACCCTTTATCAAAGCAGTTCCCGTAACGACGGCGTCATTGAGTCCGGTGTTTTCACGAAGCTGCTCCTGCTTTTCATTATATTCAGGGAAATCAATAGGGTTTCCGCTTTTCATATCGGCGTCGAATTCCTTAAAGCTCTCTCTGTCTACCGTTATCGCAATACGCTCCCGAGCCGAAAGTCTGCCGTGGTAATTACAGCTCGGACAAACTCTGTGAAGCTCTTCGTATTTTGAAAGCGGATTCGTAGCCTGACACCTCGGACATTTAAACATAGGCGGCTTATATTCATCATCGCTGTCGTTGAAACGTTTTTTTACAACATTAAAAAAATCTTCAAACAAATTTTCTCACCCACATTCTTAGAACTTGAACCATGCCTGAAAATCTACGCACAAATCCTATGAGAACAAGTTCTTAATTTATCGGAACAAACCCGTTTATTTTTTCTTATTTTTCTCCATATAGCGATTCAGGAAGCCGATATCGTAATTACCGCTTCTGAAATCGGAATTCTTGATTATTTCGAGCTGGAAGTCGATATTGGTGTCAACGCCCTCAACGATAAATTCCGAAAGAGCCCATTTCATTTTATTGATAGCGTCCTCTCTGTCAGAACCGTGAGCAATGAGCTTGCTTATCATGGAATCGTAATACGGAGTAATGGTATAACCCTGATAAACAGCGCCGTCTATTCTTATTCCCGGACCGCCGGGCATATAAAGAGCCGTAATAGTTCCAGGAGAAGGACGGAAATTAAACTCCGGATTCTCCGCATTTATTCTGCATTCAATAGCGTGACCTCTTAATTTGATATCATTTTGTGAAACGCTTAAAGGCAGATCTGCCGCAACCTCTATCTGAGCCTTAACGAGGTCAAATCCGGTAACTTCCTCGGTTATAGGATGTTCGACCTGAATTCGTGTATTCATCTCCATGAAATAGAAATCACGGTTTTCGTCAACGAGGAATTCAATAGTTCCGGCATTGTAGTATCCGCACTGCTTTGCGGCAGTAACAGCAGCCTCGCCCATACGTTTACGAAGCTTTTCGTCCACTATCGGACTCGGACACTCTTCAAGCACCTTCTGATTTCTTCTCTGCATAGAGCAGTCTCTCTCTCCGAGATATATGTAATTTCCGTGCTTGTCAGCGATTATCTGGATCTCGACATGATGCGGATTTATAAGGAATTTCTCGATATAAACAGCGTCGTCGCCGAAAAAGTTCTTCGCTTCCTGCTGAGCGGCAGTCATCTGCTCCTCAAGCTCTTCCGGCGAATCCACACGGCGTATGCCTCTTCCGCCGCCGCCTGCGGAAGCCTTTACCAGAACGGGATATCCTGCCTTTTCAGCAACCTCAGCAGCCTCTCCGACCGAGCTTACCGCACCTTCAGAGCCTGGAATAACAGGAACTCCGGCAGCAGCCATAGTCTCTTTAGCGGCAGCCTTATCGCCGAGCATTTCTATAGATTTATATGACGGCCCGATAAAAACGATGCCGTTGGCTTCACAAAGCCTTGCAAATTCCGCATTTTCGGAAAGAAAGCCGAATCCGGGATGAATAGCCTCCGCGCCCGTATTAAGAGCAGCCTGTATGATAGCGTTCATATTAAGGTAGCTGTCTTTCGTTGCCGGAGGACCTATACATATCGCTTCATCGGCGATCTGAGCATGAAGAGCGTTTCTGTCGGCAGTGGAATAAACTGCAACGCAGCGTATACCAAGCTCACGGCAGGCTCTTATAATGCGTACTGCGATCTCTCCTCTGTTAGCGATCAATACTTTTTTAAACATAGATATTGATTCTCCTTAAGGCAACACCGCACAAAGATTGTCGTGCAGATGCGCCGTGAAAATTTTCGTCAGATTGCATAAATTTGACGCAGCAATACTGATGTATTGCAAGGTGACTCCCCACGGGGTGGGGAGATGTCCCAAAGGGACAGAGGGGACGATTCCCGGTTAGGGAAATTTGTGTGACATGACAGGAATTTTCCAAGCAGATGCATAACAAAGGCGTTAGCCGCTCTTTGTGCGGTGCCGCCTTAAACATATCACTTAGCGTCTGCGACAACAAATGTAATCTCGCAGGAAACAGCCTTTTCACCGTTTACAGAAGCAACAGCCTTTCCTGTTCCGACAGGACCTCTCTGACGTATCATCTCAACCTCAAGATCAAGCACGTCTCCCGGAACGACCTGTCTGCGGAACTTAGCCTTGTCGATGCCGCCGAAAAGACCTATCTTACCCTTGAATTCCGGCTTTGAGAGCATACATACAGCTCCTGCCTGCGCAAGCATTTCAATCATGAGAACACCGGGAGTAACCGGATAATCCGGAAAATGTCCCTTAAACCAGAAATCGTCTTCCTTGATATATTTTCTTGCTTTAACGCTTGCTCCGACCTCCATCTCTATTATCTCATCGATAAGAAGAAACGGATCTCTATGGGGGATGATTTCCATTATCTGTTCTTTATTCATAAGTATATCTGACATTTTCTGCTGATCTCCCTTCAAAGAAATTACTTGATTATCATGATAGGCTGATCGTATTCAACAGCCTGACCGTCGGAAACGAGAATTTTCTCAACGACGCCGTCAAAATCGGAGCGAACCTCGTTCATCAGCTTCATAGATTCGATTATCATAATAACGTCGCCCTTTTTGACCGTATCGCCAACCTTGACAAACGGAGGCTTTTCCGGAGACGGAGCAGCATAAAACGTTCCGACTATAGGCGATTTAACGACATTGCCGTCAACGGCGTCTTCCTTAGCAGAAGCGTCTGCTTCCGGTACCGGAGCAGACGCACCGGCGGCAGCTCCCATAACAGGAAAAGGCATGGCAGCCGGCGCAGGCGGAGGACATTTTTTTCCCTTGATAGTTATAGCCCTGTCTCCGTCGGAAACAGTAAGCTCTGAAAGCTCTTTTGAAGAAACTATATCGGCAAGCTTTTCTATTGTTTCAAGATCAAACTGATCGTAAATTTTCTCCATTACAAAACCTCCTTAATCGGTAACCTTTTTAAAGCAGAGGGTAGCGTTATGTCCGCCGAAGCCCAGAGAATTTGAAAGAGCCGCACGAACCTCCTGCTGAACATTTCCCTCAACGCAGTAATCGAGGTCGCACTCCTCGTCGGGAACCTTATAGCCGACCGTCTTATGGATAAGATCCTCCTGGATAGACTTTGCGCAGACGATAGCCTCAACAGCTCCGGCAGCGCCAAGAAGATGACCTATCATGGATTTTGTCGAATTTATCTTGACATTTTTTGCATCGCCGCCGAAAGCAAGCTTGATAGCGGCAGTTTCATATTTATCATTAAGACCGGTCGCAGTTCCGTGAGCGTTTATATAGTCTATATCCGACGGCTTCAATCCTGCCTCCTGCATAGCGAGAGTCATACCCATTCCTGCCGCTTCACCTGTCGGCATAGGAGAAGTCATATGATAGCCGTCGCAGGTCGCACCATATCCGGCTACTTCGGCATAGATCTTAGCTCCTCTTGCCTTTGCGTGCTCATATTCTTCAAGAACGAGAACGCCGCTTCCCTCGCCGAGAACAAAACCGCTTCTTTCCTTATCGAACGGAATTGACGCTCTTTCGAGGTCGTCGCTTTTGGAAAGAGCCTTCATATTGGCAAAACCGCCGTATGTGAACTCAACGCTGGTACTTTCAGTGCCTCCGGCAACGCAGACATCAAGATAGCCGTCCTTGATCTTGCGGAAAGCCTCTCCGATAGCGTGAGTTCCGGAAGCGCACGCCGTAGTTACGTCATAATTAGCGCCTCTGAATCCTGTTTTCATGGAAATAGTACCGGCAGCCATATTGCTTATCATCATAGGAATATAGAAAACGGAAATTCTTCCCGGACCTTTTTCAAGGTATTTGCTGTACTCTGAAAGAGTCAGATCGACTCCGCCTATACCGCAGCCGATAATGACTCCGGCTCTGTAAGCGTCGATATCGGAAAAGTCCGAATCTGCGTCCTCAAGAGCTTCGTGAGCTGAAACGAGCGCATATTTTGTAAAGGTATCCATGCGCTTAGCTTCTTTTTTATCGAAGCAGCCCTTAATGCCGTAATAAGCCGTTTCGTCGAAATCACGGACAATACCGCCGATCTTAACGCCGATACGTTCCGTATCAAATTTATCTATATATGAAAAACCAATTTTATTTTCTTTAATGCCATTCCAGAATTTATCTACGCCTGTTCCGAGCGGAGTAACAGCTCCCATACCCGTAATAACAACTCTTCTGCTCATAAAAATTCCTTTCTTTTAAGGCAATATCGCACAAAGATTGTGCGTCAGATGCGCCGTCAGATTTTTCGTCAGATTACATAAAAATTTTGCGGGCAGGCTAACGCCTGTCAAGAGATCTTTGTGTAAGATGACGGAAAATATGCAAGCAGATGACGTGCAAAACCGCCAGGTGTGCTTTGTACGGTATTGCCTTAACTGTTTTGTTTTTCTTACATTGAAAGTCCGCCTGAAATTTCAATAACCTGTCCTGTAACGTAAGAAGCGTCATCAGAAGCAAGGAACGAAACAACAGAAGCGATCTCTTCCGGCTCGCCGTATCTTTTCATTGCGACCATTTCAAGCATTTTAGCTTTAAGTTCATCGGAAAGCACATCCGTCATCGGAGTACGGATCAATCCGGGAGCAACGGCGTTGCAGGTGATATTTCTTGAACCAAACTCCTTTGCGGCAGTTTTGGTCATACCGATAATAGCCGCCTTGGTAGCCGAATAATTGAACTGTCCGGCATTTCCGTAAAGACCTGCGACGGAAGAAACGTTGATGACTCTTCCGTGTCTCTGTTTCATCATAACGGAGCATACCGGCTTCATCATGTTGAAGATGCTCTTCTGATTAACAGCAACGACCATATCGTAATTTTCCTCGCTCATTCTTGCGAGAAGACCGTCCTTAGTGATTCCGGCGTTATTGACAAGTACGTCTATCGAACCGAAATCAGCCTTTATCTGCTTCACCATAGCCTCGCACTGGTCGAACTTTGAAACGTCGGCGGCATAACATACTGCCTTAACTCCGAGAGCTTCGCATTCCTTTGCGACCTCAACAGCCTTAGCCTGATCTCCTTCGCTCGGGAAGTGATTTACAGCGATATCGTAACCGTCTTTTGCAAGTCTTTTCGCTATGCAGGCGCCTATGCCCTGAGATGCGCCAGTTATAATTGCTGTTGCCATTATATATTCCTCCAGAATCTTATATTTTCAAAAGCTTTTCAGCCTGTTCCATTATTTCTCTTACTATCTCAGCGCACGGCTTAACGTCGTTTATCATACCGGCGATAGCTCCGCAGAGGAACGAACCTTCTTCAAGGTTTCCATCCTGAACAGCCTTTCTGAGCGAGCCGAGAGTAAGCTCCTCAAACTCGTCGGGCGTGAGACTGCCGTCCTTTTCACCGCTTGCGAGCTTCTTTGAGAACTTTGTCTTGATGTTTCTGCAAGGATGACCCGTATAGCGTCCGGTAACAACGCTGTCTGTATCCTTAGCCTTAACTACAAGCTCCTTGAAGGTGGGATGTATCTGACATTCCTCGGAAGCGAGGAAACGTGTTCCGATCTGAACTCCCTCGGCGCCGAGCATGAACGAAGCTGCAACTCCTCTGCCGTCGGCAATGCCGCCTGCTGCGATAACAGGGATCTCAAGAGCGTCAACGACCTGGGGAACGAGACACATAGTAGTATTCTCGCCGATATGTCCTCCAGATTCCGTACCCTCTGCAACAACAGCGTCTGCTCCTGCCTTTTCCACTCTCTTAGCGAGAGCTACCGACGGAATTACGGGAATAACCTTAACTCCGGCTTCTTTCCATGCAGGAATAAACTTAGCGGGATTTCCTGCTCCCGTAGTAACAACGGAAACTTTTTCATCAATAACGAGCTGAGCGAGATCGTCGGCATTAGGACTCATAAGCATTATATTAACGCCGAAAGGCTTATCCGTATTTTCTTTGCAAAGACGTATCTGCTCACGAAGATAGTCTATCGGAGCGCTTCCGCCTGCGATAAGACCGATTCCGCCTGCATTTGAAACAGCAGAAGCAAGCTTATGCTCTGCAACCCATGCCATACCGCCCTGAATAACAGGATACTGACAGCCTAAAAGTTCGGTGATTCTTGTTTTCATAAGTTTTCTCCTTTGTTTTTATATTTATTATTAGTACTCCATAACGATTCCGCCGTATGTAAGACCTGCGCCGAATCCGATAAGAGCAAGCTTCTGTCCACGTTTTACGATGCCCTTTTCAATGCCCTCGTTCAGAGCAAGAGGAATAGAGGCGCTGGATGTATTTCCGAAGTGATCGAGTGTTATAATAAACTTATCCATTCCTACTTTAAGCTTCTTAGCGGCAGTTTCAATGATTCTGACGTTTGCCTGATGGGGAATGAACCAGTCTATATCATCCTTAGTAATGCCGACCTTTTCAGCGGCAAGCTCGAATGATTTGGGAAGAGCCTGCGTTGCGAATTTGTAAACCTCCTTGCCGTTCTGATAAAGCTGATGAAGAGGCTTTTCGGGAAATCCGTCGTCAAAGTCGCTTTCAAGCTTTACCTGCGGAGCGACCTCAAGGCTTCTTGCAAAAAGAACTCTTGCGCCGCTTCCGTCCGAACCGAGATGCGAAGAAAACAGCTTATCGCTTCTTTCAACAACAGCGGCAGCAGCTCCGTCGCCGAAGAGAACGCAGGTAGATCTGTCCTCATAATCGACAAATCTGGAAAGAGCTTCATTTGCAACAACAAGAACATATTTAAGCGAATCGTCCGTTTCAAGGAATCTTCTTGCCGTATCGAGAGCGTAAACGAAGCCTGTGCAGGCGGCGTTAAGATCGAAAGCGGCAGCGTTGTTTGCTCCGATCTCATACTGAATAACGCTTGCCATGCTCGGAGTAAGGAAATCCGGCGTTACCGAAGTTGAAATAACAAGACCTATCTCGTCCGCCGTTACTCCGGCTTTTTCGAGGGCGGCAGCAGAAGCCATCTTTCCCATATACCACGTAGGCTCCCAGCCTGCCATATGTCTTTCATGAATACCGGTTCTGGTGCGGATCCATTCATCGTTTGTTTCCACAAATTTTGTGAAATCATCGTTTGTCATTTTCTGCTCGGGAACATAGTTTCCCATGCCAAGAATATTGATTCCCATTAAAAAAATACTCCTTTAAAAGATAAAATTATCATAATACGGTTGTAAAACCGGAAAATTTATGTTATAGTAATTAGTGTGCTGATGATCTATGCAAAAAACGCTGCAATATAATATCAGATACATTATATTGTAAATCATTTCCGGTTTTTTTGCAATGATATTTTAAAATTTTATTTCACTCAAATCAAAATATCATCATTTTACACAAAACTTTAGCTTAAAATAGGGCATTATTGCCAATCTTTTGTATAAAAGGCACAGAAAGGAAGTTACGCATTATGACAATTTCACTATTTTCCGGACAGGGTTCGCAGTATCCCGGTATGGGAAAGGATATCGCCGAAGCATTTCCGGAGGTTTCCGCAGTTTATGAAACAGGCTCTGCCATTCTCGGAAAAGACCTTAAAGAGATCTGCTTCAGCGCTCCGGCGGAGGAACTTTCAAGAACCATAAACGCTCAGCCGGCTATCATGGCAGCATCAATAGTCTGCCTTACCGCAGCTCAGACAAAAGGATTCAGATTCGACGGCGTTGCAGGTCATTCTCTCGGAGAATATGCGGCAATGTACGCTTCCGGAATGATATCTCTTGAAGACGCTTTTCGTCTTATCAAGGCAAGAGCCGAGGCTATGGAAGAAGCTACAGCTCAGACCAAGGGAGCTATGGCTGCCGTTATGAAGATAGAGCCTTCAAAGGTCGAGGAAGTCTGCGCAAACGCAAAGGCATACGCTGCCGCTGTAAACTACAATTCCCCCGTTCAGACCGTTATCGCCGGAACTCCGGAGGGAATAGAGGAGGTGTCCGCCGTTTTCAAAGAGCTTAAAGCAAGAGTTGTTCCGCTCAACGTTGCCGGAGCATTCCACTCGGAGCTTATGAAGCCTGCCGCTGATAAATTCTACGAAACCGCAAAAACTATTGAATACAAAGCTCCGCAGGTAAAATATTATTCAAACGTTACCGGAAGCGAGCTTACGGATTTCTCCGATATGGCGTCTCTTCTTGCAAAGCATATCTGCTCTCCCGTGCGCTTCACCTCGGAGCTTGCCGCTATGAGCGCAGCAGGAGCAGACAGATTCGTCGAATTCGGTCCGGGAAAAACTCTCACAGGGCTTGTCAAAAAGACTCTTTCCGGCGTAACAGCGCTCAATATCGAAAACAAGGAAACTCTTGAAGGAGCTGACATTTATGAATAAATTCGCACTTACAGGTCATCCGCTGGGTCATTCCATGTCGCCTCTCATTCACAAAAGGCTTTTTGAATTAAGCGGAATGACCGACTGCTCATACGAGCTTGTAGATATCGCTCCCGAAGATATAGCGGCAAGCCGTCCGCTTATCGAAGAATACACGGGAATGAACGTAACTATCCCCCATAAACCGGCGGTCATCGCTCTTATGGACGAGCTTGGCGAAAGCGCAAAGCGATACAATTCCGTAAACTGCATCAAAAACGACGGCGGCAGACTTATCGGCTACAATACCGACTGCGACGGCTTTCTCCGCAGCGCAGAGCTTCTTCCGATAAGCGGAAACGTCGTTATACTCGGCTGCGGAGGAGTAGGAAGAATGATGGCTATCGAAACTGCGCTCCACGGCGGTACGCTGACTCTTGCCGTTATACCGCAGGATATCAGAGCCGCACAGCTTCTTATGGCTGAAATCCTCTCCAAATGCAGCTCAGCGGCAGTTAAGATCGCCGATATTTCTTCTCTTGAGGGCAATTTTGATCTTCTTGTAAACGCAACTCCCGTCGGAATGTATCCAAACACAGACCGCTGCGCCGTAAGCGACAAGGTTATCGAAAACACTCTCAGCGTATTTGACGCAATTTATAACCCGACTGAAACTCTGCTTATGAGAAAGGCAAGAGCGCTGGGCAAGACTGCTGTCGGCGGAGCTTCAATGCTCGTATATCAGGCGGTCAAGGCTCACGAGATATGGTACGGCGGAGAATTCGACACGGCTGATATTTCAAAGATCATACTCGAAGTTGAAAAAGAAGTAAACGCAATGAACGAGAGATAAGGAGCTGATTGTATGACAGTTTTTCTTTGCGGCTTTATGGGCTGCGGCAAATCAACTATCGGAAAGCTTGCGGCAAAAAAACTCGGCTGCGGCTTCTGCGATACCGACGACCTTATCGTAAGAACGCTCGATATGACTATCCCTGAGATCTTCGCTCAGAAAGGCGAACCGTTTTTCCGTAAAACAGAAGCTGAAATAGTGAAATCTCTCTGCGGAAAAACAACCGTTGCAGCCTGCGGAGGAGGAGCAATGCTCAATCCCGATACGGCAAAGGCGGCAAAGGAATCTGGAAGCGCAGTAATTTTTCTGGATGTTCCGTTTGAGATGTGCTACGAGCGCATAAAGGACGATACAAACCGTCCGATAGTTATGAATTCCACAAAAGAAGAGCTTGAAAAGCTTTATAACGATCGCAGGAGCATTTACATAAACAATTCCACAATAAGATTAGAATGCTGCGGAAGTCCCGTTGAAATTGCGGAACAGATCGCAGACTCAATATAAAAACAGGAGCTTGTTATGCTGATTTACAACGCTGAAATTTATACAATGGATTCCGCCGGAGTTATCTCCAACGGCTGGGTAAAAACCGAAAACGGCAAAATAACCGGAATAGGCTCCGGCGCTCCGGATAACGTCCCTGAAAACAGTATCGACGCAAAGGGCGGAATGCTTCTTCCCGGTTTTATCGACGCTCACACTCATCTCGGAATCATCGAGGACGGAATCGACTTCGAGGGCGACGACTGCAACGAATCCACCGATCCGTTCACTCCGCAGATGAGAGCCATCGACGGTATAAATCCCTTTGACCGCTGTTTCGAGGAAGCTCGTATGCGTGGAATAACCGCCGCTGCATCCAGTCCCGGAAGCGCCAATCCATGCGGCGGAGAAATATGCGCCGTCAAAACCAACGGCCGCAGAATCGACGATATGCTTATTAAAAACTGCGGAATAAAATTCGCCATGGGGGAAAATCCGAAAAACGTCTATAACGGACGTGAGGAAACCCCCATAACGAGAATGGCTGTAGCGGCTCTTATCCGTGAGGGACTTTATAAAGCCCGCCGATACGTTCATGATATGGACAGCTACTATTCCGACAGCGAAAACTACGATCCGCCCGAATACGATATAAAGTGCGAGGCTCTTATGCCCTTGCTTGACCGCAAGATAAAGGCGTTTTTCCACTGTCACCGTGCAGACGATATCTGTACGGCTATAAGAATATCGAAAGAATTCTCCCTCGACCCAGTTATCATCCACGGCACGGAGGGCTATAAGATAGCCGATATTATTGCGGAAGAAAAAGTTCCGGTAATTGCAGGCCCGATAATCTGCGACCGCTGTAAACCTGAAATGCGTGGTCTTGAACTGAAAAACGCCGCAGTTATGTACCAGAACGGAGTTAAAACCGCTGTCTGCACAGATCACACGGTGATACCGATACAATATCTGCCGCTTTCGGCTCAGGCTGCCGTAAAGGGCGGACTCAGCTTTGAGGACGCACTGAAAACCATAACGATAAATCCTGCGGAAATTCTCGGAATAGACGAAACTACCGGAAGCGTAAGCGTCGGAAAAGACGCTGATATACAGCTTTACCGAAAGGGTGAAAATCCGCTTGACCTTATGTCCGAACCGAGGCTTGTAATGATAAGCGGCGATATCTGCCGAATGGAGGATTAACGTCATGAAAAAAATCATTGCAGCGCTGTCCGCCTGTGTAATTGCGCCTATTTGCGCAGGTTCGACCGTCCATGCAGAGTCGGACGATGCTTCTGCTGATAAATTCGTCTATCGTATTTCCGGCGAAGATGCGTATATCTATTATTATGAGGGAACAGATGCGGTTCTTTCGATTCCCTCCGAGATAAACGGTCATGCCGTTGTCGGAATCGACGAAAATGTTTTCATGGGACTTGAAGGGCTTACAGAAGTTATCATTCCGGACAGCGTTAAAACTATCGGCTCAAGAGCATTTTCAGCCTGTCCCAATCTTAAAACCGTAACCATAGGAAACTCGGTTTCAGAAATCGGAAGCTTTGCATTTTCAGCCTGTCCGGAGCTTCAGGAGATAAAGGTTGACGATAAAAACGAAAGCTTTTCGTCGCTTAACAGTTCGCTGACCGATGAATCGGGAACTACTCTTCTCCTTTATGCCGGAGCAAATGAAGCCGTTATTCCCGATTCCGTAACAAGCATAGGAACAGGCGCATTTCTCGGAAAAACCGGTCTCACCTCTGCCATTATTCCGGATAAAGCCGAATATATCGGCGATTATGCCTTTTCCGGATGCACGGCGCTGAAAAGCATAAGCATTCCGAATTCCGTTTCCTATACGGGAGCAAATTGCTTTATGAGCTGTTCCGAACTGGAAAGCGTTACGCTCAGCCAGAATACCAAAGCTATTCCGGATAATATCTTCCGCTCATGCTCCTCATTGGACGATATCCTTATTCCCAGAAGCGTTACAAGCATAGGAACAGACGCTTTTTTAGGCTGCACCGAACTCAGCGGAATTTATATTCCCGAAAATACCGCAGGGATAGATAACTGCGGAATTGGAAAATATTACAATATCCGAAGCGGCGAGATTGAAAATATCGAAAACTTTACAGTTTACGGAAAAATCGGCTCTTCTGCGCAGGATTACTGCGAAACAAACGATATAGACTTCCAAAGCTTTATGCTCGGTGATGTCAATAAGGACGGCGTTCTCGACGGCACCGACGCTACTCTGACTCTTCAGGAATATACCATTGTGCTGAGCGGCATGGAAGCCAATTTCAAAGCATACGAAAAGGCGGCGGCTGATTACAATTTTGACGGAATAGTAGACGGTACTGACGCAACCCTCATTCTTACCGAATATACAAGAATCATTTCCCAGATACCAGAGTAAGAATTTGCTCTGAATTGTATTTTCCGACAAAACACGCCATTTTTAAACAGAAAAATTCTATATCTGTAATTTCATGCAAACTATTGACACATTGAAAAAAAAATAGTATTATTAAAGGTAATAATCTATCGGATTATACTCGCTCTTCGCTTTAGCTGAAGCGTCATGGAGCAGTATTTCAAAAATGTGTAAGGAGGAATTTTTATGCTGACTGATATGAACAGCAAATTTCAGAAAGAAGGTCTGACATTTGACGATGTGCTTTTGATTCCGGCAGAATCAAATGTTACCCCAAACATGATCAAGCTCGGCACACAGCTTACAAAAACGATCAGACTCAATACGCCTGTTATGACTGCCGCTATGGACACAGTTACCGATTCTCAGATGGCTATCGCTATTGCCCGTGAAGGCGGTATCGGTATTATCCATAAAAATATGACTATCGAACAGCAGGCTGACGAAGTGGACAAGGTAAAGCGTTCAGAAAACGGAGTTATCGTTAATCCTTTCTCTCTTACAGAGGACAGAATCGTTGCCGATGCGGACGAGCTTATGGGAAAATATAAAATTTCCGGCGTTCCGATCGTTGATAAGAACAACAAGCTGGTAGGCATTATAACTAACAGAGATATGCGTTTTCTTACCGATTTCAGCGCAAAGATCTCAGAGGTTATGACCAAGGATAATCTTATAACAGCTCCTGTCGGAACAACACTTGCTCAGGCTCAGGAAATTCTTCGTGCGCACAAGATCGAAAAGCTCCCCTTAGTTGACGAGGGCGGCTATCTCAAGGGACTTATCACTATAAAGGATATCGAAAAATCCGTTCAGTATCCTAATTCCGCCCGTGACAGCAAGGGCAGACTTCTCTGCGGCGCTGCTATCGGCGTAACGGCTAACGTTCTCGACAGAGCAAAAGCTCTTATCGAAGCTCAGGCAGACGTGCTTGTTCTCGATTCGGCTCACGGACACAGCGCCAATATCATCAGATGCGTGAAAATGGTTAAAGAGGCTTTCCCGGATACTCCTGTTATTGCCGGAAATATTGCAACCGCCGAAGCTGCCGAAGCTCTTATCGCTGCCGGAGCTGACTGCGTCAAGGTTGGTATTGGACCGGGATCTATCTGCACAACGAGAGTCGTTGCCGGCATAGGCGTTCCGCAGATAACCGCAGTATACGATGTTGCCTGCGTTGCTCAGAAATACGGAATCCCTGTCATTGCAGACGGCGGAATCAAGTATTCCGGCGATATCGTAAAGGCTCTTGCTGCCGGAGCAAACGTTGTAATGCTCGGCTCGCTTCTTGCAGGATGCGCTGAAGCTCCCGGCGAAACCGAAATTTATCAGGGACGTCAGTTCAAGGTTTACAGAGGTATGGGAAGTCTCGGAGCTATGGCAAACGGCTCAACGGACAGATACTTCCAGGAAGGCGCAAAGAAGCTCGTTCCGGAGGGCGTAGAGGGACGAGTTCCGTTCAAAGGCCCTGTTGCCGACACTATTTTCCAGCTTGTAGGCGGTATTCGTGCGGGAATGGGATACTGCGGATGCGAAGATATCCCGACGCTTCACGAAAAAGCTAAATTCATCAGAATTACAGGCGCAGGACTTAAAGAGAGCCACCCTCACGATATTTATATCACTAAGGAAGCTCCCAACTACTCAACACAAATATAATCATAACGTTAACCTAAGAAGGGGACGCTGTCCCCTTTAACCCCTGCCAAAGGGTTATTCAACCCTTTGGAAACCCGGTATTAGATAAATGGAAATACCCCATAAAGGGGTATTTCCATTTATCCGAATAGAATTCCACATGATGAATAAAATCGTTGACAGAAGGCAAGGCAACACCGTACAGATCAGGTAATATTGTCAATTTATGACAATTCTGTTCCTTATACTCTTTTCAAAAAGTGTGTTCATTCTATGGGCGCTCTGCCCTAATTATTTCCAATACCTCTTTATGAGGTATTGGAAATAATTAATATCGGGATTCCAAAGGGGATGTACTCCCCTTTGGCAGGGGGCAAGGGGGGGACAGCGTCCCCCTTATAAAAGCGAGTTCGTAACCATCCTCGCTCAGAAAATCGTTCTGAAATCAAAACTAAGGAGAAAATTTAATATGAAAAGAAACAGAATACAGTTTATTTCGCAGGGAGCTGTAATCGCAGCTCTTTATGTAGCTTTAACTCACATTTCAAATTTCGCCGGACTTGCAAGCGGCGCAATACAGATTCGTTTATCGGAAGTTTTAACCGTTCTGCCGGCATTCACTCCTGCGGCTGTTCCTGGACTTGCGATCGGCTGTCTGCTTTCAAACATAACTACCGGATGTATCCCATGGGATATACTCGGCGGAACGGCTGCAACTCTTATCGGCGCTGCCGGAACTTTTGCGCTGAAAAAATATCCCTATGCAGCTCCGATTCCGCCGATAATAGCAAATGTTGTTATAGTCCCGTTCGTGCTTGCATACGCCTATAAGCTTGACGGCGGAATCCCATATTTTATGCTGACGGTAGGAATCGGCGAAATAATATGCTGCGGTATTTTAGGAACAATGCTCACATTAGCTCTTAAAAAGAACGCAGATACAATAAAATGGAATAATTAAAAGGAACTAAAATATGCTGTTTAAATTTATTATTTGCTTTATCGCCGGAATCGGCGCAGGTCTCGGCACCGGTTTTGCCGGAATGAGCGCTGCCGCCGTTATCAGTCCTATGCTGATAACCTTTCTTGATCTTCCGGCATATGAAGCAGTTGGGATTGCACTGGCAAGCGATATACTTGCAAGCGCAGTCAGCGCCTATACATATGGAAAAAACAAAAACCTTGATGTAAAAAACGGACTTATCATGATGGTCACTGTTTTAATATTTACATTGGTCGGAAGCTATCTCGCCAGTCTTATGCCCAATACAGCAATGGGAAATTTCTCCATGGTCATGACATTGCTCTTAGGCATAAAATTTATTGTAAAGCCTGTTATGACCACGAAAGAACGTATGCAGGCAAAAGACCGTAAAAAACAGATCGTACAATCTGTTATATGCGGTACAGTAATCGGACTGATATGCGGTTTTGTCGGCGCAGGCGGAGGCATGATGATGCTGCTGATACTTACAAGCGTACTCGGCTATGAACTGAAAACGGCTGTCGGAACAAGCGTATTCATCATGACCTTCACAGCGCTTACGGGTTCGGTATCTCATTTTGCAATAGACGGTCTGCCGGAAATCCCTGTACTTGTTTTCTGTATGCTGTCTACTCTTTTATGGGCAAAAATTGCTGCAAAGTTCGCAAACAAAGCCAAACCTGCCACCTTAAACCGTGCTACCGGTGTGGTTTTAACGATTTTAGGTACGGCAATTATTATCGTCAATAAAATTCAATAGAGCTCTCTTAAATCCATATGAGAGCAAGTTCAAAAAAAGCCGCACAAGCAAAATGTGCGGCAATTTTTTATCCCATAATATAAACTTGTCCGTCGATCTGATACACGCAGATTTTAATATAATCCCCTATTTTGCCTGAAATAAGACTGCTTTTAACCGATTCTGTTTTATACAGTATATCTATTGTGGCAACCTTGCGTGATTCTATTTTGGCATCGGGATTAATTATCATAGTAAGGATAAACTGATTCATCCTCGGTCACATCGGAAACGGTAATGAAAGAAAATTCGTAATCCTCACCCGTATATGACTTTATGCTTTCATAATAGCCCTCGACATACTCCTGAAGACTGCTGACGTTCATACTTTCAAAATTCAACTCAAGATACGAATCATAAGAAACTTCCGAAAGCATATCAGCGTCTTTTGTTCCGACAGCGGCAAAATATTCTGAAATTTTCCTGCCCTCTTCCTCGGTCATAAAACGATTATCATATTCTATCGGGATCGGAACGTCGGTTTTAAGCTGAGATAAAGTAGAACCATAAGGCATTTCATCCTCGGAAATCTGAACATCGTCCGGAGGACTGTTTCCTACAAGATTTCCGTGACCGGATTCATCGGCTGAAGAATTTTTTCCCGCGCACGAAAAGGAAGTCAAAGCCATTCCCAAAGTGGCAGCAAAAACCGCAGCTCTTTTAAAAATATTTTTCATTATAATCGCCTCCGATCAACCAAAAGTATAGTATTTACCGTCTTTTTCAGCAAAAAGGATATCAAATCCGCTTACAAGCATAGACTCAACCCCGTCGGAATCCTTAGCCATAACGTAAAATCTCAGATATCTCATATCATCGCATTCGCCTTTAACGCTTTCATCATAACCGCCGCCAAAGGTTTCGTCAAGCATTTCAAGATAAGAGTCTGCGCCCGCTTCTTCGGTTTCAAATTCATCTGATTTCTCTGCTTTAATGCGTGTTATTTCAAAGCTTCCGCCCATATTTCCGCTGAGATTTTCGCATTGTCCTTCAAAGGATTCATTCAATCCATAACCGTAGTCTTTTTGGAGAAACTCCTCCATTTTGTCGATATAGCTTGGATAAATACATTCGCAGTAGGAAGCGTAATCTTTTTCCTCAAAGGATTTGAAATATTTCTCCAAAGCGAGAATAAGCTCCTCAGGATACTCCTCTTCATCGTAATAAAGCTTGATTCCCTGATCGCTGATACGGTATCTGCCGAGTTCGTACTCCTCAGAATCTTCCGCAGGAGTTATCCAGCCGTCCTCGGATACGTCCGCCGGCGGAGTTGTTTCCGTCTCAGAATCTTCCTTCATACCGATAATGGTCTGGGTTTTCTTTTTAGCCTCTGAGCTTTCCGAGCCTGCATCTTTTTTGCTGCAAGCCGTAAAAACCTGAAAACACGCTGCCGCTGTCAGAAAAGCAGCAATACGCTGAATTTTTTTCATATGATCGCCTCCTGTTGATTATAAAAACGGGAATTATTCTGCCTTTTACAATTACTTCTTGGCGTTTCCTCTGTTTTTAGCTCTCTGAGTATTGCTGAGGATTCTCTTTCTGATTCTGAGCGATTCCGGAGTAACTTCAAGAAGCTCGTCATCGGCAAGGAATTCAAGGCAGTCCTCAAGACTGAGGATTCTCGGCGGAACAAGACGAAGAGCGTCGTCGCTTCCGCTTGCACGGGTGTTGGTGAGGTGCTTTTTCTTGCAGACATTTACAACAAGGTCGTCGGTTTTCGGAGAAGCTCCGACGATCATTCCCTCGTAAACAGGTGTTCCGGCAGGAATGAAAAGCTGTCCTCTTTCCTGAGCGTTATAAAGACCGTAAGTAACTGCCTCGCCCGTTTCAAAAGAAACGAGAGAACCGGTATTTCTGCGGTCGATATCGCCCTTATAGCTTTCATAGCCCTCGAAAACGTGGCTCATAATGCCCTCGCCTCTTGTATCGGTAAGGAATTCGCTCTTATAGCCGAAAAGTCCTCTTGCAGGAACGAGAAATTCAATACGCATACGGCTTCCCTGCGGATGCATAGTAACAAGCTCGCCCTTACGAGTACCCATTTTCTCCATAACAGAGCCGACGCAGTCCTCGGGAACGTCGATAACAAGACGCTCGATAGGTTCAAGCTTTCTGCCGTTTTCATCCTGCTTGAAGAGAACACGGGGAGTTGAAACGGAAAGCTCATATCCCTCACGGCGCATATTTTCAATAAGGATAGAAAGGTGCATTTCGCCTCTTCCGGCAACACGGAAGGAATCTGTGCTTTCTGTTTCCTCAACACGGAGCGAAACGTCTTTGAGAAGCTCACGGAAAAGTCTTTCACGAAGCTGACGTGACGTAACGAATTTGCCCTCTCTTCCGGCAAAGGGACTGTCGTTGACGGAAAATGTCATTTCAACGGTCGGCTCGCTTATCTTAACGAAAGGAAGAGCCTCCGGCTTTTCAACGGCACAAATAGTATCGCCGATAGTGATGCCTTCTATACCTGATATCCAGACAATATCGCCTACCTGAGCTTCCTGAACCGGAACACGGTTAAGTCCCTGAATCTGGAGCAACGAAACGATTTTGGAGTTGTAATTCTTTTTCGAGCCTGTATAATCGCATACCGTAACCTGCTGGTTTACCTTTATTTTACCTCTTACGATACGTCCGACGCCGATTCTTCCGACATATTCGTTGTAGTCGATAGAAGAAATAAGCATCTGGAGCGGCTCTTCCTCTTCACCTTTCGGCGGTTCGATATAGTCGATAATAGTATCGAAAAGCGGCTTTAAGTCAGTTCCTGCTTCATACTGGCTGAGCGAAGCAGTACCGCTTCTTCCGGAACAGAAAAGAATAGGGCTTTCAAGCTGTTCCTCGCTTGCGTCAAGGTCGAGAAGAAGCTCGAGAACCTCGTCGCCTATCTCATCAAGACGAGCGTCGGGACGGTCTATCTTATTGACAACAACGATTACTTTAAGTCCCATTTCAAGAGCCTTTGAGAGAACGAATCTCGTCTGCGGCATAGGACCCTCGGCAGCGTCGACAAGGAGCAGAACTCCGTCTACCATTTCAAGAACACGCTCAACCTCTCCGCCGAAATCAGCGTGTCCGGGAGTATCGATAATGTTGATTTTTATATCATTATAACAGACGGAAGTATTTTTTGCAAGGATAGTGATTCCACGTTCACGCTCGATATCGTTGGAATCCATAACTCTCTCGGCAACCGCCTGATTTTCACGGAAAACTCCGCCCTGCTTGAGCATTTCGTCAACGAGAGTCGTTTTACCGTGATCAACGTGGGCAATAATTGCGATGTTTCTTAAATCTTCTCTAATCATTGTAATTCCTCCAAAGGATAAAATTTGCATATATGTCAATGACGTATAAACGTCAGGATTTGCCGTATTTATGAATATCACTATTTCTCTTCCGACTTGAATTTGCTGCCGAGTTTATTTTTCAGCAGCTCACGAAGCTCTTCTGGAGTGCCCTCGGTAATTTCTTCTGATCCGATAATCATAATACCTACACCTTTTATTTTAATTTTAAAAAATCCGTTTGTCTCCTCGGCTGATTCAATACTTTCATAAACATACTCGCTGGTACCGCTGGAAACGTCTGAAACAGAGCTAAGCGAGAACTTTTCCTCATCAAAGCAGTAAGTATTGGCAGCGTTGGGAAAATTTTTCTGATAATTCTTTAACTGCCTTTTGGGACTTGCCAAATATTTCAGCCATAGTATAACCCCGACAATAACAGCCCATATAATCAGAGGTTTTATACTATCAAAACTGAATCCGCCCTCATAAATATTAGAAACGACCAGCATTGCAAGCAGCGCAAATATAAAAAAGCCGCAAAGATAAGTAACCCACGAAGTTTTTTGATTTTTCATAAGGGCATTAAAATGTTTTTCAGTAAATCTGACTTCCGCCTTTATCATAGCTGTCTCCTATTGCAATAATTATAGATTTCTGCACAATACAGACGATTTTCCGTGCAAAACCTCTTTTTTCCCGGGCATAAAAAAGTCCTTGCAGAAATTTGCAAGGTCTGAAACAAAAACAACCCCGAAAATTCGGGGCATTCTTGGTGGGAGAGGATGGATTCGGACCATCGAAGCTGAAAAGCAACAGATTTACAGTCTGCCCCCTTTGGCCACTCGGGAACTCTCCCATATGATCTTCAAAAAATGTACCGGAAAAGCATTCCGGCAACAATGGAGCTGGTGGACGGACTCGAACCCCCGACCTGCTGATTACAAATCAGCTGCTCTACCAACTGAGCTACACCAGCGTTTAACGCTTATTTATTATAGCACACTTTTTCGTGCTTGTCAAGTACTTTTTTCAAACTTTTTTAATTTTTTTGAAAAAACTTTTGGTCGAGGCGACAGGACTCGAACCTGCGGCATCTTGGTCCCAAACCAAGCACTCTACCAAACTGAGCTACGCCTCGGACTTGCTTTTAAGTTAGTCCTCATCGGACAGCTTCTATATTATAGCAGAGTTTTTTCAAAAAGTCAAGCTCCCACAGTAACATTTGTATGAATGCACAAGTTTCAACATAATTATATATAAACAGACCACAAATTTATAAATAAACGGGAGAACCCTAAAGTTCTCCCGTTATAAAAATCAGTCCTTATTTTCTTCATCTGCTTCTTCAGCAGCTTCTACTGTGTCTTCAACAGCTTCCTCTGTTGCTGCTTCAGCAGTTTCTGCCTCTTCAGGAGTCTCTTCAGCCTGAGCAGTATTGTCATTGATCTCAAAATCAATGCTCTCATCGCCGTCTGCGTCATAATCATTATAAATATCATCATCATAGTCTGAATCAGTATTATTACTATTACGAACCTTTGATACAACGTATCCAACAGTAGCTGCTGCACCGGCAACTAAAGCTGCAACTAATAATTTATTCATTTTATTTTCCTCTTTTCTTCGCAAGAAATAATTTTTTACCGGATCCCCTTGCGAAAGGATACGATAAACTTGTTTTTATTATAACATACTATTTTCTGAATTTCAACTACTTACATATTATTTGTTAAAAACATCAAAATTGAAAGGGCAGTTATTGGTGCAGTTTCACAACGCAGAACCCTTTTTCCGAGCCAGACCCGTTCCGCTCCGGCATTAACGGCAGCGTCCGCTTCTTCCTTATCGAATCCGCCCTCGCTTCCGACCACAACTCCGATCGTTTTAACCCCGTCAAAACCGACCTCTCCGAAAGAACGTCCGCCCTCTTCCTCATAAAGCAGAATAGTTTTATCAAGCTCCGACATCATTTCAAGAGATTTTTTATACGAAACTATCGAAACGACCTTGGGAATTATTCCTCGTCCCGACTGCTTAGCCGCTTCCTCGGCAATTTTGTTAAGACGTCCTAGCTTTTTCTCGAAATCTCTGCTGTCCGGACGTGAAATGCATCTTCTTGTAAGAACCGGAACTATCCTCGATACGCCAAGCTCCACGCTTTTCTGGATTATAAATTCAAGCTTATCCAGCTTCGGAACAGCCTGAAACAGGGTGACTTCCACATTCGGCTCGGCAGCGCATCTTTGTTTTCCGATAACATCAAGATAAACTTCATCGCCCGTAATACTCCGTATAACGCAGCTATAGTCAATGCCGCAGCAGCATACCGTCAGTTCCTCGCCGCACCTCATACGCAGGGAATAGCCGATATGATGAGCGTCGCTTCCTGTTATTTTCATATTTTCTTCATCAATATCATTTATAAAAAATCTTGGCATATTGCAGCACTTCCTTTACACAAAACCTGCCCGAAACTCATTTCAGACAAGTTTATTATATCATTTATTTTTTGTTTTGTAAAGCCTGCTCATTCCCGATCATAGAATAACAGCATTTGCTTTTCTATCTGTTATTAAGGGGACGCTGTCCCCTTAACCCCTGCCAAAGGGATATTATCCCTTTGGAAACCCAGTATTAATCAATTCTGATACCCATAAAGGGTATCAGAATTGATTAGAGTAGAATGCCCAGACAGAAATAATTCCGTTCAACAAGAGGTTAAAGAAACAAAGTTTGCTTAATAAACGTAATAAAAGATGAATGCTGTTGCTCTGATCCCAATTATAAAATAACGGTATTTGCTTTTAATTATGTTTATCCAGTGGACTTTGTATCTTAAACTTTTGCCAAATTGTATTCATTTTTTGGCGACAGCCATAATTATTTCAAATACCATTGGTATTTGAAATAATTAATACTGGGTTTCCAAAGGGTTGAATAACCCTTTGGCAGGGGTTTAAGGGGACAGCGTCCCCTTGAGTAAACATAATTAAAAGTAAACGCATCCATCCCGTTTACTTTTAAAATTTACTCTTGACAAAACAAATTTACTGTGATATAATAATATAAAGAGCATATACTTGCTTTAAACGGATCTTTCAGATAAGAATTCCGAAATATAGATGTGTGGGCCCTGTGCAACAAGACCCCGTGAACCATGTCAGGCGGGAGACCGAGCAGCATTAAGCGGTGCGTGTTGTGTGCCGCAGCAAGCCTGCACATCTATGTTCCGGAATTTTTTGTTAAGGAATGGAGGGTTATAATGAAGTTTTTACCGTTTCTCCCCGTAAGTGCAAAGCGAGTTCTTATCTGCATAAAAAGGGCGCTTCCAAAGGCTCTGTCTCTCGAAACAGCGGTTATGCTTTTCAACTCTGTTACTTTTTATTTATCCGACAGGGACGGTTCTATCTCATACCTCCTGATGCTCAAATGGCTGGTAATTTTGTTCTTTATCTGCTGGATCTTTGCAGCTGTTGTACAGCTAAGCCGGTATTACAAAAACTTTTTCCACCGCTACGATGACGAAATTATCGGTAAAGCTTTTACCGGATTAAACCGTAAATCCGCCATTTTTGAAAAGGGACTCGAACTTTTTCATAATAATGATTTTCGTCTTGCTCTTGAGATTTTTACCGACCTCGATGACGAAAAATACTTAAAAACTCAGCAGGAACAGGGTGTTGTCTCATTCTACAGAGGAAGATGCTACGATATTATGGGCGCTTTTCCAAACGCTCTTATGTGCTATGAAAAAGCCGTTGAAAATAACTTCCGCCACGATATAATGCCGCTTCTTATTGCGAAAACGAGTTTTGAAAACGGCGACACTCAGCGTGCCGTTGACATTTATAAGGGACTGCTCGATTCCGAACGTGAAAATCGGTATGAACGTATCGTCCGTACTTCTCTCGGTCATATCTACCTGAAAACCGGAGACAGCGAAACTGCGCTTAAATGGTTTCAGGACGCTATCGACCGCCATGAAAATTATGCGGAGGCTCTTGCCGGAGCTGCAATAGCTCAGACGACTCTCCACAATTTTGAAGAGGGAGATAAGCTCTATCGCCTTGCCCTTATCAATAATATTGAAAATTCCGAAAACTTTACCAACTATTATAAAGAGATTCAGGCGGCGGCTTTGCTTGAATCAGATTACACCATTGCCAAATAATTTCTGAAAAGGAGGTTATTCCTGTGTACAAGGCTCTTTACCGAAAATGGAGACCGATGACCTTTGACGACGTTATCTCTCAGCAACAGACCACCGAAACGCTGAAAAATCAAATCATCAGCGAAAAAACTGCGCACGCATATCTGTTTACCGGTTCAAGAGGAACAGGAAAAACTACCTGCGCAAGAATTCTCGCCAAGGCTGTAAACTGCCGGAATATGAAAAACGGCAACCCCTGTCTGGAATGCGACATATGCCGTGATGCCGACAGCGGCGCTCTTACCGATATCATTGAAATAGACGCAGCGTCCAACAACGGTGTTGACGATATCCGTGATCTGCGTGATGCGGCGGTTTATACTCCGGAAAGAGGAAAATTCAAGGTTTATATCATCGACGAGGTTCATATGCTCTCGCAGAGCGCATTCAACGCTCTTCTGAAAATTATGGAAGAACCTCCGTCTTACGTTAAATTCATTCTTGCAACGACCGAAATTCATAAAGTTCCGGCAACTATCGCTTCAAGATGTCAGAGATACGATTTCCGCCGTATAAAATCGGAAGATATCGCTTCAAGACTTAAATTTATTGCGGAACAAGAGAAAATCGCTCTGACGGACGATGCGGCTTCTCTCATAGCCAGAATTGCCGACGGCGGAATGCGTGACGCAATTTCACTGCTCGATCAGTGTTCTGCCTGCGCTGAAGAAATTACGGCTGAAACTGTTTCAATGGCTGCCGGAATTGCCGGAAAAGACCACCTTTTCAGTCTGCTTGAAGCAATTGCGGATTCCGACGCTCCGACCGCTCTTTCAATAACCGGAACGCTTTACGATATGTCCAAAGACCTTACAAGACTTTGCGAAGAGCTTATTTCTCAGCTGAGAAATATCATGCTTCTGAAAGCTTCTCCCGAAACGGCTGAAAACCTCATTATCTGCCTGCCGGACGAGCTTGAAAGGCTAAAAGCCCTTGCGGAAAAATCAGACCTCGATACCGTAATGAACCGCCTTACGGCTCTTCAGGAATGCCGTGAGCGTATGCAGAGGGCAATGAATAAGCGTGTCGAATTTGAAATGGCTCTTATAATGCTCTGCGGGAAAAAGGCAAAAATCAGCGAGGGTATTGACAATTCTGAAATTTATGATAAAATAAAACAGTTGGAGAATAAAATCAGTTCCGTTTCAGCCGGAACAGCTCAGTCCGCCGCAAAACGTGAAGAGCCGGAAGTCCTTACGGCAAACAGTCCCGTCAGCGAACCGGAAGTGACCCCCAATATCGACATCAAAAAACTTAAATCGGAAGATCTCATCCCCTGCACAAGGTGGGACGAGATACTTGAAAAGCTAAAGGTGATAAACCCGGCTGTTGCAGGCAGCCTTGACGGTTCTTCTGCGGCAACCGCAGGAAATTATATGTTTATACTTTCAAAAAACAGATTTTTTCTTACACTTTTCAGAGTAAAAGAAAATGCTATTTCTCTTGGTGAAGCGGTTTTCGATGTTCTCGGAGAAAGATTTATCATAAGGGCAAAGTGTACCACAACCGTAAATCAGCAGAAAAGCATGGCTGAAAAGCTTATCAAAAAGGCTATAGACAGCAATATCGAAACGGCTGTTGACAATAATCAATAACGCTGAATTTCTGCATTTTTTCTATTAAAAAGAAATGCAGTTGCAATAAACTATAAAAATTTTAAGGAGAATTTAAAAATGAAAGCAAGAATCCCTAAGAATATGGGCGGCGGCGCTCAGAATATGAATCAGATGATCAAACAGGCTCAGAAAATGCAGGATCAGATAACTGAGCTTCAGGAGGATATCGAGGAGAGAGAGTTTTCCGCAACAGCAGGCGGCGGTGCGGTTGAAGTTACCGTAACAGGCAAAAAGACCATCAAGGCTCTTTCTATCAAGCCGGAGGTCGTTGATCCGGAGGATATTGATATGCTTCAGGATCTCATCATCAGCGCAATAAACGAGGCTGTCAACAACGTTGAAACTACTACCGAAGAAGAAATGAGCAAGATCACAGGCGGAGTTTCTCTTCCAGGACTGTTTTAATCTGTAATGGCTGACCACAACGCTCTTCCTCTTGTGATCTTAGCGGAAAAATTCGCCTCGCTTCCCGGAATAGGCATGAAATCGGCTCAAAGGCTTGCATATTACGTTATGTCTATGGAAACGGAAGCGGTTGAAGATTTTGCGCAGGCGCTTATCGACGCAAAAAAAAACGTTCATAGCTGTAAATGCTGTCAGAATCTGACGGAAAGAGAGCTTTGCCCGATATGCAGCGATGATGAGCGTGACAAAAGCGTTATATGCGTTGTCGAAAATCCCAAGGACGTTACCGCTTTCGAGCGTACAAGAGAGTATAACGGAGTTTACCACGTTCTTCACGGACTTCTCTCGCCGATGGACGGAATCACTCCCGACAAACTGAGAATTAAAGAGCTTCTTTCAAGAATAGCTGCCGGAGGAGTTTCCGAGGTAATCATGGCGACCAATCCGACCGTTGAAGGCGATGCGACCGCAATGTATATTGCAGGACTTCTTAAACCTATGGGTATAAAAGTCACAAGACTCGCTTTCGGACTTCCTGTAGGAGGAATTCTGGAATACGCCGATGAAGTTACGCTTTACAAAGCTCTTGAAAACAGAAACGATATGTAAAAAGGACGCAATTTGCGTCCTTTTCTTATAAGAACCTGTCCACATAGAAATTATGTGCGGATTTTCGGGAAAATTTTGTCGAGGGCAAGGCGAAAAAGTGAAAGCATACTATCGTATGGTGAGCTTTTTCAACACAGCAATCGGCAAAATTTTCCGAAAAGACGTGCGGAATCTTCTATGTGGACAGGTTCTAAGATATAATATTAAATTGATTCAAATGAATTGATTTTCCATTCACCATTATCGAGAACAACGTGAACTATCATCAGCTTTGTACTGCCATACCATTCAAACGGAACATATACTGTAAATGAAGTATCGGTTATATCGGCTATTTCACGATCCTTATCAAGCCAGTTAAATCCGCTTCCCGTCGGGGCGACTTTTCCGTATAGTTCACCGTCAATGTCGATATATCGTGGCTCATCGACATAAAGAAGACCTGAATACCGATTATTTATCATTGTTTCTGTCAGATTCGATTCTATATAATTACGCAGATCATCAGTATTTGAAAACTGAGTATCAATAACCTTTGCAAAAGTATTGCCGCTTTCATCGGTAAACGCCGTATCCATATCAAAAGTGACATTTCCTCCGCCGAATTTTTCAATATAATTTAAGGCAGTTAAAAGCTTGTCGGCATATTTTGAACATTCAGTATTTTGAACCTGCTGCTCAGATTCCTCTGATGGAGAAACGTCAGAAGTCTCGGCAGTTGTTGATTCAGCAGCAGTAGGCGGTACAACAACCTCTTGTACCTTTTGAGGTTCTGAAGAAACAGACTGCGTCAGCGTTGTATAAGTATCTGAAGCCGTAGTTGATACGGCTGAAGTCCGGACAGGAGCCTCTTTATAGGTTGTTGACGAACTATTGTCATTATAGGAGGTCGTTGCAGAAAACATATCGTATTCAGAAAGTCCGATCGGAGATACGGTATTTTTTCTGCCAAGATTATTCAGAAGAACAATACCTGCAACAGCTGCGCCTGTTGTTAAAAGGCATATTGAAGCAGCGAATGCCGCCTTGCGGAACTTTGTACGGGAATAATGTTCAACGCCGATAACTTTAGATTTATCCGTTGTATCGGAATCTACGCTGAAAAAATATTTCTTTTGATAAGCATACTTTTTTTCACTTTTTGCAAACATTCTTTTTAAATCGCTGTCGCTGAGCGGTGCATTGCAATCGGAAAGCCAATCAACGGTTTCTTCGTCTGCATTATTTAAAATATCAAACATATTATTTTTCTTCATTTTTTTCTCCTCATTTAAAATGTTATTTCAAGATCAGAAAATTTTTGTCTGAGACGATTCATTGCACGTCCGCAGCGCATCCGCACGGCTGACGCTTTCATGGACAAATTATTTGCAATTTCCCTTGAAGACATATTATAGTAAAATTTCTGGATGATTATATCCGAATCCGGTTTGCCAAGCTCGTTAACAGCGTTTATCAGCAGCTGACGAAGTTCGTTTTTTTCTGCTTTTTCTTCAAGATCAAATCCGTTATCTATTGAATCCGGAGCGCTGTCGATCGGTACCGTACGTCCGTATTTAACGGAAATACTGCGATATGCGTCGATTGCACGTCTTTTGGCAATACTCCCTATATAGCCTTTCAGATCGCCGTGATATTCGGATTTATTTTCAAAGCTCAGATAAATATCCGCAAAAATATCGCTGACGCATTCTTCTATGTCTTCACGGCTTCCGTATGTTCTGAGCTGATTGAATACTATTGTATAGACATATCTGCAATATTCGTCAAAAACAGCTTTGTGAGCCTTGTGCGGCGAACTTTCCAGCAGCGAGTATAATTCGCTTCCTGTCATTTTGATTCCTCCTGTTAATCAGGGCAACAATGGACAAAGCCGTCAGGCGAGCTTAGTGCGGTGTTGCCTTAAATTTCGTTTCTATAATATACTTTCGCATAAACTGCTTGAACTGTCACATATTCTGAAATATTTTTTTCTTTTACTTAATGCAGTCTCTAAAACAATGCCGACAACTAAGCGGGGACTCTGTCCCCGTACCCCTGCCAAAGGGGAGTAAATCCCCTTTGGAAACCCAGTATTAATTATTTTCATTACCTCGTAAAGAGGTAATGAAAATAATTAAGGTAGAATGCCCATAGAATGAACTTCCTTTTGAAAAGAGAAAAGGAAACAAAAGTCCTCAAGTTGTTTGCATTAACTTCTAAAGCCCTATAATGTCTAATTGCTGAATCGTAAAATCTGCGGTACGATCTATAATTATTTTTCACATAAAAAAGCACATCTTCCCGACAAAATATGTCCAAAAGATGTGCAGGATAGAATTTTAATATTTAAACTGACCGTTGCCGATAAACTCGCAGATAAGCGAATCCGGTGGAATTTCCCCGGCGTCGAGTGGTTCAAGAGCTTCGAGTATTTCAAGCGTTTCCTCAATCTCAGGAATATCGTTCATTCCACGCAGCTCCTCTATAAGCGAACTGCGATAAACGTTAAGCTCGTAAGACATAAAAGTATCAAGATCATAGTCCGAGCGTCCCTTGTACGGCATAATGTACTTATTTTCGCCGTTTTCAACGCTGTGGAACATATTCATAGTCTCCATAAGCGAACGCTGACGGAATTTGCTGTCCCTTATCATGCGGCGGAGCAAACGAATTCTCGACGGATGAAGAATAACGTTTCCGTTGGTTACACGGGTTCTGACGCTGATATAGATCTTGCAGATCTTGCTGTCGGGAACTGTTATAACGTCCGGATTAAGAGCATGGATTCCCTCGAAAATAACCAGCTCGCCGCACTGACGAACAAATTTACGTCCCGAACTTTCTCTTGAAGAAGTTTTGAAATTATATTTCGGAAGCTCGATTTCTTTGCATAAGCTTATATCCTCTATCTGACGGTTGAGAAGCTCCTTATCGACACGAAGCGGCGATTCAAGGTCAATTTTTCCGAGAGCGGAAAGACTTTTTTCCTCTTCTGTAAGCGAACAGAAATAATTGTCCATAGAAAGAGTATGAGTTTTGCTCCCACGTTCTTCAAGCATTTTCCCGAGCATCATAGCAGTTGTGGTTTTGCCCGAACCGGAAGGCCCTGCGAGAAGAATTACAGGCTTTTCGTCACGGCTCGCCACAATATCGTTGGCAATTTTGCCCAATCTGAAAAGATAGTCTTCATTTACTGATTTAATATATTCCTGCGGAGATTTTCTTATTCCGCTGTTGATTCTTGTAACTTCAATGTTCATGAAATTGCTCCTTTGTGATGTGGATTATGGATCAGAGCGTGTTCACATAAAATAAATGCGCGGATTTTCGAGCATAATTTTGGCGAATACAAGGGTGTGGGTGTCCAGTGGACACCTCTGTGAAGCAGAAGCACCGACCGAGACGACAGTCGAGACTCGAAAATATGCAGGCAAGCTGTCGCTTGGCAAATATTTTCAACGCAGTAGCCGTCAAAATTTGCCGAAAATACGTGCGTTGTATTTTTATGTGAACACGCTCTATTATATGTTTAAAAAGTTCTTTGGGTTTCTGAAAATGCACAACTATTCTGAAAGTTTCAGTTAAGCCTTTTCAAAGGCTTGAGGAGTCCGCAGACTGCGAAATCCTTACCGTTACGTCTGCGTAATTATTGCGCAGAATTTTACTATAAATTAATTTTACCACATTATCCCTTAAATTACAAGAAAAAATTTGCGGAGACACAATATCTCCGCAAACTTTCATTTATCTTACTTTTTTAGCAATATCGTCGATAAGCTTTACAAGCAGATCAGCCTGAGTCATCGAGCCGAGGTCGCCCTCTCTTCTCGAACGTACCGAAACTGTTCCGTCTTCAACCTCTTTATCGCCGATAGTGAGCATTATCGGGAGCTTTTCAACCGTTGCGCTGCGTATCTTCCAGCCAACCTTTTCTGCTCTGTCATCAATAGAAGCTCTGATTCCGGCAGCTTCAAGCTTTTCAAGAACCTCTCTGCCGTAATCGAGATGACGGTCTGCAACAGGAATTATTCTTACCTGTTCAGGAGCTACCCAGAGCGGAAGCGCTCCGGCATATTTTTCGATCATATATGCAAGAGTTCTCTCATAACAGCCGAGGGAAGTTCTGTGGATAATATAAGGACGCTTCTTTGTTCCGTCAACGTCAACGTACTCCATGCCGAAACGCTCTGCAAGAAGCATATCTATCTGGATAGTAACGAGAGTATCTTCCTTGCCGTAAACGTTTTTATACTGAATATCAAGCTTAGGACCGTAGAATGCGGCTTCGTCAATGCCGATAGAATATTCAACTCCGAGATGATCGAGGATCTTAGCCATTGCAGCCTGAGCCTCTTCCCACTGCTCGGCGGTTCCCTCATATTTATTATCAGGATTAGCAGGATCCCACTGCGAGAAACGGAAAGTACAGTCTTCAAGCAAGCCTACTGTTCCGAGCATATATTTTGCAAGCTCCAGACAGCCCTTGAATTCCTCTTCAAGCTGGTCGGGACGAAGAACAAGGTGTCCCTCTGAAATTGTGAACTGACGAACACGGATAAGACCGTGCATCTCGCCGGAATCCTCTTTACGGAAGAGAGTGGAAGTTTCACCCAGACGCATCGGAAGATCTCTGTAGGAACGCTGTCTATTGAGGTAAACCTGATACTGGAATGGGCAGGTCATCGGACGAAGAGCGAAACACTCCTTTGTTTCGTCATACGGATCGCCGAGGATGAACATACCGTCAAGATAGTGATCCCAGTGACCGGAAATTTTATAGAATTCTCTCTTAGCCATAAGAGGAGTTTTTGTGAGAAGATAGCCGTGCTTCTGCTCAACGTCCTCAACCCAGCGCTGGAGAGTCTGAATAACTCTTGAACCCTTTGGAAGGATTATCGGAAGACCCTGACCAACAACGTCGACTGTTGTGAAATATTCAAGCTCACGTCCAAGCTTATTGTGGTCACGCATTTTAGCTTCCTCACGCTGCTTGATATCTGCTTCAAGTTCGGCAGCCTTCGGATAAGCCGTTGCATAAACACGTGAAAGCATCTTGTTCTTTTCAGAACCTCTCCAGTATGCTCCGGTGCAGGAAAGAAGCTTGAATGCCTTGACCGGAGCGGTCGTCATAAGGTGAGGGCCTGCGCACAAGTCAACGAATTCGCCCTGCTTATAAAATGAGATAGGCTCGCCCTTGCCGACGTGTTCCTCACAAAGCTCGACCTTATAAGGCTCGTCCATTTCTTTAAGCTTGGCGATAGCTTCTTCCGGAGAAAGCTCAAACTGCTCAAGGGGCAGACCTTCCTTAACGATCTTCTTCATTTCAGCCTCGATTTTTTCAAGTTCATCCTGAGTAAACGGCTTTTCAAGGTCGAAATCATAATAAAAACCATTGTCGATAGCCGGACCGATAGCAAGCTTAGCCTGCGGATAAAGTCTTTTCACTGCCTGTGCAAGAATGTGGGAAGCCGTATGCCAGAAAGTCTTTTTGCCGTCGATAGAATCGAATGTACAGACCTCGAATTCGCAGTCGCTGTCAACAACAGTGCGGAGATCCTTGACCTCGCCGTTGATCTTAACGCAGCATGAAGCCTTGTAAAGTCCCATGCCGATTCCCTTGATGATTTCGGAAGCGGGCATTGCAGATTCGATCTCACGAATACTGCCGTCCTTTAATGTTAATCTGATCATGATAATATTCTCCTTTTCGCATAAAATAAAAACGCCCCATATGCCTATAATTAGGCACAAGGGACGATAATAAACCGTGATTCCACCCTGATTCACACGGAATAAAATTCCGTATCTCATTGGCTCGTTAACGGGAGCAGCCGGCGTGTATTGAACGCACTCAGAGGCGGTGTGCATCATTCCCTGTTATACAGCCTTCCCACCAATCGGCTGCTCTCTGAAATAACGCTGCGGAATTTGCCTTCCTCATCAAAGATTTAAGATATTACAAATATATCTTATCATACTTTTTCTTATTTGTCAAGGACTTTTTTTATAAGGGAACTCTGTCCCCTTAAACCCCTGCCAAAGGGTGAATCCAACCTTTGGAAACCAGGTATTAATTATTTCAAATACCAATGGCATTTGAAATAATTATGGCTATCGCCAATGATTGAATACAATTTGCCAAATGTTCAAGGTACAAAATCTCTTAGAACCTGTCCACATAGAAATTATGTGCGGATTTTCGGGAAAATTTTGTCGAGGGCAAGGCGAAAAAGTGAAAGCATACTATCGTATGGTGAGCTTTTTCAACACAGCAATCGGCAAAATTTTCCGAAAAGACGTGC
>JAFTQW010000008.1 GCA_017462565.1 Ruminococcus sp.
GACGAGGTGGAACGAATGAATAAGTCTGAAAGCAAGTATTTTAATACTGCCGTGAAAATGGATAAAGCTTTTCTGGAACTGCTTGAAAAGAAGGATTTTGAGTTTATCACAGTGAAAGAAATCTGTGTAAAAGCAGGAGTCAATCGTTCCACCTTTTATCTTCACTACGAAACTATTGGTGATTTGCTTGATGAGAGCGTGCAGTATATGTTCGATCAGCTTTTTGAGTATTTTCCTGATAAGGATACTCATGTTATGAACGACATAAAAAATGCGGAGCTTGCCGACCTTTATCTGATAACACCGCATTTTCTTGAGCCTTATATGACATATATATCGGAGCATAAAAGGCTGTTTGCAACAGCTTTGAAAAAATCGGATTCATTAAGGCTCGATGACAGCTACGACAAGTTGTTCACCCACGTTCTGAGCCGTATTTTAGATAGGTTTGGCATTCCCGAAAACCGAAAGAAATATATGCTGAAATTTTATATCTACGGCATTATTGCGGTTATAGGCGAGTGGCTGAAAAATGACTGTGCCGAACCGATAGATTTTATTATTGAGATAATTTCGGAACAGATACCGAAAATAAAGGAGGATATATGAAAGCTGCACTATATATGGGTAAACATGATATTAAGATGACAAATATTTCGACTCCAGAATGCGGAGATAATGACGTTTTACTTAAAAATGTTTATGCAAGTATCTGCGGAACAGACGTTGCCGTTTACAAACACGGACCTGAAACAGGACACCGTGTTGATATAGGCGGAGAATTTGGGCATGAAATGATAAGCATTGTCTCCGAAGTCGGCAAAAACGTAAAGGATATTCACGTTGGCGATAGAGTTTATCCATATCCCAGAACAGTGAAAGGTGACCCAAAAAGAGCCGGAACAGTAGGAGGATTTTCAGAATATGTACTTGCACCAAATGCAAAATTAAATGACGGAATTTATATCGTTCCCAATGAAATATCCGATAAGACCGCCGCACTAATCGAGCCGTTTACAGTAGGCACAAGGGCGGCAAGAAGAAGTTTTCCGAAAGCAGGCGAAAATGCTATCGTTTTCGGCTGTGGAACGATAGGAATCGCAGCTGCAATTGCATTGAAATATTTCGGGTGCAGTCGTGTAATGATAGCGGATATATCTGATTTCAGACTTAATATTGCAAAATCACTGGGATTTGAAATATGCAACTCCGAAAAAGAAAATCTGAAAGAAAAAGCAATGAAAATTTTCGGGACAGCTGACAGTATACACGGTAAAACTGCCGATGTAGATATTTATATTGATGCGGCAGGAGCAGAACAAATAATTTCAGATTATCAGGATATGGGCAAAATTGAAAGCCGGCTTGTGGTAGTGGCAGTGCTTGCAGGAATGCGGCCGATAAATGTTCTGGATATGACATACTCGCAGCACGCAATTATAGGAAGCGGAGGCTATATGCCCGAAGATGTAAAAGATATAATTGCGATAATGTCATCTGGCAAATGGAAAATTGAAAGCATTATTACTGATGAATATCCATGGGAGCAGTTACCGCAGGCGATTGAAAAAGCATCGGATACAGCAAGTTCATTTAATGTGGTAATAAAGTATTGATAAAAAAGGCGGTGGAATTGATGAATTTTCAATCACTGTATAAAAAATGGAAAAGCGATTATGAATTCAAAACGGTTATCAGTTCCACTTTATCTTTTTTGACAACGCTGCTTTTTGCACTTTACAACGGTTTTCTCGGACTAAAATACAGAGCTGCATGGAATATAAGTATCTGTATATATTATACCCTGCTTTCGATAATTCGAAGAATTATAATCAGCTGTGAAAAAAATTTTATTTCTCGAAATATAGATAACAGAAAACAGATTCATAAGATTTCTTCAATCTTATTATTAACATTGAACATTGCTTTGATTACGCCGATTGCCCTTATGACTGTTAATGCGAGAGCTGTTGAGATGAATATGACATCTGCAATAGCCGTAGCGGCATACACGACCTACAAAATAATTTCGGCATCTGTTAACTTCAAAAAATCCAAAAGATTCGATGATATGCTTGTAAGAGACTTAAAGCTCATCAGCTTTATCGAAGCTTTAATATCTGTTTTAACGCTACAAAATACTTTACTTGCGGTAAAAAAAGCAAGCAGCGAACCGAAAATGTTCAGGTTATCAATCATCACAGGCACGGCAGGACTGGCTTTTATTATTTTTCTGACCATAAGGAATTTGGTACGAAAACCTAAATGATTAGTTTAAAGTAACACCATTTGAAATATTTCCAATTATAATTTATGCCTCAATCTCCGTCCCATCCTTAAAAACAAATACCAATCTGCCGTCCTGAAATACTGTTACCTTGTCAACTGCTGCAATCCACAGCTTTTCATCAAACTCTGTCAGCAGTTCTTTGCACTTGGAAAGTTCCAGAATAAACCCACCAATCAAATCACGTTTAGCAAGACGTTCTTCTTTTTGTTTCTGTAGTGAAAGCGACTTCTTTTTCAATTTCTCATACCGTTCCACCAGCCCGTTATAGTGAGCATTGTATTCATCCTGATTCTGAGCAGTTTGACTGTTCTCCATAATGTATTTTCGAGTCAGTTCCGAAACGACTTCCATTTCCTGCAAAACTTCCTGCTGCATTTCATCTATTTCAGTACAATCTGTCAGCATAGTCTGCATCATCCGGCAATTTTCAAGAATTTCATCACGATTCTCAAACAGATGATTGCAGGCAGAAATGAATTTTTCTTTGATGGCATCTTCATATAAATGCGGTGTGTTGCATTTGCACACACCATTAAATTTATGATTGCACTGCCATATCACACGGCGGTATTTGCTTGTGGAATGCCACACCTTTGAACCGTAAAAGTTTCCGCAGTCACCGCATACGATTCTCGCAGCAAAAATACTTTTGCTGTTATACTGCTTTCCCAGTGCTTTTCTTCGTGTCACCGCCAATTTCGACTGTGATGCCTTTGATTCTGTTTGCCATGAAGTTCACCTCCTAAATTTTTTTACGAATTTGTACTACAAGTGCTTGCAATTTGCATAAAATAGTGGTATAATAGTAATGAAAATAAGATCGAAAGGAGCTGTTACTATGGCACAAGCAACTATATCTGCCCGTATTGACGAAAATGATAAAATGGCATTTGATGATTTCTGTTCTGATGTGGGATTAAATACGTCAGCTGCTATCAATCTTTTTGTTAAGGCTGTTTTACGAGAAAGACGCATTCCCTTTGAGATTGCTCAAGCAAGCGATCCTTTTTACAGTGATACCAACCAGTTACATCTCATGAAATCAATCCAGGAGCTTCGTGATGGCAAAGGTACCACTCATGAATTAATAGAGGTGGATGATGAGTGAAAAAATCTGGTCTGATGATGCGTGGGAGGACTATCTTTATTGGCAGTCTCAAGATAAAAAGACCTTAAAACGCATCAACCAATTGATTAAAGATATTGAAAGAAACGGTTGTCTTGAAGGTATTGGTCAGCCAGAGGCGTTGAAAAATAATCTTCACGGAGAATTCAGCAGAAGAATTAACGAAAAAGATCGCCTTGTATATCACGTTGAAAATGGCAGGATTTACATTGTCAGCTGCCGTGGGCATTATGATGATAAGTGAGAGAATTTTCTTCTTCAACTTAAAATAAATCCATTGCAGCCTGATCGGCTTTAATCGGATAATTATAATCATCATTTTCCTGCTCGGTGAACATATCATTGATCAAACCAATCGTCAGCAGATCCAGCTCGGTCATAGAAAGGCCGAGCTGTTTGCATCTCAGCAGAAACAACGGAGTCGTCATTTCTCTGTCAGTCTGGCGATGTTTTTTTTAGACTTTATCTGTGTAGCCGTATTGAGTCCCCATAGTTCGATTAGCTGAGAAAGAATTTCATAAATGGAGAACGTATTGAACTGCTCCAGAAAGTCATCTGGATTATCCGGAACGTTCTCCGGATCAGCGTGTTTTGCCATGATATATGCCACGTTCTCAAATACCTCAAGACTCTCAATGTCAAGCGTTGATTCACCTTCATCGTTCTCCTTGACGTTTTTCTGTAAGGAAGCAAAATCCTTGTAAATGTCACGTGCAAATTTCAGACGATAAAGGCGAGGCACTGCTGCACTCGCCTTGAAAGGGACCTCAATCCCGTCGATAGTAATATTTTTCTTGATAGCCATAATTTTACTCCTTTACGATGCAGATTTGGTGGTTGCTGCGGATTTAGCAGCCGCTGTAGTCACAGGAATATACACGCTCTTGTACCAATTGTTGTATGTCGTCTCGTCCGTATTTTCGCAGGTTTTGGACTTGACCAGACCGTCCGGAAGAGCCGTTGCTTTCAGCGAAAGAGTTTCTGTTTTGACTTCTGTTTCATCTTCTGTTGTTGCAGATTCTGTTGCGGGACGGCTTGCAGAACAGCGATACAGCACATGACGGATCTTATTCTTGTCGCCCTCGAATTCAAAGAGCAGTGCAAATTCCGCCAGTTCAGCATCGTTTCTTTCCACAAGAACACCGTTGTTATCCAGCTTTTCACCAAGAATCTCGGTACCGCACATATCAAAATATCTGTTCCGGAACGCATAGAAACTTGTCCCGAAGATATTGCTGTTCAGAAAACGGTACTGGGAAAAAACATCTATCTCCTTGTTGGTAATGAGCGTTCCGGTCAGGAGTAGCTTGTACCTCGCCTTATCGCCTAAATGATGCATAGCTTTGGACTGGGAAGTACGATTTTCCTTGATTTTATGAGCTTCATCACAGATGATAAGGTCGGCATCAAAGGCAAGGAGTTCTTTCTCCAACCGCCATGCAGACTCATAGTTGATTACAGCTATCACTTTTCAGAAATTCCGAAAGATTGCAGCTGTCAAGAACGTTCCATAGCTCCTCATCATCTGCATCCGGATTTCCAAGCAGCAGATTCTCCCTGACAGTCCCCTTGAAAAATGTGCTGTTATGACTGATATACGTCAGATTTCTCATAAGGGAATCCTCCGAAATTTCGTTGATATTTTTTCCGCCAATCGTCAGAGTTCCGATGTTTAGGGTATTCTTTCCCATGAGCAGAGACGCAATGGTAGACTTTCCGCAGCCGCTTGTTCCCACAATTCCGATAAAGCTGTTCTGCGGAATTTTCATGCTGATACCGTGCAGAATTTCACGTTCCGTATCGTATGAAAAATGCACTTTGTCAAGTATGATCTCTCCGATATCTCCTGAAATCCTTTCCGCTTTTTCAGCAGGTTCTTCCAGATGCAGGAACTTGAAAATTTTGTCGCTTGCCGCCATGCCGTTCATGGCAACGTGAAAATAACTGCCGAGTCTTCGCATGGGCAGAAAAAAATCCGCCGACAAAAGTATCATAAAAATGCAATTCGCAAGTCCGATACTGCCATTCACAAAAGCCCTTGTTGCCATGAAAATTCCTACTGCCGCACCGCCGTAGGCAAAGAAATCCATAATAATGATAGAGTTCAGCTGCATGGTCAGAACTTTCATGGTAATAAAACGAAAATGCTCCGATTCCTCGTTCATCTGCCGGTTTTTAAACTCGTCCGCCTGATAGATTTTCAGTGTTGTCATGCCCTGCAAATTTTCCAGAAACGTACTACCAAGCTGCGTGTACTGTCCCCAGTATTTCGACAGCAGTTTTTTGGCGAATTTCTGCACCATCATAATTGCGCCCGGTATCAGCGGAACGCAAATCAGAAGAACCGCCGCCGCCAGCCAGCTGCCGCCGAATCCGAACAGAAAAAACAGTGTGACAGGTGCAAGAAACGCATAGAAAAACTGCGGCACATACTGTCCGAAATAGCTTTCCAACTGGTCAACGCCCTCCACCGATTCCTGTACCAGTTCCGCTGTACTGACCCTCTCACGGTACTTGTTCCCCAGCTTTAACAGCTTGCTGTATATCATTTCACGCATTCTCTGCTTGACGGTTTTGGAGGCAAGATAACTCATCCGCACTGCATATTTCGACGTGAAAAATCTTGCAGGAATGGTCGCTGCAATTACAATTGCCGTAACGGATAATTGCCGTATATCGGCGGTATTCCGGTATAATTTTTCAATCGTGGCCGCAATTGCGGTGATCATAACCGTGTTGCAGACCAGTTCCAGAAACTGCAAAACAATATTGCCAATGATATATTTTTTGCTCTCCGGACAGACCTGCATTAATCTTTTGTCAAACATACGCCCTCCGTTTCCGCAACAGGCAAAATAAACGGTTTGCCCTCCGCCGCCAAGATCGTCAGATTCACGCCGTACACCGACTGTATTAGTTCAGAAGTGATGATTTTTTCAGGCTCGCCCTGTGCAATGATCTTCCCGTTTTTCATGGCGATGATCTCATCGCTGTAATAAAGCGACTGGTTGATGTCGTGCAGAACCATAAATCGTTATGCCGTAATCACGGTTCAGGCAGCGGACAAGATTCAGAATTTGCAGCTGATAGCGAATATCCAGATAGGTCGTCGGCTCATCCAGAAAGAGAATTTCTGTATCCTGTGCCAAAGCCATGGCAATCCATACACGCTGCTTCTGCCCACCCGAAAGCTGTGAAACTGCCTTATCCTTGTACTTTGTAATATTCGTGATTTCCATTGCCCGACGGATTTTTTCTTCATCGGTCTTGCTGTCTGAGGTAATGCCGAAACTATGATAAGGCGTTCTGCCGTATGCCACCAGTTTTTCAACGGTAATATCACTTGGTGCAGTGTTGTACTGATGCACAATGGCAGTCTGCTTTGCAAAATCACGCAGTTTGATCTGCGAAATATCTGTGCCATTCAAGGAAATACCGCCGTTTTTCGGTTTTAGATTTTTGGTCATCAAATTGAACAGTGTTGACTTTCCGCAGCCGTTTGCACCAATTAAAGTTGTAATTTTTCCCTTGGCGATCTTCACAGAAAGTCCTTGAATCACCTGATTTGCGCCGTAGGAAAAATCCAGATTGTTCACTTCAAAAACAGTATTATCCATGTTTTTTATCCGACCTCCTCAGCAGCAAAATAAAGAACGGCCCGCCAATAACCGACATAATAATTGACGCACTGATTTCGTATGGCGATGCAAATATGGGGCTTGTGTTGTAGTCAATCAGGTACAGCCCTGTTTTTCCGCCTCGTCCGCCGCTTCCGCTGCACTGCGTAACTGCCGTACCGTTCGTGGAATACACTCTCGAACCCTGACTTCCGCCGATTAACTGTTCAGGTTTTCTTTCTCTGCCATTTTCTTCATTGCCTCGTCCGAAAGAAAGTATTTCGGCGGGACATCGTTCTCCAAGATATCCGACAAGGAACAGCCTCCGTCGGGACTGCGGTATTCCGAAACCGGCAGAGTTAAGCACACGCCAGCACATACTGTACCCTAGTTCTGAAATCTTTTCAAGGATGATTTTCCAGCACTCTCCCTGCGATATACCCAGCAGGTTGGGTACATTCTCAGCAATAAAGTACTTGGGACGCCTGACTTCAAGGATTCTGATATAGTCGAAAAACAGGTTTCCTCTGTCATCTTCAAAAGCGAGTCTGCGCCCCGCCACACTGAACGACTGGCAGCATGGTCCGCCAACGAGCAGATCAAAATCTGGCATACTTCCGTAATCGATTTTCGTGATGTCCTCATAAAACGTTTCACCTCCCGTATCGTACAATGCCCGGTAAGCCTTCTGGGCAAATTTGTCTATTTCGCACCAGCCGACACACTCAAACCCTCCAATTTTTTCAAAAGCAGAGCGGAATGCGACGATTCCTGCGAACGCTTCAAAATATCTTATCATCTATCACTTCTCCTTTCCTGCAATAAAAAAGGCTGAATTTACGCAAAAATTCAACCTTTACATCGTCATATTCATTTCGGTTTCTTCCGATAAATCTTCGTTTACCGAATCCGCTTCCACCTTTATATCAGGCTGAAGGTGTTTCTCCACAAGTTCCTTTGCTCTCGAAATGTATTGAGAGTATCGTGCATATGACGTACCTTCCGATTCGATCAGCAGACCATCGCCCTGTTCTTCATCATAAATCAGAAGACAGTGATATTTGTCATCTCTGTCGCAGTACATCATATCGACGTTTTCAGCTATCAGCCTGTTATCACGCAGCGGATGTCTTTTCAGATTTTCAAATTCAGCATTGGAGACTGCTATCGCTTTCTCAACCACACAGGACTTTGTTCTGAACTCTGATTCCTTACGAATCAGAGTTGTGTTGATTATCAGTTTTTCTTTCATAGACTTCTCCTCCTTTTCCGGAAAATAAAAAAAGACCGTCCTGTTCATCATCACTTAAAATTCGTGATATCTGACAAAACGGTCTTTCAAATTCGGTTATTATTCTATTGTACAGAGGCAGGTATTTTTTGATTTTTTCTTCCTGACCTGCTCCTGTTTATGCTATATTTTTTCTCTGCGAGGGTTCAAATCCTGTACCTTCGCAAAAACGGGTAAAAAACAGCCATGGTTTTACACTAAAAATTTTCGGCTTCTGAGTAGCAAAAAAGCTCGATTATTCGGGCTTTTTTCGGTGGACAGCTATTTAGTCTCACCAATATGGTTGGGGCGGCGGGATTTGAACCCACGGGATGACAGAGTCAAAGTCTGTTGCCTTACCGCTTGGCTACGCCCCAAATAATACTATAATATTATAGCAACAAAACAAAAAAAAATCAATAGCCATAGATATATATTTTATATTTAACAATAATGTTTTATAAATTAAATTGAAATATAATATAAAATATTCATTTTACCTATTGACATGGTAGATATTGCGTGATATAATAAATATAAATTTTGAAAGGAGATTTTTATGAGCAATTATAAATTTGAAACGCTTCAGATTCATGCTGGGCAAGAGAACCCTGATTTGGCAACAGACGCAAGAGCTGTTCCAATTTATGCAACAACCTCTTACGTTTTTAAGGATTCCGCTACAGCGGCAGGACGTTTCGGACTTACTGTTCCGGGAAATATCTATACAAGACTTATGAATCCGACTTCAAGCGTTTTTGAAGAAAGAATAACTGCTTTAGAAGGCGGTGCAGGAGCATTAGCAACAGCTTCCGGCTCTGCGGCAATTACATATGCTATTCAAAACATTGCCGTTGCAGGCGATCATATTGTTTCGTCAACGAATCTTTACGGCGGTACTTATAATCTTTTTGCAAATACGCTGAAAGAGCATGGAATTACAACAACTTTTGTTGATCCATCCAATCCTGAAAACTTTGAAAAAGCTATTCAGCCGAATACAAAGCTTTTATATGCTGAAACACTTGGTAATCCAAATTCAGATATTATAGACATTGAAGCGATTTCTGCTGCTGCACATAAGCATGGAATTCCGCTTATTGTTGACAATACCTTTGCAACTCCGTACCTTTTAAGACCAATCGAACATGGTGCAGACGTTGTAGTTCATTCCGCAACTAAATTTATTGGCGGTCACGGAACGGTAATGGGAGGAGTTATCGTCGATTCTGGCAAGTTCGACTGGGCACAGAACGATAAATTTCCCGGACTTTCAAAGCCTAATCCGTCATATCATGGAGTCGTTTTCACAGAAGCCTGTGGAAATCTTGCATATATCCTTAAAATCAGAACAACGCTTATGAGAGATCAGGGTGCAGCTATTTCTCCGTTCAATTCATTTCTCCTTCTTCAGGGACTTGAAACTCTTTCGCTTCGTTTGGAACGTCATGTTGAGAATGCGCTTAAAGTTGTAGATTTCCTCAGCAAGCATCCGCAGGTCGAAAAAGTGAATCATCCATCGCTTGCCTCCGGAAAGGAAAAGGAGCTTTATGATAAGTATTTCCCGAATGGAGCGGCTTCTATTTTCACATTTGAGATAAAAGGCGGAGCAGACGAAGCAAAGAAATTCACCGAAAGTCTTGAATTATTCTCGCTGCTTGCCAACGTTGCAGACGTTAAATCGCTTGTAATACATCCGGCATCAACAACTCATTCACAGATGACCGAAGAAGAGCTTCTTTCAGTCGGAATTAAACCTAATACAATCAGACTCTCGATCGGCACAGAGCACATTGACGATATTATTGCAGACCTTGAAAAGGGATTTAAAGCATTAATATAATAAAAACAGCCTGCATTTATGAATTTTTCTTGTAATGCAGGTCTTCAAAGGTGGTAGTTTATAATGAACAGTAAAAAAGTAAAAACAATGACTCTCGCAGCACTTCTGGCGGCATTTGCCTGCGTAGCAACTATGCTTATTCAGGTTCCTACTCCTACAAAGGGATATGTCAATCTCGGCGACTGCATAGTGAATATTTCCGCATGGCTTCTCGGACCTGTTTATGGTGCGGCAGCGGCAGGAATAGGATCAGCAATGGCAGACGTAATATCCGGATATATCGTTTATGCCCCTGCGACACTGATAATAAAAGGACTTATGGCTGCTGCTTCATTTTTCGTATATCGTGCAGTTTCCAAAAAAGCTAATTCCGTTTTCTCAAGAGTGGCTGCGGCTGTAACAGCCGAGCTTATAATGGTTGCCGGATATGGAATTTTCGAAGCATTTATGTACGGTTCAGTTGCAACTGCTCTTTTGGGAGTCGGCGGAAATCTTATACAAGGACTTATGGGCATTGTAAGTTCTGTTGTGATTTACGAAGCTGTAATCAAACGAATCCCTAAAGTAGTATGAGAATATATGGGTGATCAGTTTTCAAGAACAGAGCTGCTTTTCGGCAGTGAGGCAATGCAAAAGCTTTCGTCATCAAGAGTTGCAGTTTTCGGAATCGGCGGCGTTGGAGGATATACCGTTGAAGCGCTTGCTCGTTCCGGAATTGGGGAGCTTGACCTTATCGACAGTGATAAGGTTGCTATTACAAATCTGAATCGTCAGATAATCGCATTAAGAAGCACTATTGGCAGATATAAAGTAGATGTTGCAAGGGAGCGCATTCTTAGTATAAATCCCGATTGCAAAGTAAACGTATACAAAACATTCTATATGCCTGCAACAGCTGAACAGTTTGATTTTACGCAGTATGACTATGTTGTTGACGCTATAGATACTGTTACAGGAAAAATTGAACTTATCATGCAGGCGAAAGCGGCTGGAGTTCCGATAATCAGCTCTATGGGAGCGGGAAATAAAATCGACCCGACCGCATTTGAGGTATCGGATATTTATAAAACGTCTGTATGTCCTCTTGCAAGAGTTATGCGGAATCAACTGAAAAAAAAGGGTGTAAAAAAGCTTAAGGTAGTTTACTCAAAAGAGCAGCCTATAACGCCTCCTGATGAAGCAGTCCGTGCACTCATGAATGAAGAGGGTGAAACTGAAAGGCGAAGTATACCGGCTTCAAATGCATTTGTACCGTCTGTTGCCGGATTGATAATCGCCGGGGAAGTAATAAAAGATCTGATAAAAATTAATAAATATTAATAAAAAGCCTGTCCGATAAATTGATTCGGACAGGCTTTAGGTTTAATTTTTTATTTGTTTAGCAACAAGGCTTTCGCCGCAGTAAATTTCACGAAGCTTTGGTTTCTCAATCTTTCCGGTAGGATTTCTCGGAACGTCAGCGAAAATAATTTTATGAGGTCTTTTATATCTCGGAAGCTTCTGACAGTATGTATTGATATCATCTTCAGAGCATTCACAGCCTTCTTTTACAGAAATAATTGCTGCTGCAATTTCTCCAAGACGTTTATCGGGAAGTCCGATAACCGCAACGTCCTTTATAGACGGATGCGCTCTCAGGAAATCCTCGATCTGAACGGGATAAAGGTTTTCACCTCCGCTGATGATGACGTCTTTTTTGCGGTCAACAAGGTAGATAAATCCGTCCTCGTCTTCCTGAGCCATATCTCCGGTAAGAAGCCAGCCGTCTTTAAGTGTTTCGCTTGTAGCCTTTTCGTCATGGTAATAGCAGGTCATAACTCCCGGACCTTTAACATAAAGCTCGCCGACCTCTCCGCGTTTAACAGCATTTCCGTTTTCATCGGCAATTTTAACTTCCCAGCCGAATCCTGCTTTACCAATTGCACCGACCTTATGAATGTTCTCAACTCCAAGATGAACGCAGCCGGGACCAATGGACTCGCTAAGACCATAGTTGGTATCATACTGATGATTAGGAAATATTTTCTTCCAGCGGGCAATAAGCGAAGGCGGAACAGGCTGTGCTCCGATATGCATAAGCCGCCATTGAGAGAGCTGATAATTTTCAATATTTATTTCATTTCTGTCAATTGCGTCAAGAATATCCTGTGCCCACGGAACAAGGAGCCAAACTATGGTGCAGCCCTCATTTGAAACGGTTTCAAGAATAGATTTTGGCTTAACTCCTTTTAGCAGAACAGCTTTGCTTCCGGAATAAAGGCTTCCGAACCAATGCATTTTTGCTCCTGTATGATAAAGCGGCGGAATGCAAAGGAAAATATCGTCTTTAGTCTGACCGTGATGATTCTGCTCAACCTTAGCGGAATGAACGAGGCTTCTATGCTTATGAAGAATAGCTTTCGGGAAACCAGTTGTTCCGGAAGAAAAATAAATAGCAGCGTCGTCATCATCAGTAATTTTAATATCAGGAGCGGAGCTTGCGCAGTTTGCAACAAGACCGTCGTAATGCTCAGCAAATGACGGACACCCTTCCCCGACATAGAAAATGAGTCTGTTGCGGCTTATTTCATCAGCGATCTCCTCAATTCTTCCGATAAATTCGGGACCAAAGAGAAGGACGTCAACCTCGGCAAGCTCAAGACAATATTTGATCTCGCTTGCGGAATATCTGAAATTAAGAGGAACAGCGAGTGCGCCTGTTTTAAGGATACCAAAATAAATCGGGAGCCATTCAAGGCAATTCATAAGAAGAATTCCAACCTTATCGCCTTTTTTCACACCTCTTTGAAGAAGCAGATTAGCGAATCTGTTTGCTTTTTCATCGAAAACCTTCCAGGTGATCTCACGTCTGTAGCAGCAGAGCGGATCGGGTTCAATAAGCTCGTAATCCTTCCAAGTGATACGTCTTACCTCGGTAATTTCCGGATTGACTTCAACAAGAGCAACGTCATTTCCGTATATTCGTGCATTTCTTTCTAATAATTCAGTAATTGGCATTATTATAATTCCTTTCTGTGTAAAACAGATAATATTCTTTTTTATACATTATTATTTTAACACAAAAAAGCGCAAAAGTAAAGCGATTTTATACGTTATTTATTACAAAATACCAGCAAATATTCTAAGCACTTTGCACAATAAAAAAGCTGCCGCACTTTTATGCAGCAGCCTGTCAGCAAATAAATTATAATTTTGTACCGCATTTATCGCAGAAATTCTGTCCCTCATCGAAAGAAGCACCACAGTTGGAGCATACTTTTTTTGTCGGTGCTGAAGGAGCAGATTCTACAACGCTTTCAACAGTCTGAACCGGAACAGGCTCGGGAACAACAGGAGCGTCGTTGAATCCCTCGATAACGGGCGGAGCCACAAATTCTACCTGAGCGCCGCATTTATCACAGAAACGCTGACCTTTCATAACCTCTGCGCCGCAGTTAGAGCAAGGCTGCTTATCTTCCATCGAAGCAAGAAGAAGCTTGAACTTTTCTAATCTCTCGTTCTTTTTGATTATATCGTTTACAGGAGCAGCATATTCATCTGCCGGATTGGCAGAATTAAGCTCGAAATATTTTTTTCCGATAGCATGGTAAGCATTGTTTATCTCGTTTTCAAGCTGAGTTATCTCTTTTTTTACTCTTGATTTTTCCGTCATTTTTTTAGAGCTTTCGCTTACGCTTTTAGCGCCCTTTTCAACCGTATCGCTTACTTTTCCTGCAAAGCCTTTAACTGAATCCAAAAAACTCATGGTAATATCCTCCTTATATAATATTGCTGTATTATATTCTTTTATGTTTTTTCAACCCCGAAATCTCAAATTATTTTGAAAATCATCGAGGTTTCAATATAATTGTATTTTAGCACATTTTTTTACAAAAGTCAAGACAAAATAAATTATTTCACAAAAAAAACACGAAACAAAATAATGCCAAAAAAATATAAAAAACAGCATAAATATGATAGAAATAAACATGAAACAATAATATAATGATTGCAGTATTGATGAGGAAACGAACTTATCAATAAAAGTGCAGGATCCATGTATTCAGGTTATTATTTAAAAGGCGGTTGATTTTATGGAAAAATCAGAATTCAGAAGAAAACTTCTTTCGCTTGTTATTCCTATAACAATGCAGCAGCTTATGCTTTCTCTTGTAAATGTATCCGATGCGGTTATGCTTGGATTTTTAAATCAGGATTCACTTTCAGCAGTTTCTCTTGCCGGTCAGGTTCAATTTGTATTCAATTTATTTGTATTTTCTGTTACAGGCGGAATATCAATACTCGCAGCGCAGTATTGGGGAATAAATGATAAAACGTCAATAGAAAAAATTATCGGCATCGGCATGAAGATAATGATACCTATTTCCATTGTATTTTCGGCTGCATCGTTTTTATGTCCCCGTTTACTTATGAAGTGTTTTGCTTCGGATACAATTCTTATTGAAAAAGGTGCAGAATATCTTCATGCAGTTTCGCTTTCATATTTTTTACTGGGAATTTCTCAGATATATCTTTGCATTATGAAAAACTGCGGACACGCCGGAAAAAGCTCGCTGATAAGCTCTGTTTCTGTTGTTATGAATATTATTCTTAACTGGCTTCTGATTTTCGGAGTAGGAATTTTTCCACGAATGGAAATCGCAGGTGCGGCTATTGCAACAGTAATTTCAAAAGCTGTTGAGCTTATATGGACAATGCTGGTTATGATAAAAAAAGACAGCATAAAGATCCGTTTATCGCTTTGTGTACATAATGATAAATTGCTGAAAAAAGATTATCGTAAATATTCCGTTCCGATCTTCGGCAACAATCTCGTCTGGGGAATTGGTTTTACAATGTACACTGTAATTATGGGACACATGGGAAGCGACGCTGCCGCTGCAAATTCGATTGCAAATATCATAAAAAATCTTTCAATATGTGTGTGTCAGGGAGTTGCCTCAGCAAGCGGAATAATGATCGGTTCATTTCTTGGTCAGGGACTTATTGAAAAGGCGAAATACTGCGGTTCAAAGCTTTGCAGAATTTCTCTTGTATGCGGATTGATATCGGGCGGAGCAATTTTGTGCGTCATTCCTTTTGTTCCGTTATTCTCCAGCCTTTCGGAAACAGCACAGGGATATCTGCGTGTTATGCTTGTTGTAAGCTCATATTATGTCATCGGAAAAGCTATGAATATGACGGTTATTTCGGGAATTTTCCCATCCGGAGGAGATACCCGGTTCGGATTCAAATGTGATGGAGTTACAATGTGGCTTGTTACTGTTCCGATCGGAATTATTTCTGCATTCATCTTTAAGCTTCCGGTTCTTGCAGTTTATATTCTTATAAACATAGATGAAATAGTAAAACTTCCGGCAGTTTATAAACACTATAAAAAATATATGTGGCTTAATAATCTCACTCAGACCGAGTCGATAAATGAGCAATTCCAGCCGGCATAATAAAAAAACTTGCTGATTTTTCAGCAAGTTTCAGCTTGTAGAAAAACTAAGGGAACGCCCTCTCTTACAGGGCGTTCCCTCTTTCAAAACAGTCCACTGGACTGTTTTGAAATTCACTCTTTGCGGAGCGCCCGAAGGCTGTATGCAGGGCTTTGCCCCACACCCCAC
>JAFTQW010000009.1 GCA_017462565.1 Ruminococcus sp.
AAAATTGGCTCTCTCGCTTCTAAATCAAGCAAAATACGGTCGCCTGAGTAAAAGTAAAATGAGGTTCAAAGCTGCTCTTAATCCCGATGTCCTTTTACGTATTCTTCTTTCTCGTAAAAAGTAAATGCTGTTGCCGTGATAGTAATTGAATTTCCTCTTGCATTTTTAAATCAAATATAGTATAATAAAAAATATCGTTTATGATCAATACAGCAGAAATGTGGTGATAAATTTGGAACAGACCTTAAAAAGCGATAAAAACATTGAAAATGGTCTTGTGCTTAATACAATTGCAATGAGAGGACTTGTTGCTTTTCCTAAGATGATCATGCATTTTGACGTTTCAAGGGAAAAGTCAGTGAAGGCTATTGAACGTGCAGTTAAAGAAGGAGGAAAAATTTTCCTTATAACTCAGCATGAGGTCTATGTTGAAAATCCAAAAGCTTCCGATCTATATAAGGTAGGAGTTGTTGCAGAAATAAAGCAGGTTTTAAAGCTGCCTGATAATGCAATGAAAGTTCTTGTAGAGGGTGTTTATAAGGCAAATCTTATCCGCCTTATAGACGATGGCGATTCTTTAAGAGCTGAAATAAAACGTTCTCCGGCTTACTCAAGAGCAAAATATGACGAGGTTGAAGCCGAAGCCATTATGCGCTCTGTAAAAGATATTTTTGAAAGATATTCAACCTTTTTTCCGAAAATGCCGAGAGAGCTTCTTGCGTCTGTAATGACTCAGGATTCTCCGATAAAACTTTTTGAAACGGTAACGTTCAACTGTGGACTCAATTACAGAGATAAGCAGACTCTTCTTGAAGAATCAAACATCATGAATAAGCTTTCAGTTTTGTATGCCTGCCTTACCTCTGAGGTGGAGATACTTGAGCTTGAAAATCTTATAAATGAGCAGACAAAAAACAGCATTGATAAGGGACAGCGTGAATATTATCTGCGTGAGCAGCTCAGGGTTATTCAGGAGCAGCTTGGCGAAGATGACGGCGAAGATGCGTTTAATTACATAAACGATATTATGTCTTTGAAGCTTGACGATAAAAGCAAGGAAAAGCTTCTTAAAGAAGCGGATAAGCTTACAAAGCTTCCTCCTGCTTCCCAGGAAGCCTTTGTTATAAAAAATTATCTTGATACTGTTCTTGATTTGCCTTGGGGAAAATACTCGAAAGCGAAGATTTCAATAGAAAAGGCGGAAGCAATTCTGGAAAAAGACCATTATGGTCTTAAAAAGGTAAAGGAACGTATTTTGGAATTTCTTGCAGTTCATATGCTTAATCCGGAAATAAAGGGACAGATAATATGTCTTGCCGGACCTCCCGGAATCGGAAAAACATCTATCGCAAAATCGATCGCAAAGGCTATGGGACGGAAATATGCAAGAGTTTCTCTTGGCGGAGTCCGTGATGAAGCCGATATAAGAGGTCACAGAAAAACCTATGTCGGGGCAATGCCGGGACGTATTATAACCGCTCTTCAGCAAGCAGGAATGGCAAATCCGCTTATCCTTTTTGATGAGATAGACAAGCTTTGCAGCGATATCAAGGGCGATCCTTCGTCAGCAATGCTTGAGGTTCTTGACGGCGAGCAAAATAACGCTTTCCGTGACCATTATATTGAAGTCCCGTTTGATTTGAGCAAAGCAGTTTTTATAACTACTGCCAACAACGTTTCAGCAATTCCTGCGCCTCTGCTTGACCGTATGGAAGTGATCGAGCTTCCAAGCTACACTGCGGAAGAAAAATTCCATATTGCGAAAGAACATCTTATACCTAAGCAGCTTAAAGAACACGGCTTGAAAGCTTCGCAGCTTAAAATAGCTGATGATGCAATTCATGACGTGATAGGATATTATACAAAAGAAGCCGGAGTCCGTTCGCTTGAACGCTGCATTGCGTCTCTCTGCCGAAAAGCTGCAAAGAAGATTGCATCGGGTGAAGCAAAGCGTATTTCAGTTAAGTCAAAGGATCTGGAAACGCTTCTTGGCGTAAGGAAATATCTTGAGGATATTTCGTCAAAAGAAAATCAGGTTGGAGTTGTAAACGGCCTTGCATGGACTTCAGTTGGCGGAGTTCTTATGCCCCTTGAGGTTCTTGTTCTTAAAGGAAGCGGAAAAATTGAAGTTACCGGTTCCCTTGGCGACGTTATGAAGGAAAGCTCAAAAATAGCTGTCAGCTACGTAAGGGGAATTGCAGAAAAATACAGTATTAATCCTGATTTTTATAAAGAAAACGATCTGCATATCCATGCTCCGGAGGGAGCTGTTCCAAAGGATGGACCATCAGCCGGAGTAACTATGACGACGGCTCTTGTATCGGCTCTTTCGGGACTTCCGGTTCGGGCGGATGTGGCTATGACGGGCGAAATAACTCTTCACGGAAAGGTTTTGCCGATAGGAGGACTTCGTGAAAAAACTATGGCTGCTTATAAAGCCGGAATCAAAACAGTTATAATTCCGGCAGCAAATAAGCCTGATCTTGAAGAAGTCGATGATGTCGTTAAGGACGCAATAGAGTTTGTTTATGCTGAGAAAATAACCGATGTTCTTGATACGGCTCTTATAAAAAACGATCAGTAAAACGCATAAAAGGAGGGGAAAGCCTTGAAGCTTAATTATAATAAAGCGGAATTTACCGCATCATATGGAAAATTTTCCCAGATACCTGAATTCCAGCGGATAGAAATTGCTTTTGCAGGTCATTCAAACGTCGGCAAATCAACGCTTATCAACAAGCTGTTCAACCGGAAAAATCTTGCAAGAGTAAGTTCTGTTCCGGGAAAAACAGCGACTATCAATTTTTACGGTCTTGAAAATATATATTTTGTGGATCTTCCGGGATACGGCTACGCTAAAGTATCGAAATCTGATAAAGACCGCTGGGCTGGGCTTATCGAAGGATATCTCAGCTCTGACAGAGATATAAGGCTTGTGTTTATGCTTGTTGATATGCGTCATGCTCCGACCAAGGACGATCTTCATATGATAGATTATCTTATAGATACAGAAATGCCGTTTGTGCTTGTTCTTACCAAAGCTGACAAGCTTAAAAAAATGGAGCGGATTAAGCGTATGGAAGCTTTTAAAGAGGAAATACCATATTTTGAAGAAATGCACGTTATACCGTTTTCTTCCCAGACCTTTGAAGGCGTTGATGAGCTTAAACGTATAGTTGAGGAAATCGCAGACGACAATGAAGTCTCTGTTGATGATGAATCTGAGGATAATGTATCGGATTCTATATAACCTGAAAGGAAGAGTAAAAATGTTTGTATCTGAAAATCTTAACGTAAACGAAAAAGGACATCTTACGATCGGCGGAGCAGATACGGTTGAGCTTGCTGCTGAATACGGTACACCGCTTTATGTAATGGACGAGCAGACCGTAAGAAGCGCTTGCCGACGTTTTAACGACAGCATCGGAAAGTTTTACGGCGGCAAAGGTCTTGCGTGTTATGCAAGCAAGGCGTTTTCCTGTCTTGAAATGTGCAGAATAGTTGCAAGTGAGGGAATGGGACTTGACGCTGTTTCGATAGGCGAACTTTACACTGCCGTTAAAGCCGGTTTCCCTATGGAAAAAGTCGGATTTCATGGCAACAACAAAACTGATGAAGAGCTTAATTATGCGGTAGAATGCGGAGTTGGACACATTATCGTCGACAATATCAGCGAGCTTATTCGTCTGGAAAATATTGCCGCAGAAAAGAATGCCGTTCCTCATATCATGCTCCGTATCAAACCGGGAATAGACGCCCATACTCACGATTTTATCAAAACAGGACAGATAGACAGCAAATTTGGTTTTGCTCTTGAAACAGGTGAGGCTTTTGAGGCTGTAAAACAGGCAATAGAATGCAAAAACGTAAAGCTTATGGGCGTACACTGCCATATAGGTTCGCAGATTTTTGACATTGCTCCGTTTGAAGAAGCTGCAAAGGTTATGCTTGAATTTATTGCAAAGGTAAAGAATGAGCTGAATTACGAAATTGAGGGACTCAATCTCGGCGGCGGTTTTGGAATCAAGTATCTGAACGAACACGATCCGGCTCCGTTTGAGACATACATGGAGCGTGTTTCCGAGACCGTTAAGAGCGAATGTGAAAAACTTGGAATAGCTCAGCCGTTTATCTATATCGAACCGGGCAGATCTATTGCTGCTCCTGCCGGAATCACGCTTTATAAGGTCGGCGCACGCAAGGAGATTCCAAACATCAGAACCTATGTATCAATTGACGGAAGTATGGCTGACAGTCCGAGATATATTCTGTATAAATCCGAATACGAAGCGATTGTTGCGAACAAGGCGAATGAAGAACGCAGTGAGAGAGTAACTATTGCCGGGAAATGCTGTGAAAGCGGAGATCTTATCGGTGAAAATATGCCGCTCCAGCACGCTGAATCAGGAGATATAATAGCTGTATGCGCTACCGGAGCATACAATTATTCCATGTCATCAAACTATAACCGACTCCAGAAGCCGGCAGTTGTTTTCGTTAATAACGGCGAGTCAAGAGTCGCTGTAAAGCGTGAAACGCTTGATGATATTATCAGAAACGATATGTAACAAATGTTTTACAGCTCCGAGCAATCGGGGCTGTTTTTGTTATTATTTGTAATAGTATTTTAATTGACGGTTACAGGAAAATTGTGTAAAATATACACAAAGGACGGTGATCATATGAAAAGATATATTAAAATTTTCGTTATGATAACTATGTTAGTCGGAATTATGTTTATATTCAGTGGATGCGCATATTACAACAACAGTTTTGATTTTGAGTTTAAAGGTGAATATATGGCAGATAAATACGTTGATCTGCTTATTCCGTTTGATGAAACAGACGAAAGATATACAGACTTTAATTGCGTTATCAATAGATCGGCAAAAGATCCAATAAGAAATTTTACTATAGATGTTCCTGAAAGTATTCCTGAAAACAGCCGGATCGTATCATATGATATTGACGGTTTCCGAAGTATGCTTATGCACATGAAAGATGCGCATTTAAGTATTTTGATACGGGATTCTGAGAATATTCCGGATTATAATGAAAAATATAACGGAACTCCTTATACGGTCAGTCAGCATATCGGATTGCCGCACGAATGGCTTTGTCAATACAACGATCCATATGGTGAGGAGGCTTTTTTAGAGTTTTGTAATAAATATAAAAAATGTCGTGTTGCTATATTTGACAAGGACGGAAATATTCTGCAAATATCAAAAAAGATATCGCTTGTTTCATTAGGTAATTTCTATATAAATGATACAACTTTCTATGACGTAGAGAAAAACAGTATACAACCGCATTATATAATGTCAGAGGAATGCCTGGCTTTGTACGGGATAGCATGGTTGTTGATTTATGTCGGTGTGGTAGGGTGCATTATTACACTTATAGTCGACAAAATCAATCAGAACAAACCTATTGTAAGTTACAGGGGATATATTATTGCAGCCTCTATATTTAATATTCCGACAGTATTATTTACTCTGATTTCTATATATTCGGCATTCGGATTGTCGACAACTGTAGCAGGCTTTTTTATAAAACTTCTTACTGTTTTATTGAAATTAAATATAGGTTTAATCGGCATACCTATAAATATTGGAGTTCTTATTCATTTTATAAACTTTGAAAAAATTCTTAGAAAACGAATAGAAAAACAAAGCTGCTCAGAAAAAATATAAAAAAGTCTTGAAATTTATTAAAAGAAGTGTTATAATTTATACATAGGGAGCTTGTATTACAGGCTGAGAGGAAAGTAGTGAAACTTTCGACCTTGTGAATCTGTATATCAGAACTTTGTCTCATAGGATATTGCACGTATCTTTTCGGCATATTTTGCTGATTGCTGCGTTGAAAAAGCTTGCCGTCAGTAAAATTATGCTCGGAAATCTGCGTACAAATTCTATTAAAACAAGTTCTTAAACGGATTCTGAAACCTGATTTGGATAATGCCAACGTAGGGAAGCCGATATATGCTATATAATGTATTATCAGGGAACTGCTGCGGCAGTTCCATTTTTGTTATCGGAGGTGTTTCTGTGGTTAAGGTAAATGGCGAAATGATGGATGCGGCAGGAAAAAATATTGCGGTATTGCTTACCGAAATGAATTGTGTAAGCGGTCGTGTTGCGGTTGAACTGAATGAAGAGATTGTCCCGAAAAGCACATACGGCGAAACAATTCTGAAAGACGGCGATTCTGTTGAAGTCGTTCGATTTGTCGGAGGAGGCTGATGAACGTAAATATTCCCACAAAAGAGGAAATGTTTCATGCGCTTGAAGAGCGGCATGGTTCGGATTTTCAGAAAAAAATATCGAAAGCCTCTGGGGCTGTCTGCGGACTTGGTGGACTTGGTTCAAATATTGCAATATCTCTTGCAAGAGCCGGTATAGGAAGACTTCATATTATCGACTTTGATAAAGTTGATATCTCAAATCTTAACCGTCAGCAGTATTTTGCAGATCAGCTTGGCGAATTCAAAACAAAAGCTCTTGGCGATACGCTTTCAAGAATTGCGCCATACTGCGAAATTGTCTCTCATTGCGTCAGGCTGACAGAAGAAAATATTCCGGAGCTTTTAAAAAATGACGATGTTGTCTGCGAAGCTTTTGATTCAGCAGAGCAGAAAGCCATGCTGGTAAACTGTATTCTTGAAAAATTTCCGGAAAAATATCTTGTTTCAGGTTCCGGAATGGCTGGAACTGGTTCGGCAAATCTTATTAAAACCAGAAGAATCACTGATCATTTTTTTATTTGCGGTGATGAATCCAGCGATGTTGAAGAAGCCGGAAGCCTTGTTTCGGCAAGAGTAATGGTTTGTGCTGCTCACGAGGCGCTTATGGCAATAAAAATTATAACGGAAACTATTTAAGGAGGTTTTTTTATATGAATAAAAATGATGATAAACTTATTTTAGGCGGACACGAATTTAACTCACGTTTTATTCTGGGTTCGGGAAAATATTCAATGAAGCTTATTGAAGCGGCGGTCAGATATGCCGGGGCAGAAATTATTACTCTTGCAGTCCGCCGGACAAACTCAAAAGAGAATGAAAACATTCTCGATCATATACCTGAAGGGATTACTCTTCTTCCAAATACGTCCGGAGCGAGAAATGCTGATGAAGCAGTTCGTATAGCCCGTCTTGCAAGAGAACTCGGCTGCGGAGATTTTGTGAAAATCGAGATAATGAGAGACTCAAAGTATCTTCTTCCCGATAATCAGGAAACTATTAAAGCCACAGAGATCCTCGCCAAAGAGGGATTTGTTGTAATGCCCTATATGTACCCTGATCTGAACGCAGCCCGTGATCTTGTTAATGCGGGAGCTGCTTCAGTAATGCCGCTTGCGTCGCCGATTGGTTCTAATAAGGGACTCTCAACAAAGGATTTCATTCAGATTCTGATAGACGAAATAGACCTTCCTATTATCGTGGATGCAGGTATTGGCCGTCCGTCGCAGGCTTGTGAAGCAATGGAAATGGGTGCAGCAGCTGTTATGTCAAACACTGCTCTTGCTACAGCAGGCGATCTGCCTTCAATGGCAGAAGCGTTCCGTCAGGCGATTGAAGCCGGAAGAAAAGCTTATCTTGCCGGGCTTGGAAGAGTTCTCACAAGGGGAGCTTCACCGTCAGATTCGCTTACAGGCTTTCTGCGTGATTAGGAGAGGATTATGAAAACAGCATTAACAATCGCCGGAAGCGATTCGTCGGGCGGTGCAGGGATTCAGGCTGATATTAAAACAATGACTCTGAACGGAGTTTTTGCACAAAGCGCTATAACCGCTCTTACAGCACAGAATACAATGGGTGTCAGAGCAATCAGCGAAGTTTCTCCGGAATTTCTGAAACAGCAGATAGACGCAGTTTTTGAGGATATACGTCCCGATGCGGTAAAAATCGGAATGGTTTCTTCGCCGGAGCTTATCGAAGTTATTGCGGAAAGACTTGAATTCTACCAAGCAAAAAATATTGTTGTCGATCCTGTTGCAGTTGCAACAAGCGGTTCAAGCCTGAGCAGTTCAGAAGCTTATGAAGCATTAAGAGCAAAGCTTTTTCCGATGTCTATTCTGGTTACCCCAAATATACCGGAAGCCGAACTGCTTTCGGATATGAAAATATCAGACAGCGGCGATATGATATCAGCTTCAGAAATAATCAGCAAAAGATATGGCTGCTGTGTGCTCTGCAAAGGAGGACACAGTATAAACGATGCTAACGATCTGCTTTTTGAAACCGACGGTTCGTATAAATGGTTTACAGGAAAGCGGATAGACAATCGTAACACTCACGGAACAGGATGTACTCTTTCCAGCGCTGTCGCTGCAAATCTTGCAAAGGGATATTCCCTTGAACACGCAATAAGCAGAGCAAAGGATTATATATCCGGAGCGCTTGCAAGTATGCTTGATCTCGGAAAAGGAAACGGTCCGCTTGATCATATGTTTGATTTTAACAGCAATTATAAAGATTAATTGAAAGGAATAAAATTATGAGAAATTACAGTACACAAATGGAGGCTGCCAAAAAAGGAATAATTACTCCTGAAATGGAAATAGTGGCAGAAAAAGAATATATATCTCCGGAAGAGCTTCGCTGTCTTGTTGCAAAAGGAGAAGTCTGCATTCCGTGCAATATCAATCATAAATCCATTTCTCCAGAGGGAATAGGAAGCCGCATGAAAACCAAAATAAATGTTAACCTCGGAATTTCAGGCGACTGCAAAAATTATGACGTTGAAATGCAAAAGGTTGAAACTGCCCTTAAATTCGGCGCAGAAGCCATTATGGATCTCAGCAATTACGGAAAGACAAATACCTTCCGCAAGCAGCTCATTGAAAAAGCTCCCGCTATGATAGGAACTGTACCGATGTATGACGCTATCGGCTACCTTGAAAAAGATCTTCTTGAAATAACAGCAGAGGATTTTCTTAAAGTCGTTAGGGCTCATGCGGAAGAGGGCGTAGATTTCATGACTATCCACGCCGGAATCAATAAGCGTGCAGTTGAAGCGTTTATGCGTGATAAGAGAAAAATGAATATCGTTTCAAGAGGCGGTTCGCTTCTTTTTGCATGGATGATGATGACAGGCAATGAAAATCCTTTCTATGAGCATTACGACGAGGTTCTTGAAATTCTTCGTGAATACGACGTTACTATCAGTCTCGGCGACGCTCTCCGTCCGGGATGCATAGACGATTCTACGGACGCCGGTCAGATTTCCGAGCTTATCGAGCTTGGCGCTCTGACTGAGAGAGCGTGGGCAAAGGACGTTCAGGTCATGGTCGAAGGTCCGGGACATATGGCAATGAATGAAATAGCCGCAAACATGAAAATTCAGAAGAGAATCTGCCACAACGCTCCTTTCTACGTACTCGGACCTCTCGTAACTGATATTGCTCCCGGCTACGATCATATTACGTCGGCTATCGGCGGAGCTATTGCAGCAGCAAGCGGAGCAGACTTCCTTTGTTATGTTACTCCTGCGGAACATCTCAGACTGCCCGATCTTAACGATGTTAAAGAGGGTATTATTGCAAGCAGAATAGCCGCTCATGCAGCTGATATCGCAAAGGGAATCCCTCATGCGGCAGATGCTGACAATGCTATGGCAGAAGCACGTCATGCCGTTGACTGGGAGAAGATGTTTGATATTGCGATTGACGGTGAAAAAGCAAGAGAATATTTTGAAAGCACTCCTCCTGCGGACAGACATACCTGTTCAATGTGCGGAAAAATGTGCGCTGTAAGAACGACCAATATGATCCTTAACGGGGAAAAGGTCGAATTCTGTACAGAAAAATAATCTCTAAAAGGAAGAAATAAAATGGACAATAAATATTTCGTTGATTCTGATAAGCTTTCTGAAGCCGCTTTGAAAAAAAAGCACGAGCTTGAAAATAATCCGGAATCACGCACAAATCATATGGAATATATGAACGGGATGGAACAAATAAATTCCGATATCTGCGGCAAGGTTATTTCGGAAATGAAAAGTTACGATTACGATTCATATACTGCGGCAGATGTTCGCAGCGCTCTATCTCATGAAAACTGCACTGTCGAGGATCTAAAGGCTCTGCTTTCACCGGCAGCCGAACCGTTCCTTGAAAAAATGGCTGAACGTGCAAGACTTGAGACCCAGAAACATTTCGGCAACACGGTTTATCTTTTTACACCGCTTTATATAGCCAATCATTGTGAAAATTACTGCATTTACTGCGGATTCAACTGTTATAATGATATCAAGAGGATGAAGCTTGATATGAAACAGCTTGAACATGAAATGCAGGTAATTGCCGACAGCGGAATGGAAGAAATTCTTATTCTTACGGGTGAGAGCCGTTCTAAGAGCGGTGTGGAATACATCGGGGAAGCCTGCCGTCTTGCGAGAAAATATTTCAAAATGGTCGGAATTGAAATATATCCGGTAAATACGGACGAATATCGTTATCTTCATGAATGCGGTGTTGATTATGTTACCGTTTTTCAGGAGACCTATGACAGTGATCGTTATGAACAGCTTCACCTTATGGGACATAAAAGAGTCTGGCCGTATCGTTTTGAAGCTCAGGAGAGAGCTTTAATGGCTGGAATGAGAGGAGTTGCCGGTTCGGCGCTTCTCGGTCTTTCCGATTTCAGAAAAGACGCTCTTGCAAGCGCTCTTCATATGTATTATCTTCAAAGAAAATATCCTCATGCTGAAATATCTCTTTCCTGCCCGAGACTCCGTCCGATTGTGAATAATGAAACGATAAATCCCCTTGATGTTCATGAACGTCAGCTTTGCCAGCTTCTCTGCGCTTACAGAATCTTTATGCCTTTCTGCGGAATAACCGTTTCGACAAGAGAGAGCGAAACATTCCGCAACGGAATAGTTAAAATTGCTGCAACAAAGGTTTCTGCCGGGGTTTCAACCGGCATCGGCGATCATGAAAGCAAGTATACAGGAAAGGAGAACGGCAGCGAGGGCGGAGACGAGCAGTTTGAAATAAACGACGTCAGAAGCTTAAAAAAAATGTACGATGATATGTCCGATGAGGGACTCCAGCCTGTGCTGAACGATTATCTGTATGTTTGAAATTATTTGCGTTACCGACAGAAGAAATTGCTGTGAGGATTATTTGCTGAGAATTGAAAAAATCGCATCTGCAAAGCCAGACAGAATAATTCTCCGTGAAAAAGAGCTTATAGGGATCGATTATACCAGATTTGCATCGATGTCAATGAAAATTTGCCGGAAATATGATACACCGTGCAGTATACATAGTTATACGGCAATTGCGGAGAAACTGAATGCAAAAGATATACATTTGCCAATGGTGGTTCTCAGGAGTTTTCCTGATTATATAAGAAATGAATTTCAGGTCGTTGGAGCGTCCGTACACTCGGCAGAAGAAGCAGCGGAAGCCGAAAAATTAGGAGCTGATTATGTTGTTGCAGGGCACATTTTTGAAACGCAGTGCAAATTCGGTTTAGTACCGAGGGGACTTGATTTCTTAAAAAGTATTTGCAGCTCGGTAAGTATTCCTGTTTATGCAATTGGCGGAATAAATCCTGAAAACATAGATTCAGTGCGTAATGCCGGAGCATCGGGCGCTTGCATAATGAGCGGACTTATGACCTGTAAAGATCCTGAAAAGTATATAAATGAATTAAGAAATGCGGTGATAGAATGAAGTTTAAACCTGAACAGCTTTCGCTTTATGCAATAACCGACAGCAATTGTCTCAGAGGCAGAAATCTCGCAGAACAGGTTGAGCAGGCAATTCTCGGAGGAGTTACCTGTATTCAGCTAAGAGAAAAAAATCTCAGCACAGAAAAGCTTGCCGAAGAAGCAAAAGCAATTCTGAAAATTTGCCGTAAACACGAAGTTCCGCTCATCATAAACGATGATTATAAGATCGCTGTTGAAATCGGAGCAGACGGCGTTCATGTTGGAATAGAAGATGCTCCGGTTGCCGAAATAAGACGATTTGCAGGAGCGGATTTCATAATCGGTGCAACAGCTAAAACCATTGAGCAAGCTCGATTTGCTGAAGAATCCGGAGCAGATTATATCGGAGTCGGAGCTGTTTTTCCGTCGCCGACCAAAAAAAATGCAATAAGAATAACTCCTGAACAGCTCCGTGAGATCTGTATTTCCGTCAGCATACCTGCTGTAGCTATCGGAGGGATAACGGCTGAAAATGTTTCTGCAATAAAAAACTGCGGACAAAGCGGAATAGCTGTCGTTTCAGCAATTTTTGCGGCAGATGATGTTAAAGCGGCGGCAGAGAAATTTTGTCTTATATGATTTCATAATTTATTATTTCGATTCAGTATTGAAAAATAAAGGGAAATAATGTATAATATAATTATCCTGTTTATTTTATCGAAAAAAGTATAAAAAAGGAGATGAGAAATTTTTCGGAAACGTATATTTTTCGTTGTTTCAGGATTGCGTTTTCGCAAGAAAAGTTATGTTCAAAATCCCAAAGGGCTACGACAGCGTAGCAAAAACCATAAGACTTCCCGAGCCGCTTGCCGATCAGCTTTACCAACTTGCGGCAAAGAACAACATTTCATTTAATCTTCTTATTAATGAATGTATTAATTTTGCACTTAATGAAATGGGAAGCCATGATGAAAATCAGACTGAAAAAGAATTCGTTTGATTCATTTGTGAAATTAAAAATGCAGTCATTTTGTACACGAAATTTAAATCTATATTTTTATCCCAAAAGGTTTTAAAATAGTATTATGAAATATATTTTAAACGAGGTGTCAAAATGGACAATAAAAAATTCATTATAAAAGGGAAATACAAAACAGTAGCAAAAACTATTCGTCTTCCGCAAATAACCGTGGAACGGCTTGAAGATCTTGCAACAGAAAACAATATTTCCTTTAACAGCTTATTGATCCAGTGCATCACATTTGCTCTTGAAAATCTGAAGCTGTGAATTATGCATTTTAATTTGAGATCGAATTCAATTCAAATGGAATAAAGGGGGGTGTGGCAGTTGTATTGTTTGTAATTTTTTAAACTGAACATAACTTTTAATAATAAATGATTCTCATAACCGGAACAGCGTCTCTGTAATATGCAGGGACGCTGTTTTTGTATACAATATGGATGAATTTTAAAGCTTGTTCACATAAAGCTCAACACGCGTTTTTCCGGCAAATTTTTCCGGCTTCTGCGTTAAAAAATCTTGCAATATGCGCATATTCCTGCGAATTTTGCCTTGAATTTGGCAAAATTATGCTCGGATATCTGCATATTGATTTTATGTGAACACGCTTTGATTTATGATTCAATTTTGATGTCAAAAAATAATTATATATGAATCTATACTTTGTTTTAAGGTGATGCTACAATTAAATTATATTAAGATTGTATTGACAATCAAATGAAAGGAATGGGTTTATTATGAAAAAAATTATGGCGCTTATCCTTGCGCTCACTATGACTATTGTCTTTGCTGGGTGCGGAAAAAAATCGGAGAAAGAAATGTCTGAGTCTGTAACATTAGGCGTCACGCCGGAGGATTTAGAGAGTATTCTTCGTGAATCCGATAACGACGGAGCAGAATTTTTATTAGAAATGGTTGATGCATTAGGAGATTTTGAATACAAATATACAAACTTTGGCGATGATAAGGTAACTCTTAATTCCAATGGCGGTGTAATACAGTTTCTCGGACTTGCAGAACGAGACAATCATAAAATTACAGAGCTTGTTATATGCGGTAAATTATGTTCGACAGCAAGTGAAGTAGTAGATGAGTATAATTCTCTATATACAAGAATGCTCGTTGATTATGAAGTTGATTCATACGCTGTAATATTAAGCAGCATCTTCGATATAAGTCAGGAAGAGGGCGAAAAATTAATAAACGACGGTGACGCTGCAACTGAATTCAAAGGAAAAAAATATCATATAATAACAAAAAAATCTGATGATGATATTTTTACGTTTATAACAACATTTGAGGATGAAGAGAAATTACTGGATTACCTGAACTCTGATGAGGATTAAAACTATTTGCATAACTTTCAGGCATAACCGGCTATTGATTCAAAGCATTTGCAATTCCGATAAATTCATGGTATAATAATATTCAAAGAGATATCTTGAATTTATGAAAGGAATTGTGACGAATGAAATTAATTGAAAATAAAACTTTTGATGAAGAAAGGGCGCTTTACGGTGAAAAGAATTTAGAAATTTCATATTGCCGTTTCGATGGTCCTGCCGATGGTGAAAGCGCATTGAAAGAATCTGAAAATATAACAGCGGACAATTGTTTTTTCAATCTTCGCTATCCTTTCTGGCATGACCAAAAACTGAACATAAGTAATTCTGAGATGACTGAACTTTGCCGTGCCGCATTATGGTATTCAGAGGATATAACCATAAAAGATACTATAATGCACGGTATAAAAGCTTTGAGAGAATGTTCGGGAATAAAGATCAGCAGCTGCGATATTATTTCGCCTGAATTCGGCTGGTTCTCTCAAAATATCATTATGGAAAATTCGACTGTGCAAAGCGAATATTGCATGATGAGATCGTCTGATATTAATTTTAATAATATTAATTTTCAAGGAAAGTACTCGTTTCAATACATAGAAAATACCGTATTTGAAAACTGTATTTTTGATACAAAAGACGCTTTCTGGCATGGAAAAAACGTTACAGTCAGGGACAGCATAATAAAAGGTGAGTATCTCGCTTGGTATTCGGACGGACTTACTTTGATTAATTGCAGGATAAGCGGAACTCAGCCGTTTTGCTATTGCCGGAATTTAAAACTTATCAACTGTGAAATGACCGATACCGATTTATGCTTTGAAAAATCGGAAGTGGATGCAGAAATAACGACTGATGTTATCAGCATAAAAATCCATTAAGCGGAATGATAACTCTTCCTTCTGTCGGTGAAATAATTATGGATGATGAAAATGCAAAGGGAATAATAAAAATTAAGGAAAATGTATTCTGCTGACATGACAAATCAGCAGTTAAATCAGATAACGCAAATAATGAGGAGTATGATCAGAAATGAGATCATACTCCTCGTTGCGTTTGATATGAATTGCTGTACAATAAAAATACAGATTATCGGTCAGTCTTTCCCTCAATTTCGCTGGCACCTCTTCTGAAAGGAGAGTGTCAAATTGTACAGAAACGAATACTGACGTGTTTTATGCGGCGCTGCCTTTATTTAACGAATAAAATTTGTACGCTGAAATGGCTCTTTTTCGGGAAGACCGAAAGTTTTTTTACCAAGGGCAATGCTTTTCATCAGGAATGTCATGTTGTTTGCCAGTGTTCTCATACTTTGTAATCCCTCAATATCTTGTGAAGCTTCACCGGCTTCTCTGCCGTGAATGCTGTTCCAGTATTGACCGGAGGCAACCGGCATTCCTGAAATTGTGAAAAACTTATTTAATTCGTCGAAAGTGGAAGATAATCCGCCTCTTCTCGCAGCGGCGACAGCTGCGCCGACTTTCATGGCTTTATCGAAATGTGTACTGTAAAATAATCTTGTCAGAAAGGCGATAAGCGTAGCGTTTGCGGAAGCGTAATAAACAGGGCTTCCAATCACAAGACCATTGCATTCTTCAAATTTTGGAGCTGTTTCATTTACAATATCGTCAAACACGCATTTTCCTGTCTTAGCGCATGAAGTACAGGCAATACAGCCACGGATATCTTTATTACCGACATGAAGGATTTCAGTTTCGATTCCAGAATTAGTAAAAACCTTTTCCATTTCGTGCAGAGCGATGTATGTGTTTCCGTGTACACGAGGGCTTCCGTTTATCATTAATACTTTCATTTTATCTTATCGCCTTTCCTATTTTATACGTTTTAATTATTAAGGAATCACCGATTAAATCACGCCCGACGGCTCAGCACACATCTTGCTTGCATATTTCTCATCATCTTGCACAGAAATTCCTTGACAGGCGTCAGCCTGCCTGCGTCATTTCTATACAATCTGACGGCGCAATCTGCGCACTGGATTTAATCAGTGCTTCCTTAATTCATCACAGAGCAGATCGGAATTTTCTCCTTTGCGTGGACTATATGATAAAATCAAAATTTTTTGCTCATATCCCTGTTGTGGAAGAACACGTATGGTGAGGTTTTTCAACGCAGCAATCAGCAAAATTTATTGAAAAGACGTGCGGTGAATCCTATTAGAACGAGTTCTAATATTTGTTCGGAAAGTATGTGAACACGCTCAGAGAGATATATTAAAAGTATATCATATTGTATATAAAAAAGCAAGTACAAATTGGTTTTTGCCACGGAAATCAATTTTGACTGACAACTCTCAAAATCAAATTGGAATCAAGTAAGCACTCAAACATAATATGAGAAATTGGAAGCTTGGAATTGTTACGTGATTTAAATTGCTTAACGAGATTAACAGCAGCCTTTCTGAACATATTCAAGCTTTGCTGTACAGCCTTATTTTCAATTCTACACCAATCTTCCTCAAAATGAACATCAAGAATCCAATGCATAG
>JAFTQW010000010.1 GCA_017462565.1 Ruminococcus sp.
CTATGCATTGGATTCTTGATGTTCATTTTGAGGAAGATTGGTGTAGAATTGAAAATAAGGCTGTACAGCAAAGCTTGAATATGTTCAGAAAGGCTGCTGTTAATCTCGTTAAGCAATTTAAATCACGTAACAATTCCAAGCAGCCAATTTCTCATATTATGTTTGACTGCTTGCTTGATTCTAATTTGATTTTGAGGGTTGTCAGTCAAAATTGATTTCCGTGGCAAGTGAATTTCTCTTGGTAAAATATGCTTTCTTGCTTCAAAGTGCATACCGGGACAATAAGTCTTTTTAACAACAGAAAAACGCATTATGTGAGTATCACAAGGCAGAGGATAAATGGCAAAAAAAAGAACCATGCGTCGGAACGTGTGGAGCTGTCGGAGATCCATTGCCTTTTACAAAGCTCTTCTATAAGGCGAAAAAGTGAAAGCATACTGTCTATGGTGAACTTTTTCAACACAGTAATTGTCAAAATTCGCCGAAAATATGTGCGTCGCATTTTTATATGAACACACTCTAAGTGAGTAGACAAATAGAATAAGCTAAGTCCGAAAGCAATTGAGTCAAATTGCTTTCGGACTTTATCTTTTTTATGAAAGGCAGACTTTATAACTGTACCTTATTACCCATAATTGTGACTTTGTTTAAGCACCATATCCTTTACCTTCATCAATGAAGTTGTAGTGTTTCTTTCATTTTCCGAAAGCTTCATGGTGATATATTTTATAGTCTCCTCATAATCGGGAATCATGATATGCTCAAGAGCATTTACACGGCGTCGAGTTTTCTCAATTTCATCTGCCATAAGCTGACAAGCTTTTTCAACTTCCGCAAGGCGTATCATCTTAGGAAAAATTCCATTGAGAGCATTTACCGCTCCGTCAAGATCAATTGATGTAAAGGCCATGCCGTAAGAGTAAATATCATTTGCATCGCTTGATCTGTATTTTGGATCAAAAACCGGAATATTTACGCTCATAACGTTCTTTTCCCCAACTTCAAGCTCCACTTCCTGTTTTGGAAGCATAAGCGCAGTTTCAAGAGCTTCTTTCTGCATTACTGAACCAGCCACTGCCATATATCTGTTTGCATCGATGATCGCTGCTTCAACTTCGCTTCTGAGCTGTCGGTTTTCCTTTATGAGATTCATAAACTGACGCATAAGTTCGTCACGTTTATCTTTAAGAAGTTTATGTCCTCTTCTTGCCGATTCAAGCTTTTTTTTCAGTTTTGAAAGCTCCATTCTCGTTGGATTAACATTAAGTCTTGACAATATCGCTCACCTCATTCCTGAGTATCATAATATTTATCAAGATATTCCTCTCTGATTCGGCGCAGTTCACTTTTTGGCAGAATGCGGAGCAGTTCCCAGCCAATGGCAAGAGTCTCTTCAATACTTCGATTGTTTTCAAAACCCTGAGAAACATATCTTTTTTCAAATTCGTCTGCAAATTTTGCATAAATAAGATCTGTCGGAGTAAGGGCGGCTTCGCCAAGAACTACCATAAGCTCTTTTGCGTCTTTTCCCCTCGCATAAGCTGAGAAAAGCTGATTCATGGTATCAGAATGATCCTCACGAGTCTTACCCTTGCCGATTCCCTTATCCTTTAAACGGGAAAGCGACGGCAGAACATCTACAGGCGGATTGATACCTTTACGGTAAAGCTCACGGGAAAGAATTATCTGTCCCTCTGTAATATATCCGGTAAGATCTGGAATAGGATGTGTTTTATCATCTTCAGGCATAGTCAGAATCGGGATCATAGTAATGCTTCCGTCTTTCCCCTCTTGTCTTCCTGCACGTTCGTAGATAGAGGCAAGATCGGTATACATATATCCGGGATATCCACGTCTTCCGGGAACTTCCTTTCGTGCAGCTGAAACCTCTCGAAGAGCGTCGGCATAGTTGGTTATATCGGTAAGAATTACGAGAACGTGCATATTTTTTTCAAATGCAAGATATTCTGCTGCCGTCAATGCCATTTTAGGTGTTGCAAGACGCTCGATAGCGGAATCGTTTGCAAGATTTATGAAAAGAACCGTTCTGCCCAAAGCTCCGGTGCTTTTAAAACTCTGGATAAAATATTCGGACTCTTCAAATGTAATGCCCATTGCAGCAAAAACTACAGCGAACTGTTCATCTTTACCCCTTACACGAGCCTGACGTGCTATCTGCGCCGCAAACTGAGCGTGAGGAAGTCCGCTTGCTGAAAAAATCGGGAGCTTTTGTCCTCTTACAAGCGTATTAAGTCCGTCTATAGCCGAAACTCCGGTCTGAATAAATTCCTGTGGATATTTTCTTGCAACAGGATTCATCGGCAGTCCGTTTACGTCCATTCGCATTTCCGGAATTATCTCCGGTCCGTCGTCAATAGGGTGTCCCATACCGTCAAAAACACGTCCGAGCATATCCTCAGAAACACCCAGTTCCATCTGATGACCTGAAAAGACAACGCTGCTGTCTTTCAGATTTATTCCCGCTGCATTTTCAAAAAGCTGAACAAGTGCGTTAGAGCCGTCTATTTCAAGAACACGGCATCGTCTTTTTTCTCCGTTTGTAAGCCTTATTTCAGCAAGCTCTCCGAACGAAATGTTCTCCACGTCTTTAACGAGAAGCAAAGGTCCGGCAGCTTCTTCAATGGTTCTGTATTCTCTTGGCATCAGTTTTCTTCCTCCTTTCTCAGTAGCTCATCAAGCTGTGATGATATTTCAACAGATATTTTACTGAATTCCTCATCTGTCTTTTCCTCTTCTATATATTTGAATCTTCCTATTTTCTCACGAACCGGCAAAACGGAGACTGCTTCGATATCTGCGCCTTTTTTTACAGCTTCTTCGGCTTCATCGTTAAAATTAAGAATCAGCTTCATCATATAAAACTGCTTTTTCAGGCTGGTATAGGTATCAACCTCATGGAAAGCAAGCTGATGCAGAAAATCCTCACGTATTGAGCGTGCTGTTTCCATTTTAAGACGATCGCTTGCAGAAAGAGCATCCATACCGATCAGCTTGACGATTTCTTTAAGCTCTGATTCATCATGGAGAATACTCATGAATCTCGCTCTGTTCTTCATCCAGTCGGCTGAAACGTTGTTGTTATACCAATCCGCAAGCGAATCGGCATATAGCGAATAGCTTGTAAGCCAGTTTATAGCCGGAAAATGACGCTGATATGCAAGATTTGCATCAAGTCCCCAGAAAACCTTTACTATTCTTAAGGTCGCCTGCGAAACCGGTTCTGAAATATCTCCGCCCGGAGGAGATACTGCTCCGATAACTGAAAGCGCACCCTCTCTGCCGTCAGTACCTTTAGAAATAACTCTTCCTGCACGCTCGTAAAACTGAGCGAGACGGCTTCCAAGATAAGCCGGATAACCTTCATCTCCCGGCATTTCTTCAAGTCTGCCGGACATTTCACGAAGCGCTTCTGCCCAACGTGAAGTCGAATCAGCCATAAGAGCTACAGAATAGCCCATATCACGGTAATATTCGGCAATTGTGATTCCTGTATAAACCGACGCTTCTCTCGCTGCAACAGGCATATCAGATGTGTTTGCGATAAGAACTGTGCGTTCCATAAGAGATTTTCCTGTATTCGGATCAATAAGCTCAGGAAATTCATTAAGAACGTCGGTCATTTCGTTTCCACGCTCGCCGCATCCGATATATACGATTATATCTGCCTCTGCCCATTTAGCAAGCTGATGCTGAGTTACAGTTTTTCCGCTTCCGAATGGTCCCGGAATTGCGGCAACTCCTCCCTTAGCTATAGGGAAAAGGCAATCGACAACTCTCTGTCCCGTAATCAGCGGCATATTTGGAGAAAGCTTTTTCTTATATGGTCTTCCACGTCTTACAGGCCATTTCTGAATAAGTGAAAGCTCTTTCTCACCATTTTCGGTTTCTATCACGCAAACAATATCATCGGCGTGAAATTCTCCATCGGATATTTTTTTCACTGTTCCCTCGATATTATTCGGAACCATAATCTTGTGAAGTACAATATCCGTTTCGGGAACTGTTCCGATTACATCACCGCCTATGACCTTATCTCCTGCTTTGACAGACGGAGTGAATTTCCAGAGACGTTCTCTTTTAAGAGAAGCAACTTCAACTCCTCTTTGAAGATTATTTCCGCAAAGCTTTCTTATATCATCCAGCGGTCGCTGAATTCCGTCATAGATACTTCCGATAAGTCCCGGACCAAGCTCTACGCTCATAGGTTCTCCGGTAGATTCAACAGGCTCCCCTGTTTTAAGACCGGATGTTTCTTCATAAACCTGAATAGAAGCACGGTCGCCGTGCATCTCGATAATTTCTCCGATAAGACGCTTATTGCTTACTCGAACCATATCAAACATATTAGCGTCTCTCATACCCTCTGCAACAACAAGAGGTCCTGAAATTTTTACAACTGTTCCAGTACTGCTCATTATATTTTATCCGTCCCTTTTCTAATTTAATATGTCAGATCCAACAGCCTTTTCAACGGCTTCATGAAGAGCTTTTATGCCGTATCCTGTATTACCCTCAATTGCCGGAATAAGGACTATCGAAGGAAGAGGACTGTTTCTGTATTTGTTTATAGTATCTTTAACAAGCTCTGCCGCAGGTTCTGTGATATAAATTACGGCAAAATTTCCCGCCGCAAGCTTTGAGATAAGCTTTTTTATTTTATCTGCATCTGTTTCACGGAAAACAGAAAGCCCTAATGCGGCAAATCCTGAAACGCTTGCGCTGTCGCCGATAACTGCTGCTTTATACATATAGCTTTCTCATCCTTTCCATGATAGTTTCTTTATTTGTATTGCACTCTTTGCATACCTTGAGTATCCTGAGATTTTTTATTTCAGTCTCCTTTGCTATGAAATATGCCATAAGGGGTTCTGTTCCAAATGATCTCATTCTTGCACTTTCAGCGTGATCTGTTATTATATCATCGCACCATTTTTCAAACTGTGCCGGTGAAGATTTTAAAATTTCAGCCGCTTCGTTATACGGCGTTGATTCAAGGAAGCTAAAAAAGCTTTCCGTTCCCCTCTGTGCAGATCTTGCAAGAGATTCCTTATCAAGTTCTTCGCTTCCACAAACCGCCGTTTCTATAAAGGAATACGGCTTATTCATTACACTGCATCGATATGCGGTTTTTATATCTGCGCAAACCGTTATAAGCTGCGAGTACTTCTGTATAAATTCACCTCCGAATTCATATGAAGCTTTCTGCATTGCCGATAAAGCTGCCGAATCAATAAGTGAATCCGAAAGCTGTCCATCGAGTGTTCTTGTAAGAAGCTCGTATGCCTGCTCAGCCGTTTCTCTCATATACTCCGGAAGATAATCGTATTCCTTTGAAGTGAGAATGGATTTAAGTTCATCAAGCTCAAGATTAGTAGGCGTGATGTAATATTGCTCAGGCTCACGATTTGAAAGCGTTGCCTTTAATGCAGCTTTAAGATTATGAAAATCATTGCGATAAAGCAATATTTTCAATTCCTCGCTGTCAGGCGCAAAATCATGAATCATTTCCCAAACCTCGTTAAGAGAGTTTCTTTCCGAAGCTCCGGATGAAAGAATTGCATCCATTTCAGCAGCTGATTTCGCATTGATAAGCTGTTCAAATTCGCCTTGAGTGATGAGATTGCTCTCCATTGCTTTAACAGCTGCAACAGCGCTTGCATATTTTGTGCTGCTCATACTCGTCACCTACCCGAATAATATTTTTGCTGCCGTATCTCTTACGCTGTCTTTTTCCGACTCAATTATCGCACGAAAACTGCAATTTTCAGAAACAAGACCATATTGCAGAACAAATCCGTCGCTTATATCTGCCGGAACATCTGACAATTTTATTGAACTGCCATTTTTCTCTGCAATGATACTTATTTTTTTCACAAAGTCATCAGGAATACGGTTTAAATCGTTTTTGCAAAGATACAGAACACCCTCGCCGCTTCTCAGATGTTTGATTATAAGCTTTTCAAGAAGCTTGAAATATTCGTTGACAGGAAGATTTTTAAGTTTGTTCACTGTATTTTCAATGACAGAATCAATCATTTCAACCTTACATTTGAGAATTTTTCTCTTCATAGATGCATCAATTGATGAACAGGAATTTTCATATTCTCTTTCCTGATCGACTTTCGCCTTTATCATATAATCGCTATAAGCTTTCTCCGCTTTTTGATCTGCTTCAGATTTAATTTCATTAGCTTTATTCTCGGCTGATTTTATTATTCTGTCCTCATTTTCCTTTTGTTGTGATTTGATTATGTTGAGTATTTCATCAAGTCCGGACATAGTTTAAACCTCCGTTCTTGTTCAGAATGTAATGTTGTAAATGAGAAGAATAGAAATAAGAAGAGCAAGAATAGCATATGTTTCAACCATTGCTGCCATAATGATACCCTTTCCGCTGTGATCTGGCTTTTTGGCAACGATACCAACTCCGGCTGCTGCGGCTCTGCCCTGTGCGATGCCTGAGAAAAGTCCCACAATTGCAATCGGAAGTGACGCTGCAAAAAACATAAGTCCCTGCGATACGGTAAGATCAACTGCTCCGGAACCGATAACACCTATTCTGCTGAGAAGAAGAATTGCTGTGAGAAGTCCGTAAAGTCCCTGCGTACCGGGAAGAAGCTGTAAAATAAGCACCTTGCTGAATTTATTCGGGTCAACCGAAACAACTCCTGCGGCTGCCTCTCCTACAAGTCCTACACCCTTTGCCGAACCGATTCCTGCAAAAAGAGCTGAACAAGCTGCTCCGAGTATTGCTAATGCGAGTCCTAAACTATTCATTGAAATTTTCCTCCTTGAATTTAATGTATTTCGTATTTGTAGTAAGCGGAGCGAATTCTCGTCCGCCGCCTGTATAGAATTTTGAGAAAAGCTCCACAAACTGAAGCCTGTCTGTATGAACATATGCTCCGAGAAGATTTATCGCCAGATTAGCCGTATGTCCGACTATAAATACGATTATCAGAAGAACGGCTTTTACCGCCGTATTTTCGGGCATAGTTCCGATAAGATTTATTACGCTTGCTATGCTTCCGGTTGCAAGACCGAGAGCAAGAAGTCTTGAATACGACAGAATATCGCTTAGATATCCTGTTGCTGTATTGTAGAGCGCATAAATTCCGCCGAAAAACTTTCCAAAAACGGATTTGGAATGTCTGCCGGAAGTTAATACAAGAAGTATAACTCCCGCTATCATCATATATGTTCCGATCGTTTTAAGAAACGACGGAACATTTGTAAGGATACCTGCTGCAAGAGGTGCAACGCCTAAAACAGTAAGGTAAACCGGAATTGTATCAAGAAAAGCGTCCAGCTTTTTTCCTTCCTTCCAAGTCATTCTGAAAGAAACCGCAACTCCGAGAAACAGGTGAAGAATACCGAGTGCAAATGAATAAAGAAGTAATTTTATAGGATCATCAAGCGGCTGAAACCAAAGTGCAATGCTTCCGATCTCCTTGTGGAAAAATTCTCTTCCCACAACCTGAACAATATCCCCGAACCAGCTTCCGAATAATGCGCCCCATATAATCGTTGATATACCGCAATTCCGGAACATAGTCAAGGTTTTTCTCATTGTTGTTTCAAGCTTGAATTTTTTTAACGCTATCGTTGTTCCAATCAGCATTAAAAGCCCGTAGCCTGCGTCTGAAAGCATCATTCCAAAAAACAGATAATAGAAAAAAGACATGACCGGAGTCGGATCTACGTCCTTTTCAGAGGGAAGTGCGTACATTTTTGTAATTCCCTCTACCGGAGCGGAAAAACTGCTGTTTTCCAACAAAACCGGAACATCCTCTCCATTCTCCGGTTCTGAATAAGTTATCAGAGCAGTGAATTTTGATTCAATTTCTTTTTGAAGTGATAAAGTATGTTTTTCAGGAATATATCCCGTAAGGACAAAAGTTTTTTCGGTAAATCCAAGATCGTTGAGAGCTTCGTATTTATCCTTTCTCATCTGAAGATAATCAACGGCAAACTTTAATTTCTGCCTGTTTTCCGCAAGCTGAATTATTTTATTCTTCAACTCCTCAATTGATTTTTCAAGCTTCTCCTTCTCCGTGCTATAGGAATGCAAAAGTTCCTCAGGTTTCATATTTTCCTTTATGGAAATTGGAATAAATGACATAGCTCTGAGTACTTCTGAGGCTTCCTTCTCAAAATCTTTGGACAATATTAAAAAAATATTCGTTTGTTCCTTTGAAGAAGAAATCACTTCCGCACTGCATCCTGATGGGAACTTTGCTTCAATTTCATCCGCTGAGATCATAAACGGAACGCTGCCGATAAAAGCGGATGTTGAAGCTGTTCCCTTAAAATTCAGCGGAACGTCAAGCTTTATCCACTCTCTGAGTGTATCGCATTTGACATCAAGCTGAGCAATGGTATTCTCAAAATCAATTATACTGCGATTACATCGAATTATCTCGCTGGCAGAATTCATGATCGTCTCAAGTTTCATTGCTCCTTTTCCAAAATCATGTTTGTCAATTTCAGTTCTGCCATTAAGCATATCTGCAAGCGATTTTTTTTCGGGAGCATATCTATCGAGAATTTCCAGAGCCTGAATTGCCGTAGCCTTGAATTTTTCAAAGCTGTTCACAACAGACGTAACATTTGTTTTAAAAAGCTCATCGTCAGAATTACTGCAAATTTCAACGATTCCCTTCCTCTGCAAAAGCTCGATGATCTTCTTGCTATCTGTAAGCAGAGCAATAAGTTCGATTTTTTTCATTTTCAGCTTCGCCATATTTCATCTTTCACTCTCCTTTTGTAACATATTTTTTTAATCAGAAAAATTCTTTAATAATCGCTTCAACTGCATTATCTGTATTTTTTTCAGATTTCGACTTAATATCAGAAATTTTTCTTTGACATTCTGCATTTGCTTTTTCAGTGTACGCTTTGAGCTTCTCTTCATAATCAATTTTTAATTTTACCGCTTCTGCTGATGCTTCGCCAAGCTTTTTCTGAATAGCAAGAGCAGAATTTCGTTCAGCTTCTTTGATTATCTCGTCGCTGCGCTGTCGTGCTTCTGAAATTTTCCTGTCTGATTCGGCTTCTGCTTCAAGAACTTTTTTTACAGATTCTGACGCCATTATATCCCTCCTCTATAAATGACTATTGGTCATTTAATGAAACTATTATAACATACATTTTTTGTAAAGTCAATAGTTTCAAGATAAAAAAATGACCAACTTTCATTTTTCATCAAATAAACACAAAGGGAGCAATCTCTACAGACAGCTCCCTTATTGTTTTATTCAATTTATGCTTTAATTATACATCCACAAATAAAAAATGTCAAGAGAAAACGGTCGAAACAATTATTCAAATATGGAATAGTATTATATTACAAAATGTTTATTAACTGGTATAACCAAGTTTTGATTTTACAAATTGTTGAATAAATTCTTATTCAAAGTCATTTTCGCTTTTTGTGATACTTATTGCAAGAGCCTCAAGGCTTTCAGCGTCAACAGCAGACGGACATTCCGACATAAGCTCGCTTGCATTCTGAACCTTTGGAAATGCTGTAACATCACGAAGGCTGTCAGCTTTACACATGATCATCGCAAGACGGTCAAGTCCGATTCCCATTCCACCATGCGGCGGAGCAGCATAACGGTATGCGTCAACAAGGAATCCAAATTTAGCCTGAATTTCTTCGTCGGTCATGCCAAGCGCTTCAAACATTCTTTGCTGAAGCTCAAAATCTGTTATACGCATCGAGCCGCTCGAAAGCTCTGTTCCGTTTAGAACAAGATCCCAAGCTTTTGCACGAACGTTTGACTGATCAGTATCAAGATACTCAATGCATTCCTCCATAGGCATTGTGAAAGGATGATGGGCAGCAACCCATGTATCATTTTCATCGTCATGTTCAAAGAACGGCATTTCGGTTATCCAAAGAAAATTGTAAACATCATCCGGTATAACCTCAAGACGTTTGCCGCAGATGAGTCTTATCGCACCAAGAGTTGATAAAACTGTTTTAGTCTTATCAGCACATATAAGAACAAGGTCGCCTACCCCAGCGTCAACAGCTTCACAAATCTTTTCAAGCTCACCATCAGCAAGGAATTTTTTAAAAGAACAGTTTGGTTCATCTGCCCAGCGAATGTACGCAAGCCCTTTTGCGCCGATTCCCTTTGCGTGTTCAACGAGCTTGTCAATTTCCTTGCGAGTATATGTAGCAGCGCCATTTTTAACGTTTATCGCACGAACAGAGCCGCCCTCCTCAATTGCATTTCTGAAAACAACAAAATCAATATCTTTAACAGTATTGGTAATATCCTGAATCTCAAAGCCGAAACGGGTATCAGGCTTATCAGAACCATAGCGGTTCATTGCATCAGCAAAAGTGATTCTCGGAAGCGGAGTCGGGATATCAACTCCGATAACTTCCTTGAAAACACGCTGAATGAAGCCCTCAACGCATTCCTGGATATCCTCTGCATCGACAAAAGACATCTCAAGATCTATCTGAGTAAATTCCGGCTGACGATCAGCACGAAGATCTTCGTCACGGAAGCATCTTGCAAGCTGTATGTAACGGTCATAACCGGAAATCATAAGAAGCTGCTTATAAATCTGCGGTGACTGCGGCAAAGCATAGAATTTTCCCTGATGCACTCTCGAAGGAATAAGGTAGTCTCTTGCGCCCTCCGGAGTTGATTTCATCATCATCGGAGTTTCAATTTCAAGGAAACCGTTCTCGTAAAAGTATTCTCTTGTCACCTTTGCAATCTGATGTCTCATGATAATATTCCGCTGTAAAGGCGCTCTTCTGAGGTCAAGATAACGATATTTCAGACGAAGCTCTTCGTTAACCTTTGTTTCGTTTGTGATTTCAAAAGGAGGAGTCTGAGCCTTTGCAAGAACTCGCAGATCATCCACAAATATCTCGACATTGCCTGTTTTCAGCTTATCGTTTTTGCTCTCACGTTCACGTACGATGCCCTTTGCCATAAGAACATATTCACTTCGGCATCCGGCAGCTTTTTCAAAAATTTCACTGTCTGTTTCGTCGTTGAATAAAAGCTGAACCACGCCTGTTCTGTCACGAAGGACGATAAAAATAACTCCGCCCTTATTTCTTATTCTTTCAACAAAACCGCCAACTACTACTTCTTTACCTATTTCTGTAACTTCTCCGCAGTAATGTGTGCGTTTCAAGCCTTTCATTGTGTCTGCCATTTTACTTTTTCTCCTCAATCAAATTCTGGAAAGCGTTTGCAGTTTCCTCATCCTCAATACTATCCATCATTTTATTAAAATAAGCTGAATCAAAATTACTTACAAATTTACTGTCAAGAGCAATTTCAATTTCATCGCCTTTTTCCATATCTTTAAGCTTAGCTTTTCCCTCTGTGAGTTCATTATCGCCGAGAACCACCGTATAAAGCGCACCGTTTTTGTTTGCATATTTCATTTGCGCTTTAAGACCTCTTCCCATAAGATCATATTCTGCAAAATAACCGAATTCACGGAGTTCTTTTGAAAGCTCCATTGCTTTTTCAAGAGCAGCGTCGCCCATTGTTGCAAAATAAATGTCGCATTTTTTAGGTGTCAGATAGCGGCAGTTCTGCTTGTCCATAACTATAAGAAGGCGCTCTATACCCATAGCAAAGCCAAGAGCCGGAATATGCTGACCGCCGAGCTGTTCAATAAGACCGTCATAACGGCCTCCGCCGCAGACAGTTCCCTGTGCTCCGATTTCCGTTGTTACAAATTCAAAAACAGTTTTTGTATAGTAATCAAGACCTCTTACAATTTTCGGATTGACCTTGAAATCAATGCCCATATTTATGAGATACTTTTTCAGCTTTTCAAAATGCTCGCTGCATTCCTCGCAAAGGTAATCAATGATGACAGGGGCGTCCTTGCCAATTTCCTGACAAACAGGACTTTTACAATCAAGGATTCTCATTGGGTTTTTAACAAGTCTGTCTTTACAGGTATCGCAAAGCTCATCTTTTCTCGCATAAAAATAATTTCTGAGCGCATCGTGATACTTCGCCCGGCAGGTTGGACAACCGATCGAATTAATGTAAAGCTCAATATTTTTTATTTCAAGCCTATCAAGAAGCGTTTTAGCGAGAGAAATAACCTCTGCATCAGCAGCCGGAGAAGAGCTTCCAGCCATTTCAAGCCCGAACTGATGAAATTCACGAAGTCTTCCAGCCTGTGGTCTTTCGTGACGGAAGCATGAAAGAATATAGAAAACTCTCTGAGGAAGAGCCTCGTTAAGCAGTCCATTCTGAAGCATAGCACGGATAGTGCCGGCTGTTCCTTCCGGGCGAAGAGTAAATTTTGTTTCTTTTGCCATAACGGTATACATTTCTTTCTGAACAACATCAGTTGTTTCTCCAACCGAACGCAGGAACAGATCTGTATTTTCAAAAGTCGGGATTCTTATTTCAGAGAAACCAAAGCTTTCAGCCGTTTCCCGTGCGATTTTCTCAATAGTGTGCCACTTGTGTACATCTTTAGGCAGAACATCCTCAGTACCGTTTGGACGTTTGATATTTAATGCCATAATTTTTCAGCCTTTCTGTATTTGGTTATTTTAGAGTGTGTTCACATAAAATAAATGTGCGGATTTTCAAGCGTAATTTTGACGGATACTTAGCCGTCAAAATCTGCCGAAAATACGTAATTTTTATGTGAATACGCTCTGACCGAGCAGGATTCCGAACATGAAAATTGTCCCTGAAAAGGGACAATGAAGCATCAGATGGTTGGTGTTCCGATCTCACGCCAGTCAAGATCTCCTCTTTCAAGAGCAAGAATAAGCGCTTCAGCAGTAGCAATATTTGTTGCCACCGGAACATTATGCACATCACAAAGCCGTAAAAGATTCATGCCATGAACATCAGAAGCCTTCGGATTGATAGGATCTCTGAAGAAAAGAAGCACATCAACCTCATTGCATGAAAGAAGCGCAAGAATCTGTTCCGCTCCGCCTTGTCCGCTGAGATATCTTTTTATAGGAAGACCTGTGGCTTCACTTACCTGCTTGCCTGTTGTATTAGTTGCAATAAGCGAGTGTTTTGACAAAATGCCGCAGTAGGCACTGCAAAATTGTACCATTAATTCTTTTTTTGCATCATGAGCAATAAGTGCAATTTTCATTTTCATTCATTCCTTTCTCAACACTAAATATTTTCCAAAATTATGAAGTTTTCACTGTCAGAGGAACAAATTCTCCACCAAGTCTTTTAGAAATGGCATCAAATGCTCTGAGAGCTTCTGACTCAGCAGGAATAGGATTTCCCGTTCCTGTTGCAACAGTCATTTTAAAGTCATCCGGAATTACACCGATGAGCTGAACGCCCACCTTATCAATAATCTCATCAAGGTTTGAAACAAGCGAGTTTCCTATAACCTTTTTGCTTACCTTATTTATAATTAAACGCTGACTCTTATTCCCTCTGTTATAAAACTCATCGGACATAAGGCTTGCGTCTCTGATACAAACCTGATCCGGAGTTGAAATAATAAGAATAAGATTCGCCTGTTCTACAATATCAAATACATGAGAGTTTATACCGGCTCCTGTATCTATAATAATATATTCAAAATATTTTTTTATTGAGCGGCAAATGTCAACTATTTGTTCAGCTGTAACAGTTGTCAGCGTTTTGGGTGCACAAAGAACATTAAGATTATTAGCCATCGGAACCTGCGAAACCGCCTCAAGAACAGTTTTCTTACCGTTCAGGACATCCCCAAGGTCATATTTGATATTATTCTCCATACCAAAAATTATATCAAGACACCTGAGACCGAAATCAAGCTCTATTATTAATGTTCTGTGTCCCTGCTTTGCAAGAGTGTAACCTAACCCCGCACAGACAGTTGATTTACCAGTACCTCCCTTTCCAGAAGTAACAGCAATTATCTTCGACATTTTATATCCTTTCCAATATCCGCAAACCTAAGTATTACAACTATTAAAAGGCTCGGATTCTTATATAAGCATTCTTTAATTATTATATCACAAAAGTTAATAAATGTCAAAGATGTTTTTTGTCCAAATAATAAAATTGTGAAATTCATCATTTTTCTTAATGAATAACTGTGCAAATGCAACAAATTAATATTGAGATTTAATAATCAGATCTTAATTTTCAGCAGCAAGCTACCATCAATTTAATAAAAAAATAAAATTTTATATTTTCTCACTGAAAAGTATTGACATTTTATTTTTTTTATGATATAATAACTTTGTTATCGAGGTGTGGCTCAGTTTGGTAGAGTACTACGTTCGGGACGTAGGGGCCGCAGGTTCAAATCCTGTCACCTCGACCATATTGGTGTTATAAAATAGATGCACTACTTAAAAAGCTCGTTATTACGGGTTTTTTATTTTTTGAGGGTAAAAACTTCATGTGCAGAACTGAAGTGTTTTTATCAGCATAACGTAAAGCAATGCCGCCGAAGGGATCAAATTGATTACTTCGGCAATTTTTTTATCTCTCTTTATACAACCTTTTGAATCTTTTTAATGTGATATAACTGATAATTACAATAAACGAAGTAACCACCCATGTAATAGGAAATACAATATAAAGGCTTTGCAGTGTCCCGAAGTGTCTGAATACTGTAAATATCCACACGATCCGAAATAAACAAGTTCCAATAATTGTTTCAATAGCAGGAATCGTCGAATAACCAAATCCACGCATGGCGGAGGCTGGAATTTCATAAAAAGAGCATATTGGCTCAAAAATGAGTATTAGCATAATTCTTACGCAAGATTCTTCTATTTCCTGCGGATTTGAGGTAAAAATTCCTGATGCCCGACAGCGGAATATGGTAAGCGGTACAGTTATGCAAGCACATGATAGAAAGGCTAATATGAGACATATCCTAAGTGTTTTTTTGCATCTGGAAAGCTTTCCGGCGGCGTAATTCTGACTGATAAATGTTGTCGCTGCCTGACCAAACGATGTGATAGTATAATATGCAAAATATTCAAAAGTCATAGCAATTGCTGAACCTGCCATAGCATCAGAGCCAAACCGGTTCACAGAGGACTGAACAAAGATGTTAGAAAAACAAAATACTGCACCTTGCAAAGCAGCAGGAATACCAATACGTATGATCTGTGTAAAATAACTTTTATCAAATCCATGAATCGTTAGTTTGAATTCACCCTTTTCAAGACAAAGCCAATACACCAAAATGACAGCACTAAAAGCAGTTGCAATAACAGTAGCAAGAGCAACACCCTCAACATTCATACGGAATACAACTACAAAAAGTAAATTGAGTAGAACATTGACTGTTTCTGAAATCATAAGTGCAATAAGCGGTCTTTTGCTGTCCCCTCTTGCCCTGAAAATTGCTGAAATAAAATCGTAAATCATCAAAAATGGGATTGAGATACAGTAAATCCTAAGATATGTAACAGCGTGATTCAGAATATCCTGCGGCGTATGAATCAGCTTTAATACCGGCAGAGCTGCAACATTGCCAACAATTGCAAGAGCAATGTCAAAAATCACGGCAGTAAGCATTGATGAAGCAACAGCCGTATGGATATTTTCTTTTTTTTCTGCACCTATGAACCGTGAAATCAGAACATTTGCACCGATGGACAAGCCAGCCGACAAACTGACAAGCATAGCAACAATCTCTCCGTTTGTACTAACAGCTGCAAGTGCACCGCTTTCGCCAAATTTTCCTATGATAACCGTATCTGCGGTATTAAAAAGCTGCTGAACGATACTCGTTATAACAATGGGCAATGCAAACAGTATGATTTTGCTCCACAACGAGCCATTCAGCATATCTACTTCTTTTTTCATAGTGTCCCTCCTTGACATTTCGCTCTATTTAGTGTACCATATTATTATGGATTTGAAAAGCGAATGTTTGTCATGTATATCATGACAAAATCAGATAGGAGAGCAATATGGAAATGAACATTAGCAAATATCTTGCTTTTGTGAAAACGATTGAATATGGCAGCTTCACCAAGGCGGCAGAAATGCTGAATTATTCACAGTCAGGTATTAGTAGAATGATCGGCGATCTGGAACAGGATTGGAGCATCACACTACTTGAAAGAGGAAAATCGGGCGTAAGACTGACCTCGGACGGAACAAGAATTCTTCCCTATATCAAGAGCGTCTGCGATGAATATGAAAAACTAAAAATGCAGATAGACGAACTGAACGGACTTCAATCAGGGTTGATACGAATAGGCACGTTTTCAAGTGTAGCAACACATTGGCTTCCAAATATTATTAAAAATTTTCAAAAGGACTATCCAAATATCGAGTATGAACTTCTGCTCGGCGATTACTCCGAAATTGAAACATGGATAGCGGAAGGACGTGTGGACTGCGGCTTTCTGCGTTTGCCAACCAAATCGGAATTTGAAACCGTATTTCTAAAAAAGGACAATCTGCTTGCAGTAATTCCTGACGATCATCAGCTTGCAGACTGCGATAAATTCCCCATTACAGCATTTGAAAATCAACCTTTTATGATGCTCGAAAAAGGCGGCAATTATGAAATTACTGAATTACTGGGAAAAAATCATGTCAAGCCAGATATACGCTTTACAACTTGGGATGATTATGCAATCATGTCCATGGTTGAACATGGTCTTGGTATCGCAATTCTGCCTGAGCTTATACTGAAAAGGATACCGTATCAAATTATCACGAAACCAATAAATGTTCCTGCATACAGAAATATAGGACTTGTCTATCGGAATCGAAAACTACTCTCACTGGCAGCAGAAAAGTTTGTATGGTATTGTGAAAGATTCATGGAATATAATTGAGTATATTTGATGTTATCATTTATTCGGTAAAGCTTATCATCATAAATAAAATCTAAAATTGTATTATGAATCTAAGCATTTGTAAATTCTACATCTAATAGATTATTTTTTAATTTAACAATGAAAAGCGCAATGATTTTGTGCTTTTATGGCTATTTATGGGTCGGCATTTTATAACTATGTCTATTCCTTTAAAAGGATTTTTGCTTTAACGATTTCGCGTCCGCTATTCCTCTACTTGAACAATCAGTTTTTATAAGAAAGGGACTGCCGTACTCAACCAGAGTGCAACAGTCCTAATCTTTTTAACCAATTTTATTATTACATTTTGTCAATGTTTTATTTTAAAAGCAGGTATCACTTACACTTAGTTCCGCCATATTTCTGGCTGCCGGAAAATGCAGTCTTACTGCGTGAAACGTGACCATGTTACTTATAATTTGCGGGAGTGGCAAGGTTATTTGCTGACTACAGAAAGCAATGTTGTCCACTATGGGTTTATTGAAAACTTTATTGACAAATTTGGACAGAAATATCATATCAATGAAATGTCTTTGACTGCTGGAGTACAGTTCAGATGTCGCAGAACCTCGAAGATTTAGGATTTATACTGGTGCAGTTCGGTCTCAGGTGTATCGGGAAAGAAAAAAGCTACAAAGAAGATTGACAGTACTGTCGCCTTGATTATGGCTCTTGACCGGACGATAATTTTCCAATCTTACTTAAACAAAAAACACTCTTTATCATGGGAATAAATTACACCAATTGCCTGTAAATAGGAATAAATAATCTTACTTCCAACAAATTTCATTCCTCTTTTATTCAGGTCCTTACTAATTTTATCTGATAAATCATTTGCCGTTTTACCGATTTCACGGAATATCTTTCCTTTTGTGAATTTTTCTAAGTAATGATAGAACGTTCCATATTCTTTTATAATATCTCTGAAAATTCTGCTGTTGCTAACAGCGGCATTGATTTTTAATTTGTTTCGGATAATCTTCTCATTTTGCATGAGCTCCTGCAATTTGTCAGCATTATAATCGCATATCTTATCTATATCAAAACCATCAAAAGCTTTTCTGAAATCTTCTCTTTTATTTAAAACGCATTCCCATGAAAGTCCTGCTTGAAAGGATTCCAGTATCAGCATTTCGAGCAAATAATGGTCGTCAAAATTTGGTACGCACCATTCGTTGTCATGATATGCCACATATTTCTTGTTTTTTAAATTGCACCATGCACAGCGTCTCTTCTCATTCATAATATGCTCCTATTTTAAATTGCCGTTCCCTTGGTCGGTATTATGAATTTTGACATATCATGTCCTTCCAATTTCAGCAATGCCACTTTGTTTTGTATTCCTCCGCCATAACCGGTCAAACTTGCATTTGTTCCAATAACTCTGTGGCAGGGAATGATAATACAAATCGGATTCCAGCCGACTGCGCCTCCGACAGCCTGTGCTGACATTTTTAAAATACCTCTTTTTTCAGCAATCATTTTTGAAATATCCTGATAAGTTATTGTCCTGCCAAAATCGATTGTATTCATAATATCAATGACTTCCTGTCGAAAAGACGTTAAATTTTCTATCCTGTATTTAGGTATGAAATCAGGATTTTTTCCACCAAAATAAATGTCCAGCCATCTGCTTGTTTCTTGAAATATCTCCAGATTTTTCTCTTCGCAATTCATGGTATGTTTAGATGAATCCCTTGAACCCTCAAACCATAGACCGGTCAGAGATTCTCCATCACTATTCATGATCATATCTGAAAAATCATTTGGAGTTCTATATCGATACTTATAAATCATTTTATTTCTCCTTAACCAGAGTTCTATATTTATTTTATTATATCACAATTCTATAGAAAAAGTCAACGAAAGAGAAAAATAGGATATTTTCAGCGGACTATTCCGCAGCCGTGACAAGCCGACAAACATCTACGACAGCCAATCTTATCTATCTCAACTATTTCTTCACATATTTTATTCAGAAAATATCTGTCGTGGGTTATCATAACGATAGCTGTACGATGCGTTCCTGATTGAAAAAATTAGGCACTAACAAAAGAATGTAAGTTAAAATTGTTAGGAGAACTGATAATTCGATGAGTGGAATGAGGGAGTAACGCTCCGAAACGATCACACTAATACTCTGACTGGCGTTGTGATATACAGAAATTGCTGTTGTGCTCCATTTGGGGATTACATCCCTCCGATGTTCCTCCCAAATTGAAAAGTAAGGAAATGGCAAACGAAACGGAGCTTTTCTACACATCAGTTTCAAAATAGCCTGTAATTGCGGGCTTTTTGGTGTCCGTCAACGACCTCCATAGAGGATTGAGTTCGTTTGTATTGTGTGTGGAGCAAATAACTCAAAATCTGTTATCCGCAAGGGTGTGTGGTTTCGAGTCCCACCACCGGCACCAGATCTTAACAGCTCGTCAACTCTTGATATATCGGGGGGTTCGGACTTTCCTTTATGCTCTAGCTCTTATTTAGTGTCTCTCGCATATCGGCTTTCGGTTTAATTTCCGCTCCGCTTTCAGACAGTACAATAATTCCTTGAACGGCGTTAGAATTACCGTAGAAAATAGGGTCAGGCTTGTGCTGAGACGATTTCAAAAATACAGCTTTTGCAAGTGTTTTGGCAAGTCGTGCAGTCACTTCGCTTGCCGAAAAATATGCGATTAAATTATTACTCATGATAAATTCCTACATTATGCTAAAATTTTCTTCAAGAAACGATATGTGATCTCATAAACGGAAATCGCATGATACGCAATCCCCACCTCGTCCATAGCCCGTTTCTGATTATCTGTGGGAGTGGTGTAGGGGTAAATTCCATAGGTAAAAGGGAAGAAAGCATACTGTATCAATTCCGGTTTCTCCTTGTTGTTCGGCAGAAATTTTGTGACGCACTCCACCATAGCTTCCATCGCCCTTTTGAATGCAATCTTAAACTCTTTCAGACAATCAAGGGAACTTTTGTCCTCAATTTCGTAGAGGTTCATTGCCGAAATTTTCAGCATTGTAATTCTTTTCTCAAGCGTTTTCGCAACTTTATCGGCAAGTTCGTCGACTGAAAGCGTTTCATTGCTGGTAATAATTTCCGTCACGTCGTCAGCCCAATCGCTGTATTCTCTTGTAAGAAGTCCGAGAAAGATTTCTTCTTTGGTCTGAAAGTAGTTGTAAATCGACGGACGAGAGAAGCTTGTAACTTCTCCGATGTCCTTTATTGTGATTTCCTGAAAATTCTTTGTTTTGTAAAGCGCATCGCAGGCGTTTATGATCTCCTCCCTGCGGTTTTCAGCCTTTTCGCTGATTTTTGACATATTATCCTCTTTTCTCAGATCGAATGCTTGATATATTCCACAAGCTTATCGACGCTTATGCCATGTTCTGCAAGGAGTTCATCCGCATTAAAATCAGTATGGAACTTCTTTGAAAGTCCGAAGTTTTTCACCTTGATGCTGCTGTCACCGTAGAAGCCTGCGACACGTTGACCGAAACCGCCGTCAACCTCGCCGTCTTCAAGAGTTATAACAAGCTTGTGGTTTGCTTTAAGACTTTCCAGCAACTCTTCATCCAGTCCTGTCAGGAATTTGGGATTGATGACTGTGATATTTTCTCCTGTCTGTTTTTTGTACTCATCGGCAACATTTTTGGCAAGTCCGAACAAACTGCCCACTCCAATAATTGCTGCATAACTGCCCTTAACAGCTATCTGCGACTTGTTGAGGACAGAATAATCTGTTGTATCTTCAATTCCTGTTTTAGGAAGGTATGCAGGCACACGGATACCGACAGGGTGATTTTTCTGAGTCGTTGCAAACTTAAACATCTGCATATATTCTTCTCTGCTTGTGGGAGCAAGATAAATAAGATTCGGAACGTGCGAGAAGAACTGAATGTCGCAAAGTGCAATATGTGTATTTGAGTTCATTCCGTAAACGCCAGGCATAAGAACAAGGAATGTTGCAGGAGTATCGTTCAGACAGAGGTCATGTGAAAGCTGGTCGTAGGTTCTCTGGAAAAATGGGGCGAATGTGCCGAAAACAGGTGTTCCGCCGTTCTTTGCAATACCGCTTATCATTGCCATAGCATTTTCCTCAGCAATGCCCACATCAATGAATTGTCCACGCTTTACGTATTCGGGACGGACGTTTTCGGTAAAGCCAAGTCCCATAGGAGTAGCTGCATTAAGTACAACTGCCTTTTCGTTTGTGTCAAGAAGTTTCTTCAGACTTTCAAATACAGGGTCAGAATCATTTTCACCGCCGTAGTTTCTTGAACCGTCCTCAGCATTGAACGGACCGCCTGCGTGCCATGCCTCTCTGTCGGATTCGGCGTATGCAAGTCCCCTGCCCTTGATCGTGTGAACGTGAACAACGATAGGGTGCTGAATATCTTTTACACTGCTGAAAATCTCAATAAGCTTTTCAATATTATGACCGTCGTCGAGGTACTTGTAGTCAAGACCAAAAGACTTGAAGATATTGTTTTCGCTCTCACCGTTGCTTTCACGAAGTGCTTTCAGTGACTTGTAAAGTCCGCCGTGATTTTCAGCGATACTCTGGTCGTTATCATTAACTATGATAATGAGGTTTTTGTCATATTCGCCTGCATAATCAAGCGCTTCGAGAGCCTCGCCACCTGAAAGTGAGCCGTCGCCAATAACTGCTATGATATTTTCGCATCCACCTGTTCTGTCACGTCCCACAGCAAGACCTGCTGCCAGTGAAACAGAAGTTGAAGTATGACCGACTGTAAAAAAATCATGCTCGCTTTCAAGCGGATTTGTATAGCCTGTTACGTCATCGTAATGCTCAGGATACAGAAAAGCGTCGGCTCTGCCTGTAAGCATCTTGTGCGGATAGCACTGATGTGAAACATCATAAATTATTTTATCTTTCGGCGAATCAAAAACATAGTGAAGCGCTACTGTCATTTCGATCATGCCGAGATTAGGTCCTATATGTCCGCCGTGTTCGCTGAGTTTCTTGATTAAAGCCGTTCTCATTTCATCAGCAAGTGTGCGAAGTTCAGGAATTGAAAGTTTTTTTACATCTGCGGGAGATATTACGTTTTCCAAGTACATGATTAGTCTTCCTTTCTGAAATCAAAGTTATAATGATCTTCTTATGTTAGAACCTGTCTTTACAAGGTATAGCGCACGTATTTTCGGCAAACTTTGCCGCTTACTGCGTTAAAAATCCTTGTAAGACTTTAACCTGCCTGTGGATTTTTTCTTGTAATTAACAAAATTATGCTCGGAAATCCGTACACTAACCTTATGGAGACAGTTTCTTAAATGTCATTGGATGACATTTTCCTTCATTGCCACAGATTCTGACGCTGTGTCAATTTTATTGTAATTGTATTATACACTGTTACTGACACTGTGTCAATAGTTGCTTGAATATTTCTTTGTGAAAGTTTAATGAAATATAAGATAGATGAGAAAATAAACAAATAAGAGTAGGATTTAACATACAATTTACATACAGATGATTTCAGACTTTACATGAAAAGCGGTATACTGAATATGCTGAAAGGCAAAGAAAATTATCAATTCTGAAAGGAAAATCAGTATGATGAAAACAACAAAAATTTTGGGAAGTGTTATGATTGTGGCAGTTCTTGCCATGGGAGCAATGACAGGCTGCGGCGACAATTCGCAAAAAACAGTATCCACGGACGGTTCAACTTCTATGGAAAAGGTGATAGGATATCTGAGTGAAGCTTACATGGAGAATCATTCAGATGTGAAAGTTACATACAATCCGACAGGTTCGGGAGCAGGCATTCAGGCGGTACAGGAAGGACGCTGTGATATCGGTCTTGCAAGCCGTAATCTCAAAGACGATGAAAAGGCAGATCTTAACGAAACGGTTGTTGCCATTGACGGTATTGCTGTTATTGTTAATTCTGAAAATCCTGTTGCTGATTTAACAGTTGAACAAATTGCAAAGGTCTACACGGGAGAAATTACAAATTGGCAGGAAGTCGGCGGCGAAGATGCACCCATTGTATGCATCGGAAGAGAAGCAGCATCCGGTACTCGTGACGGATTTGAATCTATAACAGGAACAGCCGACAAATGTAAATATGCGCAGGAACTCACGTCAACGGGCGACGTGGTGCAGACAGTATCTTCCAATCCGAATGCAATCGGTTATGCTTCTCTGGCATCGGTCAGCGATAAGGTGCAGACGATCAGTGTAGAGGGAGTTATGCCGACTGAAGAAACAATTCTTAGCGGCAATTATAAAATTCAGCGTAATTTTATACTTGTAACGAAAAAAGATAAAGAATTGACCGGTTCAGCGAAAGATTTCTTTGATTTTTGCATGAGCAGCGAGGCTGACGAGTATATAACAAAGGCAGGTGCAGTTCCCGTTGCAAAGTAAAGTATTGAATCTGACGCAGAAGAAGGAAGCTGCTAATATGGAAAAATTAAAAAAGCTCTCAGGATTACTTGAAAAAAGCATGAATGTGATATTTACCGTATGCGGCTTTCTTGCTGTGGCATTTGTGCTGGTGATCACGATATTTTTGGTTGTTTCAGGAACCCCTGCAATCGGAGAAATTGGTCTGACAAATTTTCTTTTCGGCACAAAATGGGCATCTACAGCTGCTACGCCGTCTTATGGAATACTTCCGTTTATCCTAACGTCTGTTTATGGTACGTTCGGAGCAATTCTGATAGGCGTTCCGCTGGGGATTTTATGTGCGGTATTTCTTGCTAAGATAGTCGGAAAACGAACATCGTCCTTGGTGAGCGGTGCGGTCAGTCTGATGTCAGGGATTCCCTCTGTGGTGTACGGACTTGTGGGAATGATCATTATTGTTCCGGCGGTTCGTGAATTTTTCGGACTTCCGGACGGTGCAAATCTGTTCTCGGCAATTCTGGTTCTTGCAATTATGATATTGCCGTCGGTCATCTCCGTATCTGAAACGGCAATCCGTGCAGTACCTAAGGAATATGAAGAAGCATCTTTAGCACTGGGAGCAACAAAAACTGAAACGATTTTCAAAGTGACATTGCCTGCTGCAAAAAGCGGAATTCTCGCATCGGTGGTACTTGGAATAGGAAGGGCGATCGGCGAGGCAATGGCAGTCATGATGGTAGCAGGAAACGTTGCAAATATGCCCGGACTATTCAAAAGCGTCCGCTTTCTTACAACGGCGGTTGCAAGCGAGATGTCCTATTCATCAGGATTGCAAAGACAGGCACTATTTTCCGTAGCTTTAGTATTGTTTGTATTTATTCTGGGCATCAATCTTGTACTGAATCTGATCGTGAAAAAGAACAGGAAGTGATGATATGAACGAAGAAATTGCAAAGTCCCGAAAAATAAAATGCGTTATTTTAAACATCCTGATATGGGCGGCAGCCGGTATTATATGTCTTGCATTATTGGGAATTATTCTATGTATTCTTTTGAGAGGTCTGCCCCATATTTCGTTGCATTTATTGACTTCAAAGCCAAGTCTGCTAAATGACACAACGGGAATCCTCCCTAATATTCTGAATACGCTGTACATTATTCTGATGACACTTGTGATTGTTCTTCCACTTGGCGTTGGAGCTGCAATTTATCTGAATGAATATGCCAGAAATAAAAAAGCGGTTCACTTAATAGAACTGGCAATTGAGACGCTTGCAGGCATTCCGTCAATCATCTACGGACTTGTGGGAATGCTGATATTCGTGCAGTTCTGTTCTCTCGGAACAAGCCTGATCGCAGGAGCTTTGACGCTTGTTATCATGACTTTGCCGACGATTATCCGAACAACGCAGGAAAGCCTGAAAACTGTTCCGGACAGTTACCGTGAGGGCGGTCTTGCGCTGGGTGCAGGAAAATGGTACATGATAAGAACCTGCGTTTTGCCGTCGGCAGTTGACGGAATTGTTACAGGCTGTATTTTATCAGTGGGCAGAATCGTGGGCGAAAGTGCGGCATTGCTCTTTACGGCAGGCATGGCAAACGAAGTTTTAGGAATATTTGAAGCGGTTACTCCCGGAAAAGCAGGCTCAACGCTGACAGTTTCTCTGTATATGTACGCCAAGGAACGTGGTGATTTTGATACTGCGTTTGCTATTGCGGCAGTGCTTCTGATATTGACTTTACTGCTGAATATATTGGCAAAATTTGCTGCAAAGAAGCTAAAGAAAGGCTGATAAAAATGAAAGAAAATATCATGGAAGCAAAAAATATGAATCTCTGGTACGGAGCAAATCACGCTCTGAAAAACATCAATATTGCCCTGCCGGAAAGACAAATTACAGCATTAATAGGTCCATCCGGCTGCGGAAAATCCACATTTCTGAAATCCCTTAACCGTATGAATGACCTTGTGGAGGGTTGCCGCATTGAAGGCGAGATTACGTTTGACGGTGTTGATATCTATAAAAATTATAATGTCAATATTCTCCGGAAACGTGTGGGAATGGTGTTTCAGAAACCTAATCCGTTCCCTATGAGCATTTATGATAACATCGCCTATGGTCCTCGGATTCATGGAATCAAATCAAAAGTAAAGCTGGACGAAATTGTAGAGGATTCTTTGCGTAAAGCTGCGATATGGGACGAGTGCAAGGACAGACTGAAAAAAAGCGCACTTGGAATGAGCGGCGGTCAGCAGCAGAGACTTTGCATTGCACGTGCTCTTGCAGTAGAGCCGGAAATTCTTCTGATGGACGAACCAACTTCTGCACTTGATCCGATCTCTACCTCGAAAATTGAGGATTTAGCCGTTGAACTGCGTGAAAAGTATACGATTATTATGGTAACGCACAATATGCAGCAGGCGGCAAGAATTGCGGATAAGACAGCGTTTTTCCTGTTGGGTGAAGTTGTGGAATTTGACGGCACGGACAAAATGTTCTCTACTCCGTCTGATAAGCGTACAGAAGATTATATTACAGGGAGGTTTGGGTGATATGAGAAATCGTTTTGACGAACAGCTTTTACAGCTGAATAACGAACTTATCAGAATGGGCGCTTTGTGCGAGGAGGCAATTGCTTATGCGGTAAAATATCTGACAGACCGTGACGCAGAAATGAGAGAAAATGCCATTGACGCTGAAAAAAAGATTGACCGTAAGGAACGTGAAATCGAATCCCACTGCATGAAACTGCTGATGCATCAGCAGCCTGTTGCTACAGATTTTCGTCTGATTGCTTCTGCATTGAAAATGATTTCCGACATGGAGCGTATCGGCGATCAAGCGGAGGATATTGCGGAAATTTCTGAATATGTACATCTTTCTGATCTTAGTTCCAGAGTGCATATTACAGATATGGCAGAAGCAGTAATACACATGGTGAATAACAGCATTGATTCATTTGTAAAAAAAGACCTTGATATTGCTTACTCAGTTATCACTATGGATGATACGGTTGATGAAATTTTCTTAAAAGTCAAAAAAGAACTGATAGAAGCAGTTCAGAATGGTCATGATGATGCGGAATCTCTTATAGACATTTTAATGATTGCAAAGTATTTTGAGCGTATTGGCGATCATGCTGAAAATATTGCGGAATGGGTCATTTATTCCATTACAGGAAAGCATAAAACAACTTGAATTCAAATTTAATATGATGTATAATTAGTTTGCGGAGGTGTTGAAATGGAGAATATATATGTTCTTGAAGATGATGATAATATTCGCAAGCTTGTTTGCTATGCACTTGTGAAAGAAGGTTACTGTGTAAAAGGCTTTCCGCTCCCAAGCGAGTTTTATTCAGTGTATGAACAGCAAAAGCCTGATTTGATTCTGCTTGACATTATGCTTCCGGAAGAGGACGGCATTTCTATCCTGAAAAAAATCTGCTGCGATAACGAGAATGTACGTATCATTATGATGACGGCAAAAGACAGTGAAATTGATAAAGTGACCGGGCTGGATCTGGGTGCAGATGATTATATTGCAAAGCCCTTTGGCATTACGGAACTGATTTCAAGAGTTCGTGCCGTTCTCAGACGTGGAGAAAAAAGAAATGCTGCCAAGGAGAAAATATATCATATTGGCGAGTTGTTTGTAGATGCTGAATGTCACATTGTAAAAGTTAACGGGCAGATCGTTTCGCTCTCTTATAAAGAGTATAACCTGTTGGCAGAATTAATTAAAGCAAACGGAAAGGTTCTGACTCGTGAAGTACTTTTTGCAAAGATATGGGGTGAGTATTACGGAGAATCCAGAACCCTTGACGTTCATATCCGCAATCTTCGCAAAAAACTTGGAACAGCAGGAAAATATATTCGGACGGTAAAAAATATCGGCTATCGAATAGGCGGTGAAAGTGATGCATAAAAAGATTTTTCGTTCGTCCGTATTGATAACGCTGTTTATTCTGATTACAAGCGTTGCTTTGATTATGGGTATTCTCTACGATTATTTTGAATCGCAGCTTATTAACGAACTTAAAAGAGAAGCAGGATATATTTCTATAGCGATTGAAAATGAGGGACTGGATTATTTAAGCGGCATCAACGATAAAAATGAGCGCATTACACTGATTGCTCCCGATGGAACTGTAATTGCAGATACTGTGGCAGACGCAGAATCCCTTGAAAATCATGGCAGCCGTGAGGAAGTAAAGCTGGCAATACAAAACGGCAGCGGCACGAGTCTGCGATACTCCAACACATTAACAGAACGAATCGTATATTATGCAGTTAAAATGGAAGATGGCAATATTCTGAGAATTTCCACAAGATATCATACAGTCATTATTGTTTTATTGGGTTTGATACAGCCGATTGCATTTGTTGTACTGATTGCTCTGCTGATTTCGCTATGGCTTTGCCACAGAGTATCTGTCAAACTTATTGAACCGATCAACGCTCTTGACCTTGAACATCCTGAAAACAATGAAATTTATGATGAACTTACGCCGCTTTTGAAAAAAATTGCAAATCAGCGCAAAACTATTGACAAACAGTTAAAAGACGCTATAAAAATGCAGGAAGAGTTTAAGCTTATCACTGAAAACATGAATGAGGGCTTTTTAGTGATCGATAAAGAGATGCGTATTCTGACATATAATTCTTCTGCAATGAAATTTCTTGATATTTCTGAAATAGGATCAGAAAATATACTTTCAGTCAATCGTTCAAAAGAATTCAGAAAAATGCTGGAACGTGTATTATCCGGTGAACGCTATGAATCAGAAACGGAAGCGGAGGAAAGCTGCTGTCGGTTTATAGCAAATCCTGTTTTTGCGGAAGATCAGGTAATCGGCGCTGTTATCGTGATTCTCGATGTGACTGAAAGTGTAAATCGTGAAAAACTCAGACGGGAATTTACATCGAATGTTTCTCATGAACTGAAAACGCCTTTGACCTCTATATCCGGATTTGCCGAAATCATGAAAAACGGAGATACTCCTGATGAAATGGTAGTTGATTTTTCAAGTGCTATTTATGACGAGGCACAAAGATTGATTTCACTGGTTGCTGATATTATGCAGATTTCCGAACTGGACGAAAAGTCCGTTGTTTATGAAAAAGAAACTGTTGATTTGTACGTGCTCTCTCTGGAAATTGCAGAAAGACTTCATTCTGAAGCCGATAAGAAAAATGTGAAAATCAATGTAATAGGCGATACTGCTGAAGTGATTGGAGTGCGGAAGATTCTGGATGAAATGATTTATAATCTCTGCGACAATGCGGTGAAATATAACAAGAACAATGGAGTTGTAGATATTATAGTTAACTCATCAGATGGCAAGGTTAAACTGATTGTGCGTGATACGGGAATCGGTATTCCATTATCCCAGCAAGACCGTGTGTTTGAACGTTTTTACAGAGTTGACAAGGCACGTTCCAAGGCTATCGGCGGAACAGGTCTGGGACTTGCGATCGTCAAGCATGGCGCGATGTATCACAATGCGGAAATCAGACTTGAAAGCAAGGAAAACGAAGGAACGTCCGTCAGTATTTCCTTTCAGGGTGATGCAGTTTAAAAACAGTTTAACAATATTTTATCTCTTGTTGAACCGTTGTGAATGTTCAGATTTATCATGAATGAGAACTTGTTTTCATAGTATTCGCTGTATGTCTTTTCGTACACCGCCTCTATAGGAACAAGTTCTAAAACAAACGATAAAATAATAGTTTATAATGAAAAAAATTCTGACATTCATTCACGTTTTTGTATCAATCTGAAATCACATCGTTTATTTGTAAAGGAAATCAGCTGGAAAAACAAGGAGTATGAACTTCTGCTTTTTCTGGTTACAAATTCGGATATGGTTTTCGATAAGGAAACGCTGTATGAGCGAGTCTGGATCATGGACGCTGTTGGCAATAATGCAACAGTGGCAGTGCATATTAATAGACTCCGTGAAAAAATCAAGGACGATCCTTCCGGTCCGCACTATATTGAAACAGTGTGGGGTGTGGGATATCGTTTCAGAGCGTAGGTGATGTTTTATGTGGATTGCATTTGCATTTGGTTCAGCCCTTTTTGCCGGAGTGACTGCCGTGCTTGCAAAGATCGGAATCAAAAATACAGATTCTACAGTTGCCACGGCTATCAGGACGATTATTGTTCTGATTTTTTCCTGGATTATGGTTGTGATAACCGGTGCTTATCAGGATATTGACAGCATTTCGGGAAAAACGCTGTTATTTCTGGTATTATCGGGACTTGCAACCGGAGGCAGCTGGCTTTGTTATTTTAAGGCCTTGCAAATTGGTGACGTAAACAAGGTTGCGCCTATTGATAAATCAAGTACGATACTGACAATGCTTCTCGCTTTTCTTGTTCTCGGAGAAAATTTAAGTGCAGTTAAAGTGATTTGTATGCTCCTGATTGGTATCGGAACTTATCTTATGATAACCAAAAAGCAGTCTGATAATGAAACAAAAGGCCGGGGCTGGTTATGGTACGCTGTGCTGTCAGCAGTATTTGCAAGTCTGACATCAATTCTCGGTAAAATCGGGATAAATGAAATTAATTCTAATCTTGGTACTGCCATAAGGACAATTATTGTTCTGATTATGGCATGGCTCATGGTTTTCGTAACAGGTAAACAAAGTGAAATTAAAGATATCGGTAAACGAAATATGCTGTTTATATGTCTTTCTGGTTTGACTACCGGATTATCATGGCTGTGCTATTATAAAGCTTTGCAGGACGGTCAGGCAAGTGTAGTTGTACCGATTGATAAGCTGAGTATTCTGGTAACAATTGCTTTTTCTTGCTTTGTACTGAAAGAAAAGCTGACGAAAAAATCTATGATTGGACTTATTTTGATGACCACCGGAACGCTGCTGCTGATAAAATAATGATTATGATACGTACATCTTCGGAAGTACGTATTTTTATGGAAGTTTTAATGCCATTTTATCATCTATATATGTCTATTTATAGGCATTGATATTTTTTATGTTAAGTTTTGTATCAAGTTTTATTTTTATATATTTCTTCAAAAGCGTTTGAAACAGTTACTGACACTTCCTTTTCTTTGCTTTCATAAAGATGTTGATATACGTCTTTTACTATATTAGGGCTTCCTGATCTGTTACCTTACCTTTCGCCTTAACTCCAACCAGAGGAATTTTTAGAACTTGTACAAAAGATATTTGTAATAATTTCTTATCACTTCTTGACAGATTATAAATCATATGATACACTTAAATATATAATTTAAAATAATCAGGAGATAAAATTAATGATAGGCGATATTGTTACAGTTACTGTTGACAGACCGCTCGGAAGCTATCATCCGGAATATAAGGATATGTATTATCCTATCAACTACGGCTATATCGAAGGAATTATTGCTCCCGACGGAGAAGAGCAGGACGCTTACATACTGGGAGTAGATGAGGCTGTTGAAAAATTCACAGGCAAAATTATTGCTATAATTCATAGATTTGATGATGTTGAAGAAAAATGGGTGGTATGTCCTGAAAATATGTCTTTTACTAAAGAAGAAATAATGGAACAAGTAAAATTTCAAGAGAAATACTATCAATCAGAAATTATAATTAATTTTTGTTCATAATTATATCAGGAGGAATTTATGAAAATTGAACATATCGCAATGTATGTGAACGATTTAGAATCTGCCAAGGAATTTTTTATAAAATATTTTGATGCAGCACCAAATAATGAATACCATAACTTAAAAACTAACTTCCGTTCTTATTTTCTATCGTTTAATGATGGAGCAAGACTGGAACTAATGAATAAACCTAATATGCTCGACTGTGAAAAAGGCGTCGACCGAACCGGTTATATTCACATTGCATTCAGTTTAGGGAGTGCAGATAAGGTTGATAAATTAACGGCGAAGCTGTTATCAGATGGTTATGAAGTGATTAGCGGCCCACGAACCAGTGGTGACGGATATTATGAAAGCTCTGTGATCTGTTTTGAGGGAAATCAAATTGAACTCACAATTTAAGTTCTGATGCGCAACTTGTTACGATCTTTATAATTATCCCTTGCAATTTTATCACAAATGAGTTATAATAGAATTATGGATTTTTAATACCAATTTCTGGGATTTCAGGAGGCGAATTAAATGATTTGCGGAAACTGCGGCAAACCGATGATAATTGGTGAATTCAGAATGGAACAAAGAAGTGTCGATAAAGGATATTACCGTGCCTACCCTGTTGCCGCATTCTATCAGGAGAATATAAAGCTTTGCGAAACTCCTCTCGACAAAACACTTGGGTTTTACTGCGCAGAATGCGGAATGCTTGCCGGATTTTTCCGGTATACAAAACCCGTTAATTTCGCCGGAAGATTCAAAACCGATCTGGATACTTCTATTGACAAGCTGCCGACGAAAAAATGTCCTGAATGTGAGACTGAAATGGATATTGATTATCCACGCTGCCCGGATTGCGGATTTGTTTTTGAAACAAAATGAGTTTATATACTAAACGGAGGTAAATTTAAAATGACTTACAAAGAAAGCTTTATCAGATTTATGGTTGACTGCGGAGTGCTTACATTCGGTGAATTTACACTAAAAAGCGGCAGAAAAGCTCCTTACTTTATCAATTGCGGAAATTACAAGACCGGCGCTCAGCTTGCTAAACTCGGTGAATATTACGCTGAATGCATACATGAAAACAACATTCCGGTCGAAACTCTTTTCGGACCTGCTTATAAGGGAATCCCTCTTGCCGTTTCGGCTGTCGTAGCTCTTAGCAATAAGTTTGGAATCGATGTTTCCTACTGTTTCGACCGCAAGGAAGCAAAGGATCACGGCGAGGGCGGTATGTTCGTTGGAAAAGCTCTCACGGACGGTGAAAAAGTCGTTATTATTGACGATGTTATGACTTCTGGAAAGGCTATGCGTGAGTCTATGCCTAAGTTAAAATCTGCTGCTGATGTTGACGTAACCGGTATGGTAATCACTGTTGACCGTATGGAAAAAGGTACAAGCGAGCTTTCGGCTGTTCAGGAGGTAAAACGTGATTTCGGAGTTACGGTTTATCCTATCGTTACAATGGTTGATATCATCGATGCTATTACAAGCGGCATCGTTCCCGGTAAGGAATATCTCGATAAAATGCTTGAATACAGAAATACTTATGGCATTACAGAATAAATTAACATAAATTTTTAGCCCGAAAAAAGTTCGATTGAACCAATTCCGGGCTTATTTTTATATAAAATTTTAAGAAATCACTGAATAAATCATGCCTTGCGGCTCAGCACGCATCTTGCTTGCATATTTTCCGTCATCTTGCACAGAAATTCCTTGGCATACATCAGTATGCCTGCAAAATTTCTATACAACCTGACGAAAAATCTGACTGCGCAACCTACGCACTGGATTTAATCAGGGATTCCTTAATAGAGTAAATCGAAAATCTTTGTGCATTCAATTTACAAAAACACTGAGATAAGTTACTTAACAAGCAAAATTACATCTTCATAAAAATAAGATTGAACATTTCTTCGTTTAATCCATATCTTTCAAAAAAAGTCTTCATTTCCTGTTCCATATCCTCAAAGCATAAATTATATTTTTCATAGAAATCCTCGCTTTTTCCGCAGAGATACGAAAAAAAGTTAAAACCAATAAGAAGATCGTCTTTATTCTTTCCTGTGCAATTGTAAAGCACCTCAATAGCTTCGTAGATTTTACCGTTGTCTATCATTCTGAGAAGTTCGTCAGATTTCTCCTTTTTATTCAAATTATCTATCGACAATGATGAAGAATATCCTATATCTTTACCAAAAACAAATTTTAGTATAGCTGCAACCATTTGTTCAATTTCCCTTAAAATGAAATCCTGTTCAAACATATTTTTGTTCTCCCCTTCGTTAAAAAGTTTTGCTCATTTTCATCTTGTTCGTTATTAATTTTATGAAATTACATCGCAGCCATAAAAATATCAATATATAAAATTTAGTTTTAATGCTGCGTAAAGTATTATGCCGACAAAAAGCATAATACAGCAGCAATTACGGTGATAGGTATTGATTTTTATCGGCATAATTATCCTCCTACTTTAAGCCTAATGCTTTGAGTTTTTCTTCTTCTGTGAGGTCATCCCACATTCTCTCAGTGGAACGTTCACCAAGCGTTTTCTTTAACACTTCCGCTGCCATATCAGCATCGGTTTCGGTTTAAGCGTAGATTTCAGTTGTGGTTGTGTATTCGTGACCGAGCAGCAACACAATCTCCGGCAGAGAAAGTCCCGAATGGTACATATGCGCTCCATAAGAGTGCCTAAGAAGGTGCGGGTGAACACTCATCGCCGATGAATCAACCTTATCGCATTTCAGACTGTACTTTTTCAAATACGCTGAATATTATCAACTGACATTTTTTTGCGGTCACCAAATTTAGTTGTGTAAAACAAATAATCCTGCGGATCATTGTTCTTATGATAAAGGCTGCAATAATATTGAAGATTGACAAGAAATTCCTTGTCTGAAATCGGAACGATTCTCGGCTTATTACCTTTGCCTGTGATTCTAATGTACGGATATTCTCCGCCAAAACAAAAGTCTTTCAGCTTGACAGATACGATCTCGCTCACTCTTGCACCTGTACCAAACAGAAACAAAATGATAAACCTGTCACGGATACCGATCATTGTATGTTCAGGCTGTTCCAGAAGATCGAGAACCTGTTCCTTTGTCATCCAGTTATGCTTTTTAGGCAATACCTTTTTAGACTTCAAGCTATGCAGTGCGATTTCCAGCGAAATAAGCTCAATATCTTTTCTTGCAGCATATCTGACATAGGCTTTTATATCTGCAAGCCGGACATTTCGTGTTCCAACACTCTTGTTATCAGATACCCATCTGATGTAAGTTCTGATGATATCCTCGGTCACATAATCGAAGGTTATCATATCAACCTTTTTTCCGTGCTGTATGGAGAGATAGCTGCGAAAATCGTTCAGCGAAATCCGGTATGCTTCAATTGTTTTCTCGCTTGTCAGTTCAATCCGCATATCATTTATGAAGCCCTTCACATAGATAAAGAAGTTGCTTTTGTTTCCTTTATTCTTCGACATAAGCCGCCTCCACATTTTCTGTAAGGCTTCTGAGCTTATCCCGATATACAGGAAAAAGTCTTTGCGTGAGATGCAGATAATACAGCGTGTGCTGAATATTATCGTGTCCCATATATCTGCTGAGATATTCAATTCTATTTTCTTGATGTTCAAATTAAATGTATCACAAAATGAAGAATTTGTCAAGAAAATTTTTTGTCGGAGCGGACGCTCCGGCAGAAAGGAGGAGAATATGGATTATTTAACGGTTAAAGAGCTTGCGCATATATCGCCAAGAAATACCCGGAACTTACAGTGGAGATCCCGTTGGAACAATAATTTTTTCAACCTGATTTTCAAAAATATCTGCATCAAATTCAGAAATTCCAAGCACCTCACAGCATCTTATCTTAAATTATATCGCTGTCATCAAATGCCTTCTTCCTGTCAGATCGTGTACAAAGTGATTTCACGCCTGAAAAGGAGAAAGCAAATTTATTATAATGTGTCCATCAGTGCTACAAGGTAATTAGCACTGATAGAGCCGTAAATGAATTGGTCTATCCTCCCGGCTTTTTTCGCCTTTCTGACCTCTTTGGCTACTTCTTTCTCCGAGTTTTCGTCTACTACAAGAACGATCTTGCAGTCAGGATTGACTTCTTTGATGGCATCCCGGATTTTTAACCTTTCTTTCAGCACATAGGGCGGATATCCATTGACCTCCATCAATACAGCATATGGCTCACATTGCCTGCCATATTGTCGCAATTCCTCCATATTGGGTTGTCAATATTACATTAAAATCACTTTGTTGGTCCGCTTGTAACGACTGCGTCACAGCGTCGGCAAAAATATAATCTTTCATATTCACAATAACCCTGCGCACGCATTATCACCTGCTTTCTGTTTCAAATACGAAAACTTTCACAATTCTCAATTATAAAGGATTTTTTAAAAAGCGCCCTATCAGAAACGATAGTTTTCACATTTTTTTCAAATTTTTTTGAGAAAAATGCAGAAGCCTGAGATAAAAAGCCCGGAAATACAAATCATTTATCATGGTGAAAAGAAGAGCAGCAACACAGTATGCAGACTATTTTGTGCCCTGTCTCGTTAAATCAGATGACCTATAGCTGATACGCTATGGCACTGCAAATCAATCAACAGTGCATTTTTATTGTTCAATCAGCATTTTTCTCATAAGACATAAGTCAAAAGCGTCGATAACATTGTCTTCGCATAAATCTCCGTTTTCCCAGTTAGTAAGCTCACCGACGCACAGAAGCCATTTCTGCATCTTAACGACGTCAGAAACGCCGAATACGCCGTCGTTGTTGACATCGCCTTTGACATGAACAGTCAGATAGGCATTTTTTGAATAATTCCAGTCGTTGTCGCTGTAAACGGTACACCAGACACCCTTGTTGCCGAACCAACCCTTCACATTATGTATCACCAGTGTATCGGTATTTTCTCCGCTCACATCATAGTATTGCTTCAAATCCTCCCATGAATAAGGCTGTTCGGACTTATCATCAGCATCGAAAATATGCCACTCATACCTTGTCGCATTTTCCGCCTCGACTTTGAACACGACCTCATCACCGGAAAAAGCATCAACAGATTCCGGCTCCTTCGTAATAATCGGGTAGTCACTATCACTATAAATTTTAAGGTATGATTCGCCAAAAAAGTCCGCCTTCGTACTTATGTCAACAGGCATATCGTCATCGGTAACTGTCACGCCTGCTCTGCCAATGAAAAGATAGTCTTCTAAAGCAAATTCCCCACTGCCGCAAACGATACCCTTTGGCCCAACGAATGTTCCCTGATAGATTTTCGTATTTTTGGAAAGGCTTCTGAATGCTGCTGAGCCGGTGACTGCTCCTGTTCCATACTGCTTGAAATATCCGTCATAGATATTAACAGCTTTTACATTGCCGGAAACGAATACAGCGTTGTTATCGCCATAAAAACTGCCGTAAAATATATTCAGCGTCCCCCTTAATGCGCATATTCCATAATCCTGATACCACCCCTGTGTTGTATTGGATTTATCGAATTGTCCGCCGTAGATGTTTACTGTTGTGGCATCGTTGTTAAAATACACGGCGTTGTCCCAACCTCCGAAGAAACCGCTTGTGATAGTGAGATTTCCTCCAAGAACGCCGATTGCAGTCCCCTCAGAATCAAACTTACCGCCGCTGATAATGGCATTTCCGCCTTTGATGAGAATGCATGAAACGGGATGACTGCTATTCGTGTCAAATTTGGTAATGCTGCAGTTATAATCACCGCCGTCTATCTGAAGATTTCCTTCAGAAATGATACTTGGTCTTACATTATAAAGTCCTGTTACGTTTGTGACTCTGAGGCTTCCGTTTTCGTGTACCTTGAACAGTGTACAATCATCCGACAAACTTGTAAAATGCAGATTACTACTATCGTTAGGATACGCTTTCAGAGATCTGCTGAGTATTCTCAGTTTGCCTGCCTTGACTTCAAACAGCGCATCATCCGGTCTTCCTGTTTCTCTTGAGATACCGCAGCCGTTCATGGAATTTGCTCCGAGTATTCGTGACAACTCGCTTTTTAACGGACTTAACAGAATTTTTCAACGAATTGAATTCAACTGCGGTCTTGCCTATGGAACGCTGTCAGATCCTCAGACTGTTGAAAAGACAGCCGAAGAAGTCAGAGGAAGCAAGCAGCGTTCCCTGACGTACATTCAGAACATCCAAGAAGCTCTTCAGGATTCTCTTCAGCATCTCATATATGCACTTAATGCTTATGCGGATATTTGTGAACTTGCACCGTCGGGAGAATATGAAACGGTATTCGAGTGGGGCGATGGTGTTACGGAAGACAGAGACAAGGAATTTGCAAGGCGTTTGCAGCTTGTAACATCCGGAAAGCTCAAAGCGGAGAAGCTTCTTGCGTGGTATTTCGGCTGTTCCGAGGATAAGGCGAAGGAATATATGCCGGATTCTGCTCCGCTGTTCGGCGGTGATATTTAATGCTGTCGCCGGAATATTACAGTCATCTTTCCGATGATCTGATAAAGCTGTACTCTGATCTTGATAATGCAATTATCAGCGATATAGTCCGCAGATTGGTGAAAAACGGCGAAATGACCGGACCGCAAAATGGCAGGCAAAGCAATTGCAGGAATCGGGAATGGTTTACGATGATATTCTTGCGGAGATCGCAAGCCGGACAGATACAACTAAAAATCACGTCAGAACGCTGTTTGAGGACGCAGGAGTTGAATCCGTAAAAAATGATAATATCCGTTATCGTGAGGCTGGTCTTGAGGGAATAATCAAGCTTTCTCCAGCGGCGATGCAGACTCTTAATGCCGGATATGTGAAATGCTCCGGCGATCTGAGCAACCTTACTCTGACAACAGCTAACACAGCTCAGCAAGCCTACATAACCGCCTGCAACAATGCATATATGCAGATATCAAGCGGCGCATTTGACTACAATACAGCTATCAGAAACGCTGTCAAGGCTGCCGCAGAGGACGGAACTGAGGTGCTTTATCCGTCCGGACACAGGGACAAGCTTGACGTTGCGGTCAGACGGAGCGTACTCACCGGAGTAGGTCAGACGTGCCGTCAGCTTTCGCTTATCAATGCCCGGGATATGGGATGCGATATCATGGAAATAACGGCTCATTCCAATGCACGTCCCTCTCATGCAGAGTGGCAGGGACAGCTTGTAAGCTTATCCGGACGAAAGGGTTATCTTTCGCTGAAAGATATCGGCTACGGCACTGGCGACGGCTTTGGCGGCTGGAACTGCCGTCACGACTGGTATCCGTTCTTTGAGGGGATAAGCTCCAGAAATTACAGCGACGAGCGTCTTCGGGAAATGAATGCCAAAAATATCGAATACGACGGAAAAAAGTACACGGAGTACGAAATATCACAGATGCAGCGTAAATTCGAGCGTGATATCCGTAGTCTGAAGCGTGAGGCTGCCGCTTATGATACCGCCCGGAACAACGCTCCGGATGACAAAGTAAAACAGCAGTTTTCGGATGATTTTACAGCAGTTTCCGTAAAGCTGAAGAACAAGGAACGTCAGCTTAGCGACTTCCTTGAAAAGACGGGTCAGCTCCCCGATAACGCTCGTGCTCAGGTTCTTGGCTTTGGCAGGAGTCAGGCTCAGAAGGCTGTCTGGGCGGAGAAAAAATCTCCGTTAAGCTTGACAAAATTCCTTAATGATGCTATTTCGGAACGCAGCACGCTAAAAATAAGGAGGAAAAATAAATGGTTGAAATAAAACAAATAAAATATTTATCATATGCCAAAACTGTTGACGACCGAAGTCTGGTTACTGTGGAATTATTTGCCGATGCAGTCTCCGATCTGCCCGAAACAAATGGAATTGACGGC
>JAFTQW010000011.1 GCA_017462565.1 Ruminococcus sp.
GAGCATGAACACTGTCATCATCACGACCACGAAGAACATGAGCACGAGCACGGTCCGGACTGCACCTGCGGATGCCACGATCACGAACATCATCATCACCACCATGCCGACGACGTCTTCACAAGCTGGGGTATTGAAACTCCTGCCGCTTATTCCGCAGAGGAGATCACAAACGCCCTCAACGCACTCGGAAACGAAGAAGCTTACGGCATGATACTCCGTGCAAAAGGAATCGTTGCCGGAAAGGACGGACAGTGGATTCATTTCGATTACGTTCCCGGAGTTCCGGACGTCCGCACGGGAAGCGCCGGTACTATCGGCAGACTCTGCGTAATCGGCTCTAAAATAAACGAGGAAGCTATCGCTAAGCTCTTCGGCGCTGAAAATAACTGAGGGGAGAGAGCAGATAATGGCTAATAATCCGCCGGAAGTTCCGGTATACCTCTTTCTGGGATTTCTCGAATCAGGAAAGACAAAATTCATTCAGGAAACTCTTGAAGACAAACGTTTCAATAACGGTGAAAAAACTCTCCTGCTTATCTGCGAAGAGGGCATAGAGGAATATAATCCCGCAAAATTTCCGTCCAAAAACGTTTTTATAAGAACTCTTGACGATAAAAACGAACTTAATGAAGCCAATCTCCAGCGGCTGGTCGATGAATGCTCCGCTGAAAGAGTCGTTATTGAGTATAACGGAATGTGGCTTGTTAATGATCTCTTTACCAATATGCCCGATGGCTGGGCAATTTATCAGGTCATGTTTTTCGCCGACGCTTCAACTTTCATGAATTACAATGCCAATATGAGAAGCCTTGTTGTCGATAAACTCAATATGTGCGAGCTTGTTGCCTTCAACAGAATGGATAAGAGCTATGACGCTCAGGAATTCCACAAAATCGTCCGTGGAGTGAGCAGACGTACTGAAATCGCTTACGAATACACCGACGGAACCGTTGCTTACGACGATATTGAAGATCCGCTCCCGTTTGACGTTGAAGCCGACGAAATCGTTATTGAGGATAACGATTACGCTTTGTTTTACCGTGATATCATGGAAGAGCCTAAAAAGTACGACGGCAAAACCGTTACCTTCAAAGGTGTTGCCGCAAGGAATCCCAAATTTCCGGATAATGTTTTTGCAGTCGGCAGAAATGTTATGACCTGCTGTGTGGAAGATATTCAATACTGCTGGTTCGTCTTTGAAGTCGCAGACTCATCCCAGATGCGTGACCGCGGCTGGGTGATAGTCAAGGGTAAAATCAAGGTTCAGAAGCACAAATTCTATCGTGGAAAAGGTCCTGTCATTCAGGTTATCGACATAACCGATTCCGCTCCGCCTGAAAAGGTTGTTGCTACTTTCTATTAATAAGGGGACTCTGTCCCCTTAAACCCCTGCCAAAGGGGAGTACATCCCCTTTGGAATCCCGATATTACTTATTTTCATTACCTCCTAAAGAGGTAATGAAAATAAGTAGGGCAGAATGCCCATAGAATGAACGTCATTTTGAAAAGAGTTCGAGGAACAGAAATTCCTAAGTCGATTGGCATTGGATGCCGCAAAAGGTCAATATCTTTGAAAAATGATAAAGAGAGCAAAATCCATTGGCGGATGATATCACATAATATATAATTATAATTATCCGCAGCAATTAACATATCAAAGAGTTCTTTCTTATAAATTTGTAAAAAATTTAGTTGCGAATTTAAGGAATTGATCTTTTATTGTATTTGCCAATATGTAAAGAATGGCAATTTTTATATGCTATAATTGTGCATATTCTTAAAAAAATTTGTTTTTGCGCTGATATGCTTGACTTTTTTATGAAAATATAGTACAATATTAACAATTGTCATAGAGACAGAAATATCAGCGATCTTTGTAAAAAGATTCAATTTTTAGGAGGCATGACCGTGAAAAAGACCGGCAAATTAACTTTCTTCATTGTCGTTGCTTTAATTGCGCTGTTTTCTCTTTCAGCTATCGTTGGTCTGGATTACAGATTCGGCGATAATACCAAAACCATGATCAAAGGTATCGACGATATCCGTCTTGGTATAGATATCAAGGGCGGTGTTGACGCAACCTTTGCTCCGGCTGGAGATTTTGACGCTTCTGATGAGCAGCTTGACGCCGCTACGGAAGTTATCAAAACAAGACTTTCCTCTCTTGGTATTACTGACAGCGAGGTTTACAGCGACAGCAAAAGCGACAGAATTATCGTACGCTTTCCCTGGCAGGCAGGCGAAACTAACTTCGATCCCGAATCGGCTGTGAAAGAGCTTGGCGAAATGGCGGAGCTTACTTTCCGTATGGGAACAGAATCAACTACCGACACAACAGGCAAAAGCGCTTATACAGGCGAGATCGTTCTTCAGGGTTCGGATGTTGACTCGGCTTCTGTTATGAGTCATCAGAATGATGAAACAATGAATCAGGAGATCGTTGTTGCTCTCGATCTTAAAGATACCGGAGTTCAGAAGTTTGCAGACGCTACTCAGCAGGCAATGAATGCAAACGTTCCGATCGCTATCTGGATGGACGACGAGCAGATCTCAGCTCCTTCCGTAAACACTGTTATCACAGACGGAAGCGCTGTTATTACAGGTAATTTTACTTACGAAACAGCAAAGAAGCTTGCCGACCAGATCAACGGCGGTGCGCTTCCTTTCAAAATGGAAACAAAGAGCACGAATACAATTTCTCCGACAATGGGCGAAGGCTCTCTCGATGCAATTATGCTCGCAGCAGCTATCGCATTCGCATTCATTGCGGTTTATATGATAGTTCTCTACAGACTTCCCGGAGTTGTTGCAGTTATCGCTCTTATCGGTCAGATCACCGGAAGTATCGCTTTCGTAACTGGCTGGTTCGGATTTATGAACGGTTCAACTCTTACTATCCCCGGTATCGCAGGTATCATTCTTGCCGTTGGTATGGGTGTTGACGCCAATATCATCACGGGCGAAAGAATCAAGGAAGAGCTTAAAACAGGCAAATCCCTTGACGCTTCTATCAAGATAGCCTATAAGAGAGCATTCTCAGCTATCCTCGACGGAAACCTTACAAACGTTATTATCGCCGTTATCCTTATGGGAGCGTTCGGCGTTCCTTCGAGCTTCTTCTCGAAGATACTCAATAAAACCATTTTCTTTGCATTCGGAGCAACTGCGGAAGGCTTTGTTTATTCTTTCGGCTTCACACTCCTCGCCGGAGTTATCCTTAACTTCGTAATGGGAGTATTCGCTGCAAGACTTATGGTAACTTCACTTTCTAAGTTCAACTGCTTCAAGAACAGAAAGCTTTACGGAGGTGACGTTAAATGAGTAAGAAAGCAAAAAATACTCCTCAGGCAATTATGCCGGAAAAGGTTTATAACTTCTGTTCAAAGAAGAAAATGATACTCGGAATCGTCATAGGAGTTCTTGTCGCTCTGATTCTCGGAATCGTTATCCGCAAGGTGAATTTTGCTATCGAGTTCAAGGGCGGAACAATGCTCACCTACTCTTACAGCGGAGATGTTGACACGGCCGCAGCGGAAAGCGTCGTAAAAGAGCTTGTAAGCGTTCCGGTAAATGTAAGAACAGGCGAGAGCATCAGTACAGGCGAGAAACAGCTTTCAATTTCGTTCACTTCCGACGATGGTTTCTCCGCAGACAAGCAGGCAGAGCTTTCTGATAAGCTTCAGGAGAAATTTCCTGATAACGAGATAAAAATATTCGATTCCAACGACGTAAGTCCGACTTCAGGAAGAGAATTTCTTATCAAGTGTCTTGTTGCCGTTATTTTTGCAGCGATCGTAGTTATTATTTATATTGCGATCCGTTTCAGAAAAATCGGCGGATGGTCTGCCGGAATATGCTCGATATTCGCACTTTGCCACGATCTTCTCGTTGCAATTGCAGCTTGTATAATCTGCGGATTCGAGATAAATTCAAACATTGTTGCCGTTCTTCTTACGATTCTCGGTTATTCGATCAACAACACTATCGTTATTTACGACAGAATCAGAGAAAACCGCAAGCTTTTCCCGAAATCAACTCTTAATGAGCTTATAAATGTAAGCTGTACGCAGTCTCTCACACGTTCTATAAGAACTTCTATTACAACTATAAGCACTATGCTTATCATCACTATCGTTGTTCTTGTGACAGGTTATCATTCGCTGCTCAGCTTCTCAGTACCGCTTATGTTTGGTCTTATCTCCGGTACCTATTCATCAATCTTTGTTGCTCCGGTAACATGGTCATGGTGGAAAGGCAGAGAGAACGCAAAGAAAAATAAGTAATAAAATAAAGCTGTCTCACCGATACGGTGCGGCAGCTTTTTGCTGTTGCCTTAATTCTAATAATTTAAGAACCTGTCCACATAGAAGATTCCGCACGTCTTTTCGGAAAATTTTGCCGATTGCTGTGTTGAAAAAGCTCACCATACGATAGTATGCTTTCACTTTTTCGCCTTGCCCTCGACAAAATTTTCCCGAAAATCCGC
>JAFTQW010000012.1 GCA_017462565.1 Ruminococcus sp.
CCTAAATTATTACAAATACCCCTTTATGGGGTATTTGTAATAATTTAATTGTGGGTTTCCAAAGGGATGATATCCATTTGGCAGGAGTTTAAGGGTGACTCCCTACAGTGTAGGGAGATGTCAGCTTGCTGACAGAGGGTATGGGCGACCGTTGGGAGCAGCGTCCCCTTTATAACTAACAGAAAAAGTAAATGATGTTGCCCTGTATATATGTACACATAACAAGTTTTTATAAATTTTCAAAAAGTCCTTGACAAATATAAAAGAGTGTGATATAATCAAATCATAGCAAATATATAGGAATTATTTAGATCAATGAGGAGTCCTGATAATGAATATTTATAAAAAAATCACAGATCTGATAGGTAACACACCGCTTTTGAAACTTGAAAATATTGAAAAAGCGAATAATCTTAATGCAACTTTGCTTGCTAAGTTAGAATACTTTAATCCGGCTGGTTCTGTTAAAGACAGAGTCGCAAAGGCTATGATCGATGATGCGGAAGCGAAAGGTATTCTCAAAGCTGGAAGCGTTATAATCGAACCTACAAGCGGAAATACGGGAATCGGTCTTGCTTCTGTTGCTGCTGCAAGAGGTTATCGTCTTATTATTACGATGCCTGAAACAATGAGCGTTGAACGTCGAAATCTTATGAAGGCTTATGGCGCAGAACTTGTTCTCACAGACGGTTCAAAAGGTATGAAAGGCGCTATTGAAAAAGCTGATGAGCTTGCTGCAGAAATTCCGGATAGTTTCATTCCTTCTCAGTTCACAAATCCGATTAATCCTGCTGCTCACCAGAAAACAACAGGTGTTGAGATCTGGAACGATACGAACGGAAAGGTAGATATTTTTGTTGCCGGAGTCGGAACAGGAGGAACTATCAGCGGTGTTGGAGCATATCTTAAATCTCAGAATCCTGATGTAAAGATAGTAGCTGTAGAGCCAAAAAGCTCTCCGGTACTTTCAGAGGGGGTTGCGGGTTCTCATAAAATTCAGGGAATAGGCGCAGGCTTTGTTCCTGAAATTCTTAATACTGATATTTATGATGAAATAATTACTGTTGAAGATGAAGATGCATTTGCAGCAGGCAGAGCAGCTGCAAGAAAAGAAGGAGTGCTTATCGGTATTTCTTCCGGCGCAGCGTTGTGGGCTGCCATTCAGCTTGCAAAACGGCCGGAAAACGAGGGGAAAACTATAGTTGCGCTTTTTCCCGATACAGGCGAACGCTATCTTTCCACACCGATGTTTGAATGAAATTTTAAAGCGGAATTGCAGGAGGTAAAAAATCAGGTTTACTGAATAGTAAACCTGATCTATCTTGTACAGTTATACTCAGCACTATTGAAAAACGTGCCAAGAACGAAAAAAGAAAATTCGTGTGTCAAGGAGGACTATTCAGACAGATGGATTTTCTTTTTTGTATGAGCGTACTTCTGCTTCCAGACAACGGAGCACTGCCAAAAAATTTTATCCTCAATGCTTTCAAACAATTTAAATTTTTTCGATAAGAAGATTAGGAAAGATTTTGTTATGTTATGCAAAATTATAAAGATAAATGATAAAAATGTATTGGCTGTGGTGTTTGTGCAGAATGCCTGTTATGAGGGTGCTGCCTTAATTTTTATGATATTACAATCGGTTATCAGTCAGGAACGAGCCATAATATTTTGATGTAACGTTGAAGAATTTTGAAAAAGTAATAATACTGCTGCGGCAATGATATTTTTGCTCAAAATGCAGAAAGAAATAAAAGCAGATTTAAGAACCTGTCCACATAGAAGATTCCGCACGTCTTTTCGGAAAATTTTGCCGATTGCTGTGTTGAAAAAGCTCACCATACGATAGTATGCTTTCACTTTTTCGCCTTGCCCTCGACAAAATTTTCCCGAAAATCCGC
>JAFTQW010000013.1 GCA_017462565.1 Ruminococcus sp.
AGTGATTTTGCTGTTGCTAATGCCTGTGGTGAAAGTCTTAATGTTACGGTTTGTTTGCAGCGTTCTTCTCTTTTTTCTGCAGATAATTTTTGTAACTGATACAGCATTTCGCTTGTAAGTTCGGGGCAATCCTCATCAGGCTGAACAGGGCGTGTTTCCAGTTCCTTGAGCATTCTTTTCTGTTCTTCAGTTAAAGGCTTATTTAAATCAATTTCCTTTCGTGTAATCATCATACATTCTCCTTTCTTGATTTGTAGCTTTTCGAGCCGAAATCAATCTTACTGCTTCTCCGCGTTCCGTATATACAACCATAACAATGCAAGTAACATTATTTATCATTCCTATTGTTATGTATCTGTCTTCGGTATCAGAGTGAGTTTCGTCATAAAATTCCAATCTATTTTCATCAGCAAATACTCTTGCTGCCGTTTCAAAATCAAGTCCGTGTTTCCTTATATTAATCTTTTCTTTTTCATCATCCCATTCAAATAACATTGTACCCCTCCTTTCTTTTTTTCTTCGATTATATTATATCATATTGTAACACAATTTGCAATACATTTTGTGTTACTTTTTAAAAAATTTTGCAGGCGTGGAAATAGAGAAACGGCTTGACATTTCAAGCCTGCTTTTTTATAATGAAAATAGGGAAAAAATTCATTGAAAATATAACGCCACTGAATAGGAATTTTTTACAGAAAAGGCTTGACATTTCAAGCCTGTTTTTTTATAATAAAAATAGGGAAAAACTTATTGAAAATATAACGCCACTGTATGGTATTTATGCTCTTGGGGAATATGGAGAAAGTCGGGGGATAAGGAAGTGGAAAGTGGGGGGTGCAGGGGGGCGGAAACCGAAACCTCAATGGGGGTGACTTTCTCTTTAAGGCGGCAACGCCGCCGCTCTTTTTGCCCCTTGTGGTTGCGGTGTCTGCCCCCCTGCTCACAGCAAAGCTGTGATTTTCGATATTTTTTCTTCTTTTTTATGAAAGTAGGTTGTTTTTATGGCTTTTACTGATGTTCTTGCGGAATATGGGTGTTCTGAGGTTGCGCCTGTTGATTTTTATCGAGATATTTTCCCTGACGGTAGCATTGAACGTCGGGGGGAGTTCCGTACTGGTGAGTTCATCGGCAATCCTATTGGGGTGTTCCAGACTGAGCGTAAAGGTGAAGAATTTAAATTTCATCAGATTATTCTTAATGACCTTGAGGGGCTTAAGGAGCTGCAGCAATCTTCTTTTTCTATTCTGAGTGGTTTAACTTACTTTGGGCGGCGGAACGTCCTCGAGCACGCCAGTAAAATGTATGCTATGATATTTGATATAGATGGCGTTACAGATAAAGGATTGGCTCGTTTTATATATGGAACTCGTTGTGACTTTAATATTTACCCTGCTCCACAGTATATCGTTCTGAGCGGTAGCGGAATTCATTTGTATTATCTTTTTGAAGAGCCTATCCCTTTATATCCGAATATTAAGCTGCAGCTTAAGGAGTTAAAATATGCTTTGACCCGAAAAATATGGAATATGTACGTTTCTGATATAAAAGAGCCGCAATATCAAGGTATAAATCAAGGCTTCAGAGTTGTTGGCGGTAAGACCAAGAAAGGGGATATTGTGCGAGCTTTTCGCTGTTCTGAAAAGAAAATAACCCTTTCTTATCTGAATGAATTTGTGCAGGAACAGTACCGTATTGATGAAACAAAGCTGTTTCCCGATACTACTATGTCTCTCATCGAAGCTGCCGCAGCTTACCCTGAGTGGTATCAGAAACGTGTCATTGACGGAGAGCCTAAAGGACGTTGGCACGTTAGCAGACGTCTGTATGAGTGGTGGAAGCGGCAGATTTTAAGCGGTGCTACCTATCATCATCGTTATTATTGTATTATGCTGCTTGCTATTATTGCCCGAAAATGCTCTTATTATGATAAAAAACACAATCCAAATCCTGTTACTTACGAAGAATTGGAAAAGGATGCTTACGAGCTGCAGGAATATCTGAATGGTATTAAGCCTGATGAGCCGTTCACCAAGTCTGATGTAAAGGCTGCTTTGGAATGTTTTGATAGTAATTTTATTGATATGACACGTAAGGAGTGCGAACGTGTTACTGCTATTACTATTCCTGCACAAAAACGAAATTATCAAAAACAAGAATGGCATTTAGAGGATATGAGAACTAAAAAAGTCAATATGAAGCGTAGAGGACAAGCATTTAAAAAGCCAGAGGGGCGACCGAGTAAAGGTCTTAGCGTATATGAATGGCGGCAGCAGCACCCAGAGGGGCGAAAGGCTGATTGTAATAAAGATACAGGTCTTGACCCTAAAACAATTCGCAAATGGTGGGAATATACACCGCCTACGGTGCGGCATATAAGTCCGAACGTTCGACAGGAAATTGATGAGTTCGGGAGAAGCCATATTATTGTAACCCAACCTAAATTATTATTTGAATATAATCGCAGACTTGACGAAAGGGAGAATAATTTTGATGATGACAATTAAGCAGCTCGCCGATGAGCTTGGAGTTAGTAAGCCTACAATAAGTAAGGCTATGGCTGATTTAGCTATAAAAGCTGAGCAACTCGGCAATAAATATATACTTGATGAAACGCAAATATCGCAAATTAAATCGAAAATAACGCAAAAAACGGAAAGTAAAATCGAAAACGAATTGCAAAAACCGCAAGAAAAATCGCAAAATTCGGAAGAAATCGCAAATAATAATACTTTTCGATTTTTGCAATCTCAACTTGATATTTTAGCGAAGCAGCTTGAGGAGAAAGACAAACAAATTGCTGAAAAGGATAAGCAACTCGCCGAGAAAGATAAACAGTTGGCTCTTGCTAATTCTGCACTTGAGAATACAACTGCAGCTCTGACTGCAGCTCAAGCTCTTCACGCCGGAACGATACAAGAACGTCTTACCGAGCATTCTGTAACATCTGAAGAAGAAAATATCTCCAATGGTGAATTTGATGAAGCTGTTGTACAGAATGATAAAAAACCGAGTTTGAAGCAACGATTTAAGTATCTGTTTTTCGGAGAATAAAGAAAAACCGCCCTCGAGGGCGGTTTTATTTATCATATATATCTTTGTTATATTTCTTTTTATAATCTTCTCTCCACTTAGCGAACATTTTTCGTTCGTTTTCGAGTTTCTTTAATTTAATAACTTCGGGCGTAAGTTCAACACAAGTTTCTTTTCCGAAATGATATGTCCCCTGTGTCTGTAAAGATAAATTCACGTTTTTTCCCCCTTTTCTTTGCGGTATTTATGCTTTATGAAATTTCTTTTTCAGCAACCTTTAAATGTAAATTCAAAACTGCAAGACGGTTTTCCAGTTCCTTTGTTTCCTGTTCAATTTTTGAAAAATGCTCAATAACTTTTTTTTCCTGCTCGGCAAGACTATTTTCAAAATCGGTAAGCAGCTTTGTCAATTTTTCTGTCTGCTCTTTTATTAAATCGTCCATTTTATTATCCTTTTTTAAATTATTGTCTTTGTCATTCTCGTGTTATTTGATACAAGTTTTGTCTTATATTTATTATACGATATTTTCTGAAAAGAAGTCAATAGCTAATCTGAATTATACAAAACTTTTTTGAGTTAGAAAAGGTGTGAGAATGGAGATAAATTTAATATAATCCGCTTAAATAAATGAAGAAAAAATTTATGTGTATTGAATTTTAGGGGGTGGGAAAAGGTGTCATTTTGGGGTTTAAAATTTACTAGCAAGCATTGGGTGGGTATGCACCTTTTCAGTGTGCATATCCACCCGCTTGTTAGGGGAAACCCCCTAATACCCCTTTTTGAGAAAAAACAAAAATCTGAAAAAAGGAAAAAAATAAAAATGGAAGAACTTGACAAATCAGAAAATAAAAATAATGGTATTTATTAAAATTTCTTGTGAACATATTTTTTCAAAATCTGAAAAATTGCTATTAGTATATTATGCTGATGAAAGCGAGAGTTGAAGATACAGCAACGTCTTATCGAGCATTCTGTAACGTTTGAAGAAGAAAATATCACCAATGGTGAATTGGATAGAGCTGCTGCACAGATAAAAACCGAGTTTGAAGCAATGATTTAAATATCTGTTTTTAGGAAAATAAATAAAACCGCCCTCAAGGGCGGTTTTATTTATAAATTATTGCGAATAGCGTCAACGTCTTTTAATGCGTTTTCCAATATTCTGCTTAAAACAGATGTATATCCTTTTCCTAGTGATTTTGCTGTTGCTAATGCCTGTGGTGAAAGTCTTAATGTTACGGTTTGTTTGCAGCGTTCTTCTCTTTTTTCTGCAGATAATTTTTGTAACTGATACAGCATTTCGCTTGTAAGTTCGGGGCAATCCTCATCAGGC